>NZ_SOBM01000003.1:0-626100 GCF_004364705.1 Azorhizobium sp. AG788
ATCACTCCCCCGACCCGAGACCCGCAAGGACTCCGCCGTCCACGTTTCTCTTTCTTCTCTTCAACCTGTCAAACAGCACGCAGTCCCGAAAGACCGCAAGGGCAGAAGCCCGAATTCATATCCCCACACCTTTAGAAGGCATGGAACCGACAGCCTTTCCTCCGGTGTTTTAACCGGCGGTCACAACATCGAAGTCGTGAGAGGCGTCGGGGACAGCGGCACCGCGTCTGCGGCAACCCGTCGTCGATGGGCGGTTTATAGGAGCCACCGATTTTGGAGTCAACACCCCAAAATCAGCCGACAAATCAACGTCCCCGCGCCATGTGGACGACGCCGGCCCGTTAACCATCGACAGGCCTTATGTAGGCTGGATTTTGCGATGCGCAAGAACCTGTGTGCAAATGCGCAACGCAAATGCAAACGCCCAAAGAATGGGCGTGCCTTTCCGCTCGCACCTCGACGGAAACGCCTTGTTCACCGCGGAAAATGCGCCTGAGCGGGCTTTCAGACCTTGGCCGAACTGAGTTTGGCCGTTCCAACGCCGGTCAAGGCCGGCCAATGGAATAAGGCCACGGCGATAGGTTTGTTCCGGCGCCGCAACGAACCGGTTTGCTGACTGAAAGCGGGAAGCACAGGCGGTCCGCGTCGCCGGACGTCTCAGAAGGCGCCGGATGTTTGCGGCGTCGTGCAGAACCAGTAGCCGTTCGAACTCCCCACACCGCACGGGATCGGCCGTAGGGCGGGAGCAAACGGAGAGTCGGGACGAGACCGTAGTTTCCTGGAAGGACATTCGCCACGGCCGGCGGGCGCCGATCCGGAAGCGACAAGAGCACGACTGGAACAGTCCATCAGTCGTGCGCGGCCCGGTCCATCGGCGCAGCGCGCAGGGCGACGCGTGGAACATGGGGCCAAGCCGGAAGGAAAGCGGCGGGCGCACGGCGCGCCCGCCGGAAACGTCTCAGAGTGCGCCGAGCACGAGGCCGAGGCCCGCCACCGACACCGCCGCGCCGGCTCCGCGCATGAGAGCCGGGCCATGGCGCTCGGCAAGGCGGCCGATACCGAAGCCGACACCGATGCCGGCCAGATGCAGCAGGCCAGTCGCCAGGATGAAGCCTGCGCCATAGGCGAATCCGCTGGCGGTCTCCGGCATTTCGGCGCCATGGGCATGGCCGTGGAAGATGGCGAACAGGCCGACCAGAACCATCGAGACGGCGAGCGGGGCCTTCACGCCGAGCGCGACGGCGGCACCGAGCACGACCACGGACAGGGCAATACCCAGTTCCACATACGGCAAGGTCATGCCCATCATGCCGGCGACGCCGCCGCCCGCCATCAGCACCATGAAGGTGAGCGGGAGCATGTAGACCGCCCGGCCGCCGATCTGCCAGGCCAGCATGCCGACAGCAACCATGGCCAGCACATGATCGAGCCCGCCGATGGGATGCATGAAGCCATGCATGAAGCCATGGGCATCACCCACACCCGTATGGGCGAAGGCGAGCGACGGGGCGAGCATGAGGGCGCCGGCAAGGCCGAGCGTACGGAGGGGAAGACGGGTCATCAAACAAGCTCCTCGGAAGGTTGGCGATTTTTGCGTGATTGCAATGCACAATTCAATGCTTGGCGTCAGCAGATCCGCGGCAACTGATCTCCCACCAGCATGTCCACGATGCGCTCCCCGCCGAAGCGGGTTTCCATGACCACGCGGCCGGGCCGCTCGGCGGCAAGTCGCCCGATGATCGCGGCCTCCCGGCCGAGGAGATGTGCGCGCACAGCGGCAAGCGCTGCCTCAGCTTCTTCGGGAGGCACGACGGCGACAAGCTTGCCCTCGTTGGCGAGATAGAGCGGATCGAGGCCGAGGATCTCGCAGAAGCCGTTCACTTCGGGCCGCAGCGGCACGTCGGTCTCGCGGATGCGCACGCCGACGCCGCTCGCCTCCGCCAGCTCGTTGAGGACGGCGGCGACGCCGCCGCGCGTGGCATCGCGCATCATGCGGATGCCGGGGGCTGCCGCGATCAAGGTGGCGACGAGATCATGCAGGGGCGCACAGTCGCTCTCGATGGGTGTCTCCAGCGCGAGGTCGCCGCGCGCATTGAGGATGGCGGCGCCATGGTCGCCGAGCAGGCCGTTCACCAGCACCACATCGCCCGGCCGCCCCTTGCCGATGCCCACATCGAGCCCGGTGCGCACCACGCCGATGCCGGTGGTGGTGAGGAAGAGCTTGTCGCAGGCCCCCCGCGCCACGACCTTGGTGTCGCCCGTGACGATGGCGACACCTGCTTCGGCCGCTGTCCGCGCCATGGAAGCGGCGACGGCCCGCAGCGTCTCCAGCGGCAGGCCCTCCTCGATGATGACGGCGCAGGAGAGCGCCACCGGGCGGGCGCCGCCCACCGCCAGATCGTTGATCGTGCCACAGACGGCGAGCTTGCCGATGTCGCCGCCGGGGAAGAAGAGCGGATCGACCACGAAGGCATCGGTGGTGAAGGCAAGGCGGTCGCCCTGCGCCGCCAGCGCGCTCAGGTCGAACCGCGCCTGATCCTCCGGGGCCGCGTGGCCGGCGCCGGAGAAGGTTTCAAGAAACACGTCCTCGATGAGATCGCGCATGGCGGTGCCGCCGCCGCCATGGGCCAGCGTCACCTTGGGCTGCGTCACCTTGCGAGGCGCGCGGCGGGGAAGGGAGAAGGGTCCGTTCATGCTGCCCCCCGCAGGCCGCCATATTGATAGTAGGCCGCACAGGCGCCCTCGGATGACACCATAAGGGCCCCGAGCGGCATCTCCGGCGTGCAGGTGGTGCCGAACACCGGACAGGCCCAGGGTTTCACGGCGCCGGTCAGCACTTCGCCGCAGCGGCAGGCAGCGGGATCGGCCACCTTCACGTCCGGCACGGCGAAGCGCCGCTCGGCATCGAAGACGGCATAGGGCTCTCGCAGGCGCACACCCGAGCGCTCGATGGAGCCAAGGCCCCGCCACTCGAACGTGGGCCGAGGCTCATAGACCTCCTCCACGGCGCGCAAGGCGGCGGGGTTGCCGCGCTCGGGCACGACGCGGGCGTACTGGTTCTCGATCCGCGCCTCGCCCGCCGCCATCTGGCGCAGGATCATCAGAAGGGATTGCAGGAGATCGATGGGCTCGAAGCCCGCCACCACCAGCGGCTTGCGGAATTCATCGGCGATGAAGCGGTAGGGCGCCGTACCGATAACCATGGAGACATGGCCGGGTCCGATGAAGCCATCGATGCCGAAGTCCGGCTGCTCCAGCAGCGCCCGCAGCGTCGGAATGATGGTGATGTGATTGCAGAAGAGGGAGAAGTTGGTGATGCGCTCGCGCGCCGCCCGCTGCACGGTGAGCGCGGTAGAGGGCATGGTGGTCTCGAAGCCGAGGCCGAAGAACACCACCTCCCGGTCGGGATTGCGGCGGGCGAGTTCCAGTGCGTCCAAGGGCGAATAGACCATGCGCACGTCGGCGCCGTCGGCCTTGGCCTGAAGCAGGCTCTTGCGGGAGCCGGGCACCCGCATGGCATCGCCGAAGGTGGCGAAGATCACTTCGGGACGCTCGGCGATGGCGACGCAGTCGTCCACGCGGCCCATGGGCAGAACGCAGACCGGGCAGCCGGGGCCGTGCACGAATTCGATCAGGTCCGGCAACAGGCCTTCGAGTCCATAACGGAAGATGGCGTGAGTGTGCCCGCCGCACACCTCCATGACGGTGACGGGATCATCCTTCGCGCGCCCGAGGGTGGCGCAGACGGTCCCGATTTCCCGGATCAGCGCGGCGGCGAGCGCCGGATCGCGGAATTCATCGACGAAACGCATAGGCTCGCCTCCTCAATTAGCCGGAGCGAGGGGTGCGACGGAGCCGGTGCGCATGGCATCCAATTCGCCTTCCATCTCGCCGATCTCCGCCAGCACCTTCAGCGTGGCGGCGGCCTCCTCCTCGTCGATCCGGCTCATGGCGAAGCCCACATGGACGAGCACCCAGACGCCAATGAGTGCGTCCAGCGGTTCGCCCTCCTGCGCCACGCACACCACGTCCACGGTGCGGCGGACGCCGGACACATCGACCACGGCGAGCATCGCGTCTTCATCGGCGATGGCGACGATCCGGCCGGGAATGCCGAGACACATGGGGTCCTCCTAATGCCGGGCGAAGGTGCGGTCGCGGGCGATGCCGTAGCGGTCGAGCTTGGCCCTGAGGCCGACGCGGGAGAGGCCCAGTTCTTCCGCGGCCCGGCTCTTGTTCCAGCGGCAGCGCACCAGGGTTTCGTGCAGGATGGAGGCTTCCATGCGCTCGATCCGGTCCTTCAGCGGCCCGCTGTCCGGCAGCGTGATGGCGGCGAGCATGGGGTCGGCAGCGGCGGCACGCACCACATGGGGCGACAGGAGATCGGCCCCGAGTTCGGGGCCGGGCGCCAGCACCAGCATGCGCAGTACCTCATTCTGCAATTCGCGCACATTGCCGGGCCAGTCATAGGCCTCGATGCAGGCGAGCGCCTCTTCCGTGAAGCCCTTCACCGCCTTGCCGTGCTGGTTGCACAGGCTGTCGAGGATGGCGGCGGCGAGCACCCGCAGATCCTGCTTGCGCTCGCGGAGCGCCGGCATGGCCAGCACCATGGCCGAGAGGCGGTAATAGAGATCCTCGCGGAACTTGCCCGCACTCACCGCCTGCACGAGATCGCGATGGGTGGCGGCCAGCACCCGCACATTCACCCGCTTGGCATCGTTGGAGCCGACGGGACGGATTTCGCCTTCCTGAAGGAAGCGCAGCAGCTTCACCTGAAAAGCGGGAGAAACGTCGCCGATCTCATCCAGAAGAATGGTGCCGCCGTCCGCCTGATCGAGCAGGCCGACGCGGGTCACGTGGGCGCCGGTGAAGGCCCCCTTCTTGTGGCCGAAGAGTTCGGATTCCAGCAGTTCGTCCGGAATGGCCCCGCAATTCACCGCATGGAAGGCGCAGTCGGACCGCAGGCTGGAATAATGGATGGCGCGGGCGAGCAGTTCCTTGCCGGTGCCGGTCTCGCCCTGGATGAGCACGGGAATGTCGAAGACCGCCGCCTGTGCGGCGCGCTGGCAGGTTTCGTTCAGCGGGCTCTGGGGCGTGCGGATCAGCGTGTCGAAAGAGAAGTTGCGCACCACCTTTTCGCGCTGCGAGACGACACGCGCCTGCGCCACGGGCGCTGCGAGCTTCAGTTCCAGCGACAGGCGGTGGTGGTCGCGCTGGAGCGCGAAGAGCTGCGCGGCATTACGGGCCACGAGTAGCAACTGGTCGGGGTGCCAGGGCTTGGTGACATATTGATAGATGCCCGCGCCATTGATGGCGCCGATCATGTCCTCCGGCTCGGTATAGCCGGTGACGATGATGCGCACGATCTCCGGCCAGCGCTCGCGCACCTCGGTCAGGAAGGCGACGCCCGAGAGTTCCGGCATGCGCTGGTCGCAGAAGATGGCCTGCACCCATTCCTGCTCCAACACCGCCCGCGCCTCGGCGGCGCTTGCGGCGGTGAAGACGTCGAACTCCTCGCCGAGCACGCGCGCCATCACCTCCACGGAACGCGGCTCGTCATCGACCACGAGAAGGGCGGGACGCGAGGCGAGCGCGGTCATGGGCCTACTCCGCCGCCCGCCGGGCCGCACCGCGCAGGGCCGCCGCGCGAGCGGCGGCGGCCTCGGCCAGCGCTTCCAGCTTCTCCGCCCGCACATCCTCCAGCCAGGAGAGCCAGGCGCGCATGCCATCGCCGGAACGGCTGGAGAGCGTGAGCACCTTGGCGTGCGGATTGATGCGGCGGACGTTGGCGACGATGAGGTCCACGTCCACGTCGAGATGCGGCACGAGATCGGCCTTGGTAAGCAGTACGAGATGCGCACCCTCGAAGATGTCGGGATATTTGAGCGGCTTGTCCTCGCCCTCGGTGACCGAGAGCAGCGTCACCCGCTTGTCTTCGCCGAGGTCAAAGGCGGCGGGGCAGACGAGGTTGCCCACATTCTCGATGAACAGCACGCCCCCCGCCTCCAGCGGCAGGCGCTCCAGCGCATGGCCGACCATATGCGCGTCGAGATGGCAGCCCTTGCCGGTGTTGATCTGCACCGCCGGCGCGCCGACGGCGCGGATGCGCTCGGCATCATTGCTGGTCTGCTGGTCGCCCTCGATCACGGCAGCGGGGATCTTGTCCTTCAGCGCCTTCAGCGTCTCGACGAGCAGCGTCGTCTTGCCGGCGCCAGGGCCGGCGAGCAGGTTCAGCGCGAAGACGCCGAGGGCGGAAAGGCGAGCGCGGTTGGCATCGGCGAAGCCGTCGTTCTTGGCGAGGATGTTCTGCTCGATCTCCACCAGCCGGCGGGCCTCCAGCCCCGGCGCGTGGGAGCGCACCGGCTGCGGCTCATCTTGGCCATGGTGGTGGTGATCGTCGTGATGATGATGGTCATGGCCGTGATCGCCATGGGCGTGGGAATGGCCATGGTCGTGACCGTGGGAATGGTCATGGCTGTGCGCAGGGTCATGGTGCGTCTCGCCATTCGGGCCGGAAATGGTCACGGCATCGGGGCCGCAGCCGCAGGTCACGCACATCACACCACCTCCAGATCCTTGATGGTCATGCCCGTGCCGCCATTGGGCACGAGGCGCTCGCCGCCGCAGCAGGGACAGGGGTCGAGGCGGGTGGCGAGCGGCACCGTGCGGTTGCAGTCGAAGCACCAGGCGGTGCCCTCCTCTTCCAGCACCACCAGTTCCGCCCCTTCGGCCAGCGAGCCCTGCATCACCACGTCGAAGCCGAAGCGCAGCGCCTCCACCTCGACGCCAGCGAAGGCGCCGATGGCGAGCCGGACCCGCGTGACGCGGGAGAAATCCTGCGCCCGCGCCGCCTCTTCCATGGACACCCGAAGGCTCTCGCAGATGGCCATTTCGTGCATGGTCAGCCCCCCCGCCCCTCTAGCTTCACCGGCACGCAGGGATTGACCGCGAGGAGCGCGAGGCGGCCCAGCATCGGCGTCTCGGCGCGCGACGGCAAGGCGGCGAGCATGCGTTCCAACAGCCCGCCCGGCGCCAGCGTCCAGGCGCTCGGCGGCACGATGCGATAAAAGGCGATGCGCCCCGCCTCCACCCGTGCCCCATGGGCGAGCAGGCCGCGCGCAGCAGCAGCAAAGCCATTGCCGGCGGCCGTCCTGCCGCAGGACGCCGGGCCGCCCTTGAGCACCGACAGCAGATCGACCACCCGCGCCAGAAGCCGGGCAAGCAGGCTGCCGCCTTCGGCCGCCAGAAGCGCCACGAGCAGCGGCGCCTGCCGCACCCGCGTCAGCACCGTCGCATCCCGGGCCGGGAGGTCGCGAGGCGCATCCGCCACGGCAGCATCAAGATCGCTCAAGGTGAGCGGCGGCAGCCCCACACGACCCCAGGCGGGGTCGATGTGTTGGCGCACCTGGCGCAGCTGGCGGGCGGGCAGCGTCTCGCCACGCGCCAGCCACAAGTCGAAATCCGAGAGCGAGAGGCCCGCGAGGTCCACATCGCCGCTCACGCGCCGGGCCAGCTCGGCCCCGCCATCGGGGTTCGCCAGAAGGCCGAGCGCGTCGCGCTCGCCGGGCAGGCCCAGCGCCTCCGGGGCCTGATGGAACAGGGCCAGCGCATGATCGCGTAGCGTCTCCTGCCGGATCGAGGCCTCCGCATCCGGGGCCGGCAGATGGAGCGCCTGCGCGCTCGCCGCACCGTGGGCCGCGGCGCAGAGATTGAAGACGCGGGGGATGAGACGTGCAGCCTCTTCCACCGGCCGGCCCGCCAGCCAGCGGCCCGCGTCGGTGAACGCAGGCGCAGAAAATCCCCGGCGATGCGCGAGGACGGGGCTGGCGGCGAGCGGGCTCATGGGGCCTCCGCCGGACGCGCGGAACGGCCGAAGATCATCTCCCGCCGGGAGCGTTCGGGCGGCGGCACCAACGTCTGCGGCAACGCCTCGGCTCCGTCCTCGGCCTCGGGCTCACCTTCAGGCGCGAGGTCCGGTAGCTTGGGCTGCGCCGCCTCCATGGCCGCCAGTTCCGCCTCGCGCCGGCGGCGGATTTCCGCGCTCGGCACGCCGGGCTCGCGGTGAGCCGGATCGAACAGCGCGACCAAGGCCGCCTGCGCGGTCTCGACCGCCTGCAACATGGAGGAGAAATCGAACATGGGCGAGAAGAGGGAGCAGGCCTTGTAGGCTCCGACCTCCGGCCGCTGGGCGGCCAGGAACTCATAGAAGCCGGACGGGAACTCCACGAGGTCCTTCGCGCCCGTGGCCAGATGGCTCCAGTCCTCATCCGGCCCCGGCAGCAGGATGAGGTTCATGAACCAGGGGGTGATGAGCATGCCCAGCACGCGCCCCTCATGCACCCGGAAGCCCACGGCCTTCACGCTCAGCGTCTCGTTGACCATGGGCACGCCGCGCATCTGGCCGGCATGGATCTCTCGGAACGCGGCTTCCAGCTTGCCAGGCACGTCACGGGCGATGGCGAGAAGGCGCGGGTCCACATCCGGCTCAGCCGCCGCCGACGCAGGGCGAGCCTCCGGCGCGCCCGCATCGAGCACCATGAACTGGTCGCGGGCACCGTCGCACACCGGGCAGCGCCAGTGGTCCGGCAAGGCGGTGAAAGGCGTGCCCGGCGGCACCTGCCACACCTCGCAGCCCTCCGCCGGATCATAGACGTGCCAGCAGATCTTGCATTCGAGCCGGGTCGCCGGGTCGAGCGTCGCGGCCTGACCGCGATAGGAGCCTTCAAAGCGCAGGGAGGCGGTCACACGGGTCTCCTCACGCCAGAGCGTCCAGCACCTGCGCAAGGCGCGCGGCGCTGTCGGCGATGTCCTCCGGCGCAGCCTGCGCCACCTCCGGCAAAGACGTGATCTCCAGCGTGTCGAGGATCAGCATGTCGGTGGAATTGTAATAGCGCACCCGCCAAACATCCCGCCGCGCGGCGGCATCGATGCGGCAATTGCCATAGCCGCGCGAGAGAATGGTGAGGTGCCCCTGCCCCAGCACCTCGTCGATCAGCACGAGGTCTTCCGGCGTGTGCGGCAGCAGGGAGAAATTGATGACATGGGCCGGCGTGCCGGGCGCACGGGCGCTGGTGCGGTGGGCGATCTCGGCCAGGATGGGCGGCGCGTTCACCACGCCCGGGCGCGGCCGGGCGATGTCCTCAAGGTCCATCTGCCATTCCGCCGGGAAGGCGCGCAGCAATGCGCCCCGCGGAAACGCCCCCACCTCGATGCGATCGACGCCCTCCGCGCCGCGCACGCGCCACACGCCGGCGAAGGTCGCTTCCTGGATCTCCAACGGCACGACGCCGGTGACGCGCACCGCCACTTCGCCCTCGCCCAGCGCCTCGTCGATCAAGGCGCGGTTCCGGGCATCGAGCCCGGCCAGCGAAAAGCTCTCGTGGCCGCCCGGCTGCCAGCGGGCCAGCGCATCGCGCACCGCCGCCAGCGTGGCGAGCGCGGCGGCGCAGGGGCCCGCCACGTCCGCATCGAGAAGGTGGGGCTCGTAAACCCGCATGCCGGAGGGCATGGGCATGTAGGCGAGCCCCTCCTCGTCTCCCGTCTGGCTGCCGGGGCCGAATCCGAGGGGCGGCTGGATGGCAAAGGGCGAGGCCATGGAGGCTCCTCAGTGGGTGGCCGCGCCGAGGACGGCGCTCAGGCGGGCGAGATATTCATCCCAGTCGCGCATGCGGGCGACGGAGCCGATGGGCGTTCCGGCCCGCACCACCACCAGCGCCGGCAGAGCGAGCTGAAGCTGCTGGCGCAGTTCCAGTTCCAACGCCGGGCCGGCGACGGCGGCGGAGAGCCGGTCGGCAGTGCCGTTCAGCGACTTCACCAGCTCCGGCAGCACGGCGGCGATGTCCGGCGTCTCCAGATGCGGCTTGCCGTGGGAGGGCAGGAACAGGAGGAGATCGCGCGGCTCGCCTTCGAGGTCTGATAGCGCATCCGCATAGGAATACCCATGCGTGATGACCAAACGCTCAACCAGAGGATGAGGGAGCGGCGCCGGGGCCGTTGCGGCGGAAAGGGACATCAGGCCTCCGTGCGTCCCGCAGCCAGCGCTGCGGCCAGGTGGGGCGGGAGCTGTGGCTCCCGGTCGAGATCGGCAAAGGCGCGGTCGAGCGCGCCGGCGTCGCTTGTGCCGGACATTACGGCCGAGAGGGCCGCCAGCGCGTCGGCGATCTGGCGCGCCTCGACGGCATCGATGAGGCGGCGAGCGGCGCCGAGAAACACAAGCACGTAATCGCCCACCTGCGCCTCCGGCACGAGGGCGAGATCGATGCGCGCAAAGCCTTCCGGGCCGGAGCATTCGGCAAGATGCCCGCTCCGGCTCTCGATGCGCATGGGCAGGCCGACGCACATGGGCTCAGGCCTCGCCGAAGGTGCGAGCCAGCACGCGGGCATCGCCGATGCGGCAGGCCTCCTGCGCGCTCGGCCGTCCCGCCTCGTAGGCGGCCCGTGCCACCGCGGCCGTGACGAGCCCCTCCGGGCTTTCGCTGTCGCGCGGCCGCACCGGAACGTCGAACTCTTCAGTAAGGAGGCGCAAGACCTCGGCCACGGCGGGGGCGACCTGCGCCGCCACCGGCGGGGTCAGGCCTCCACCGTAATCATCAAGCGTATGGGGCTGGACGCCCACGAGGCGCAGATGGCGCGGCAGGCAGCCGCGCAGCTGCAGCAGCGCCAGCACCTCCTGAAAGCCGGTCTGGTGCAGGCTCAGCTTGCGCGCGCCGAGCACGGCGGGAACGTCGCCATCGGACAGGCAATGGAGGGTGCCGGGTGGCAGGCCGTAATCCACCGCATCGAGGATCACCACCACATCCGCCTCTTCCAGCGCGGGCAGGAGATAGAGGCCCTGCGTGCCGCCATCGAGCAGCGTCACATGGTCGGGGAAAGTGAAGGCGCGATCGAGGGCTTCCACCACGCGGACGCCGAAGCCTTCGTCCGCCCACAGGATGTTGCCGATGCCAAGCACGAGGATGTGTTCGCCGTCCATGCGACGCGCCTCTCTCCCTGAGGGACCTCCGACGGTGCGGTCTGCGCCGCCCTTTGGAAACTCTCCAATTCAAGAGCCATGCCAGAAGGTCGCAGGCCCGTGAAATGCAGCGCCGACAATGAAACAGGCGTTCAGGCGGCGAGGTCTACAAACGCCGGAATGAAACATACCCTTCCACTTTCTCCCTGAAATGGAAACCAATCTTCCATACAAAAAAGGCGCGGCCGAAGCCGCGCCAGAGGGGCAGGACAAGCCGCGCGCGCCCTATTCGGGATCGTCGTCGCGGAAGCTGCGGGTGCCGTTGGTCATGGCGGAGATCATCGTCTGGCGGGACATGATGTCCTCCCGGATCACCGAATAGACGTGGATGATCACGAACAGGATGAACACCCACATGCCGATGTGGTGCAGCGTGTGCACCTGCATGGAGCCGCCCAGCAGCGGGATGATCCAGCCGAACATGCGGTCCTGCCAGGAGCCGAGGCCCGCCCCCTCCGAATAGAGGGCGAAGCCGGTGCCGATCATGAACAGCCCGCCCAGCACCATGACGAAGAACATGAAGAACTGCGCCAGGGGGTTGTGACCGACAAACTTCAGCGGCCGCGGCTTCAGGAAGGCATACCACTTCACCTCGATGATGAGCCCGCGCCAGAAGCTCGCGCGCCAGAAGGGGAAGGTGAACAGCTCGCGGGAATATTTATTGCCCACGAAGGCCCACAGCACCCGCCCCACGAAGCCGACCGCGAAGATGTAGGCGGCGGCGAAATGGAAGAAGCGGATGTACCCCATCTGGTAATGCGCGCTCGGCTCACCTGACAGCGTCGGCAGGGGCGAAGCGATGAGATAGCCGGTGATGCACAGGACGACGATGCACAGGGCATTCACCCAGTGCCACAGGCGCACCGGCGCCTCATAGACGTAGACCGTCGGCAGGCGCCGCTCCTTGGGAGCCTCCGCCGCCTTGGGTTGGGAGAGGGGAATGTCGCTCATGGCGCCCTCCCCTCAGCGCACGGTGACGCGGGCGAGTTCCTCCCCGCCCGGCGCAAGCACGTGGGTGGAGCAGGCGAGGCACGGGTCGAAGGAGTGCAGCGTGCGCAGGATCTCCACCGGCTCGTCGGGGCGCTGCATGGGCGTGTTGAGGAGCGAGGCCTCGAACGCGCCGATGTTGCCCTTCGGGTCGCGGGGGCCGCCGTTCCAGGTGGTGGGCACCACGCACTGGTAATTCTCGATGCGGCCGTCCTTGATCTTGATCCAGTGGCCGAGGCCGCCACGCGGCGCGGCCACCGTGCCGACCCCCTTGGCCTCCTTCGGCCAGGTGGAGGGATCCCACTTCTCCACGTTCGCGGTGGAGGTGTCGCCCGCCTTGATGTTGGCGATGAGATGGTTGAAGTCGTCCATCATCATCACCGCGCAGTAATGCGCCTCCAGCGCCCGCGCCAGCGTGCGGCCGATGGTGGTAGGCAGCGCCTGCTTGGGCGTGAAATTCGTGCCGGCGAGGGTGTTGAAGCGCCCAAGCGCCTCGTCCACCTGCCCCTTCACGTAATCGACGCCCTTGGAATAGGCGAGGATGTAGCGGGCGAGCGGGCCCACCTCCACCGCATTGCCGCGCCAGCGCGGCGCCTTGATCCAACTGTATTTGGCAGCCTCGTCCACGGCCTCGATATTGGTCTTGGTGCCCTTGGCAGCCGGGCCGAGCTCATATTTCGGCTCGGTCACGCCATCCCAGGGGTGCAGGCCCTTGTCATTGTTGCCGCTGCCATAGGTGTACCAGGAGTGGGTGACGAACTCCTGCACCTGCTCGGGATCGCGCGGATCGATGGGATGGATCTCGTCCCACTTGCCGCCGAGGATGACGCCGCCCGGCAGACGGTCCGTGGACTTCTGGCCCTGGATGGCTTCGTAGTCGCCGTAATCCATCACGTTGAGCGCCGAGAGGCCGCCGCCATAGAGCCAGTCCTTGTAGAAGCTGGCGATGGCGATGACGTCCGGCACATAGACATTGGCGGAGAATTCCAGCGCCTCCTGAAGCTTCAGCTTCACGAAGTTGAGCCGCTCCATGTTGAGCGGGGCGCCCGCCGACATGTCCCCGTCCATGTTGATGGCGCAGGGCACGCCGCCCACCATGTAGTTCGGATGCGGGTTCTTGCCGCCGAAGATGGTGTGGACCTTCACGATCTCCCGCTGGAAATCGAGCGCTTCGAGATAGTGCGTCACCGCCAGCAGGTCCGCCTCGGGCGGCAGCTTGTAGGCGGGATTGTCCCAGTAGCCGTTCTTGAAGATGCCGAGCTGCCCGCTCTCCACGAAGGTCTTCAGCCGGTTCTGCACATCGCGGAAATAGCCCGGCGAAGATTTGGAATGGTTGGAGATGGACTGCTGGAGGGCGGAGGTCGCCTTGGGATCGGCCTTCAGCGCATTGACCGGGTTCACCCAGTCGAGCGCGTGCAGGTGATAGAAGTGGACCACATGGTCGTGCCACTGCAGCACCTTGGCCATGATCTCGCGGATCAGGAAGGCGTTGTTCGGGATCTTGATCTGAAGGGCATCCTCCACCGCGCGCACGGAAGTGAGCGCATGGCAGCCGGTGCATACGCCGCAGATGCGCTCCACGAAGGCCCAGGCATCGCGCGGATCGCGGCCCTTCAGGATCACTTCCAGCCCGCGCCACATGGTGCCGGTGGAGACCGCGTTGCGGATGACATTGTTGGCGTCGACATTCACCTCGCAGCGCATATGGCCTTCGATGCGGGTGACAGGATCGACGACAATGCGGCGCCCGGCATTATCCAGGCTGAAGCCGTTCGGGGTCTGGATGGTCACTGGGCGTCTCCCTTGTGCTGGGCGCGCTTCAGCGCGCTGACGGCCGCGTGCACGGCCACGGCGCCGCCCACGACGCCTGCGGCGGCAAAGCCGATCTTGTCCGCATTGGCCTCGATGCCGAAGCCTTCACCCTTGATGTCGGTGAGGCGGGCATACCAGGAGCCCTTGTCCCAGAAGCCGTCCTCGGAGCAGCCGATGCAGCCGTGGCCGGCCTGGATCGGGAAGGAGACGCCGTCATTCCAGCGCACGGTGGAACAGGCGTTGTAGGTCGTCGGCCCCTTGCAGCCGACCTTGTAGAGGCAATAGCCCTTGCGCGCGCCCTCGTCGTCGAACTTCTCGACATACTGCCCGGCGTCGAAATGCGGGCGGCGATAGCATTTGTCGTGGATGCGCTGGGAATAGAACATCTTCGGCCGGCCCTGGCGGTCCAGCTCCGGGATGCGGTCGAAGGTGAGCATGTAGGTGATGACGCCGGTCATCACCTCGGCGATGGGCGGGCAGCCCGGCACCTTGATGATCGGCTTGTCGAAGATCACCTCATGCACCGGGGTCGCGCGCGTCGGGTTGGGACGCGCCGCCTGCACGCAGCCATAGGAGGCGCAGGAGCCCCAGGAGATGATGGCCTTGGCGTCCTTCGCCACCTTCTTCAGCTGATCGACGAAGGGCTTGCCGCCGATGATGCAGTACATGCCATCCTCGTTGAGCGGCGGATTGCCTTCCACCGCGAGGATGTAGTTGCCCTTGTACTTCTCCATCACCTCATCGAGGATCGCTTCCGCCTGATGGCCCGCGGAGGCCATGAGCGTGTCGTCATAGTCCAGCGAGATCATGGAGAGCACCACGTCCTTCACCAGCGGGTGAGCGGAGCGGATGAAGCTTTCCGAGCAGCAGGTGCATTCCAGACCATGGAGCCACAGCACCGGCAGGCGCGGCTTGGTCTCCATCGCATGGGCGATTTCCGGCACCATCTCCGGGCCGAGGCCGAGCGCGGCAGCGGTCAGCGAGCAATATTTCAGGAATGAGCGGCGGGTGATGCCCTGCCGGCGCATCACGTCATAGAAGGTCTCGAGGCCGGCCATGCGGCGTCCCTCCGGGGCATGTGTCCAAGCGCGGGCCGGCGTCCCTATGGGACATCCGGCTCCGGCGCGCGCCGCGTCGAGGCGACACGCTCATGCCCCTTCAGCAACCGCCGTGCCACAGGCTGGAAGTTTTCCAGATCAACGGTTTGTGGCTCCCGCGCCAGGGCGACCGGCGGAAAGCGGAACGCCGCTTTCCACGCGCGACGGAAAGCCGCTTACCGGCCCTCTGACGCCATCAGCCGCGCCGCCGCGATGGCCGCCTGGCCGAAGGCGAGACCGCCGTCATTGGCCGGCACATCGCCGGGCAGCAGCACGGTGAGACCATGGGCGGACAGGCGGGCCGCCACGTCGTCCAGCAAACGGGCGTTCTGGAACACGCCGCCGGACAAAGCGACGGTGGACAGCCCCTGCCCTTCCGCCACCCAGGCGGCAAGGTCGGCGAAGGCCGCCGCGACGCCCGCATGGAAGCGCGCCGCCATCGCGGGGGCGGGCACGCCCGCTGCCCGGTCGGCCAAGGCCGCCCGCCAGAGCGGCGCCGGATCCAGTTCCATGAGGCCGTCGGCCTCCCGCACCGCCATGGGATAGGGCGCGGCCGCGATGTCGCCAGCGCAGGCTTCCAGCGCCATCGCTGCCTCGCCCTCGAAGGAGAGGCGATCAGGCGCGAGGCCGAGCAGCGCCGCCATGGCATCGAACAGCCGCCCGGCGGAACTGGCGAGTGGCGCGTTGAGCCCTTTGGCGATCATCGCCCGCACGGTGGCAAGTGGCTTTCCATCCAGAAGGTTCGCCGGAAAGCCTCCTTCCTCCACCGCAGCGTCCAGATGAGCCAGCAGCGCGCGCCACGGCTCGCGGCTCGCAACATCCCCGCCAGCGAGCGCAATGGGAGCGAGGCGCGCCATGCGGCGGCTCTCTCGGTAATCGCAGACGAGCACCTCGGCGCCCCAGAGCGTGCCATCCTCTCCGAAACCCAGACCGTCGAGGGCAAGGCCCACCACGGGACCGGCCGAACGGAGCCAGCCGTTCTCCGCCAGAGTCGCGGCGATATGGGCGTGATGGTGCGGAATAGCCAGCAGCGGCAGGCCCCGCTCCGCCGCCAGTGCCGTGCCGAACTGCGTCGCGCGATAGCCGGGGTGCAGGTCCACCGCCACCGCCTCAGGATGATGTGCGAACACCTCCGCCATATCCGCCAGCGCGCGGGCGAACTCCTCTTCCACGGCGGGCGTATCGAGGTCGCCCAGATGATGGGTCAGCAGCGCCTTGCGGCCGTGGCTGAGGCAGGCGGCGCTCTTGAGATCGCTCCCCAGCGCCAGAATGGGCGGCGCACCCTCGAAATCCGCCGGCCAGTCGAGGGCGCGGGGCGCCTGTCCGCGTCCCCGCCGCATCACCCGCACACCCTTGGCTGCAACCCGCACCACGCCATCCTCCAGCCGCCGGGCGATGGGCCGGTTATGGGTGAGGAGGCCGTCCACGATACCGGCGAGCGCTGTCTCGGCGTCTTCGTCGCGAAACACCTGCGGGGCATTCGCCTTGTTGGCGCTGGTCATCACCAGCGGCCCACCCACGCCCGCCAGCAGCAGGTGATGCAGGGGCGTATAGGCGAGCATCAGGCCCACATGGCTCTGGCGAGGCGCAACCGAGGGCGCGAGCGACCCATCAAGGTGCCGGCGCAACAGAACGATGGGCGCGGACGGATCCGAAAGAGCCTCCGCCTCAAGCTCAGACACTTCCGCCAGTGCGCGGGCGGCGGCAAGGTCCGCCACCATCACCGCGAGAGGCTTCGTCGGCCGCTGCTTGCGGCGGCGCAGGTCCGCCACCACCGCCTCGCGGGTGGCATCGCAGGCGATGTGAAAGCCGCCGATGCCTTTCACCGCAAGGATTGCCCCGGCCTTCAAAGCGCTCGCAGCCGCCGCCAGCGCCGCGTCACCTTCAAGGGCGCCGAAGCGCAGGCGCGGGCCGCAGGCCGGACAGGCGATGGGCTGGGCATGGAAGCGGCGGTCGGCCGGGTCGTCATATTCGCGCCGACAGTCGGGGCACAGGGCGAAGGCGCGCATGGTGGTGCGCGGGCGGTCATAGGGCAGGCCTTCCACGATGGAGAAGCGCGGGCCGCAATCGGTGCAATTGGTGAAGGCATAGCGGAAGCGCCGGGCCTTCGGGTCCGCGATCTCCGCCCGGCAGGCGGAACAGGTGGCGAGATCGGGGACGATGCCCACGGACACGGCCCCTGCCCCACTCTCCGCGATGTTGAACTCCGCCCCCTCGACCGGGGCAGCAGGGACGCGCGTCACCTGCTCGACGCGGGCAAGCGGCGGCGCCTCGGCCACGAGAGCAACCGCAAACGCCTCCCGCGCCGCCGCAGGGCCGGCAAGATGGATGCGCACTGCATCGCCGGTATTGCTGACGCTTCCCGCGAGTCCGAACCGGCGGGCGAGGCGCCAGACGAAGGGGCGGAAGCCCACCCCCTGCACGATGCCGCGCACCGTGATCTCTTCCGCTTCGCCCGTGCGCTCCATGGGCGCCTCAATGCACCGTGCAGACCATGCAGGGATCGAAAGAGCGCACGATATGCTGCACGGAAAGCGGTGTCGTCTCGCCCTCCCGCACCGGCGCACCGATCAGCGCCGCCTCCAGCGGGCCGGGCACGCCCGCCGCGTCGCGGGGCGAGAAATTCCAGGTGGTGGGGGCGATGATCTGATAGCGCGCGATGCGCCCGTTCCGGACCTCCATCCAGTGGCCCAGAGCCCCGCGCGCCGCTTCCGTCAGCCCGGCGCCCCGCCCCTCGGACGGGTTCGTCCCATGGGCGCACCAGGGCGCCGCAGGCTCCAGCGCCCGCACCCAGCCCTCCATGGCGATGAGGGTGCGCGCGGTCTCGATCAACCGGCCGATGACACGGCTGAAGACATTGCCGCCGCCCGCCGCCACCAGCGCGCGGGCGAGCGGCTGGCCGTCCATGAGCTGGCGGGCCAGCGCGCCGGTCTCGAAGGGCTGGCCGGCCAGGCGCGGCGCCTTGCACCAGGTGTAGCCCGTCTCGTCGAAGCCATCGGGAATGGTGGAGCCGGCGAAGGGGTGATGCGGGGCCGCGCGATCCTCCATGCGGGCGAAGGTGTGGTCCTCGGCGATGGCCGCCTCGTCCACGCTGCCCAAGACCCCGTCCGCGAAGGTGCCGGTGGAGTAATGCGGCCCCTCCTCGCCCGGATAGGCACCGAAGCTCAGGAAGCGGTCATAGGCCCGCCCAAGGCGGGTGAGATCTAGGTCAGCGGCGATTTCAAGGAACAGGCGGAAATCGCCATCGGGGCCCGACGCGCGCCACGCCTCCAACTCCTGCGGGTCCGCCAGAGCGGAGATCCGCTCCAGGGGCGCGCCATAGAGGGTTTGTTCCAGCGTTGCCCGCACCGCGCCCAGCGTCGCGAGAAGGCGCATCTGGTCGCGCGGCTCCGCCCGGCGCGTCACGCCGCCGGGCTGGATGGCAAGCGTGTGCGGCCAGCGCCCGGCGAGCAGGCCGAGGATATGCATGAGTGTCGCCCGCGCCTCGATGAGCCGCCGCGCGCTGGTGCCTCGCCCCGCCTTGAAGCGCGCCTCGGCGGCGGCGAACCACGGCCGGTCCGCATAGGCCGCGCGGGCGAAATCCGGCATGAAGAAGAGGTGGAAATGGGTGAGGTGGTCGGCCACATTCTCCGCCGCTACCAGCAGATTGGTGGCGATGCGCCCGTTGGCGGTGGGCGCGAGGCCCTGCCATTGCGCCAGCGCCAGCGCCGCCGCCTGCGACTGC
Source organism: Azorhizobium sp. AG788 (assembly GCF_004364705.1). Classification (NCBI taxonomy): domain Bacteria; kingdom Pseudomonadati; phylum Pseudomonadota; class Alphaproteobacteria; order Hyphomicrobiales; family Xanthobacteraceae; genus Azorhizobium; species Azorhizobium sp. AG788. Next base: position 18,632 of record NZ_SOBM01000003.1, read on the forward strand.
GACACCGAGCAGATGCCGCAGATGCGCGGGGCGATCACCAGCGCATCGAAAGGATCACGCCCCTCCAATATGCGCTCGAAACCGCGGAACAGCGGGGAGGAGACGAAGGCCGCGCGCACCGCGCCGTCCGCCACCTCAAGGCGCACCTCAAGATCGCCCTCCACGCGGTTGAACGGGCCGACGATGAGCCGGGCCGTCCCCTCCTTCTCAGCGTTCATCGGCGCTTGATGTCCCGCACGGTGGGCGGCATCACCACATGGTCGGACACCGCATTGCGCCGCAGCCGCTCGGGCGTTGCCGCCTTGGCGAGCGAGGAGAGCGCGATGAACCAGGCCTTGGGCATATCGGTGGGCAGGCCCACCGGGATGCCGGCGATCTTGGGCGTGGCGAGATAGGGGTGGCCGGGCTCCTCGAATTCCGGCGCTGTGCAATTGATGCAGGCATAGCCGCCGCGCGTGCAGGAGCCCTCCCCGTTCCACGGCCGCGTGTTGCAGTCCGCATGGGCCTGCGTGCCGAGGCACCCCAGATGCTCCATCATGCAGCCGAGGTCCGAGAGCTTCTCCGCGCTCGCCTTGTACTCGTAATATTCGTTGCGCGGGCAGCCGTGGTGCACGAGGTGGTCCGCATAGAAGCGCGGGCGGCGATAGGCATCGAGATCGTCCGCGCCCAGAAGCCCGGCCGAGAGCAGCATCAGCGTCTCGGTGATCCAGTTGGGATGGGTGGGGCAGCCGGCAATGTTGATGACCGGCAGGCCGGAGCGCGAGCGGAAGGCAGCGCCCAGCGCCCCACCTTCGCGGCGCCCGTCATATTGCAGGCCGCAGGCATCCGCCGGATTGGCGCCCGCCGCCGTCACCCCGCCATAGGCCGCGCAGGTGCCGACCGCCACGACGTGCTCCGCGACAGCCGCGAGGTCCTGCACCCACTCGATGGTGGGACGCCCCGTTCCCGCGAGCACATGAAAGCGCCCGGTGCCGTTCGGGCCGCGCAGCAGCGCGCCTTCCACGCACAGCGCATCAAGGCGGATGTCGCCACGCGCTACCGCCTCCAGAAGCTCCACGGCCTCGGTGCCCGTCTCTTCCGACAGGCTCGGGTGCCACAGCAGGCGGATGCCGGCGAAATCCAGCGTCGTGAGCAGGTCCGGCGCCTCGGCGCAGAGCAGCGACATGGTGCAGCCGCCGCAGCCGCCCGATTGCAGCCAGAGCACGTTGAAGCCATTGGCGCGGGATTGGACCGTCATGGCGTGCTCCCGGCGGCGGGCAGGCTCAGCGTCATCACCGCCCCGCCCTCCGGGGCATTGGCGGCGGCAAGCGTGCCCTCGTGCTCCTGCACGATGCGATAGCAGATGGAGAGGCCGAGCCCCGTCCCCTTGCCGACCGGCTTGGTGGTGAAGAAGGGATCGAACACCCGCGAGAGAATGTCCGGCGCGATGCCGGGCCCACTGTCACGCACCCGCACCACCACGCGCTCGCCCTCGCGCCAGCCGGTGATTTCGAGCCGGCGGACGGGCGCGCCCTCCAGCGCATCAAGGGCGTTCTGGACGAGGTTCATCATCACCTGATGCAGTTGCCCCGGATGCCCCGTCACGTCCAGCCCGTCCGGCAGATCGGTGAAGATGGCGACATCCGGCTGCTGGGCCTTAGCCACCCAGTCGAGCGCCGAGCGAACGAGGCCGGCCATGTCCACCGCCTCGTCGCCCTGCCGCCGGTCGGACGAGAAGCGGCGCAGGTCCGCCACGATGTCGCGGACCCGCTCGGCGCCTTCCAGCATGCCGGCGAGCGTCGGACCGAGCTCGGCCAATGTGCGGTCGATCTTCAGCTCACCGCGCAGGCCCGAGACGGCGGCCGGGCTCGGGGCGCCATGCAGCGCATCGAGATAGGTGGCGAGGCGCTCGGCATAGCGCTTCATGGTGTGAGCGTTGCCATAGACAAAGGAGATGGGGTTGTTCAGCTCGTGCGCGACGCCGGCCACCAGACGGCCGAGAGAAGCCATCTTCTCCGCCTGCACTAGCTGCTGCTGGGTTTCCTTCAGCCGCTCATGGGCGGCGGCAAGGTCGCTATAGGCCTTGCGCAGTTCGCCCACCGGCCGGCCCATGAGGGTGATGCCCACGGCCCGCCCGCGCGGATCAAAGCGGATGGCGCCGTTGACCGAAACCGGCAGCGGCCCCTCCGGCGTGAGGAAGGTGAAGTCCCGGTCGGCGATCCGCTCGCGCCGCGCGACGGTCGCCAGAACATCGGAGAAGGAGGCCGGAGATTCCGGCGCGATGAGATCGGCGAGGCGCTGCACCTGAAGGACACTGGCCGGGCGACCGAACAGGCGCTCGGCGGCCACATTCACTTGCTCGATGCGCCCAGAGAGATCGCAGGCGATGAGCACGTCGGTCATGGAGGCCATCACGCCGGCGATGAAGGCGTGCGCTTCCTCCAGCGCCTCGTTCTTGGCCTCCAGTTCCACCTGCTGGGCCAGCAATTCGGCATAGGTCTCGTCCATCTTCTGGATGACGGAGATCCACGCCTGCTCGGCCTCGGCACCCGGCACGGCACCATCCGCCCCGAGGCCAGAGGCCGGGAGCACGGGCAGGGCGCCATCATCGTGCGGAAGGGACATGACCGGAACCGGTTGCAGCGACGGCCCGCATGCTACGCCCGCCGGCGGGCGAACGCCAAGGGCGGCGCGTTGGTGGGCGGCGCGCTCGGATGCGGCTCACCGCAGCGTTTCAAAGCCCGCGCTGACAAAGCGGACGAAATCTTCGCACAGAGCCGGATCGGCGGTTGCGGCGCGGCCCTCCGTCAGGCGCTCGATGCGCTTGTCGCCCACATACATGAGCAAGGCGCCCACCGCATATTCATAGGCCCAGACGATGCGGTCCGGCGGACAGGCGGGAAGCGCCCGCTGCATGGCGCCGAAGAAAGCACGGGCCAGAGGATCGTAGAAGCGCTCGATGATGGCGGTCGCCTCGGGACCCGGATCCCAGGCGGTGCGCGCCACGAGAAGCGCGAAGACGTCGCCTGCCTCCGTGCCGCGCATGGTGATGACCGGCTCGGCCCAGGCCCGCACAAGGGCCTCAACGGCGGCCGGATTGTCGGGCCGGGCGTCCACCGCCTCGATACGCGCGATGCGCTCGGTGATATAGGTCTGGCGCCGCTCGAAGATGGTGGTGAAGAGCTCCGGCTTGCGGCCGAAATAATAGCCCACCAGCGCCACCGGCACGCCCGCCCGCGTGGCGATATCGCGCACCGACACGTCCGCATAGCCGCGCTCGGCGAACAGCGCCTCGGCACTGGCGAGAATGGCGGCGCGGCGATCCGGGCGCCCTGGCGCCTCGGGCGCGAGCGCGGACCGTCTGGCCCCCGCAGCCTGTCCGGACGGCACCGCCCGGCGTCGGTCGCTCTTTCCCTTGTCCTCGCTCATGCCCCTCCGGACCGATGGCTTCATCCTGCGGCCTGCGCCCAAGCTCTTACACAGCCGGATGCCGTTGCGCCACGGGGGCCGCATCGGCTTCATGGCGGACTATTGAACAACCATACAAAATTATGTACGACTGTACAAACAGCCTCGCGCAGACGGGGCGACGCCGCGAAACCGCGGCACGGGAAACGCCAGAGCCGCACCGGACCGGCCTCAGATGCCGAACGGGACGTCTCTTCAGGGAGAGCGCCCTTTGCCACGCTTCATCGACATCTCCATCCCACTGGAGAATGACGTTCCGGCCGATCCGCCCTTCCAGAAGGTGCAGATCGCCTATCACACCCATGGGGACACGGCCGCGCAACTGGTCGCGAGCTTTCCCGGCCTCACCGTGGACCAGTTGCCGGACGGACAGGGATGGGCGGTGGAGATCGCCACCATCTCCACCCACAACGGCACCCATGTGGATGCGCCGTGGCATTATCACCCGACCATGGACGGCGGCGCGCGCGCCATCACCATTGATGAAATCCCGCTGGACTGGTGCTTCCGCCCCGGCGTGAAGCTGGATTTCCGCCACCTGCCCGACGGCCATGTGGTGACGCCGGTCGAGATCGACGCGGAACTTGCCCGCATCGGCCACACGCTTGCCCCCCTCGACATCGTGGTGGTGAACACCGCCGCCGGCGCCCGTTACGGCCATGAGGACTACATCCATTCGGGCTGCGGCTTCGGGCGAGATGCGACCCTGCATCTGGTCAACAAGGGCATCCGGGTCGTCGGCACGGACGGCTGGAGCTGGGACGCGCCCTTCAGCCACACGGCGCGGCGCTTTGCGCAGACGGGCGACGCCAGCCTCATCTGGGAAGGCCACAAGGCCGGCCGCGAGGCGGGCTATTGCCAGATCGAGAAGCTCCACAATCTGGAGGCGCTGCCGGCCACCGGCTTCACCGTTTCCTGCTTCCCCGTGAAGGTGAAGGGCGGCTCCGCCGGCTGGACGCGCGCCGTCGCCATCCTTCCCGACTGATCGCCTCTTCAGCCCCAAGGCGCCGGAACGGGCGCCGTTCACAAGATCCATCAGGGAGCCACGCGCTTGAGCAAGGTCATCATCACCTGCGCGGTCACGGGCGGCATCCACACGCCCACCATGTCCGACGCCCTTCCCATCACGCCATCCGAAATCGCCGAGCAGGCTATCGCCGCCGCCGAAGCGGGCGCCGCCATCCTGCACCTCCATGCCCGCGATCCCAAGGACGGGCGCCCGACGCCCGACCCGAAGGTGTTCATGGAGTTCCTGCCCCGCATCAAGCAGAGCACGGATGCGGTGATCAACATCACCACCGGCGGGGGGCTCAACATGACCGTTGAGGAGCGCCTCGCAGCGCCGCTTCAGGCGGCACCGGAAATGTGCTCGCTCAACATGGGCTCCATGAACTTCGCGCTGCATCCGCTCGCGAAGCGCTACAAGGACTGGAAGCACGATTGGGAAGAGCCCTATCTCTCGGGCACCAAGGACTTCATCTTCCGCAACACATTCGGCGACATCGAGCGCATCTACAAGCTCCTGGGCGAGGGCCACGGCACCAAGTTCGAGCATGAATGCTATGATGTGGGTCATCTCTACAATCTCGCCCACTGCCTCGATCAGGGCTGGTTCAGGCCTCCGGTGTTTCTGCAACTGATCTTCGGCATTCTCGGCGGCATCGGCCCCGATCTCGATAATCTCATGTTCATGAAGCGCACCGCCGACAAGCTGTTCGGCAAGGATTATCACTGGTCGGTGCTCGCCGCCGGTCGCCACCAGATGAACTTCGCCACGCAGGCCGCCATGATGGGCGGCAATGTGCGGGTGGGGCTGGAGGACAGCCTGTTCATCGGCAAGGGCCAGCTCGCGAAGAACAATGCGGAACAGGTGGCGAAGATCCGCCGCATCCTCGAAGAGCTGGGCCACGAGATCGCCACCCCGGATGAGGCTCGCGCGACGCTTGGCCTCAAAGGCGCGGATCTGGTGAAGTTCTGAAGGCGGGGGGCATCACGACCGCTCCTGCCCCAGGCGAGACAGATCCCCTCCCCCCTTGCGGGGGAGGGTTAGGGAGGAGGGTAACGCGGCGGGGGCAGACCGCAACCCAACTCTGAACGTGCTGAGCGTCGGCTTAAACGGAGAGGGCGTACCCCCCTCCCCAGCCCTCCCCCGCAAGGGGGCGGGGGAGCGTTCCTCCCGCCTGCGGGAGAAAGTTGAGAGGGGGCCACCGCCCCCTCTCAAGCGAGAGCATTCCGCGTCTAGGCTTCGAACCACCGCCGAGGCATGCCCATGGCCGCACCCAATCCCATCGATGGCTTCGAGATCGACCCGGCCGCGCTCACCTTTGTGGGCGAAGGATTGCAGCGGCCGGAGTGCATCCTCGCCGAGCCGGACGGCTCGCTGTGGAGCGCGGACGCGCGCGGTGGCGTGGTCCACATCCAGCCCGATGGCACGCAGGCCCTCATCACACAGCACCAGGCGGACAGCTTCGCCGCCGCCACCGACGAGGAACAGCGCTTCGTCTCCGGCACGCTTCCGAATGGCCTCGCCTTCGCCCGCAACGGCGACATCCTCATCTCCAATTTCGGTACCGACCGGCTGGAGGTGATGACCCGCGACGGCGCCCTGCGCGTGCTGGTGGATGAGATCGACGGCTCGCCCATCGGCAAGGTCAATTTCGTGCTGCGCGACAGCCGCGACCGCATCTGGCTCACCATTTCCACGCGCATCAAGAACTGGATGAGCGCCATGAGCCCGAACGTGCGCGACGGCTACGTGGCGCTCTATGACCAGGGCCGGTTGCGCGTGGTGGCGGACGGTTTCGGCTTCACCAACGAGATCCGCCTCGATGCACGGGAAGAGTGGCTCTATGTGGTGGAGACCTGCGGCCGGCGGATCACCCGCCTGCGGGTCGCGGAGGACGGCAACCTCTCCCATCGCGAGACCTTCGGCCCCTCGGATCACGGCGCCTTCATCGACGGCATCGCCTTCGACTCTTATGGCAACCTCTGGGGCACGCACGTGATGACGGACCGCCTGTTCGCCATCACGCCGGACGGCGACCTGCGTATCCTGCTGGACGATGACCGGAACAGCGCCGCCGGCCGCGCGCTGATGGAGGCCTTCGCACAGGACAAGGCGACGCCGGAACTCATGCTGGCCTGCGGCGGCACCATCGCCCCTTGGTTCGCCAGCCTCACCTTCGGCGGGCCGGACCTTCGCACCGGCTACATCGGCAGCCTGCGGGGCACGCGCATCCCCGCCTTCCGCGCGCCCGTCGCCGGTCTGCCCATGGCGCACTGGACCTCATGACCCTTTGAACACCACCGGCTTCAGCGGGCCGCCAGAGCCTGCCAGCCACATCGGGAGGACCCATATGAAACGCTACGTCACGGGCGCCCTTGCTGCGCTCACCGCCTTCTGCCTCGCCGGCACTGCGATGGCAGACATCTCCGACGGCAAGGTCAAGATCGGCGTGCTCACCGACATGTCGGGCGTCTATTCCGACATCACCGGCAAGGGCTCGCTGGTGGCCGCGAAGATGGCCATCGACGACTGCCTGAAGGCCGAGTGCAAGGGCATGCAGATCGAGATGATCTCGTCCGACCACCAGAACAAGGCGGACGTCGCCTCCGCCACCGCCCGCCGCTGGATCGACCAGGAGCAGGTGGACGTGCTGGCCGACATGTCCAACGCCTCCATCCAGCTCGCCATCGCCCCGCTGGTGAAGGAGAAGAACCGCGTTGCCCTGTTCCCGGGCGGCACGGCGCGCCTCACCGGCGATGCCTGCCAGCCGGACCATGTGGTGCAGTGGATGTGGGACACCTATGTGCAGGTGGCTGGCGTCGCCAACCGCCTCACCAAGCCCGGCACCTCCTGGTATCTCGTCACGGCGGATTACGCGCTGGGCCACCAGCTGGAGCTCGACGCCAAGACCGCCGTGACCGCCAAGGGCGGCAAGTTCCTCGGCTCCACCCGCCATCCCTTCCCGGCGGTGGATCTGTCCTCGCCGCTGCTCGCCGCGCAGGGCTCCGGTGCCGACATCATCGCGCTCGCCAATGCGGGCGGCGATACGGTGGCGGGCATCAAGACCGCGCGCGAGTTCGGCATCACCGACAGCAAGCAGAAGCTGGTGGCCTTCTTCCTCACCGCCAATGACGTGAAGAGCGTCGGCCTGCCGGTCGCGCAGGGCACGCTACTCACCGAAGGCTTCTACTGGAACCTCGACGACGGCACCCGCGCCTTTTCCGAGCGCTTCAAGAAGGAACAGGGCGCCATGCCCTCGGCCATCCAGGCCGGCGTCTATTCCTCCATCCTCCACTATCTGAAGGCGGTGGCGGCGGCCAAGAGCGACGATGCCAAGACGGTCGTCGCCAAGATGCGCGAGCTGCCCATCAAGGACGATGTGGTGCGCAACGCCAAGCTCCGCGAGGACGGGCGCATGGTCCACGATTTCTACGTCTTCCAGGTGAAAGCCCCCGGTGCCTCCAAGGGCGATTGGGATCTCTACGACCTCGTCGGCACCATTCCCGGCGACGAGGCGTTCCGGTCCATCGCCGATGGCAAGTGCCCGCTGCTGAGCAAGTGAGGCTTGGCCGGGGCCCCGACGGGCGCCCCGGCCTCTCGCCTATGACGCAGGGGCATGCACAATTGTGCGCATGCCCCTCGCGGAACCGGACACCTACGCTTACGTTTACCTCCCGCGGGCCGCATGATGCGGCCCGATGCGTAGGGAGGGCGCGATGGGCATCATCGGGACCATCATCATCGGTTTCATCGTCGGCCTGGTCGCCAAGTGGCTGCACAGCGGCCCCAATGAACCGTCGGGCTTCATCCTGACGACGATCCTCGGCATCGTCGGCGCCAGCGTCGCGACCTATCTGGGGCAGGCCATCGGCTGGTATCATGCCGGCGAAGGGGCGGGCTTCATCGGCGCGATCGTGGGCGCTGTTATCGTGCTGATGATCTGGAGCGCGCTGTCGCGCCGCATCGCCTGAGCACTTTCCGCTGCCGCCGGACTGGACCTTGGCCGCTCCCGTCGGCTAAGGCCCCTGTATCCATAGCACGGCGCCGGAAGGACAGGACGTGAGCGACGACATCATCGTGAAGGACAGCAACGGCACCCGCCTCGCGGATGGGGACTCCGTCACGCTGATCAAGGACCTCAAGGTCAAGGGCACGTCCGAGACGCTGAAGCGCGGCACGCTGGTCAAGAACATCCGCCTCACCGGCAATCCGGCCGAGGTGGAATGCAACACCAAGCAGGTGAAGGGCCTCGTACTGCGCACCGAATTCCTGAAGAAGGCCTGAGCCGGAGGGCTCGGCTTACGCAGCTTCAAAAGACAAAGAGGCCGGGGAGGATCGCCCTCCCCGGCCTCTTTGCGTCTGCGACCCGGCGCGGGGGCCGGGTTCCAGAGCCTCACTTGCGGGCGAGGGCCCGCTTCTTGGCCTCATCGTCCATCAGCTCGTACCACATGGCGTTGAGCACGGCGAAGGCCGCCGCCAGAGGCAGGCCGAGGATCCAGGCGAAATACCACATGTCTCAGTCTCCTCTTGCTCAGTAGGCGTGGCCGCGGTCTTCGCGGATGGCCTTGGCATCCACCTTGCCCCACATCACCCGGTACACCCACGTGGTGTAGAGCAGGATGATGGGCAGGAAGATCACCGTCGACACCAGCATGATGAACAGGGTGAGATGGCTCGAGGAGGCATCCCACACCGTCAGGCTGAAGCGCGGGTCCACGGTGGAGGGCAGGATGAAGGGGAACATGGACACCCCTACCGTGCTGATGATGCCGAAGATGCCGAGGCCCGAGAGCAGCACGCCCGCGCCTTCCCACTTCAGCCGCAGCGCCAGCCCGGCTGCCAGCATGCCGACGATGCCGATGGCAGGTGCCGCGAGTAGTCCCGGCGCAGTGGCATAATTGGCGAACCATGCGCCGGGGGCGGTGGCCGCCGTCTTCAGAAGCGGATTGGACGGCCCAAGCGGATTGATCGGGCTCGTGATCTTGTAGCCGGCGACGAAGCTGTACAGCAGCACGCCGGCGAGGACGAACAGCACCACGGCCACGAGAGCGGAAATGCTGCCGTAGGTCCGCGCCCGGTCCGCCACCGGACCATCCGCCTTCAGTTGCAGCCAGGTGGCGCCATGGGTCACGAGCATCGCCACGGAGAGCAGGCCGCACAGCAGAGCGAAGGGATTGAGCAGGCCGAAGAAGGTGCCGTCATAGAAGATGCGCAGATCCTCATCGAGCCGGAAGGGCACGCCCTGGAGCGTGTTGCCCACCGCGACGCCGAAGATCAGCGCCGGCACGAAGCCGCCGACGAACAGCGCCCAGTCCCAGCCCTTGCGCCACGCCTCGCTGTCCCGCTTGGAGCGATACTTGAAGCCCACGGGCCGCAGGATCAGCGCCGCCAGAATGGCGAACATGGCGAGGTAGAAGCCCGAGAACGACACGGCATAGAGCGGCGGCCAGGCGGCGAAGATGGCGCCGCCGCCGAGGATCAGCCACACCTGATTGCCTTCCCACACCGGGCCGATGGTGTTGATGGCCACCCGCCGTTCCACGTCCGTCCGGCCGACGAAGGGCAGGAGGGTGGCGACGCCGAGGTCGAAGCCGTCCGTCACGGCAAAGCCGATGAGCAGGACACCGAGAAGCAGCCACCAGATGAGGCGGAGCACCTCGTAATTGATGAGATCATGCAGGATCATGGTGTCACTCCGCGGGCACGACGGTGGCGGGGATGAGTTCGGCTTCCGGCTCATTGTCCGGCGCCGGACCCTTGCGGATCGCCCGCAGCATCAGGCCCATCTCGATGATGAAGAGGGTGGTGTAGATCAGGACGAAGCCGGCGATGGTCAGCAGCACCGTCATCGCCCCGAGGCTGGAGACCGCCGAGGCGGTGGGCAGGATGCCCTCGATGATCCAGGGCTGCCGGCCGAACTCGGCGACGAACCAGCCGCATTCGGCGGCGAGCCACGGCAGCGGGATCGCCAGAACGGCGATGCGCAGCAGCAGCGGGAAGCGGTCGAGCTGGCGGCGGGCCGAGAGGGTGAAGAAGGTAGCCATCAGCAGGATCATGAAGAAGCCGACGCCGACCATGATGCGGAAGGTCCAGAACAGCGGCGCCACCTGCGGCACCGTATCCCAGGCCGCCTTGGCGATCTGCTCGGGCGTTGCCTGACGCGGATCGTCCACATAGCGCTTCAGCAGCAGCGCATAGCCGAGCAGGTTGCCGTTCGCCTCGAAGGTCTTCTGCACGTCGGCCGGCACCGCTGCCGAGCCGGCGGCGCGGATCTTCTGGAGCGCGTCATAGGCGAGCACGCCCTTGGCGATGTTGCCCTTGGCGCGCTCGACCAGCTCCTCAATGCCTTCCACAGGCGTGTTGAGCGAGCGCGTATCGATCAAGCCGCCCACCCACGGGATCTCCACCGCATAGTGGGTCTCGCGGGCCTTCTGATCGGGGAAGCCGACCACGGTGAAGGGTGCGGGCACAGGCTCCGTGCGCCAGATCGCCTCCATGGCCGCGAGCTTCATCTTCTGATGCTCGGTGGTGAGATAGCCGCTCTCGTCACCCAGCACGACCACCGACAGGGCGGCGGCAAGGCCGAAGGAGGCGGCAACCGTCATGGAGCGCTTTGCGAGCTCGATGTGCCGGCCCTTCAGCAGGTACCAGGCCGAGACGCCGAGCACGAAGACCGAGGCCGTGGTGTAGCCGGCCGAGACCGTGTGCACGAACTTGGCCTGCGCCACCGGGTTGAACAGCACGGCATAGAAATCATCGACCTCCATGCGCATGGTCTGCGGGTTGAACACCGCACCCACCGGGTTCTGCATCCAGCCGTTGGCGATCAGGATCCAGAGGGCCGAGAAGTTCGAGCCGAAGGCCACCGCCCAGGTGGCAACGAGATGCCCCACCTTGGACATGCGGTCCCAGCCGAAGAAGAAGAGACCGACGAAGGTCGCTTCCAGGAAGAAGGCCATGAGGCCCTCGATGGCCAGCGGGGCGCCGAAGATGTCGCCCACATAATGGCTGTAGTAGCTCCAGTTCATGCCGAACTGGAACTCCATGACGAGCCCGGTGGCGACGCCCAGCACGAAATTGATGCCGAAGAGCGTGCCCCAGAACTTGGTCATCTGGCGCCAGATGGTGCGGCCGGTCATCACATACACCGTCTCCATGATGGCGACGATGATCGACAGGCCGAGGGTCAGCGGCACGAACAGGAAGTGGTAGAGCGCCGTCATCGCGAACTGAAGTCGCGACAGGGAAACGATATCGAATTCCATCCTCGTTCTCCTCGGGTTGCCCCGAATGAAGGGAGGTCCCGGCGGCGCGACCGTCGGAACCGAACAGCGGTGAATCAGTCGGGCCGAAGGCCGGCGAGCATGGCGTCGAACCCCGGTTCGCCTCGGGCCAGTCGTGCGATGATGCGGCCCTGCGCCATCACCAGCAGGCGATCGCACAGCTCCGCCTCACGGCGAATGTGTGTAGCCACCACCAGCGTGCGCCCTTCCGCGCACGCGGTGAGGCGGGCGAGCACCGCGCGGGCGGTCTCGCCATCCAATCCTTCCGTGGGCTCGTCGAGCAGCCACACGGGCGTGTCCCGCAGCAGCAGGCGCGCCAGCGCGAGACGCCGCCCCTGACCGCCGGACAGGCCGAGCCCGCCCTCCCCCAATCGGGTGTCCAACCCGGCCGGCAGGCCTGCGATATCGGCGGCAAGGCCGGCGGAGGTGAGCGCCTCCCACAGCGCTTCGTCCGACGCGGTGGGGGCCGCGAGGCGCAGATTGTCCCGCACCGTGTCCTGAAACAGCTCGGTGCGCTGGGTCAGCAGCGTGGCGCAGAGACTCTCTACCGTGCCGTCGGTTGGCGAGCGCTCACCGGCGATCAGCCCGAGCAGGCTCGACTTGCCCGCCCCGCTCGCGCCGACGAGCGCGACCCGCTCGCCCGGCGAGATTGTCAGGGAAACGTCATCCAGAAGGGCCCGATGCGCGGCCCGCTGGCGCAGATCGACGCGGGAGACACGCACCGCAATGCCGGCCTCCGCCCTCAGGGGGCCGCGCATCGGGCGCCGATCGGTGAGGCGCGGGCCAAGACGCCCTGCCGCCAGCAGGATCCGGCCCAGTTCCAAGGCCCCCCGCCGCAATCCTCCGAAGGGCTCGAGCACCGCCAGCGCGCCGAGCACGAGGGCGGCGGCCACGGGCCCGTCGATGGTGCCCTGCCCCGCGAGGGCCCCGGCCAGCAGCAGCGCCCCGGCCACGAGGACAGAGGCGGCGATGCCGAAGCCGGCGCCCACCCGCGTCTCGATGCGGTTCAAGGCCAGATCGGCCTCGGCCAGAGTCCGATCCGCCCGCGCCAACGCCTCGCACTGGGCGGGCAACCGACCCGCCATGACAAGTTCCGTCTGCCCGGCCACCAGATCGATGGCCCTCGCCCGCAAAGATTCGGTGGCATAGGCCCGCCGCCGGCTGTGACGATAGGCAGCGCGGGCACCGGCGAGCGGAAGGCCGAGCCCGACGACCATGAGACCGGCGCACAGGGCGATCCCCGGCCCGGAACCGGCAACCAGGCCAAGGCCGACGCCGGCCACAAGGGCCAGCAGCACGGCCGCACCCGCCGGCACCAGCACCCGCAGATAGAGTTGGCCGATGGCATCGATGTCCTCGGTCAGGCGGAACAGCAGGCGCGCTGGCCGCAGGCCCAGCGCGCGGGCCGCCTCCGGCGTCGCCCAGCCGCGGAACAGCCGCTCGCGGAGGCCGGCGAGCACGCCGAGCGTCGCATCATGGGTGACGAGCCGCTCGCCATAGCGCCCGCCGGTTCGAGCGAGCGCGAGGAAACGGATGGCAGCGGCCGGCGTGAAGACGTCGAAGGCGAGCGCCGTTCCGGCCGAAAGACCGGCGATGGCGGTGGCAGCGAGAAACCAGCCCGACAGGCTGAGGAGCGCAAAGCCGGCCAGCACCGTCACACCGGCCAGAAGCGCGCCAGCGAGGAGCCGCGGCCCCCTTTCGGCCCAGAACAGGCGCACGATGGCAGCGAGTGGCCGCAGCGGCACTCCGGCGCGGGCAAAGAGACGCGCGCTCATGGCCGAGGCTCCAGTTGAACCACCGTGTCCAGCCTTGTGGCGAGCACGGGGTCATGGGTGGCGACGATTAGCGTGCGGCCGGTCGCGAGGGTGAGGAGGGCCTCGGTCACCTCGGCTGCGGTCGCGGCATCGAGATGGGCGGTCGGCTCGTCCGCGAGCACGAGCTGGACGCGCGGGTCCACCGCCGCGCGGGCGATGGCAAGCCGCACCAGTTCGCCCCCGGACAGGCCGGCGCCACCTTCGCCGAGGCCGTCATCGGCGCTGCGGCCCCGCACGGCGCGGTCGAGCGTGGCGAAGGCCAGCGCCTCTTCCACGGCCTCGGGGCCGATATCCGGCCGCCCCATCTGCACATTGGCCGCGAGCGAACCGGCGAAGAAGTGGGGGCGCTGACCGATCCAGGCCATGCCGGAGCGCAGTTCTGCAGCGGTCTCCGCCGTGAGGGGGAGCCCGCCAATGCGCACCGAGCCCGTGTGGACCGGTGCAAGACCGGCGGCGAGCGCCAGCAAGGTGGACTTGCCGGCCCCGCTCGGGCCCAGCAGCGCCACGCGGCCGCCGGCAGGCACCGTCAGCGAGAAAGCGGCAAAGGGCGCCCGGCCTTCGGCATGGGTGAAGGAGACGGTGTCGAACACCACATCCGGGGCAGGAGCCGCCGCCGCGGGTACGGGATGCGCCATGTTGGCGCCCGGCAAGGGCAGGCCGTTGGCGGTGAGCAGCTTCAGCGCGGCGAAGGCCGCCTCGCCTGCCGCCCGGTCGTGCCAGACCGCCGACAAGTCGCGCATGGGCTCGAAGAAAGCCGGGGCAAGGATCAGGATGAACAGGCCGTCGCTGAGGTTCAGCGGCACGCCCCAGGTGCCGAACTCCAGCGTGCCGAGGAGATGGAAGCCCACGTAGACGGCCACCATGGCTACGCCCAGCGCTGAGAACAGCTCCAGCACCGCCGAGGAGAGGAACGCGATGCGCAGCACCGCCATGGTGCGGTCCTTCAGCGTCTCAGCACTCGCCCGCAGGCGCAGAGCGGTCACATCCACGGCGCCGAGCGCGCGAATGGTGGCAAGGCCGCGCAGCCGGTCGAGCAGGAAGCCGTTCATGCTTCCCATCTCCTTCAGGTGCGCCTCGCTCGCCGCCTGCGCCCGCCAGCCGATGAGGGCCATGAAGACGGGAATGAGCGGGAGCGCCACCAGCATGACCAGTGCCGCGGCCCAGGAGAGCGGCAGCACCACCGCCAGCATGACGAATGGCACCACGCTCGCCCGCAGGCGGGCAGGCTTGAAGCGCGACAGATAAGGCACCACCGCCTCCGCCTGCTCAGCGAGCGCGCTGGCGACGGCCCCGGCCGCAGGGCGGTTGCGATCCAGTGGAGACCGGGCCGCGACGGCGGCAGCCACTTCGCTGCGCAGCCGGCCAAGGGCGGCGCGGGCCTGCCGGTGGCAGAGCCGGGCGCCCAGCGCCTCCAGAATGGCCCGGACCACGCCCAGCGCTAGGATGCCGGCGGCCGGACCCAGCAGCGCGGGCACCGTGATGGCGCCGGACATGGTGCCGACAGCCCGCGCGATCAGCGCCGCCTGGCCGATGAAAAGGAGAGAAGCCACCAACTGGAGCAGCGCTCCGCCGCGGCTTTCGAGATTCCGGGCAGGACGAGACCGACGCCGACGCGCCGGCGCGGCGTGCGCACCCGCCGTATCCATGCGCGGGCGGGCAGACGTCCCTTCAGCGACGCTGCCGTCCACGAAGCGGCTGTGAGGCGCAGGAAACTGGATGCTCATGGCGCCACATCCTCACCGGGATGGGCGGAGGCCGCTGGCCGTTCGAGCTTGCCCAGCAGGCGGACGATCTTGCCGCCGAGCTTGAGCAAGCTGGAGAGGCGTGCATCGTCGAGACGCTTCACGTCGTCGTACCAGGACGTGAGTTGCACCACGAGATCGTTCATTTGCGCCATCCGGGCCTGGGCGTGGCGCTCGCTCTCCCCGGTCGGCTCGCGTACCAGAAGACGATCGAGCACTGCAAGCGTGGGCGCGACCTCTCGCCGCTTGCGTTCTTCCGCAAGGATACGAAGGATCTGCCAGACATCGTCGGGGGTCGTATAGAAATCGCGCCGGTCACCGGGGCGCGGCTTCATCACCAGCAGGTTCCACGATTGGAGTTCCCGCAGGCTCATGGAAACGTTGGACCGGGAAATACCAAGCGCTGCGACCATGTCTTCGGCGCAGAGCGGCTCGGATGACACAAACAGCAGGGCATATATCTGCCCGACCGTGCGGGTCATGCCCCAGCGACTGCCCATTTCGCCGAAATGGAGCACAAAATCTTGGATAAGGGGCGGCAAGGTCGTCATGGCGACCCAACACCTATTTCAGAATTTCCTGAAATGGTTTGATCTGGAGCAACCTATGTTGCGTCCGACGGGTCCGCCGCAGGCGAGCCGATCATAAGCTCAGCATAAGTATTTGATTTCCGTTCCTTTTCCTGTTGCCACCCGCATCGGCATGGGGTGCGGTAGGCCGTTCACCCTGCACAGAGTGTCCCATGAGCCGATCCAAGGCTGATGCCCGGGCTGCGAGCCGAGCCCCCGAGATCCCGTTGCGCATGAGCGCCTTGCATCTCGACGTGTTCAACGCCGTCGTGGTGACGGGCGGCGTGACCGCGGCCAGCCGCCAGCTTCACCTCTCGCAGCCCGCGGTCAGCCGCCGCCTCGCCGACCTTGAGCGGGTGCTCGGCTTCGATCTCTTCCTCCGGGACGGCAAACGGCTCATCATCACGCCGGAGGGGAAGGCCTTTCACGAAGAATTGTCCATCTCCTATCTGGGGCTCGAGCACCTCACCAAGGTGGCGCTCGACATCCGCGAACTGCGGCGGGGCCATCTGCGGTTCGTGTGCATGCCGGCCATGAGCTTCGGACCGGTGCCGAAGGGACTCGCCGCGTTTTCCGCAAGGCACCCTGACATTCACATCACCCACGAGACCCACTCGGCCGCGCGGATCGAGGACGCGCTGACCTCCAATCTCTTCGACGTGGGGATCGGCATGGCGCCCCGCGACATGGCGGGGCTGGTGAGCGAAGGCCGCTTCGCGTTCTCGTGCGTCTGCGTCATGCGCCCGGACCATCCCCTCGCCACGCAAGAGACGGTCACGGCGACCGATATCTGCCGCGAAGCGGTCGTGGGCATCAATCCGGACACCGAGATCGGGTCGCAGTTGCGGCGGCTCTTCGAGAGCCTGCCTCATTCCGTCAGCCTGCGCATCGAGACCCAGACGTCCATCGCCGCCTGCGGTCTGGTAGAGGCGGGCGCGGGCGTTGCGGTGGTCGACCCCTTCACGGCCGCGCATCTCGGCCGTGGCGGCGGCCTCGTCTCACGGCGGTTTTCGCCGATCATTCCCTTCGACATCCACATCCTGCGGCCGGAGCGGCGGGTTCCCTCCCGCGCGGCGCAGGCGCTCATCGCGGAACTGGCCGCAGCGATGACCTCCGAGGAAGAAGCCAGCTCATGACTGGGTCACATGCAGTCAATGCCTTTATGTCATCCACGCATAAACAGCACACAAAAGAGCATTGGAGCGGCACCCCTAGGTTGTGTTGTTTAGCCGCAGGCTCTTGCAGGGGCCTGGGGGTGAAAACATGGCGAAGGGATCGCGTTCCGTAGGGCAGCGCGCAGCGGAAGAGTACCGTGTGCCGCGCGCCGCGAAGCCTTGCCCTTACCCTTCGACCCATGCAGCCGGTGCTCTGCGTGCCCGCACGCGCATCGCCGGCACCCCCTCCGAATTTCGGGCGTCCGCTTGCGGATCGTCCGGCGCTTCCATGCCTCGCTCACGGCTCCGTCCCGCCGTGTGGGAGGCTGGAGGACATGCAACCAATCTTCAGCCACGGCTCGCCCTGAGGGCAGGCCTGAACGGCCGCTGCACCACTCTGGATTGGCAGCGGTCAAGCTGAAGCTCGGCTATGGTGGTTCCATCGCCGTGGGACGCAACATCGAAGCTAAAAGCTGGGCAGGAAATGCGCCGAGACCGAATTTCAAGGCGTGCGCGGACCTGAGGCTCTGCCCGTTCACCCAGCGAGCATTCATTATGATGGATACAGGTCGTTTGCCCCTTGAGGCAGCAAGGCTGCCTTTTGCGGGACGGCAAGAGGTGCAAGAATTGAGCACCGTTTCATTGGCAGGCGGGAGCGGCGGGCAGATCCGCCGCAGGGCGCCCGTGCAATTTCCCTTTACCTCAACGGGCCGGAGTCGCACCCTAGAGGCCCTGGGCACGCCGTTGGCGTCGTTCCGCTGAAGGATTTGCGGGATGCACATCGGATTTCTGTTCCGCAGAGCCCGCGTCTGGCACGGGGCAAGCGTCGCGCTTGTCGACCGGGTCGGTCCCTGGACGTTCGAAGCCCTGATGGCCCGGATCGCGCGGTTCGGTCAGGCGCTGGCCGGGCTCGGCCTGCTGCGGGGCGAGCGCGTGGCGCTGCTGCTGCCCGACATTCGCGAGCATCTGGAGGCGGATTACGGCGCCATGGCCGCCGGCTTCATCAGCGTTCCGCTGTCAGCCGGCATGCGCCGCCAGGACCTCGTGGCGCATCTGCGGCGCACCGGCGCGCGAGCCGTGGTTGCGGAGGCGACGCTCATTCCGATGCTCGCCGAACTCCGCTCGGAGCTGCCGGACCTCCAGCACATCATCGCGCTCGGCGGCACGGTCGCCGGCGCCCATGACTACGAGGACCTGCTGGCACGCGCCAGCGACCGCTTCCTGCCCCCCGGCGAGAGCGAAGATATCGCCCAGCTTGCGCTCTCCGCCGGCCGCACCGGTCAGCCCAAGATCGTCAAGCTGAGCCACGGCAACATCAGTGCCGTGGCTGGCAACCTCATCGCGGGCCTTCGCATCGGTTCGGACTCCGTCTTCCTGAACGTGCGCCCACTCTGGGCGCCGCTTCAGTTCATGGTGCTGGCCTATCTTCTGGCGGGCAGCCGGATCGTGCTGGGGGGCGCCTTCGATGCGGAGCGCTTCCCCTTCCAGATGGCGCGCTTCTCGGTGACCCGCAGCGCCATGTCTCCCGCGCAGCTCGCCGAGCTCCTGCCGCACCTCGCGCCGGAGGACGTGGCGCTGAACGCCATGGAGATGCTGCACATCGGCGGCGCGGCCCTGCCGGAGGCCGTGTGCGACGAAGCGCTGAACCTTGTCGGCCCCCGCCTCAGCGTCCATTACGGGCTCGCGGAAGCCCCCTTCACCTGCCTTCTGTCTGCCGAGCGCCTGTCGGTGAAGCGGGCGTTGCGCAACGAGCTGCGCACCACCGTGGGCCGCCCCTTCTTCGGCTATGAGACGCGGCTCGAAGGTGTCGAGGACACCTTCGCCACGGAACAGGAAGGCGAAATCCTGATCCGGGGTCCGCATGTGATGGCCGGCTACTGGGATGATCCGGAAGCCACCGCACGCGTGCTGTGCGACGGCTGGCTGCGGACGGGTGATATCGGCGTGCTGAGCAGCGGATATGACCTGAAAGTCATCGGCCGCACGCAGGACCTCATCTTCAGCGCCGGGCAGACCATATCCCTGAGGGAAGTGGAAGCCGCCATCGCGCGGCATCCGGCCATTCGGGAAGTCGCCGTTGTCGGGCTTCCGGATGGCGAGGCCGGCGAGGCGCTGACTGCTTTCGTGGTGCTCAAGGACGAGTCCGCAGCCAGCGCCGAGGAAATCCTCGCCTTCACGCACGGCGCCCTCATCGGTGCCAAGCGGCCGAAGGCGATCCACCTGCGCCGGGAACTGCCCCGGAGCGATTACGGCGGCATCTTCCTGCCGGGCCTGCTCACCGACATCGTGCCACTGCGCGGCTAACCCCCCATCGCGTCCCGATCAAGGGAGCCGGGGCGGCCCGGATCGCACCACCGTGTGTCGGCGCCAGGCGGCGGCCGTGATAGAAGACGATCCGGCTCGCGCCGCGAGGCGCGGGCCGAAGTGATTGCCTTCCCCTCCACCTGCACGGACCCGCACGCAGCCCTCGCGACCGGCCGTAACGGCCACGAAGGATGCTTGGCCCAGGGCCCGCCCGGACAGCACGGCTCGACGCATGCAGCACCGCCCCCTCGGCCGCAGCGGCCTTTCCATCGCCCCGCTCGTTCTCGGCACCAATGTCTTCGGCTGGACCGCCGACGAAGCGACCAGCTTCCGCCTGCTGGATGCCTTCGTCGACGCAGGCTTGAATGCGCTCGACACCGCCGACATCTATTCGCGCTGGGTGCCTGGCCACAGCGGCGGGGAGTCCGAGACCATCATCGGCAAGTGGCTCGCCGCCAATCCGGCCAAGCGGGACAAGGTGCTCATCTTCACCAAGGTGGGCATGGACCACGGTCCCAGCCGCAGCGGCCTCTCGCCCCGCTGGATCCGCGAGTCCGTTGAGGAATCGCTGAAGCGCCTCCAGGTGGAGCAGATCGACCTCTACCAGTCACACACGCCGGACGCCGCGACGCCCGATGCGGAAACGCTCGGTGCTTATCAGGAGCTGATGCGGGCGGGAAAAATCCGCGCCATCGGCGCCTCCAATTATTCGGCCGAGCAGCTTGGCAGGGCAATGGCGGTGGCCGCAGAACAGGGCCTGCCGCGCTATGAGACGCTGCAGCCACTCTACAATCTCTACGACCGCGCCAGTTATGACGGCGCGCTGCGCGATCTCTGCATGCGTGAAGAGATCGGCGTCATCCCCTTCTATGGGCTGGCGGCCGGCTTCCTCACAGGCAAGTACCGCTCGGAAGCGGATTTCGGCAAAAGCGCGCGCGGCGGCAAGATGGCGAATTACCTGAACCCGCGCGGCCTGCGCATCCTCGCCGCCCTCGATGAGGTAGCGGCGGCAAAGGGCGCGGCCCCAGGCGAGGTGGCCCTCGCCTGGCTCATCGCGCGGCCCGGCGTCACCGCGCCGATCGCCAGCGCCACCAGCCTCGCGCAGATGGACGGGCTCATCCGTGCCGTCCATCTCCAGCTATCGGCGGACGAGATCGCCGCGCTCGACGCGGCGAGCGCCTGAGGGATCCCCGCGTCAGGCGGTGCGGGCGCGGATCCACTCGATGATGCCGGAGAAGTCCCGGCCCGCATTGCCTGCCGCCTCGAAGGCGGCATAGAGGGCGGCCGCCTCGGCGCCGAGCCGTGTGGCCGCCCCCGCCTGATCCGCCGCCTGCTGCGACAGCTTGAGATCCTTGAGCATCAGCGCGGCGGCAAAGCCGGGCTGATACTCGCGGTTTGCGGGGCTCGTGGGCACCGGCCCCGGCACCGGGCAATAGGTGGTGAGTGACCAGCACTGGCCGGACGAGGTGGAAGCCACGTCGAACAAAGCCTGATGGGAGAGGCCCAGCTTCTCGCCCAGCACGAACGCCTCGCTCACTGCGATCATGGAGATGCCGAGGACCATGTTGTTGCAGATCTTCGCCGCCTGCCCCGCGCCCGCGCCGCCGCAATGGACGATCTTCTTGCCCATCCGCTCAAGATAGGGTTGCGCCGCCGAGAATGCCGCCTCGGAGCCACCCGCCATGAAGGTGAGCGTGCCCGCCTCCGCGCCGCCGACGCCACCGGAAACGGGCGCATCAAGGCTGGCCATGCCGGCCGCCTCGGCCCCCGCATGGAAGGCGCGGGCGCTCTCCACGTCAATGGTTGAGCTGTCGATGAACAGCGTGCCGGGCCGCGCCGCCGCGAACAGGCCATCCGCACCCGTGACCGCCCCCAGCACATGCGGGCCGGAGGGCAGCATGGTGACGACCACGTCCGCCGCCTTCACCGCCTCGGCCGCACTTACCGCCAGCGAGACGCCGCGCGCGGTAGCCGCTGCCTTGGCGGCCTCCGACAGGTCGAAGCCGTGCACCTCGTGCCCCGCCTTGACCAGATTGGCGGCCATCGGCCCGCCCATGTTGCCGAGCCCGACGAAGGCGATGACGGCCATGGTGTTCTCCCTTAAGGATGCAGTGTTCTGTTGGATGGGCGCGGCGTGCTTCAGTTGCCCCGCGCCACCAGCCCGCGCGCGATGATGACGCGCATGATCTCGTTGGTGCCTTCGAGGATCTGGTGGACGCGCAGGTCGCGCACGATCTTCTCCACCCCATAGTCCGCCAGATAGCCATAGCCGCCGTGAAGCTGGAGCGCCTCGTTGGCGACCTCAAACCCGGCGTCGGTGACGAAGCGCTTGGCCATGGCGCACAGGCGGGTGGCCTTCGGGTCGCTCCGGTCGAGCGCGCTCGCGGCCCGCCACAGGAAGGTGCGGGCCACCTCCAGTTCCGTCTCCATGTCCGCAAGGCGGAATTGCAGCGCCTGGAACTGGTTGATGGCCTTGCCGAAGGCCTTGCGCTCGGCCGTATAGGCCAGCGCCTTGTCGAGAGCCGCCTGCGCGCCGCCCAACGAACAGGCGGCGATGTTGAGCCGCCCGCCATCGAGCCCCGCCATGGCGAACTTGAAGCCATCGCCCTCCGCGCCGATGCGGTTCTCCACCGGCACACGCACGCCGTCGAAGATGACGGCGCGTGTGGGCTGCACGCGCCAGCCCATCTTCTTCTCATTGGCGCCGAAGGACAGGCCCGGCGTGCCCGCTTCCACGAGAATGGTGGAGACGCCGCCCGGCCCCTCGCCCCCTGTGCGCGCCATCACCGTATAAAGATCGGAGGCGCCGGCGCCGGAGATGAACTGCTTCTCCCCGTGCAGCACGTAATGGTCGCCGTCCCGCACCGCCCGCGTCTTGAGTGCGGCGGCATCCGAGCCCGAGCCGGGCTCCGTGAGGCAGTAGCTCGCCACGATGTCCATGGCACAGAGCTTCGGCAGCCACTTGGTGCGCTGCTCAGGCGCGCCGAAGCGGTCGATCATCCAGGCGACCATGTTGTGAATGGAGAGATAGGCGGAGGTGGCCGGGCAACCTTCCGCCAGCGCCTCGAAAATGAGCGTCGCATCAAGACGCGAGAGAGCCGAGCCGCCCACGTCGTCGCGCACATAGATGCCGGCCATGCCGAGCGCGGCGGCGGCCTTCAGCGTGGGAATGGGGAAATGATGCGCCTCGTCCCATTCCAGCGCATAAGGCGCGATTTCCTCGCGTGCAAAGGCGCGCGCCATGTCGCGGATGGCGATCTGGTCTTCCGTCAGCTCGAACATGAGATCCTCCCGTCTGAAACGCACGCTGGCGGTTGATCCGCCATGTCATGCCCCGGCGCGGACGGCAGCGTCCACGCCGGGAGGCCGAGCGTCAATTCATGGTCGGGATGACGAACTCCGCGCCGTCCTTCACGCCGGAGGGCCAGCGGGAGGTGACGGTCTTGGTCTTGGTGTAGAAGCGCACGCCATCCGGCCCGTGCTGATTGAGATCGCCGAAGCCCGAGCGCTTCCAGCCGCCGAAGGTGTGGTAGGCGATCGGCACCGGGATCGGCACGTTGATGCCCACCATGCCCACATTCACCTTGGAGGCGAAGTCGCGGGCGGCATCGCCATCGCGGGTGAAGATGGCGACGCCATTGCCATACTCGTGCTCGGTCGGCAGGCGCAGCGCTTCCTTGTAGTCCTTGGCGCGCACGACGGAGAGCACGGGGCCGAAGATCTCTTCCTTGTAGATGCGCATGTCGGGCGTCACGTGATCGAACAGGCAGCCGCCGAGATAGAAGCCGTTCTCATAGCCCTGCAGCTTGAAGCCGCGCCCGTCCACCAGGAGCTTCGCGCCCTCATTGACGCCGACGTCCACGTAACCCTTCACGCGCTCCAACGCCTCGCGGGTGACGAGCGGGCCGAAGTCGGCGGTGACATCGGTGGAGGGGCCGATCTTCAGGCTCTCCACGCGCGGCACAAGCTTCTCGATGAGCTTTTCCGCCGCCGCATCGCCCACCGGCACGGCCACCGATATGGCCATGCAGCGCTCACCGGCCGAGCCGTAGCCGGCACCGATGAGCGCATCCACCGCCTGATCCATGTCAGCGTCGGGCATGATGATCATGTGGTTCTTGGCGCCACCGAAGCCCTGGATGCGCTTCCCCGTCGCAGCCCCGCGGGCATAAATGTATTGCGCGATGGAGGAGGAGCCGACAAAGCCCACCGCCTGGATGTCGGGATCGTCGAGGATGGCGTCCACCGCCTCCTTGTCGCCGTTCACCACATTGAGGATGCCCGGCGGCAGGCCGGCTTCCAGCATGAGTTCGGCGAGCTTCAGCGGCACGCCGGGATCACGCTCGGAGGGCTTCAGGATGAAGGCGTTTCCGCAGGCGATGGCCGGACCGAACTTCCACATGGGGATCATGGCCGGGAAGTTGAACGGCGTGATGCCCGCGACCACGCCCAGCGGCTGGCGCATGGAATAGACGTCGATGCCCGGCCCGGCGCCGTCCGTGAACTCGCCCTTGAGCAGGTGCGGAATGCCGACCGCGAACTCGATCACCTCCAGACCGCGCTGGATGTCGCCCTTGGCGTCCGGCACGGTCTTGCCGTGCTCACGGGCCAGCAGGTCGGCGAGCGCGTCATAATCGCGCTGCACCAGTTCGAGAAATTTCATCAGCACGCGGGCGCGGCGCTGGGGATTGGTGGCCGCCCACGCGGGCTGGGCCGCCTTGGCGTTCTCGACGGCGGCGCGCATCTCGGCGGCGGAGGCGAGCGCGACGCGGCCCACCACTTCGCCCGTCATGGGCTGCCAGACGTCGGCATGGCGGCCGGACGTGCCGGGCACGTGCTTGCCGCCGATGAAATGGCCCATCTCCCGCATGATGCGATCCTCCCGATGATGCTTGTGTTCTGGTTGGGCGCTACGATGCCCTAGCTTTTTGCGCACATCCATCGCAATTTCCGCACTCGTATCGTGCATAAATCGATAAACCTGAGGTGCAGCGCAGTGACCGGAGCGGACTTCGAGTGGTCGGACCTGCGCTATCTGCTCACCGTGGCGCGCGCCGGATCGCTCACCGCCGCCGCCCGGCAGATGGGCGTGGAGCATTCCACCGTGAGCCGCCGCATCACCGCGCTTGAGACCGCGCTCGGTGCCAAGCTGTTCGACCGGCGGACCGGCGGTCTGCTGCTGACGCCGCAGGGCGAGCGGCTCATGGCGGCGGCGGAGGGCATGGAGGCGCTCGCCCTCTCCGCCCAAGGGGAGATTGCGGGGGCGGATCTCGGCGTGTCGGGCACGGTGCGCATCGGCGCGCCCGACGGCTTCGGCACCGTCTTTCTCGCGCCCCGGCTCGGCGCCTTCTCGCGCCAGCATCCGGCGCTGGAAATCCAGCTCCTCGCCATGCCCCGCCTCATCAGCCTGTCGAAACGCGAGGCGGATATCGCCATCTCGCTGAGCCGGCCCAAGGAGGGGCGGCTGCATGCCCGCAAGCTCACAGACTACCGGCTCGGCCTTTATGCGGCGGCGGCGTATCTTGACACGCACGGACCCATGGAGAGCCGGGCAGCGCTCGGGCGACATCCCTTCATCGGCTATATTGACGATCTCATCTATGCGCCGGAGCTGGACTATGTGCCCCTCGTGGCGCGCGAGCTGAAGCCGCGCATCAAGAGCTCCAACCTCGTCGCGCAGATGGAAGCCACCCGCGCGGGGGCGGGCGTGTGCGTCCTGCCCTGCTTCATGGGGGATGCCATGCCGGACCTTGTGCCGGTGCTGCGCGGCGAGGTGTCGCTCACGCGCACCTTCTATCTGGTGACCCACACGGACATGCGCGACCTAGCCCGCGTGCGGGCGGCAGCGGATTTCATCGCCTCCGAAGTGGGGCAGGCACGGGCGCGCTTTCTCGGCGCGCCCTGAACGGCGGGATCAGGCGATGGCGGCGGAGGCTTCCCGCACCTTGCGGGCGGCGGCCTCCACATGGCTGGTGGCGCTGGCGATCACGCCCATGTCCTGCCTCACCACCTCAATGCCGTGGGCGACGGTCTGCATGGAGGAGGAGACCTCCCGCGTCACGGACGCCTGGCGCTGCACCGCATCGGCAATGCTGCCCGCGATGGCGTTGAGCTGGGTGATGAATTCCGTAACGCTCGCAAGCGCCGTCACCGCTTGGCCTGTGGCGGCCTGGACCTCGGTGACCTGTGCGGCGATCTCGCTCGTCGCCTTCGAGGTCTGGCCGGCGAGGCTCTTCACCTCCTGCGCGACAACCGAGAAGCCCTTGCCGGCCTCGCCGGCACGCGCGGCCTCGATGGTGGCGTTGAGCGCGAGCAGGTTGGTCTGGGCGGCAATGGAATTGATCAGTTCCACCACATGGCCGATCTTCTCGGCCGCACCGCTGAGGCTCGCTACGATCTCGTTGGTGCGATTGCCCTGTTCCACGGCGGCGACGGAGAGTTCGCTCGACTGCTGCACCTGCCGGCTGATGTCGTCGACCGAGGCGGCCAGTTGGCCCGCGCCGGTGGCCACCGACTGCATGTTGTGAGCCGCCGTCTGGGTGGCCTCCGAGGCGGAGACGACGCGCGAATTGGTATCGGTCAGTTCACTGGAGATATCGGAGAGACCCGCGTCGATCTCCCGATAGGCCGCGGCCCGGCGTTCGCGCACGACAACGCGCGTGGTCACATCGGTTGCGAACTTGACGATCTTGGACACCGCCCCATCCGCATCGAGGACGGGATTGTAGGTGGCCTGGATCCAGACCTCGCGACCGCCCTTGCCGATACGCTTGTATTCCGCCGCCTGATATTCCCCGCGGCGCAGCTTGTCCCAGAAGGCCGCATATTGCGGCGACTGGCGCATCTCCTCGGGCACGAACATCGAATGGTGCCGGCCGACGATCTCGTCCAGCCGGTAGCCCATGGTGTCGAGGAAATTCTGATTGGCCTCGAGAATGTTGCCCTTGAGGTCGAACTGGATGACCGCCTGAGACTTGGAAATGGCCGCCAACAGGCTCTCGTGTTCGGCAAAGCGCATCTTCTGTTCGGTGATGTCGGTGGCAAATTTCACCACCTTCAGCACCTTGCCCGAACGGTCGATGAGCGGATTGTAGATGGCGCGAATCCAGACGACCGCACCGCCCTTGCCGATGCGGCGGTAGACTGCCTCCTGATACTGCCCCTTCCCCAACGCCTGCCAAAAGGCGCGATATTCCGCGCTCTCGGCCTCGCGCGGATCGACAAACATGCGGTGATGCTTGCCCTTGATCTCGTTGAGCCCGTAGCCGACGAGCGAGAGGAAATTCTGGTTGGCGTCGAGGATTTCACCCGTCGGGGTGAATTCGATGATGGCCTGTGCGCGATCCAGGGCGGATAGCTTCAGGAGTGCCTCGGACTGGCTGCCGACACCGAACATGGATCGCCTCACTCAGGAACACCGCGGCCAGGCGGCCACGGAACGCGAACGTCTCTCAGGCCGACATCGGACGCGAGGCGGGACGTCCGCCCGGAGACAACCTTCCAGAATACGCGGGAGAGCCGGCCATGGATCGGATTGCGAGCAATCTGATCCGGCCGCTCTCCGTCCGGGAGGCGGTTCGTGGGTGGATGTCATCCGACCCGCTCCATGTCCAACGCTTCAACGGGCGGCAGAGGCGGAGGGCAATCAGCCAATCTTCGGCCCCATGGCTAAGTTGCGTACCTTTCCTCAGGCTTGCATCGATAGATCTATACAACTTTAGATATTTCCTGCGCGCCGGAGTTGTGGGGCGGCGCGCAAGCCCCGCGATCTTGTCAGCGTGCGGGTGCGCGCCGATGATCCCTTGACCGATTCGAAGGTTTCCGCTTTTGGGGAAAGACTGCGGGCGGGGAAGCCGGGGGAGAAGCCTTTTGGGAGACGCCGACGCCGGATACCGGCTGGTCATCGCGGACGATCATCCCCTGTTCCGTGGCGCGCTGCGCGAAGCCGTGGCCGGCGAGTTTCCGTCCGCGGAGATCGTGGAGGTCGGCACGTTCGACGACCTGCACGCGCTGCTGGAACGCGAAGACGACTTCGACCTGATCCTGCTCGATCTCACCATGCCCGGCGCCCGAGGCTTTTCCGGCCTCATCTATCTCAGGGCGCAGTATGCCGGCGTGCCGGTGGTGGTCGTCTCCGGCAATGAGGAACCGGCGGTCATCCGCCGCTGCATCGATCTCGGCGCCTCGGGCTTTATTCCGAAGACCATGGGCATTGCCGGCATGCGGCAGTCTGTCGCCACGGTTCTTGCAGGCGGCACCTCCGTGCCCCCGGATCTTGGTCCCCCCACCGCGCAGGACGGGGAGGCCGACGCCATCATCTCCCGCCTCGCCACGCTGACGCCGCAGCAGGTGCGCGTGCTGATGATGCTGGCGGAGGGGCGCCTCAACAAGCAGATCGCCTATGAGCTCGGCGTCTCCGAGGCGACCGTGAAGGCCCATGTGTCGGCCATCCTCCAGAAGCTCGGCGTGGAAAGCCGCACCCAGGCGGTGATCGCCGTTTCCAAGGTGGATGCGGGCCTGTGGAGCGCCAATCAGGCGTGAGCGGCCGGTCGCACCCGATTGTTTCAGCACGGCGGCTGGCTCAACCTCTAAATTAACATGCGCGCGGGCATGATGCCGCCGGCTTTCCCGCGCGGGCCGGCCCGGCGCAGGCCTCTCCGGCGCCAGTGTCGAGCCGCCCGCCGCCCACGGAACAGGACATGAGCGAGAACACCCTCGAAGCCCCGGGCGCCCGCGCGTCCATGCTCGATGCCGTGAAGGTCTATCTGCGCCCGAGCGTGCTGGTGGTGATTCTGCTCGGCTTCTCCTCCGGCCTGCCGCTGGCGCTTACCGGCACCACGCTCGCGGTCTGGATGACCGAGCGCAAGGTGGACATCGCCACCATCGGCCTCTTCCATCTGGTCGGCCTGCCCTACACGCTGAAGTTCCTCTGGGCGCCGCTGGTGGATGCGCTGGATGTGCCGCTTCTCTCCCACTGGCTCGGACGGCGGCGCGGCTGGCTACTGGCGACGCAGCTCCTGCTCGCCGCTGCCATCCTCTATCTCGGCTTTCAGGATCTCGGCTTTGCTCCTTCCGCCGACGGCACCCGCATGGCGGCGCCCTTCGGGCTCATCGTCGGGGCGGTGCTGGTGGCCTTCCTCTCCGCCACGCAGGACATCGTGGTGGATGCCTATCGCGTGGAGAAGCTCGACACCTCCGAGCAGGCGGCCGGCATGGCCGGCTATGTGGCGGCCTATCGCATCGGCATGCTGGTGTCCGGCGCCGGCATCATCGCCCTCGTGGCGTGGTTCGAGTTCAAGGGCCTGCCGCACGCGCAGGTCTGGGCCTGGGGCTATGGCGTCGCCGCGGCCTGCATGGCGCTCGGCATCTTCGCGACCCTCATCGCCCGCGAGCCGGACGGCGCGCCGCGGGTCGCCCATGAGGGCGGCGCGCTCGGCGCCCTGAAGCGGGTCTTCACCACCGCCTTCGGCGCCTTCTCCGAGTTCCTGACCCGGAGCCACGCCTTCGCCATCCTCGCCTTCGTCACCCTCTACAAATTCTCGGATGCGCTGGCGGGCGGGCTCACCGCGTCCTTCGTCATCTCCATCGGCTTCGACAAGGCAACCTACGCCGCCATCGTGAAGGGCGTCGGCCTCCTCGCGGCCCTGGCGGGCGGCTTTGCCGGCGGCATGCTGGCGCGGGGGCGCTCGCTGGTCACGTGCCTCTGGATCGGCGGCGTGCTCCAGATGGCCTCCAACCTCGCCTTCTCCGTTCAGGCGATGATCGGGCCCGACGTGGGCTTCCTCACCTTCGCGATGATCGTCGAGAACTTCACCGGCGCCATCGGCACGGTGATCTTCGTCGCCTATCTCTCGTCCCTGTGCGGCGCTCGCGCGCACACGGCCACCCAGTACGCCCTGCTGACCGCGCTCACCGCCGTCGGCCGCACCGTCCTCGCCTCGGGCGGCGGCTATATCTATGACGTGACCGGCTGGGCGTGGTTTTTCGTCGTCACGGTCATCGCCGGCCTGCCGGGCCTCGCCCTGCTCGGCTGGCTGCAGGCGCGCGGCCACTTCCGGGAGCTTGGGGCAAAGGGGTGAGCCTCACCCCTTGCGAAAGCGCGGATGGCAGAAGGCCAGAAGGATAAGGGCGAGCGGCAGCGTCAGGTGGTCGGCGACGGCGCCGGGTGGGGTCGCGGTCGTTTCCAGCACCCGATAGGTGGCGACCAGCATGCGACCTGCATATTCTGCCGCCATGAGCAGCAGCAGGAGCGGGATGAGCCCGCGATAACGGATCAGCGCCACCACATAGACGAGGCCCATCAGCAACTGCGACAGCCCCCACAAGGCGAAGACGAAGATAATCGTGCTGGCGGCGGCCGCCGGATAGGTGGAGAGCGGAATGTGCGCCACCGACTGGGCGCCGCCATCGGGCGCGAACATGTGGAAGAGGCTGCGGCCAAGCGTGACCAGCGTGAGCGCGACGAAGATCCAGACCACCGCCGGATGGCCGGGGAAGCTGTTGTCGAGGCGCTTGGGCAATATCCAGTCCATCACCGTCTCGTCCTTCGGCTGGAGACGGCGTGATCCTATTACCGCCGGGCGGAGAGTTGAAGCACCACGCGCTCGGTGATGGCCTGTGCCATGCCGGCGTTGCGACGGGCGGCCAGCACCGCTTCGTCCACAAGCAGGATGGCCCGGAGACACCGCTCGGCATTGAGGCTGCGCAGCGCCCGCTCCAGCTTGGGCTTGCGGGAGAAATGCACCATGGGCCGCGCCTGATCGATGACCCGATCCGCCGGCGTGCCGGCCTGCACCTGCAAGGCCATCTGGTGCAGCGAAGAGAGCGCCCGCAACAGCGCACCGAGCACCGCGTCGGGGCGGGTCGCCGCGCCCCAGGCCTTGGCAAGCGCGGCGGTCGCCTCCACCGCCTGTCCGGCGAGGGTGGAATCCACCACATCATCCAGCGCCAGCGCGGACGCATCGCCGACGATGACGCGCACATCCTCAAGCGTCACCCGCCCCTGCCCCTGCGCATAGAGCGCGAGCTTGGCGATCTCGCCGCGCGAGGCGAGGCGGTCGCCGCCGATGAGGGAAACGAGGAGTTCCTTGGCGTCGCGGTCGATGGCAAGGCCCGCCTCTGAGAGCATGGTGTCCACCAGCTTGCCGAGATCGCGGTCGCCGTCCGCATAACAGGGAATGGCAAGCGCCTTGGGGGAGGCCTCGCACAGGGTGCGCAGGGGCGCGCCCTTCTTGAGGTCGCCCGCCTCCACCACCACCAGCGTCGAGCCGCCCACCTCCAGCACAGGCTCCAGCGCCGGCACGAAGTTTCGCGAGCCCGCCCGCACCCAGACCACGCGTTCGCCGCCGAACAGGCCGACGGTCTGCGTCTCGTCGATGAGCCGCTGGGGATCGCCCGAAAGTTCGTCCCCCTCCAGCCGCACCACGGCGAAGGGGTCGGCCACATCGGGCACCACGCGCTTCACCAGCCCCGCCGCGCGCTCGCGCACGAGGCCCATGTCGGGGCCGAAGATCAGGACGACGGCGTGGCGCGGATCGCGCCGCGCCAGCGCCGTATCGGCATCGCCGGCGCGGACCGCGACCATGGGCTCAGGTGCCCGGGGGCTTTGCCGCCGGCGCGGCGGGGGCCGCCGGGGGCGCCGGCGGGTTGATGAAGTAGGCGGCGAGCTGCGCGCGGATCTGCTCGACCACCATGCGGGCGGCGCGGCTCTCCGCGTCGCGAGTGGCACGCCAGTTGGCGAAGCGCTGCTCGCTCACGTCGATGGAGGCACTGCCGGAGGACTTGCCCTGCAGGACCGGAGGCTTGGTCTCCTCGCCCGCCCGCACCACGCGCCAGTTGGCGGTGACATGGATGATACGGTTCTGCGGCAGGCCAGACGTCGTATCGACGATGGAAGACGCCGAATTGGTCACCACCGTGATGAACATCTTGTAGGGCGCGCCGACCGGGTTTCCGGCCCCGCCCGTGAGCTCGAAGATGAGATCGTTGCGCAGGTCGTTGCCGAGCTTGCCTTCGATCTTCACGATCTCGACCTGGCGCATCATCTCGACCAGCGGCTGGCCGGCGGGCGTGACCGTCTTCTCCGCATACATGGGCTGGAAGCAGCCCGCGAGCGCGAGCGTCGCACCGCCCGCGAGGGCGAGGCGCAGGAGGGTCCGTCGGGCGGGGATGGGGGCGTCAGGCGACGACATTCACGATCCTCTGTGGCACGACGATGATACGCTTGGGCGCCTTGCCGTCGAGGGCCCGGCGCACGCTTTCCATTTCGAGAACAGCAGCTTCCACCTCGGCGGCGGTCGCGTCGCGCGGCACCGTGATGTCGTCGCGCTTCTTGCCGTTGATCTGGATCGGCAGCGTGATGGTGTTCTCCACCAGCAGCTCCGGCTCCGCCTTGGGCCACGCCGCCTCGGCGAGCAGGGTGTCATAGCCGAGCGCGGCCCAGCACTCCTCCGCCAGATGCGGCACCATCGGGCCGACCACCCGCGTCACGATCTCCGCCGCCTCGCGCAGGGCGAAGGCGAGGTCCGCCGGCACGGGGCTGGCGGTGCGGGCGCTCGCGATGGCCTGTCCGAAGGCATTGGCGAACTCGTGCACATGGGCCACCGCCACGTTGAAGCGCAGGCGCTCCACGTCATCGGCCACCTGATGGGCCAAGCCATGGGCGGCGCGGCGCAGCGCGGTCGCGGCGGCATCGAAGCTCGCGGGCTTGTCCGCGCCCTTCGGCGCGCCCAGCTCGATGGCTTCCTGCACCTGACGCCAGACGCGCTGCACGAAGCGCCACGCGCCCTCGATGCCCGACTGCGTCCACTCGCTGTCACGCTCGGGCGGGGTATCGGAGAGCATGAACCAGCGGCCGGCGTCCACGCCATAGGTGTCCACCACCACTTCCGGCGGCACCACATTCTTCTTGGACTTGGACATCTTCTCCGGCGGGCCGACGGTCACGGGCGAGCCGTCGTCCAGCTTCTCCGCCTTGCCGTCGCCGAGGAGCTTCACCTCCTCCGGGAACAGCCAGCGGCCGTCCTTATCCTTATAGGTCTCGTGGACGATCATGCCCTGCGTGAACAGGCCGGCGAAGGGCTCCGCCACATCCACGCGGCCGCAGGCCTTCAGCGCCCGCGTGAAGAAGCGCGAATAGAGCAGATGCAGGATCGCGTGTTCGATGCCGCCGATATACTGGTCCACCGGCAGCCAGTGGCGCACGGCATCCTTGTCCAGGGGCTTGTCGGGATTGTCGCTGGCGTAGCGCAGGAAGTACCAGGACGAATCCACGAAGGTGTCCATGGTGTCCGTCTCGCGACGGGCCGGGGCCCCGCACTTCGGGCACGGCACGTCGCGCCACGCCTTGGCGCGGTCCAGCGGATTGCCGGGCCGGTCGAAGGTCACCTCGTCGGGCAGTTCCACCGGCAGCTGTTCGCGGGGCACCGCCACCGGGCCGCAGCTGTCGCAATGGATGATCGGGATCGGGCAGCCCCAGTAGCGCTGGCGCGAGATGCCCCAGTCGCGCAGGCGGAAGTTCACCTTGCGCGTGCCCTGCGGCTGCTCGCCGACGCGGAAGCGCTCCAGGCGCCGGGCCACCTGCTCCTTGGCGTCCGCGATTGAGAGGCCGTCGAGGAACTGCGAATTGTAAAGCGTGCCCTCGCCGTCATAGGCCTCGCTGCCCACCGTAAAGACAGCCGGATCAGCGCCCGGCGGCAGCACCACCGGCGTGACGGAGAGGCCGTACTTGCGGGCAAAGTCGAGGTCGCGCTGGTCGTGAGCCGGGCAGCCGAAGATGGCGCCTGTGCCGTAGTCCATGAGCACGAAGTTGGCCACATAGACGGGCACCGTGCGGGCAGGGTCCAGCGGATGGACCACCGTGAGCCCGGTGTCGAAGCCCTTCTTCTCCTGCGTCTCGATGGCCTCGGCCGAGGTGCCGCCGGTCTTGCAGTCGGCCACGAAGGCGGCGAGGTCCGGCCGGGTGGCGGCGAGATGCTGGGTCAGCGGATGGTCGGGCGAGAGCGCGAGGAAGGAGGCGCCGAACAGGGTGTCCGGGCGGGTCGTATAGACCTTCACCGCCGACGTTCCGGCCGCCGCCACCGAGCCCTTGGAGAGTTCGAACAGGACTTCGAGGCCCTCGGACCGGCCGATCCAGTTGCGCTGCATGAGGCGCACCTTGTCCGGCCAGCGGTCGAGCGTGTCGATTGCGTCCAGAAGTTCCTGCGCGAAGGCGGTGATGCGGAAGAACCACTGGTTCAGCTTGCGCCGCTCCACCACCGCGCCCGAGCGCCAGCCGCGCCCGTCGATCACCTGCTCGTTGGCGAGCACGGTGTTGTCCACCGGATCCCAGTTGACCTCGCTCTCCTTGCGGTAGGCGAGGTCATTCTCGAACAGGTCGAGGAACAGGCGCTGCTGCTCGGCATAATAGGAGGGGTCGCAGGTGGCGACCTCGCGATTCCAGTCGAGCGAGAGACCGAGCAGCTGGAGCTGCTCCTTCATCGAGGCGATGTTCTCGTAGGTCCAGCTCTTGGGATGGATGCCGCGCTCGATAGCGGCATTCTCCGCCGGCAGGCCGAACGAATCCCAGCCCATGGGATGGAGCACGTTGAAGCCCTGCATGCGCTTGTAGCGCGCGAGCACGTCGCCCATCACATAGTTGCGGCCATGGCCGATGTGGATGCGCCCCGACGGATAGGGGAACATCTCCATAACGAAGAATTTCGGGCGCGGATCGTCGTTGCGGGTGCGGAAGATGCCGCGCTCGTTCCAGATGGCCTGCCAACGGGGTTCCGCGTCGCGCGCGTTATAACGATCTGTGCTCATGTCCGGGAATGCTGATCTCAAACGAGCGCGGACTAGGGCAGAAAGCGGCGCACGGGTCAACCGTCCGCTCCCCCGCCGTGACCTTCGCCGTGGCAGGCCGGCGCCCTGTGCATGGCTTCCGCCGGGGCGCAGGTGCAGCATCTTGAGCCCTGCCCTGCTTGCATCGCCGGAAGGCATCGTCCATCAACGCTATGAACCATCCATCCCACACGCGGGATGGGACGGGACGGCAGCGCGCCGCCCCGCTGACCGGCTCACACAGAACGAGGTGCGGCATGGCTGTAATCGGACGTTGGACCCCGCTGGCGCTCATTCCCGCGCTCCTGGTCCCGATGTCCGCGGCCCATGCGGCCGGCGATGCGGGCTTCAGCGGCGTCGGCCTTTCCCCGCTCTGGGGCGTGCCGTTCGCCGGCATGCTGCTCTCCATCGCTTTGTTTCCGCTGCTGGCGAGCCATTTCTGGCACCATCATTACGGCAAGGTCGCCCTGTTCTGGGGCCTCGCCTTCGTGGTGCCCTTCACCCTCGTCTATGGCCCCAACGTCACCACCCACGAGGTGGTCCATGCGGCGCTGCTGGAATACATCCCCTTCATCGTGCTGCTGGCCGCCCTGTTCACCGTCTCGGGCGGCATTCTGGTGGCCGGGCGCATCAAGGGCGGACCGGTCACCAACACGGCGATCCTCGCGCTCGGCACCGTGCTCGCCAGCCTCATCGGCACCACCGGCGCCTCCATGGTGCTCATCCGCCCGCTGCTGCGCGCCAATGAGGGGCGCAAGCACAACGTGCACACGGTGGTCTTCTTCATCTTCCTGGTGTCGAACATCGGCGGCTCGCTGACGCCGCTGGGCGATCCCCCGCTCTTTCTCGGCTTCCTGAAGGGCGTGAGCTTCTTCTGGACCACCACGCATCTTTTCCACGACACGGCTGTCGTCGCCGGCATCCTGCTGGTGGTCTATTTCATCATGGAGAGCCTCCTCCACGCCCGCGAGGACAAGACCGCCGCGCCGGTGGAAGAAGGCAGCGGGCGCATCGAGCTGCGCGGCCTCCAGAACGTGCCGCTGCTCATCGCCATCATCGGTGCCATCCTGCTCAGCGCTTTGTGGAAGCCCGGCATCGTCTTCGACGTCTACGGCACCCGCGTGGAACTCCAGTGGATCGTGCGCGACGTGCTTCTCGTGCTGGTGGCACTGATTTCGCTCGGCATCACGCCCAAGCTGGTGCGCGAGCGCAACGGCTTCGACTGGGAGCCGATCCTTGAGGTGGGCAAGCTGTTCGCCGCCATCTTCCTCACCATCATTCCGGTGATCGCCATCCTGAAGGCGGGCACCAGCGGCGCCTTCGCGCCGCTCGTCGATCTGGTGACGACCCCGGACGGCAAGCCCGTCAACGTCGCCTATTTCTGGCTCACCGGCATCCTGTCATCCTTCCTCGACAATGCGCCCACCTATCTCGTCTTCTTCAACCTCGCCGGAGGCGATGCCCACCAGCTCATGGGGCCGATGGCGGTGACGCTGGAAGCCATCTCGGCGGGCGCGGTGTTCATGGGCGCGATGACGTATATCGGCAACGCGCCGAACTTCATGGTGCTCTCCATCGCCCGCCACCGCGGCGTGAAGATGCCGAGCTTCTTCGGCTACATGGCCTGGTCGATCATCTTCCTGCTGCCCTGCTTCGCCCTGCTGACCTGGCTCTATTTCATCTGAGGGCGGAAAAGCTGCCGAACAAAAAAGGCCGGCGCGTCGCGCCGGCCTTCTGCATTCCGGAATGACCCGATCTCACGCCACGCAGGAGAGAAAGCCGTTTTCCAGCTTCTCGGTGGGCAGGTGGCGGCCGATGAAGACGATGCGGCTCACCTGGGGCTCGTCCGGCTTCCACGGGCGCTGGTGGTCGCCGTCGAGGATCATGTGCACGCCCTGGAAGACGAAGCGGTCCGGATCGTCCTTGAAGGCGAGGATACCCTTGGAGCGCAGGATGTTCGCGCCGTCGGTCGCCACCACGTTCTGCACCCAGGGGAAGAACTTGTCGGGGTCCAGCAGCTTGTCGGTGGAGAAGGAGACCGACTGCATCTCCTCGTCGTGATAGTGCTTCAGCCCGCCGTGGCTGTGACCATGGTGATGGTCGTGCCCATGGTCATGGTGGTGGCCATGATCGTGATGGTGGTGGTCGTGGCCGCAGTCCGGGCCGCAGGTGTGGTCATGGTCGTGGTCCTCACCCTCTTCGAGGAAGGCGGGCTCCAGCGCCAGGATGCGGTCGAGGTCGAAGGCGCCCTGGTTCAGCACCTTCTCGATCTCGATCTGCGACTTCTGCGTCCGGTAGAGCCGGGCATAGGGATTGATGCCGCGGATGCGGCCCTCCACCTCGGCGAGTTCGTCGGCACTCACGAGATCCGTCTTGTTGAGCAGGATCACGTCCGCGAAGGCGATCTGGTTCTTCGCCTCGGGCGCGTCCTTCAGGCGGTCGCTCAGCCACTTGGCGTCGGCCACGGTCACGACCGCGTCGAGCTTGGTCTTCGCGCCCACTTCCTCGTCCACGAAGAAGGTCTGGGCCACCGGGGCCGGATCGGCAAGGCCGGTGGTCTCGACGATGATGCCGTCGAACTGGCCCTTGCGACGTAGCAGACCGTCGATGATGCGGATGAGGTCGCCGCGCACGGTGCAGCAGATGCAGCCGTTGTTCATCTCGAACACTTCCTCGTCGGCGCCCACCACGAGGTCGTTGTCGATGCCGATCTCGCCGAACTCGTTGACGATGACGGCGTATTTCTTCCCGTGGGGCTCGGAGAGGATGCGGTTGAGCAAGGTGGTCTTGCCCGCCCCCAGATAGCCGGTGAGCACAGTCACGGGGATTTTTTCAGAGCCGGTCTCAGCCATGGGGTCTCCTGTGCGGGCCGCTGCCCGCGCATGCAACGGCGACCGCACCCCTTCCGGATACGGCCGCCGCACGTCAGAACATCCCGGCGCCGGAGCGCCGGATCACAGCCGCAAGGTCACTTGGTCAGCGCCCCCGAGAGCTGGCGGATATTGTATCGCACGAGGTCGATGTAGGTGCTCGCAGGGCCGTTGTCACGGGACAGGGCATCAGAATAAAGCGTGCCGCCGACGATGGCGCCGCTTTCCTTGCCGAGCCGCTCGATCAGGCGCGGGTTGGTGACATTCTCAAGGAACACCGCCGGAATGTGCTGTTCCTTGATCTGGCGGATGATCTTGCCCACGTCCTTGGCCGAGGCCTCGCTCTCCGTGGACACGCCTTCCGGTGCCAGCAGCTTCAGACCATAGGCATCACCGAAATAGCCGAAGGCGTCGTGGGAGGTGATGATGCGGCGGTTGGCCTCGGGAATGGAGGCCATGGCCGCCTTCACTTCGCTCTCCAGCTGGTCGAGCTTGGCGAGATAAGCGGCAGCATTGGCGGTGTAGACATCCTTGCCGGCCGGGTCGGCGGCGATCAGGCCGTCGCGGACGTTCGCCACATAGACCTTGGCATTGGCCACCGACTGCCAGGCGTGCGGGTCGATGGGGCCGTGGTCGTGGCCGGCGTCCGCCTTCTTGCCCTTGGGGCCGTGATCGTCGTCGTCCTGCGGCTCGTCCTTGCTGCGCTCCCGCGGCGTGATGCCCTTTGTGGCCACCACCACGGTCGCCTTGGTGCCGGAGGCCTTCACGAGGCGGTCCATCCAGCCCTCGAAGCCGAGGCCGTTGACGAAGATCACCTTGGCGCCGGCCAGCTTCTTCGCGTCGTTCGGGGTCGGCTGATAGACGTGCGTGTCGGCATTGGGGCCGACGATGGTGCTGAGCGCGATGCGGTCGCCGCCCACGTTCTTCACGAAATCGCCGAGGATGGAGAAGGAGGCGACCACCGGCAGCTTGGCGGCGGGCGCCGGCGACTGGGCAAGCGCCGGGGTTGCGCCGAGCACGAGTGCCGCGGCGAGCAGGGTACGACGGGACAGCATGGAAAGGCTCCGTTATGCCTCGAGATGACGACGTGGCATGAGGCGGGAGAGCACGCCTCCCGCCGGTCCGAAGACGACCGAGACCGCATAGGCGGCACCGGCCACCAGGATGATCGCGGGGCCGGAGGGGGCGCCCACATAATAGGAAATCAGCAGCCCCGCGACGCCGGCCACGAAGGCGATGACGGTCGCCACCACCACCAGCGCGGTGAGATCACGCACCCAGAAGCGGGCGGTGGCGGCCGGCAGCATCATCAGACCCACGGACAGGAGCGTGCCCAGCGCATGGAAGCCGCCCACGAGGTTCATCACCACGAGGGCGAGGAAGATGATGTGGCTCACCCCGCCCGCCCGGCTCACCGAGGCGAGGAAGGTGGGGTCCACGCATTCCAGCACCAGCGGCCGCCAGATGAACGCCAGCGTCACCAGCGTCAGCGAGGCGATGCCCGCCACCAGCAGAAGGGTCGGATCATCGAGACCCAGCACCGTACCGAACAGCACGTGCAGCAGGTCCACGTTGGAGCCCTTGAGCGAGACGATCATCACGCCCAACGCCAGCGAGACCAGATAGAAGGCCGCCATGGAGGCGTCCTCCTTGATCTCGGTCGCCCGTGCCACGACGCCGGCACCCACGGCGACCAGAAGACCCGCGGCGAGGCCGCCGATGGTCATGGCCGCGAGATCGAGGCCGGAGACCAGAAAGCCGATGGCGGCTCCCGGCAGAATGGCGTGTGCCATTGCGTCGCCGGTCAGGCTCATTCGACGCAACATGAGGAAAACGCCCACCGGCCCCGCTCCGAGCGAGAGGGCGAATATGCCCACCAGCGCCCGACGCATGAACTCGAATTCGACGAACGGCGAGACCAGCAGATCGTAAGGGGTCACGCGGCCGCCTCGCACGGCTGTGCCGTCTCGTCCCAGGCCTCGCCCATGCGGCGGGCCTTCAGCAGATTCTCAGGCGCCAGCGCCTCCGCCGTCGGTCCCCACGCCACGGCCGAGCGGGCGAGCAGCAGGGTCTGCGGGAAGTGCGCCCGCACCAGATCGAAATCGTGCAGCACGGCGAGCACCGTGCGCTTCTCGCCATGCCAGCGGCGGACCAGATCAAGCAGGTCCGACATGGTCTTGGCGTCGAGCGCGGTGAAGGGCTCGTCGAGAAGGATCAGGCGGGCGTCCTGCAGCAGCAGACGGGCAAAGAGCGTGCGCTGCATCTGGCCGCCGGAGAGCGTGCCGATGGGGCGGTTCTCGAAGCCTTCGAGCCCGACGGCGGCGATGGCCTCGCCGATGCGGGCACGGTCCGCGCGGCCGATGCCGCCGAACAGGCCGGCGCGGCGCCACAGGCCCATGGCAACCATGTCATAGACATGGATGGGGAAGGAGCGGTCGATCTCCGCGCTCTGCGGCAGATAGGCGATGTCGCGGGGATCGAGGCCGGCACGGTCGATGGAACCGTGAAGCGGACGCAGGGCGCCGGAAATGGCCTTCATGAGGGTGGACTTGCCGGCACCGTTGGGCCCGCAGACCGCCAGAAGCGCGCCTTCCTCCACCACGCCATCCAGGTGATGGACGGCCGGGTGGCGCTCATAGCCGAGGGTGAGATCGCGGAAGCGCAGTTGTACGCTCATGACTGCAACACCAGAAGAACGCCGGCCCACATCACCGCGCCCAGCGCCACCGCCACGCCCAGCCGGACGCCCAGGGAGGCGCGCAGGGCCGAGCCGCCCACGCGCACGTCCGGCCGCGGCCGGCGGGGCGGGGGAGAGGCGTGGGAATGGGACCGGGACATGGCAACTCCGATTTCCCGATTAGAGATACAGAGTATCATTACCCCTGTCCACCCCGGACCGCAGCCTCTGCCGTGCGAAAAATGCAGGGCCCGTGCGCGTTTGCGCGACCTCGGCCGCCTTCCGCAGGGGCGCCAACGGGTCTCCGCCTGAGCCGCCCAGCCTCCCAAGCGAGCCCGGCTTCCACGCCCCTGCCCTGCCGCTTTGCCCTCGACAGCGGCGGCGGGCTGGGCTTCAAAGGGCCATCCGCGCGAACCGGGCACCGGCGCGCGTCGTTGAAGATCGGGCCGCGCCTCAGGCGGCCGATGAGGGAGATGCGTTCATGAGCCAGTCCAACCCGCTTCCGCTGATCGCCCGCGCCCCGGTGATCCCCGTGGTGGTGATCGAGCGCCTGGAAGATGCGGTGCCGCTGGCGCGCGCGCTGGTGGAAGGCGGCCTGCCGCTCATCGAGGTGACGCTCCGCACCCCCGTGGCGCTGCGCGCCATGAGCCTGATCGCCGCCGAAGTGGAAGGCGCCATCGTGGGCGCCGGCACCGTCACCGACCGCTCCCAGATCGAGGCGGTGGTGG
This sequence comes from Azorhizobium sp. AG788, assembly GCF_004364705.1. Lineage (NCBI taxonomy): Bacteria > Pseudomonadati > Pseudomonadota > Alphaproteobacteria > Hyphomicrobiales > Xanthobacteraceae > Azorhizobium > Azorhizobium sp. AG788. The sequence continues at coordinate 59,046 of NZ_SOBM01000003.1, forward strand.
AAGCGGGCGCGACCTATATCGTCACCCCCGGCACGACGCCCGCGCTCGCGCAGGCGCTGGCCGAGGCGCCGGTCCCCGTGCTGCCCGGCTGCGCCACCGCGAGCGAAGCCATGGCGCTCGACGCGCTGGGCTTCAAGGTGCTGAAGTTCTTCCCGGCCGAGCCCTCGGGCGGCGCGCCCTTCCTGAAGGGTCTGGCCGGCCCGCTGCCCGCTTTGCGCTTCTGCCCCACCGGCGGCATCGGCCCCTCCAACGCCCCCGACTATCTGGCCCTGCCGAACGTCGTCGCCGTCGGCGGCTCGTGGGTGGTGCCGGGCGATGCCATCAAGGCCGGCAATTTCGAGAAGGTCCGTGAACTCTCGGCGGCTGCTGCGAAGCTCCCGCGCGCGGCCAAGTTCGACTGAGCAGGCGCTGAACCGGGCGGCATTGCCGCCCGGCATGTCCCCCTCAGTGCGACGCCACGCCCTCGTGGGCGGCGCGGGGGATGATGGCGCCGCGATGCATGATGACGCGACCGGCCAGCGCATGGCCGGCGCGGGCGGCGTCCACCGGAGTGGCACCCTTGAGGCGGGCGGCGAGATAGCCGGCGTTGAAGCTGTCGCCGGCGCCGGTGGTGTCCACGGGCTGCACCTCGCGCTCCACGGGCACGAAGACGGTCTGCCCCTCGGCATGGACATAGGCGCCGCCGGGACCGTTCTTCACCACCACTTCCTTCACGCCATAGGTGGTGATGCGGGCGATGGTCGCCTCGGGCGAGGCGTCGCCCCACAGCATCACTTCATCCTCGAAAGTGGGCAGGGCCATGGAGGCGCGCTTCAGCGCCTCGGAGAACACCATGCGGGCGCGGGCGAGATCGCCGCCCCAGCCGCGCGGGCGGAAATTGCCGTCGAACACCCGCCACGCGCCCCGCTCGCCGGCGAGTTCCAGCATCGCGAGGAAGCGGCCGAGGCCGGCGTTGGAGTAAAGCGACAGCGTGATGCCGGAGAAATAGACCGCCTGTGCGGCGACCAGATGCTCGGCCACATCCTGCCAGCCCTCCAGCTCGAACAGGGAGCGGGCGGGGGCGCTGTCGCGCCAGTAATGGAAGGTGCGCTCGCCCTTGTCGTCGGTGGTGATGAGATAGAGGCCCGGCACGCGGCCCTTCACCTCGACGATGGCGCCGGTGGAGAGATTTTCGCTGCGGGCGAGATCGACGATCTGGGCGGAGAAGACGTCATCGCCGAGCGCGGTGGCATAAGCGGTCTCGATGCCGGCGCGGGCGAGATAGACGGCGGTGTTGAACGTGTCGCCGCCGAAGGACTGGCCGTAGCGGCCGTCATTGCCGCGCGCCAGTTCCACCATCACCTCACCCACCGAAACCACCTTGGCCATGTGCGCTTCCTCATTCTGACGCAGGCACCTTTGGGCCAAGCCGCCGCCCGGCGCAAGGCCGGGCGGAAAGGTCGGGACGTGTCGGCGTCAGTCGAGCCGGGGCGTCGTCGGGTCGGTCCAGGTTGCGGGGTGGAAACCCTCGCCCTCCAGCGCCGCCATCTTCGCGGCCAGCACGGGCGGCACGACGGGCTTGGGATAGCGGGCCGCGAGATCGCGGGCCCGGCGGGCGTTGTTCTCAATGAGGCAGAGCGCCCGCTGCTCGAAATTGCCGATGCCCCGCGGCCCCTCGAAGGGCGCGACGCTCTGGCAGTCCAGATTGCGGAACAGCAGGAAGCGCGACTGCGCCTCGTCGAGCTGCCCCTTCCAGCGGTTGCGCTGCACGGCGGCAAGGTCGGTGCGCCCCTCCACCACCGCCATGGCGGCCTCGAAGGCGGCGGTCACCTCCCGCTCGCTCAGGGCCGCCGCCTCGGAGAGGCAGCGGCTGTAGTCGGGCGCGGGCATCCGGCCGGCGCAAGGGTTTGGCTCGCGCCAGGGCCTCTCCTGCGCGCCCGCCGGGGCGGCGGCGAGGAGGAACAGCCCGGCGCCAAGGCGCGCCAGCGTCCGGCCGGCGCGCGCCATTCAGGCGACCTTGCGCTCGGAGAGGAACGCTCCCATGCGCTCCAGCGCGCGGGCGATGTTCTCCGCCGAATTGGCATAGGAGAGGCGGATATAGCCCTCCCCATGAACGCCGAAGTCCGGCCCGCCGATGGTCGCGACGCCCGCGTCCTCCAGCAGCGCGGAGGCCAGCGCCTTGGCCGAGGCCCAGCCGGTGCGGGAGACATTCGGGAAGGCGTAAAAGGCGCCCTTGGGCGTGGCGCAGGTGACGCCGGGCAGCGCGTTGAGCCCTTCCACCACCAGCTTCCGGCGCCTGTCGAACTCCGCGAGCATGGCCGCCACCGGCTCCTGCGGGCCTTCCAGCGCCGCGATGCCGGCATACTGGGTCGCGGCATTGACGCACGACCAGGCGTTCACCGAGAGCTTGCGCACCTTGTCGTAGAGCGCCTTCGGCCAGATGGAATAGCCGAGCCGCCAGCCCGTCATGGCATAGGTCTTCGACCAGCCGTTGAGCAGGATGAGGCGGTCGCGGATCTCGGGGTAAGCCAGCAGCGTCTGGTGGTGCTCGCCGTCGAACAGGAACTGGTCGTAGATCTCGTCCGACATCAGCGCCACATGCGGATGGTCGGCGAGGCCCTTTACCAGCTTGTCGATCTCGGCCTTGGGCGTCACGCCGCCGGTGGGGTTGGCGGGCGAATTGATGATGAGAAGGCGCGTCTTCGGCGTGATCAGCGCCAGCGTCTCTTCCGCCGAGAAGGCAAAGCCGTTCTCCTCGCGGATCGGCACCGGGACCGGCGTCGCGCCCGTGTACTCGATCATGGAGCGGTAGATGGGGAAGCCGGGGTCCGGATAGAGGATTTCCGCGCCCGGCTCGCCGAACAGCAGGATGGCCGCATACATGGTGACCTTGCCGCCGGGCATGATCATCACGAGGCCGGGATCCACCTCCACGTCGAACCGCTTGTGCAGATCGCGCGCCACCGCCTCGCGCAGCGGCTGGATGCCGACCGAGGGCGTATAGCCGTGCTGGCCGTCCTTCAGCGCCTTGATGGCGGCCTCGACGATATGCTCGGGCGTGCGGAAATCCGGCTGGCCGATGCCGAGATTGATGATGTCGCGCCCTTGGGCCGCAAGCGTCGTGGCGCGCGCCAGCACGGCAAAGGCATTTTCCTCGCCGATGCGGTCGAAGGCGGCAACGGTGGTCAGCATGGCGTTCTCCTCGGGCCGGCTTTGGCCGGAACCCATTCCCTGTCCTCGTGTTGTCCGGGTGAGCTGGGGGCTTCCGGGCGCGCCGCATGAACGGGCCGCGCCCCGAACCGATACCATCCCGACACAGGAAAAAGGAGAGACCCCATGGCCAATCGTCTCGATGGACGCAAGGTCGCCGTCCTCGTCGCCGACGGGTTCGAACAGGTGGAACTCACCGAGCCGGTGAAGGCCCTCAAGGAGGCCGGCGCGCAGGTGAAGATCGTGAGCCCCATGAAGGGCCAGGTGCAGGGCGTCAACCACGACAAGAAGGGCGACGCCATCCCCGTGGACCAGCCGCTGGACGGCGCCAATGCGGGTGATTTCGACGCGCTGCTGCTGCCCGGCGGCGTCATGAATCCGGACACGCTGCGCATCAATGACAAGGCCATCGCCTTCACGCGCGCCTTCTTCGAGGCCGGCAAGCCGGTCGCGGCCATCTGCCATGGCCCGCAGTTGCTGATTTCCGCAGGCCTCGTGAAGGGGCGCAAGATGACCGGCTACAGCGCCATCCAGGTGGACCTCGCCAATGCGGGCGCGCAGGTGTCCGACACCGAGGTCATCGTGGATCAGGGCCTCGTGACCAGCCGCAACCCGAAGGACATTCCCGCCTTCAATGCCAAGATGGTGGAGGAGTTCGCGGAAGGGCGTCATCGCGGCCAGCGGGTCGCTGCGGAATAGCCCCGCGACGGTCTGGCATACAACCATACGACACGCCCCGGTCCCAAAGACCGGGGCGCATTGTTTGCGGTATATTTTTGGCCGTTTTTCAGAAGCTGTCAGTTACCGCTTGAATAAAAAGCCTTCGGCGTGTTCAGCTTTGGACGTTCCGTGCGGGAACGTGGAAAGGGACCGGCCTCAGCGAGGCCAAAACGCAACGGGTGTCCCATGGCCGGGCATTTGCGTCGCATCTCCGCGTGCCTGCTGCTCGGACTCCTCCTCTGGGCCGGGCTCGATGTCCGCTTGGGCGAGACGGCGGTGCGGGCGCAGGATTTTCCCAAGCGCGCGATCACGCTCGTGGTGCCCCGCCCTGCCGGCGGCATGAGCGAACGGCTGGCCGAGCTTCTCGCTCCCCCCTTGTCCCGCGCCTTCGGCGTTCCGGTGAACATCCGCCTCATGCCGGGCGACATGGGGGGCGAGGGCGCCCGCTACGTGGTTGCCGCCCCGGCGGACGGCTATACGCTGATGGTCGCCCCCAGTACGCTGCTGCTGTTCGACCCCACCACCCTGCCCAATCTCGGCTTCGTGCCTGACCGCGATCTCGATCCGGTGCTTCTGGCCATCCGCATGCCGACGGTGCTGGTGGTGCAGCCTGCGGTCGCGGCCCGTTCCCTCTCCGAACTGGAAGCGGAAATCCGGGCGAAGCCGGACCTGGTGTTCGGCGCGTCCGCCAAGGGCTCCATCAACGATCTGCTGGCCGCCGAGATGTTCCGGCGCGCCCGGATGCCGCGCAACATCACCTATCTCGGCGGCGGCGGCGCGGTCGAGGCAGCCCTGCTGAAGGGCCAGGTCCAGGCCTCGTTCCAGGAGGCCTCCATCTCCGCGGACGATATCGACCGCGCCCTCGTGCGGGCGCTCGCCATCACCGGCGACGAGCGCTCCCCTCGCCTCCCCGGCGTGCCGACATTTGCCGAACTCGGCGCGCCGGAGATGAACGTCTTCACCTGGCAGGCCGTGGTGGCGCCCGCCGGGCTGAAGGAAGATGTCCGGGCGGCGCTGGAAAACGGTCTGAAGACCGCGCTGCTTGATCGCACCGTCGTCACGGCCATGCAGGCCATCGGCGCGGAAGTGGTGGCCGCCGGCTCCCGGCAGCTCTCCCGCGTGCTGACCGAGGAGCGCGTGCGCTGGCGCGAGCTCGGCACGGCCGATCCCTATTCCGCCACCACGCGCTGAGCGCGCCGCGCGGCGTTTCATCCCGCCGCCTCCCGGTTTTGCCCCTTCCCCTTGAGCGCCGCGCGCTCAAGAATGGGCCGCCGCCGTCCGTGCGGCCCGCGGGCCATCACTGGCCCGTCTCCGGCAACAAATCAGGAAACGCCATGCCTCAGGAAGCGATGCCGCGGAACGCCTTCAAGCGCGCCATCCACGCCGGCCGTCAGCAGATCGGCCTCTGGTGCTCGATCCCGAGCCCGTTCACGGTGGAAGTGCTGGCCGGCTCCGGCTTCGACTGGCTGCTGCTCGACACCGAGCACGCTCCCGCCGACATTCCCGAAATCTTCGCCCAACTCCAGGCCACGGCCGGCGGCAGCGCCAGCCCGGTGGTCCGTGTCCCATCCAACGATCCCGTGGCGATCAAGCGGGCGCTCGACGCCGGCGCCCAGAGCCTGCTCATGCCCATGGTGCAGACGGCGGAGGAAGCCCGCGCCGCCGTGGCCGCCACCCGCTATCCGCCGGAGGGCATCCGGGGCTTTGCCGGCATGAGCCGCGCCACCCGCTTCGGCCGGGTGAAGGACTATTTCAAGCAGGCCCATGACGAGACCTGCGTGCTCGTTCAGGTGGAGAGCGCGCAGGCGCTCGACAATCTGGAAGCCATCTGCGCGGTGGAAGGCATCGACGGCGTCTTTATCGGCCCCGGTGATCTCTCCGCCAGCCTCGGCTTTCTCGACGGACAGGGCGCACCGGAAATGGTGAAGCTCATCGAGGAGACGCTCCACCGCATCGTCGCCGCCGGCAACCGGCCCGGCATCCTCACCGCCGACCGGACGCTCGCCCGCCGCTACATGGCGGCCGGCAGCGTCTTCACCGCCGTGGATATCGACCTCGCCTTGCTGGTGCGCCAGACGGAAGCGCTGGCGGCCGAGTTCAAGGCCGGCTGAGAGCGGAGCACGCCATGAGCACCGATACCTTCAAGGCCATCGTCGCCCGCAAGGCCGAGGGCGGCCAGAGCGTGGCGCTGGAGCAGGCGGACGAGAGCCTGCTGCCCGCCGCCGACGTCACCGTGGACGTGGCCTGGTCCACGCTGAACTACAAGGACGGCCTCGCGCTGAAGGGGCTGGGACGCATCCTGCGCACCTTCCCCATGGCACCGGGCATCGATTTTTCCGGTACCGTGCGCACCAGCGACAGCCCGGAGTTCAAGCCGGGCGATCAGGTGATCCTCACCGGCTGGGGCGTGGGCGAAACCTGGTCCGGCGGCTTCTCCGCGCGGGCTCGGGCCAGGTCCGAATGGCTGGTGAAGCTGCCCGAGGGCATGAGCCCCCGGCAGGCCATGGCCATCGGCACCGCCGGCTTCACCGCCATGCTGTGCGTGATGGCGCTGGAACGCCACGGCATCGAGGCCGGTGGCGAGGTGCTGGTGACGGGTGCGGCTGGCGGCGTCGGCAGCATCGCCGTGCGGCTGCTCTCGCGGCTCGGCTACCGTGTGGTGGCGCTCACCGGCCGTCCGGAGGAGGCCGGCTTCCTGACCGGTCTCGGCGCTTCGGAAATCCTTGATCGCACGGTGCTTCAGGCGCCCGGCAAGCCGATGCAGTCGGAGCGCTGGGCGGGTGTCGTCGATACGGTGGGCGGCACCATCCTCGCCAATGCCATCGCCGCGACCAAGGCGGAGGGTGCGGTCGCCGCCTGCGGCCTTGCGGGCGGCACGGACCTGCCCACAACTGTCCTTCCCTTCATCCTGCGCGGCGTCTGCCTGCTCGGCGTCAATTCCGTGGACGCCCCCATGGCCCGCCGGCAGGAAGCCTGGGCGCGCCTTGCCCGCGAACTGACCCCCGCCGATCTCGACGGGCTGACGCAGGAAGTGGCTCTGGAGGACGTGCTCGGTCTCGCCGACGACATCCTCGCCGGCAAGGTCCGCGGCCGCACGGTGGTGCGGATCTGAGGGGCCTGCCTCCTTACGCGGTTGCAGGAGGAAGTAAGTCAGCGGCAACGGAGCGCCTCGCCACAGAGGTCACAAAGATTGGAAGCCGTCTTACCCCCCTCCCTGCCCTCCCCCTCAAGGGGGGAGGGTCTTCCCGCACGCTGGGCGGAAGCGTTCCGATCGAGCGCCATAGCCCCCCTCCCCCCTTGTGGGGGAGGGCTGGGGAGGGGGGTAATAGCCTCTCCATTCAAACCCGGCTCTGATCTTCTTTCGGAGCGAGAACAGCCCCTCAGCCCTTCAGCTCGTTCATCAGCATGTCGAGCACGCGGCGCAGGCGATCGATGTCCTGCGGGCGGGAGAGGCGGTGGTCACCGTCCTTGATCAGCGAGAACACCACGTCGTCCTCCGCAAGGCAGGTGACGAGATGCATCGCGTGGCGCCACGGCACGTCCGCGTCCTGCGCACCCTGAAGGATGCGCACCGGGCAGCCCACCGAGAAAGGCGCGCCGAGCACCAGGTTGTGCCGGCCGTCCTCGATCAGCGCGCGGGTGATGACATAGGGCCCGCCGTCATATTGCGTCGGGCGCTCGAAGCGGCCCTTGGCCATGATCTCTTCCTTTACCGCCTCCGGGAAGGTCGCCCACATGAGGGCCTCGGTGAAATCGGGCGCCGGGGCGATGAGGACGAGGGCGGCGAGCCGCTTCACCCCCTCCGCCGCCAGCGCGCGGGCCAGCAGCAAGGCGATCCAGCCGCCCATGGACGAGCCGACGAGCACCTGCGGGCCGTCCGTGCTGTCGAAGACGGCGCGCGCCTCCTTGGCCCAGCGGGAGATGGTGCCGTCCTCGAAGGCCCCGCCCGAAGCACCATGGCCGGAATAATCGAAGCGCAGATATTCATGGCCCCGCTCGCCGGCCCAGTCAGCCAGCGCCTGCGCCTTGGTGCCGGTCATGTCGGAGCGGAAGCCGCCCAGCCAGATGACGCCCGGCCCCTGCCCCGGAACGCGGCGGGTGGCGATCTCGATGCCATCGACGGACAGATGCCCGGAGGTCTCCTCGGCCATAATGTTCTCCTTCTTGTCTCAAGCCGCGAAGGTGGCGAAATAGCGCGCGATCAGCCGCTCATAGATGGCGGTCAAGGCAGTGAGATCGGCGACGGGGGTCGCCTCGTTCACCATGTGCATGGTCTGCCCGACGAGGCCGAATTCAACCACCGGGCACAGCGACTTGATGAAGCGCGCATCCGACGTGCCACCGGTGGTGGACATCTGCGGCCGCTGCCCGGTCACGTCCGCCACCGCGTCCAGCACCGTCTCCACGAACGGGCCCGGCGCGGTGAGAAAGCTCTCGCTCGCCCCATCGCGGAACGTCAGGACATAGGGCTCGCCCGCCGTGTCGAGCCGCCGGGCGATCTCCGCCTTGAGGCTTTCGAGGCTGTAGAGGTCATTGTAGCGCACGTTGAACTTGGCGGTCGCGGCACCGGGAATGACGTTGTAGGCGGTGTTGCCCACGTCCACGCTGATGACCTCGAGGTTCGAGGGCGGAAAATGCGCGGAGCCGTTGTCGAGCGGCGCCGCCGTCAGCGCCGTCAGGAGCCGCACGAGGCGCGGCACCGGATTGTCGGCGAGGTGCGGATAGGCCACGTGGCCCTGCCGGCCCTCCACGGTGATGAGGCCGGAGAGACTGCCGCGCCGGCCGATCTTCACCATATCGCCCAGCGCATTGGGATTGGTGGGCTCGCCCACGATGCAGTGGTCGATGACCTCGCCCTTGGCGGCGAGCCAGTCCACGACCTTGGCGGTGCCGTCGATGGAGGGGCCTTCCTCATCGCCGGTGATGAGGAAGGAGAGGCTGCCCTGCGCCGGCGCGCCATAAGCCAGCGCCGCCGCGAGGAAGGCCGCCACCGCCCCCTTCATGTCCACCGCCCCCCGCCCGTAGAGCACGCCGTCCTCCACTGCGCCGGAGAAGGGGCCGTGCCGCCAGGACGCCGCATCGCCCGGCGGCACCACGTCCACATGGCCGGCGAAGCAGAGATTGGGCGAGGCCGTACCGATGCGGGCATAGAGATTGTCCACCGGCACGCCGGCCGTAGAGAAGACCAGCCGTTCCACATGGTAGCCCGCCGCCTTCAGCGCATCGGCCACCACGTCCAGCGCCTGCCCGGCGTCGGGCGTCACGGACGGGGCCTGAATCAGGGCCTTGGCGAAGGCAAGCGCCTGTTCGGAAACGGCGGTGGAAGCGGCAGCGTCGGTCACGGAAGGCCTCGGTCACGGTCGCACGTGGGGCGGGAACTGCCCTTGCCTCGCGCGGGCGGCAGCCGCCGTCAATGGCTTTTTCCCTGCCACGAGGCTGCCGCCTTCAACCCCTAACGGATCGCGGCACTTGCTTTTTGCGGGCCGCTCCCAATGCTGCGGGCGCAAAGTGAAGCGGCGCAGTCCCGCGCCGATCTGGCCCCTCAGCCCCGGAGACAGTCCTGATGCAGCGCGCTTTGGTGCGGATCGCGGTTCTGCTGACCTTGATGCTGGCGCTCGTCGCCGGCCAGAGCGTCTGGGCCGCCCCTCCTGCCGATCCCGCGCTCGCCACCGCCCGCGAGAAGCTGGAAGCCAACCGCTCCGTGCTCGATGCCGTCGAGGCCTCGCTGGGCGTGGACGGCCTGCGGGCGCCCGATCTCGATGAGCTGCGCTCCCGCCTCGATCCGGTCCGCCGTGAGATGCAGGCGCGCTCCGAAATGCTGGGCCCGCGCGCCACCGACGTGAAGACCCGTCTCGATGAACTCGGCCCGGTGCCGGCGGCCGGTGCGGCGCCCGAAGATCCCAACGTGACCGCGGACCGGGAGCGGCTGAAGGTGCTCTCCACCGACATCGACGCGCTGGTGAAGCAGAACCGTGCCCTCGCCGCGCGCGCCGACCAGCTCTCCGACCGCATCAGCACCCGGCGGCGGGAATTGTTCACCGGCCAGCTCTTCGAGCGATCCATCTCCATTGTGGACCCCAGCCTCTGGGGCACCGGCATGGCGGCGGTGCGCTCTGCGCTCCGCAGCATGTCGCTTCTGGTGAGCGATTCCTACGGCTACGCCCGCCAGCGGCAGGACACGCTGACGCTCATCGCGATCGGTGCCGGCATGGCCCTCATCGTGGGGCTCATCGTCTTCCTCGGCCGACTTCTGCGGCGGCGCCTCAGCAGCCATGCGCCGGCGGACGGCGAGCGGATGCCGCGCCTGCGCGCCTCCCGCGAAGCGGTGAAGACCGCGGTCTTCGAAAGCCTCGTCGGCCCGCTGGCGGCGCTCGCCGCCGTCAATTTCGCCAGCGGCTTCGAGGTCGTGCCGGCCCGCGTCGAGGAAATCCTGCGCGGGCTCATGGTGGCCATCTTCATCTATGCACTCGGCCGCGCGGTCGCCCGCGCCGTCCTGGCGCCGAGCCAGCCCTGGCGGCGCCTGCCTCCGCTGTCCGACACGGCGGCGGCCACCATCTTCCGCTTCTTCTCCTGGTCGGTGACCACGCTCGCCATCGGCTCCTTCGTGAATGCGCTCAACCGCGCCCTGTTCACGCCGGTGGCCCTCACCGTCCTCGTCTCGGGCATCATCGTCATCTTCATCAGCGCCTTCACCGCCCTGATGCTGGTGCGCATCGGGCGCATCGCCGAGGAGGAAGAGGCACGCGACACCGCCCTCGCCGAGAGCGGCGGCACGCCCTCCGGCAACCTCGACCTCAACGGCGCGCCGTGGATCCGCACGCTGCTCTGGCTCATCATCGCCGTGCTCGTGGCCTCGCTGGTCGCCGGCTATGTGAGCTTCGCGGTCTTCGTGGCCTCCCGCATGCTGGTGGCGGCGGTCGTCCTCAGCGCGCTCTACATCATCTATGCGCTGATCGACGCCTTCTTCGGCGAGGGCCTCTCGGCGGAAACCCACCGGGCGCGGGTCTTCTCCAAGACCCTCGGCCTGCGGCCCAAGAGCCTGGAGGTCATCGCGACCCTCGTCTCCGGCCTGCTGAAGCTGTGCCTGTTCATCGTCGCGCTGCTGCTGATGGCGGGGAGCTGGGGCACCTCCTCGGCGGACATCCAGGAGACCGTCGAGCGCGTCACCTTCGGCATCCACATCGGCAACACCACGATCACGCTCTGGAACGTGGTCTATGCGGTGACGCTGCTCATCATCGGCGTGCTGCTCGCCCGCGGCCTGCAGAAGTGGATGGCGACGAAACTGCTGCCGGGCACCGGCATCGAGGCCAGCCTCCAGACCTCCATCTCCACCATCATCGGCTATGTGGGCACCATCATCGCCATCATGGTGGCGGCGGGCGAGATCGGGCTCAACCTCCAGAACATCGCCCTCGTCGCCGGTGCCCTCTCGGTCGGTATCGGTTTCGGCCTCCAGTCCATCATCTCCAACTTCGTGTCCGGCCTCATCCTTCTCACGGAGCGCCCCATCCGCGTGGGCGACACCATCAATGTGAAGGGCGAGGAAGGCTACGTGCGGCGCATCAGCGTGCGCTCCACCGAGATCGAGACCTTCGAGCGGGCGACCGTCATCGTCCCGAACTCGGACCTCATCACCGGCATGGTGAAGAACTGGACGCACTCCAACACCACCGGGCGCGTCATCGTGGCGGTGAACATCGCCTATGACGCGGACGTGGAAGAGGTGCGGGACATTCTGGTCGCCTGCGCCTGCGACCATCCGCAGGTGCTCCAGACGCCTCCGCCGCGGGTCTTCATCACCAAGTTCGCCGACACCGGGATCGTCTTCGAGCTGCGCTGCGTGGTGGCGAACGTGGACTATTCGCTCACCGTGAAGAGCGACCTCCACTTCTCCATCCTGCGGCGCTTCCGCAAGCACGACATCGTGATGACCAGCCAGCCCTGGGCAGCGCTGAGCCGTGCCCCGGCCGACCTCGTGCCGCCGCATGTGGACGCAGATCCGGAGCCGCCCGCGGTGGAAGCCAAGCCCTCCACCCCCGTCAAGGGCGGCGGTTCCATCAGCGATTCCACCGGCTGAGCCGGCGCCGCCTGCGATAACCCTTCCTCAACCCTCCGGGCGCATAGAGGCCCCATGAGCGATCTCGGTCTTTCCCCCTTCGCGGGCGCCCGCGCCCTCACGTCTTCCCGCTGGACGCGCCGCGCCCTGCCCTTCGCCCTTCTGGGCGCGCTGGCGCTGGCCGGATGCGGCACGACGGAAGTGGAACAGCCGAGCCAGCCGGCCTTCTATGAGAATCTCGCCAAGACCGGTCAGCCGGTGAATGCGGAGGCCGCCGCCTCCATCATCTCCGACTATCGCACCGGCAAGGGCCTCAACCCGGTCACCATCGACCCGGCGCTGAACCAGGTGGCGCAGGAGCAGGCCAATGCCATGGCCCGCGCCGACACCCTCTCCCATGAAGTGGGCGGGCGCACCTTCGTGCAGCGCATGAACGCGTCCGGCTACAAGCCCAAGGTGGCGGTGGAGAATGTGGGCGCCGGCTATCACACGCTGGCCGAGGCCTTCTCCGGCTGGCGCGACAGCCCGCCCCACAACAAGAACATGCTGGCGCAGGGCGTGACCCGCATGGGCATTGCCACCGCCTTCAATCCCAAATCCAAGTACAAGGTCTATTGGGCGCTCGTGCTGGCGACGCCGGACGCGCGCTGACGCGCCATCCCGACCCCGCCGCCCAAAGCTGAGGCGCCGCTCCGCCTGCCGGAGCGGCAGATGCCGCACTGCGGCATTTTTTTCGCAGACGCACTGGAAGTTTGGCTGCCCAAGGCTTAATCACTTGGGATGCTCGCGAACCTCGGCGATTTCGACCGGCTGCGCGCTGCCTTCCAGTGGCGCATCCCCGCCCGCTACAACATGGCCACCCACGCCTGCGACGGCTGGGCGGCGCGCGATCCCTCTCGCCCCGCGCTCTATGTGCCGCAGGGCGCGGACTTCGTGCCGGTGAGCTACGGCCACCTCGCGGAAGCCTCCAACCGCTTCGCAAATGCGCTTGCCGCCAAGGGCATCACGCGCGGCGACCGGGTGGCGATCCTGCTGCCGCAGAGCATCGAGGTGCTGGTCACGCACCTTGCGGTCTACAAGCTCGGCGCCATCGCCGTGCCGCTGGCCTCCGCCTTCGGCGTCGAGGCCCTCACCTTCCGCCTGAACGATTCCGGCGCGCGGGCGCTGGTGGCCGACGCCGCCGGCCTCGCCAAGCTCGCCGAACGGCCGGACTGGCTCGACCTCATCGTCTCCCGTGACGGCCCCGCCCCCGGCATCGAGGGCTTCGACGATCTCGTGTCGCGCGCCAGCGCCACCGCTCCCGGCATCATCACGGGGCCCGACGATCCGGCGCTGATGATCTACACCTCCGGCACCACCGGCGCGCCCAAGGGCGCCCTGCACGGCCACCGGGTGCTGATCGGCCATGTGACGGGACAGCACTTCACCCACGATTCCATGCCCGCCCCCGGCGACCGCATGTGGACGCCCTCCGACTGGGCCTGGGCCGGCGGCCTGCTCAATACCGTCCTGTCGGCGCTCGCCCATGGCGTGCCCGTGGTGGTGCAGCCGCCCGGCCGGTTCGACCCGGAATCGGCCTTTCGCCTCATGAAGACGGCGGGCGTGCGCAATGTCTTCATCCCACCAACCGCGCTCAAGATGATGCGCGCCGTGGAGAAGCCGAAGGAACGCTTCGGCTTCAACCTGCGCACCGTGGGCACGGCGGGCGAGGCGCTGGGCGCGGAGACCTTCGAATGGGGCCGCGCGGCGCTGGGTGTCGCCGTGAACGAATTCTACGGCCAGACCGAATGCAATTACGTCATCGGCTCCAACGCCCGCCTCGGGGTCGCCCGCGCGGGCGCCACGGGCAAGGCGATTCCCGGCCATGACGTGCGCATCATCCGCACCGACGGCAGCCTCTGCGACATCGGCGAGATGGGGCAGATCGCCATCCGCGCGCCGGACCCGGTGATGTTCCTGCGCTACTGGAACCAGCCGGAGGCGACCGCCCGCAAGTATCTGGGCGACCTGTTCGTGACCGGCGACCTCGCACGGCTCGATGCGGACGGCTACATCCATTTCCAGGGGCGGGACGACGACGTCATCACCTCATCGGGCTATCGCATCGGCCCGAGCGAGATCGAGGACTGCCTGCTGCGTCATCCCGCCGTGCAGATCGCCGCCGTGGTCGGCAAGCCGGACCCGGTGCGCACGGAGATCGTGAAGGCCGTGCTGGTGCTGCGGCCGGGCTACAAGCCGGGGCCGGAGCTGGTGAAGGAGATCCAGGACTTCGTGCGCACGCGCCTTGCGGCCTACGAATATCCGCGCGAGATCGTCTTCATGGACGAACTGCCGCTCACCACCACGGGCAAGGTCATCCGCCGCCTGTTGCGCGACCAGACCTGAACGGCCGCCGGAGCCCGCCGCGACTCAGGCCGTCGCCGGCTGCTGCCACATGGGCATACGGGCGATGAGCGCCTTGTAGGGGCCGAGGAAGACAAGGATCATCGCCAGCTTCACCGCATAGTCGCACAGCGCCCAGGAGGTCCAAGGCAGGCCGGTGCCGGCGAAGGCGAGCGAGAAGAAGACCACCGTATCGATGGCGCTGGAGACGAAACCCGCCATGGCCGGGGGCATCCACCAGGCGCGGCGGCGCAGGCGGTTGAAGACGGTGGCGTCCATGAGCTGAGCCACCAGGAAGGCGCTGCCCGAGGCAAGCGCGATGCGCGGGGTGGCGAAGAGGACGGAGAGCAGCACCGCCAGCGCGAACCCCACATAGATGACGAGACGGGTCCGCTGAACGCCAAGGCGGCGGTTCGTCAGGTCGTTGATGAGGAAGGTCACCGGATAGGTGAAGGCGCCATAGGTGAGGTAATCCTCCAGCCCGAACGGGGTGAAGGGAAACTGCACCAGCACGTTGGCGGTGAGCACCGCCGCGCACATGGCAAAAACCGCGAGCGCGAACGCCCGCGGTTCGGATTTCACAGCTTGCGCGAAGAGACCCAAGGCGGGGCTCAGGCGGCGGCCGGAGCCTCGGCCTGAGCCTTGACGATCTGGCGTTTCAGCTCGAGCACGCGCGGGGCCAGCTCTTCGTCGCGGGCCTTCAGCAGGAAGGCATCGAGGCCACCGCGGTGGTCCACCGACTTCAGCGCATTGGCGCTGATGCGCACGCGGATCGAGCGCTGCAGAACGTCGCTCTGGAGCGTGACGTTGCAGAGGTTCGGGAGGAACCGGCGCTTGGTCTTGCGGTTCGAGTGGCTCACGAGGTGGCCGGTCAGAACCGCCTTGCCGGTCAGGTCGCACCGCCGAGACATGGCAGAAGTCCTTTATTGCTTGTTCGCGCGCTCGTGGCCCGGCCGCGTTCTGCGACCGCTGGCTTGAACCCGCAGGATCAGGAAGGCGCTCCTATAAGGGGCGGGGCAGGTCGCGTCAAGGCGAACGGCGCTGAAAGGCCCACAAGCGACGAGAGGAGCCCGGCGCCAGCATCGCGCGTCCGCTTGAGATACCTCCCATGGCGGTTCATAACCAAGGCGACAGACATCTGCCGGTGGGGGCACATGATGCGACGTTTGCCACGCGCCCTGCGGGCGCGAAATCTTTCGCGCGTGATCTGCCACCTCGCGCTGGCCATGGGAGCGGTCCCGGCCGGCGCCCAGAGCAGCGGCTGGTCGCTCTACAACGGATACAGCACGTCCTACAGCATCCCTTATGCCAACACGCCGGTGTTCGGCGGACCGCAGGCCCAGTTGATGGTGAACGTCACTGTCGGCGGACAGACGACGCAGGTGCAGGTGGACACCGGCTCCCAGGGGCTGGTGATTCCGCAGTATCTGTTCGGCAACCAGACCTTCACCGGCACGCCAGGCACCATCGTCTATTCGTCCAGCGGCAACAACGCGACCGGCATCTGGACCACCATGACGGTGAGCTTTCCGGGCGCGAAAGACCAGAACGGCAATCCCACCACGGCCTCCGCCTCGGTGCCGGTCTTCATCGAGCAAACCGCCAACAACGGCACCAAGGACTGCACCGTCGCCGGCACCGGCTGCTATTTCATGATGGGCATCGGCTACGGCCGGCCGGACAATGGCTGGACGGGCTATCAGCCGTCCCTCAACACCAATCCGCTGCTGCACCTCACCGGCATGGACGAGGGCACGGTCCGCTCCGGCTACATCGTCACCGCCACCGGCATCCAGGCCGGCCTCACCGCCGCCAATGCGGGGCAGGGCTATGCGCTGATCCAGCTTCAGCCCTCGACCGGGCAGGCCTCCGCCAACTGGACCACGCCCCCCGGCACGCTCATCGTCACGCCCAACGGCGGCTCGCCCGCCACGACGGCGCTGCCGGTGCTGGTGGACACGGGCATTTCCTATCTGTGGGGCAATCTCGGCACCGCCTCGACGGCCTGCACCTATCACAACCAGCAGTTCACCTGCGCGCCGGCCGGAACCGCCGTCACGGTCTATCTCGGACCGGGCAGCTATGTGGGCTATTCCTATGTGGTGGGCGGCTCGAACAACAATTCCGCCGCCCCGCCGGCCTCGCGCGACGATGCCATCGGCGCGCTGAACACCGGCATCTCGCCCCTCGCCCAGTTCGATCTGATGTTCGACGCGGTAGGTGGCTTCGCCGGCTACAAGGCCACGGCGCCGAACACCTCCGGCATCTATTTCTCGCCCTATCTCTCCACCGCAGGCGCGCTGTCCGTGCCGGACGGCTTCCTGACGACGCTGCCGGTCTATGTATCGTCGGCCACCACCCTTTCGACCACCGGAACCGCCACCCTGCAGGGCGCGGTGACCGGCGTTGCCGGCCTCACCGTCGCCGGCCCCGGCAACACCTCCTTCTTCGGCACCGTCACCCTGCCCTCCATCACCATCAGCGGCGGGGCGGCGAGCTTCCTGGCCAACGTGACGGCCCCGCAGTTCCAGGTGCTGTCTGGTGCGGCCGCCGCCAACAGCGCGACGCTCACCGCCACGGTGTCCAACGCCGGCACACTGATCAATGCCGGCACCATCGTGGGGGGCGTCAGCAATTCCGGCACGGTCTTCAACTGGCAGACCGTCACCGGCGCGGTGCAGTCCTCCGGCACGTTCGCCAATACGGGCACGGTGAACGGCACGGTGACGAATTCCGGCACCCTCACCAATGACGGCACCATCAACGGCATCGTCATCAGCACGGGCACGATGAACGGCAACGGCATCGTCACCGGGTCGCTCGCCGTCTCCGGCACCGTGGCTCCGGGCCATTCCATCGGCACCATGGCGGTGAACGGGAATGTGGAGTTGCGCCGCGGCTCGGTCTACGAGGCCGAACTCGGCCCCGCCGGCACCAGCGACCGCATCCTCGCGAGCGGCAGCGTCACGCTCGATGGGACGCGCATCGCGGTCTCGCCTTATGCGGGCTATACGCCCGGCCTCGGCAGCTACCAGATCATTACCGCCGGTGGCGGCGTGAGCGGCACCTACAGCGTCTCCGCGCCCGACTTCGGCACCTTGTCGGCCACCTATCCCTTCCTCGCGGCGAACGGCCGCATCACCGGCTCGGGCCTTACCATCGACATGGTGCGCAGCACGGTGCCCTTCGCCGCCGCCGGCATCACCGCCAACGAGACGGCCACCGGCCGCGGCCTCGATACGCTGGGGCAGCAGGGCACCTTGTTCAACGCGCTTCTCGGCCTCAATGCGGCGACCGCCGCCGGGGCCTATGACCAGCTCTCGGGCGAGATCTACGCCAGCACCCAGAGCCTGCTCATCGACCAGTCCTTCTATGTGCGCGACGGCGTGCTCGGCCGGTTGCGGCAGGAGAGCGGCGCGCCCGGCGCCGCCGGTGCGGTGCAGACGGCAACGCTGGTGCCGGGCCTGCCGCTCACCCTCTGGGGCGAGGGCTATGGCGGCTGGGGACAGGCGAGCGGCAACGGCAATTCGGCCGGCGACAGCCGCTCCATCGGCGGCTTCCTCATGGGCCTCGACCTGCCGCTCGGCACCAACTGGCGGGCGGGTCTCGCCGGAGGCTACAGCCAGTCCACCTTCAACACGGACGCGCGCGGCTCTTCCGGCACCAGCGACAATTACGATGTGGCGCTCTATGCGGGCGGCGCGCTGGCGGCGGTCGGCCCCGGCACGCTGAACCTGCGCACGGGGGCAGCCTACGCCTGGCACGACATCGCCATGAGCCGCAGCGCCGCCTTCTCGGGCTTTGCCAATGCGCTCACCGCCGGATACGGCGCCGACACGGCGCAGGTCTTCGCCGAACTGGGCTACGGCTTCACGCTGGAGAAGACGCCGCTGGGCCGCGTCGGTCTCGAACCCTTCGCGGGTCTGGCCTATGTACATCTGTCCACGGACAGCCTGACGGAAACCTTCGGTGCGGCGGCGCTCTCGGTCGCCTCCTCCAGCTTCGATACGACGCTGACGCAGCTCGGCGTCAGGGCATCGGCCGTCGTCCTGCCGGGACCGAACCTGCCGGCGGTGGACGTGCATGGCCTCATCGGCTGGCAGCACGCCTTCGGCGATACGGTGCCGATGGTGGCCGCCAGCTTCGCCAGCGGCAGCCTGCCCTTCACCGTCTCCGGCGCGCCCATCGCCACCGACAGCCTCTTGCTGGGCTTCGGCCTCGACACCGCCATCGGCCAGAATGCACGCCTCGGCGTCGCCTATACGGGCCAACTCGCCAGCAATGTGCAGGACAGCGCCGTGAAAGGCACCTTCTCGCTGCGCTTCTGAGCGCCCTCAGCCCCGCGTCGCCTGCCCGAGAAAGCCCAGAATGATCTGGCGCCGGTGCGGGCGGTCGCGGTGCTCGATCAGATAGATGCCCTGCCATGTGCCGAGACGCGGCCGCCCGGCGAAGACCGGAATGGCGAGCGTGCTGTCGGAGAGCAGCGTGCGCACATGGGCGGGCATGTCGTCCGGCCCCTCCGTCGTGTGCACCCAGCCGCGATTGCGCGGGGCGAGGTCGTTCAGCGCGGTGATGAGGTCCGTCTGCACGTCCGGGTCCGCATTCTCCTGAATGGTGAGGGACGCCGAGGTGTGCCGGCAGAAGACCGTAAGCACGCCCTGCCCGGCGCCGATCTCCGAGAGGAAGGCCGTGGCCTCCCGCGTGATGTCGATGAAGCCGGGACCGCGCGTCGGCACCTCCAGCTCGCACTGGGCCTGGAACTCCACAGGCCCGCTCACCGCCACGCTACGCCTCATCTCATGTCCTTTCCGCCGCCTCACCCTGAGGCAGCTTGCCAGCCGGGCGCGCGATGCCCACCTTGCGGCCGCATGTTCCAGCCCCCGGCCCCCCGGAGCCCGATGACCGTTCTCTCCATCGACCCGCACCTGTTCACCGATGCCGCCGTGGCGCCGGACACGAAAATGGTCAATGCCGCCATCGTCAAGGCGCTCTCCCGGGCGCCGGATCTCGGCCTCGTGCCCTGGGCGGTGGTGCGGCAGGCCCGGCTCTCGGGCAAGGGCACCTTTCCGCTGCCGCCGGAAAGCCCCCGCGCCCGCAACGAGACCATCGAAGGCCCGCGCGGCCCCGTGCCGGTGCGCATCTATCTGCCCGACGGCGCACCTGCCGGCGTCTATCTGCATTTCCATGGCGGCGGCTGGACCATCGGCTCGGCGCGGGAGAATGACGGGCTGAATGACGCGGTGGCGGCCGCCGGCCTCGTGGTGGTGTCGGTGGACTATGCCCTCGCCCCCGAGACGCCCTATCCGGCGGCGCCCGACGATTGCGAGGCGGCGGCCCTCTGGCTGCTGCGGGAGGGCCTGTCGCTGTTCGGGACGGACCGCTTCCTCATCGGCGGAGAATCGGCCGGCGCGCATCTCGCCGTCACCACCCTGCTGCGGCTGCGCGACCGGCACGGCATCTCGCCCTTCGTGGCCGCAAGCCTCCATGCCGGCTGCTACGACCTGCGCCTCACCCCCAGCGCCCGCAACTGGGGCACCGAGCCCTTGGTGCTGAACACAGCGGATATCGAGCGCTTCGTGCGCAACTATCTGCGGCTGGAGGGCGAAGCCGAGCATCCGGATGTCTCGCCACTGCTGGCAGACCTGAAGGGCCTGCCCAAGGCGCAATTCCTCGTCGGCACCCGCGATCCGCTGCTGGACGACACGCTGTTCATGGCCAACCGATGGCTCGCCAGCGGCAACCCGGCGCGGCTTGAGGCGTTTCCCGGCGGGTGCCACGTCTTCATGGGCTTCGTCGGCTCGCTGGCCGACAAGGGCCGGGCGCGGATCGTGGACTTCCTGCGCGACGCCTGATCAGCGGCTGCCGTTCTCGACCCCGTCGATGAAGCCGCGCAGGCGCTGGTAGAGCTTGCCCGCATAGGCATAAGCGGCGTCGAGATCGGACTGCGAGGGCAGCGGCACTTCCAGCTTGTTGCCGGAAGAGGTCGCACCGCCCTTGCCGTCGATCTGCGCCTGCAGGCGGGCGATCTCCGCCTCATAGGCATCGCGGCTGTCCGGCACGGCGAGGCAGGCAAAGCCGGACGTCCCCTTGGAGCAGAAGGAGGCCATGCCAGTGCGGGTGTCGAGCTTCAGCACGCCGCCGTCGACGGGCGTGAAGGTGAAGCGCCCGTTGGCGGTGTCGGCGGTTGTGGGGGCCGGCACGGCGGCATCGGGCGCGGGCGCCGGTTGCGCGAGTGCCACGGCCGGCATCAGAGCGAGCCCGAGACACAGGATCATCCGCCGCATGCTGCACTCCATCGTCGCGTCAGGCCGAACCGCTAAGGTCCAGCGATGACGCAACGGTGACAGGGGAAGCGGGCGGAAGCGGGGCGCGCCTCAGGCCCGGAAGGGCGGACGGCCGGAGGTGAGGGCATCGTCCAGCAGGTCCAGACGATCCTGGCCCCAGAAGACCTCGCCATCCAGCACATAAGAGGGCGCGCCGAACACGTCGCTCTTCAGCGCCAGTTCGCGATTGGCGAGATAGGCCTGCTGGGCTGCCTCGCCATCGGCGGCGGCGACGAGTTCGGCACCCGGCAGCCCCACCTCATCCACCAGCGCCACGATGACGGTGGGATCGGCCAGATTCTCCTGCCGCTGCCAGACGCCCGAGAAGAGGCGGGCCAACAGAGGCTCCACGGGATGGTCGGCTAGAAGGGCGGCGATCACCGTGCGGTCCACGAGGCCGGGATTGAAGGGCCAGTGGGCGGGCTGGATGTGGAAATCGAGGCCCAGCTTCAGCCGCCAGCGCTGAAGCTCCACGAGCCTCTGGCGCTGGCGCTGCGGCGCGCGCTTGGCGAGGGGCAGACCGCCGGTCTCGGCGAACACCGGCCCCAGCTCCACCGGGCGAAACTCCACCGTCGCGCCATGGCGGGCGGCGATCTTCAGCAGGCGGTCGTTGCCGAGGAAGCTCCAGGGGCTGACGATGGAAAAGAAGTATCCGATGCGGCGGGACATGGGCTGAGGGCTCCTGCGGGGCGCCCGAACGTCCTAGCCGAGTCGGGCCTCGAAATTCGATATGAATTTATTCGATCAAATTAGTTGACATGCGGGAGACCTGGCGTCACATTCGTCGTCGATGGTGACGGTCTGTTCGGCCTGCCGAGCATTCCTTTCCTGTTGGTCCTCCCTGAAGGTCAAACTTGGCGCGGGTATCCCCCGCGCCTTTTTCTTTTGCCTCAGGCTCTTGTAGCTTGGGCGCGACCGGGACGGCTTGCGCCTGCGCAAGGCGCTCCGCCGGCGGATGGGGAAAACTGGATCACCGTCCCCTTCACGGCCCAACCGGGAGCGACACATGCCCGCGCGTACCCGCAAGGAACTCCAGGATCTGAAGGCCGAGCTGGCCGCCACGGGCGCGGAGACCGCCGCTGCCCCCAAGCCCCGCCGCCACCGGGCCGCCGCGCATCCGCATGCCCCCGAAGCGCCCCCGCCGGACGTGGAGGCCCCCTCCCCCGAGGCTCCGGCCGCCGCGTCCGAAGCGGAGGCCGCGGCGGAAGCGGAGCCCGAGACCGCCACCTTCGACCAGTTGCACGCCCTCGTCCGCGATCTTCAGGAGGCGCTCCATGAGGCGACCGAGAAGGCCGAGGACGCCGTGACCAGCCATCCCGCCGCCGCGCTCGCCTCCGCCTTCCTCTTGGGGCTGCTGGTGGGCCGCGCCTGGCGCTGACGTTCCGCGCCGGCCCCGCGCCCGCGCCCTTCCATTTCCGGGGGACATGACATGAAGCTCGACGCCGCCGCCCGCAATCTCCGGGTTCTCCTGCGGGCCGATTCCATCATCGCCGAGGTGCGCATGCGCACGCTCGCCACCCGCCTTGCGCTTTATGGCCTTGCGGCGCTGGTGGCCGGCTTCGGCCTGCTGATGCTGGATGCCTCGCTCTATCTCGCCTTAAGCGAGAGCTGGGGCCCGGTGAAGGCCGCCGCCGCCACCGGCGGGCTCAATTTGCTTCTGGCGCTGGTGCTGGTGGGCCTTGCCGCGCTGGTGAAGCCGGGCCGCGATCTCGATTTCGCGCAGGAGATCCACCAATCGGCGCTGGACGCCCTCATGGGCGAACTGAAGACCGCCGAGCAGGACGTCTCGGCGCTGGCCTATGCGGTGCGCCACCCGCTCGATTCCGCGCTGCCGGCGGTCGCGCTGCCGCTCATCACCGGCCTCATCAAGGCCCTGCGCAAGCCCAAAGCCTGAGACGGGCGGCACGGATCACGCCTTGCGGACCCAGCGCCCGTTCTCGTCCTGCTGCCAGTAGGTGAGCGTGTAGCCGGCGGCCTTGGCCTCGCGCCAGCGCTCGCGGGCGGCGGCCACCGCCGTCTCGTCCCGCCCGTCGAACATGTGCACCACCCGCACATAGGGCGAGGCGTCCGCGAGGCGCGCCCCGTCCACGAGGAAGCGCACTTGCGCGTCGTTGGGATTGGCTTCGTCCAGCGTCAGCAGCACCGGCTGGCGCTCCGGGCGCGGCTGGGCGTCCGTGCCGTGGGGCAGGAAGGACGCGTCGTTATAGGTCCACAGATGGGCGTCGAGCGCATCGCGCCGCTCCGGCGAGCCCGCCTGCACCACGCAGCGCCACCCCCGCTCCAGCGACTTCTCCAGCAGCACCGGCAGCGCGTGCTCCAGCGGCCGGCGCTCCAGATGGTAGAAGAGGACTTCGGTCATGCGGTCCTCATGATCGCGGCCCGGCCCGCGCTCAGTAATGATAGCGGCACTGGGCGATCTCCAGGCTCTGGTGCGGCGGCTTGCCGGCGACCCGATAGACGAGACGGTCCTGCAAGGTGATGCGCCGCGACCACCAGCCAGAGAGGTCGCCCTTCAGCGGCTCCGGCCGGCCGGTGCCGGAAAAGGGCGTGCGGCGGCATTCCTCGATCAAGGCGTTCAGCCGCTCCAGCACGTTGCGGTCCGCATCCACCCAATGGAGATAATCCTCCCAAGCGCGGGTGGCGAACACCAGCTTCACGGCACCACAAGGTCGCGTTCGCTGCCGCCGCCGGCTTCAAGCTCGGCCACGCCTTCGCGCAGCCGCGCCGCATTGGCGGGGGAGGAGAGCAGATGCAGCGTCTCCTCCATGGCGCTCCAGTCACTCAAGGAGACCATCACCACCGCCTCCGCCTTCTGGCGGGTGATGACTACCGGCGCATGGTCCTCCACCACCCGGTCCATCACCTCTTTGAGGTTGGCGCGGGTGTCGGAATAGCTCAGCACGTCCATGGCACGGGGTCGGGTCATATGCGATTATATGTACGAAAATCCGTACAACTCAAGGCAAGCCCCGACCGCCGGAACGGCCGGGGACACGCGCTCACTTCTCGTAATTGTCTCGCACCAGTTGGTCGAGCAGGCGCACGCCCCAGCCCGCGCCCCAGCTCTTGTTGATGTCGCTGGCGGGCGAGGCCATGGCCGTGCCGGCAATGTCGAGATGCGCCCACGGCGTCTTGTCCACGAAGCGCTGGAGGAACTGGGCGGCGGTGATGGAGCCGCCGTTGCGCCCGCCGGTGTTCTTCATGTCCGCGAACTTCGAGTCGATCAGCTTGTCGTATTCCGGCGAGAGCGGCATGCGCCACACCTTCTCGCCGGTGGCGGCGCCTGCGGCGGCAAGCTGCGTGCTCAGCGTGTCGTCATTCGAGAAGAGGCCGGCATTCTCGGTGCCGAGCGCCACCATGATGGCACCGGTCAGGGTGGCGAGGTCCACCATGAACTTCGGCTTGAAGCGGTCCTTCGTGTACCAGAGCACGTCCGCCAGAACGAGCCGGCCTTCGGCGTCGGTATTGATGATCTCGATGGTCTGGCCGGAGAGCGAGGTCACGATGTCGCCGGGGCGCTGGGCGGCGCCGTCGGGCATGTTTTCCACGATGCCGATGACGCCCACCGCGTTCACCTTCGCCTTGCGTGCGGCGAGCGCATGCATGAGGCCGGTGACGCAGGCGGCCCCGCCCATGTCGCCCTTCATGTCCTCCATGCCGGCGGCGGGCTTGATGGAGATGCCGCCGGTGTCGAAGGTCACGCCCTTGCCGATGAAGGCGACCGGCGCCTCGCCCGGCTTGCCGCCGTTCCAGCGCATGACGACGACGCGGCTCTCCTTGATGGAGCCCTGCCCGACGCCCAGCAGCGCCCGCATGCCGATGCGCGAGAGCGCGGCATCATCGAGCACTTCCACATCCACGCCCACGGCGGAGAGCTCGGTGGCGCGGCGGGCGAATTCCGGCGGATCGAGCACGTTCGAGGGCTCGTTCACGAGATCGCGGGCCAGCAGCACGCCGTCGCCCACCGCCTCGCGGGGCGTCCAGGCACGCACGGCCGCGGCAGCGTCCGGCACCAGCAGGGTGAGGGTCAGCGTCACCGGATCGGTGTCGCCTTCCTTCTTCCGGGTCTTGTAGCGGTCGAAGACATAGGAGCGCAGGCGCGCGCCGAGCGCGATCTCGGCCGCCGCCTCGGGGGCGAACTTGGCGCCGGGCAGATCGGCAAGGAGGGTCGCCGCCGTGGTGCCGCCGGGGATCTTGCCCGCCGCGATGCCACCGAGGCGCAGGAAATCGGTGGGCTTCAGTTCGCCGGCCTTGCCGGTGCCGAGCACGATGAGGCGGGCCACATCGAGCCCTTCGGGGGCGATCAGTTCCAGCGCACCGCCGAGCTTGCCCTTGAAGCGGTCCGCCTCGAAGGCGCGCTTGATCTGACCGAGGGCGGGCTTCAGCAGCTTCTGCGCCTCGCGGCCGAAATTCAGCGCGTCATCGACGAGGACGAGGAGGACGCCGCTCGGCGCCGCACCGTGCTTGGCGAAGGCAATGGTCACGGGCTCGGACATGAAGCACTCCAGACAGGTCAACGAAATTCAATAGTCGCTCAACCCTGTCTAAAGCCCCCATCCGCAGGAGGGAAGCCGCCCGAGGCCGGGGCGGCGCAAAAGCCGCTCCCGCCGTCACGCGGGGCTGCGGAAATCCTGCCAGCTGCGGGTAGGGAAATCATAGAGGCGGCCGGTCTCCGCGACATCCGTGCGGCACATGGCGACGATGGCCTCCGCCGCCTCTTCGGGGGTCGGCAGCGTCATCGGATCTTCGCCTGGGAAGGCCTTGGCGCGCATGAGGGTGCGGATGGGACCAGGATTGAACAGGTTCACCTTGAGCGCGGTCGTCACCGTCTCCGCCGCCCAGGTGCGGCCCATGGCCTCCAGGCCCGCCTTGGTGATGGCATAGGGCCCCCAATAGGCCCGCCCCTTGTGCGCGGCGCCGGAGGAGATGAACACCGCCCGCCCCGCCGGCGCCATGCGCAGCAGCGGATCGAGCGAGCGGATGAAGCGGTAGTTGGCGGTCAGGTTGATGTTCACCGCCTTGTCCCAGTCCTTCAGCTCCACGTCGCGCATGGGGGTGAGCGGACCGAGGAAGCCGGCATTGCCGACGAAGACATCGAGCCGGCCATAGCGCTCGTAGAGCGCGCCGCCGAGGCGGTCGATCGCGTCGTAATCGGTCACGTCCATGGGAACGAGGGTGGCGGTGCCGCCGGCGGCGGTGATGGCGTCGTCCAGTTCCTCCAGCGCGCCCTGCGTCCGGCCGAGCGCCACCACATGGGCGCCACCGGCACCGAGCGCCCGCGCCACGGCCGCGCCGATGCCGCGCGTGGCGCCGGTGACGACGGCGATCTTGTCGGCAAACGGGCGCTCACTCATTCCGATGTCCTCGACTGGAAACACAAAAGGCGCGGACCGGTCTATCCGGTCCGCGCCTGTCTGTCAGCGGGTCAGCTTGCCGCCGGGCACGCCCGGCGATCCGTCAGCTCGCTTCGGCCAGCAGCGAAAGCTGCTGGGAGGCGACCGCGCTCGCCTTGTCGGTGAGCGGGGTCGGGTAGTCGCCCGTGAAATAATGGTCGGCGAACTGCGGCCGCACCGGATCGCGCTCGCAGCCGAGGGCGCGATAGACCCCCTCCACCGTCAGGAAGGCGAGCGAGTCGGCGCCGATATAGCGGCGCATGCTCTCCAGATCGTGGGTGGCGGCGAGCAGCTTATCCCGGTCCGGCGTGTCGATGCCGTAGAAATCCGGGTGGGTGATCGGCGGCGAGGCGATGCGGAAGTGCACCTCGCGGGCGCCCGCCTCGCGCATCATCTGCACGATCTTCACCGAGGTGGTGCCACGCACGAGGCTGTCGTCCACCAGCACGATGCGCTTGCCTTCCACCACGGAGCGGTTGGCGGAGTGCTTCATGCGCACGCCCTGATCGCGCACCGTCTGGGTCGGCTGGATGAAGGTCCGGCCCACATAATGGTTGCGGATGATGCCGAGCTCGTAGGGGATGCCCGAGGCGCGGGAGAAGCCGATGGCCGCCGGCACGCCCGAATCCGGCACCGGCACGATCACGTCCGCCTCGGCCGGGCCTTCCTTGGCGAGCACTTCGCCGAAGGCCTTGCGCACCTGATAGACGGAGCGGCCGCTCACGACCGAGTCGGGACGGGCGAAATAGATGTACTCGAACAGGCAGGGACGCGCCGCCGTCTCGGGGAACGGCTTGAAGGACTGCACGCCCTCCTCGTCGATCACGATGACCTCGCCATTCTCCACGTCGCGCACATAGCGCGCGCCGATGATGTCGAGGGCACAGGTCTCGGAGGCGAGGATGGGAGCGCCGTCCAGCGAGCCCAGCACCAGGGGGCGGATGCCGAGGGGATCGCGGGCGCCGATGAGCTTGTTGTTGGTCACCGACACCAGCGCATAGGCACCTTCCAGCGCGCGCAGGGCGTCGATGAAGCGGTCGATGAAGCGGTTCTTCTTGGAACGGGCGACCAGATGCAGGATCACCTCCGTGTCCGTGGTGGACTGGGTGATGGCGCCGTCGCGCACCAGCTGCTTGCGCAGGGTGAGGCCGTTGGTGAGGTTGCCGTTGTGGCCCACCGCGAAGCCGCCGGCGTCCAGCTCGGCGAACAGCGGCTGCACGTTGCGCAGCAGGGTCTCGCCGGTGGTGGAATAGCGCGTGTGGCCCACCGCGATGTGGCCGGGCAGGCGCTCGATCACGCGGCTGTCGGAGAAGGTGTCGCCCACGAGGCCGAGGCGGCGCTCGGAATGGAAGCGCCGGCCGTCATAGGTGACGATGCCTGCGGCTTCCTGGCCGCGATGCTGGAGCGCATGCAGGCCGATGGCCGTGATGGCGGCGGCATCGGGATGGTTGAAGATGCCGAACACGCCGCATTCCTCGCGCAACGTATCGCCGTCGAGGCCGAGGTCGATGGTGTCCTCCCGCGAGCCGGCCGCGGCGGGCTCGTAGGTGGCGTGATGTCGGGCGACCTCGTGCGGGTCTTCCAGATGCAACGGTTTGCCCCCCGGGGCGGCGGTGTCCAAATCCATCGATGCCTCCGCTCGGCGGCTCACTGGCCGCTGGCGCGCGTGCTTTCGAGCAGTTGTTCGAACCCTTGCCGCGCATCGCGGCGGTATCCGGCTTGACTGACTTCGATGCTGGTGCTCGCCCCAGCAGCGAACGTGGTTCTCCCCCCACGCTCCGTACGCGGGCCGTTGGTCGAATCGGGGGGTGTGGACCCGTCATCGCTGGCCGGCGGCTTCTTTAGCCGTTTCAAGATGGTGTTTTCCGGATCGTCCGGCAACAAGGAGACGATCCAATTTCCCGCGTTTTGCATCACCGGGCGCGACTTGGCGTTCAGCACCCACGGCGGCTGGGACTTGTCCGGCACGAGCCAGTTGAAGAAGAGGAAGGCGATCACCATGACGAGGAAGCCGCGGGCGAGGCCGAAGGCGAAGCCCAGCGTGCGGTCGAGCGCGCCGATGCGGCTGTCCAGCACCGCGTCCGACAGGCGGGCGCTCAGGATGGTGACGATGAGCAGCGTGCCGAGGAAGAGGCCGCCCACGGTGACGGCGGTCGCCACCATGTCCTGCGCGATGTACTGCTTCGTCACCGGCAGGAGCTGCGGATAGAAATAGACGGTGACGCCGGCGGCGGCGACCCAGGAAACGATGCTCAGCACTTCCCGGATGAGGCCACGCACCATGGCGAGAAGGCCTGAAATCAGCATCACGCCGATCAGGATCAGATCAAGCAGCGTCACTGGCATCGGTGCGTGGATCCGTCAGTGCGGCCGCGTCGGCTCTGGCCGGCGGTCGGTGGGAAAATGGCGGAGCGCCGTGAGCGGCGACGTATAGCGGGCGTGCGGGGCGCCGTCATCATCCCTCTTCATCCGACATCGCGGGCTTGGGCATCGCTGCTCTGCGCGGAGCGCGGGCGGCGATCCCGGCCACGAGGCCGGCAAGGGAGGAGATGGTGTCCACTTCCAGCCCGCTGGCGCTGCCGTCGGCAAGCTGGGGCATCACCACCTTGTTGAAGCCGAGCTTGGCCGCCTCCTTGAGGCGGGCCGCCGCCTGGGAGACCTGCCGCACCGCGCCCGTGAGGCTCACTTCGCCGAAGAAGACCGCATCCGACGGCAGCGGTGCGCCCGTAAGGGAAGAGACCAGCGCCGCCGCAACGGCAATGTCCGCCGCCGGCTCGCTGATGCGCAGGCCGCCGGCCACGTTCAAATAGACGTCATGTCCCCCGAGCCGCACGCCGCAGCGGGCGTCCAGCACCGCGAGCACCATGGCAAGGCGCGCCGAATCCCAGCCCACGACCGCGCGGCGCGGCGTGCCGAGGCTGGAGGGGGCGACCAGCGCCTGGATCTCCATGAGCAGCGGGCGCGTGCCCTCCATGCCGGCGAACACCGCCGTGCCGGGCGCCCCGGCATCGCGATGGGAAAGGAAGAGTTCGGAGGGGTTCGGCACCTGCGAGAGGCCGGTGCCGGTCATCTCGAAGACGCCGATCTCGTCCGTGGGCCCGAAGCGGTTCTTCTGGGCGCGCAGGATGCGGAACTGGTTGGCGCCGTCGCCCTCGAAGGAGAAGACCGCGTCCACCATGTGCTCCACCACGCGGGGACCGGCGATCTGCCCGTCCTTGGTCACGTGGCCGACAAGGATCACCGCCGCCCCGCTTTGCTTGGCGTAGCGCACGAGCAACTGGGCGGAGGTGCGCACCTGCGTGACCGTGCCGGGGGCGGATTCCACGGAATCGCTCCACAGGGTCTGAATGGAATCGATCACCACGAACTGCACCGCCGCCCCGGCGGAGAAGGTGGCGAGGATGTTCTCCGCATTGGTCTCGGCGGCGAGCGCCACAGGCGCCTGGGCGAGACCCAGCCGGCCGGCGCGCATGCGCACCTGATCCACCGCCTCTTCGCCAGACACATAGATAACGCGGTGCCCGGCCTTTGCGAGCGCGGCGGACGCCTGGACGAGCAGCGTGGACTTGCCGATGCCGGGATCCCCGCCCAGCAGAACGATGGAGCCGGGAACGAAGCCGCCGCCCGCCACCCGGTCCAGTTCGCCGATGCCGGAGACGAGGCGCGGGGCGGGCTTGGCCTCACCGTGCAGCGTCTCCAGCGGCACCGCCCGGCCCTTGCGGCCCGCGCGCTGGGCGGCAGGCACGGTGGCGGCGAGGTTCGTCTCTTCCGAGATGGTGTTCCAGCCGCCGCAGGCATCGCACTTGCCCTGCCAGCGGTTATAGACGGCCCCGCAGGACTGGCAGACATAGGACAGGTCGCGTTTCGCCATCACACCTCGCCTAGAGCGCGATCCGAGCGGATTGAATCCATCCGCTCGGTGGATCGCCCTCTGACCTCAAGAAAGAGCACGCACCCGTGGCTGGCGGCAGTTCCCGTGCGCCACATAGCATTCCCCATGCGCTGGGTGTAATGCCCGCATGGCGGCCATGAGCAAAGGGCCATTCTCATTTGTGCACCAACGCTATAGCTTGCCATCCTTCCCCTCTCCCTTCCTGAAGGACTGCGCCATGGCGCCGGGTTCCGTCGAGCTGCTCGTTCTCATTCCGTTTCCGCCCCATGAACTGGCGCGGCTCGAGGCCGTCTTCAAGGTGACCTATGCGCCGACGCCCGAGCAGCGCGCGGCGGCCATCGCCGCCAAGGGGCCGGACTTCCGCGCCGTCCTGACCCACGGCACCGCCGGCATGACCGCCGCCGAGATGGACGCCATGCCCAAGCTCGAGATGATCTCTTGCTTCGGCGTCGGCTATGACCGCATCGACGTGCAGGCGGCCATCGCCCGCCGCATCATCGTGACCCACGGTCCCGGCACCAACACCATTTCGGTCGCCGATCACACGTTGGCGCTGATGCTCGCCGCCATCCGCCGCATCGCCTCGCAGGACCATGCCGTGCGGCAGGGCCAGTGGCACGAGGCCCGTCATTCGACGCCCGAACTCACCGGCATGCGCCTCGGCCTCATCGGCTACGGCTCCATCGCGCGGGAAGTCGCCCGCCGCTGCGAGGCCGGCTTCTCCATGACGGTCGGCTACCACAGCCGCCGCAAGGCCACCGACACGGCCCACACCTATTATGAGACGCCCCTCGCCTTGGCCGAGGCGTCCGACGTGCTGGTGGTAGCGGCGCCCGCGAATCCCCAGACGCGGCACATGGTCAACGAGGCGGTGCTCACCGCGCTCGGCCCCAAGGGCTACCTCATCAACATCGCCCGCGGCTCGCTGGTGGACACCGACGCGCTGATCGACGCCCTCAATGCGGGCCGCATCGCCGGCGCGGGTCTCGACGTGGTGGATGGCGAGCCGGTGGTTCCCGCCGCCTTGCTGCAGGCGCCCAACCTCGTCATCACGCCCCACAGCGCGGGCCGCTCGCCCAATGCCGAGGACAACATGACCACCTTGGCGCTGCGCAACCTCAATGCGCATTTCCACGGCCGGCCGGTCGAAACCCCGGTTCCGGAGTGCGCCAAGGCGGCCGCCTGAGCGCCGAACCTTTCGAAAAGGACGCCGCCCGGCGCCGCCGGGCGGGTCAGCCGGCCTTGCGGAAGGCCATCGGAGCGCCCGCGCTCAGCAGCAGCTCGATCTCGCTGAGCACGGCATCGGCGTCCGCAAAGGCAAGGTCCGTCTCCGCCCCATCCGCATCGGGCACGAGGGGGGCCCCATCGGCCTCGCGGGACAGCACATCGTGCAGGAGCGAGAGCTGGGCCGTTTCCTGCACGGAGCGCTCATATTCGCGCTCGGCGAGCAGATAGATCGCCTCCCGCCAGACCGACGCGGCGTCCGCATAACGGCCGGAGGCGACGAGATCCGCCACGAAGGCGTCTTCGGGGGAGAGAGCGGGGCTGAGGTCCATGGGCAGCCGGTCCTGCCGCGAATCGGCTCGCGGGTGCGGAGAATCATCGCTGCGCCGCGCCGCCGCTGTCGAGCCTTGCCTCACCGCAACCGCCACCCGATTCACTCTGTCGCACCCGGCAGGCCGGGCGCGGCGCCGCGTCAGTGGCGGTCAGGGAAACGGTCCTCTCGGGCGAGATTGCCGAAGCGGGTGAACTGCGCCTCGAAGTGCACCTTCACCGTGCCGGTGGGGCCGTGACGCTGCTTGCCGACGATGATCTCAGCCATCGCCTCGCAGGCCTTCATATCGGTCTCCCACTTGAACCATTCCTCGGTTCCGGGCTTGGGCTCGCGGCTCTTGAGGTAATATTCCTCGCGATACACGAACATGACCACGTCGGCGTCCTGCTCGATGGAGCCGGATTCGCGAAGGTCCGAGAGCTGCGGGCGCTTGTCGTCGCGGCTTTCCACCTGACGGGAGAGCTGGGACAGCGCCATGATGGGCACGTTCAGCTCCTTGGCCAGCGCCTTGAGGCCGGTGGTGATCTCGGTGATTTCCTGCACGCGGTTGGAGCTGGCCTTGCCCGAGCCCGACAGGAGCTGGAGATAGTCCACCACCATGAAGTCGAGGCCGCGCTGGCGCTTGAGGCGGCGGGCGCGGGCCACGAGCTGGGCGATGGAGATGCCGCCGGTGTCGTCGATATAGAGCGGCACCACCTGCATGGACTGGGCGGCGGCGGCGAGCTTGGAGAACTCGCTCTCCGAGATGTCGCCGCGCCGGATCTTGTAGGAGGCGATCTCCGCCTGCTCGGCCAGGATACGGGTGGCGAGCTGCTCGGACGACATTTCGAGCGAGAAGAAGCCCACCACGCCGCCGGACACCGCCTCGATGGAGCCGTCCGGCTTCTGCTCGCCGCGATAGGCGGAGGCGATGTTGTAGGCGATGTTGGTGGCGAGCGAGGTCTTGCCCATGGCCGGGCGCCCCGCGAGGATGATGAGGTCCGACGGCTGGAGGCCGCCCATCTGGGCATCGAGATCGTCGAGCCCGGAGGCGATGCCGGAGAGGTGGCCCTCGCGCTGGAAGGCGCGGCTCGCCATGTCCACCGATTCGCGCAGCGCATCGCCGAAGCGCACGAAGCCGCCGTCGTAGCGGCCGGATTCGGCGATGGCGTAGAGGCGCTTCTCCGCTTCCTCGATCTGGTCCTGTGGCTGCGCCTCGATGGGCGCGTCATAGGCGTCGTTGACGATCTCCTCGCCGATGCGGATCAGCTCGCGCCGCACCGAGAGATCATAGATGGCCCGGCCGTAGTCCTCCGCATTGATGATGGTGGTCGCCTCCGCCGCGAGGCGGGCGAGATATTGCGGGCCGTTGAGGCCGCCGACGTCCAGGTCCGCCGGGAGGAAGGTCTTCAGCGTGATGGGCGTCGCGATCTTGCCGGCGCGGATCAGCGAACCGGTCAGATCATAGATGCGGCCGTGCAGGGGCTCGTAGAAATGCTCCGCCTTCAGGAAGTCGGAGACGCGATAGAAGGCCTCGTTATTGACGAGGATCGCGCCCAGCAGCGCCTGCTCGGCCTCCACATTGTGGGGCGGCTGGCGATAGGCGGGCAGGTCCTCCTTCGACGCGGCAAGATCGAGCATCGGTCACGTTCTGTCTGGGTGGGCGGCTCCCAGATGTACCAGATCGTAGCCGGCTTTTGCGGAGGAGATGCGCCTGCCGTCCCGTGTGAAGAATTGTGGGGATGCGCCGGCTGCCACGCTTGCGGGCCGCACGGTGCCTGGATTTCCGGTTGCCCACAGGGCTGTGGGCAACCGGTGGGTACCGCCGCTATTCGCCGGCGAGCCGGAGCGGCGGCGCGTGCACCGCAAACTCCGCCGCCCGCAGCCGCTCTTCCGCCGCCGCGAGATAGTCGCGGGTGATCGGCACGGCCTCCTGCCGGCGGGCCAGCTGGATCTGGAACACCATCATGTTCTGGTGGCGGAAGGCCATCTCCGAACCCGCCAGATAGAATTCCCACAGGCGGCAGAAGCGCTCGTCCGTCAGGCGCTTGGCCTCTTCCCGGTGGGCCATGAAGCGCTCCCGCCAGGCCTTGAGCGTCTCGGCATAATGCAGGCGCAGGATCTCGATGTCGGTGACGATGAGACCCGCCTTCTCGATGTGCGGGAGCACTTCGGAGAGCGCGGGAATATAGCCGCCGGGGAAGATGTATTTGGCGATCCAGGGATTGGTGACGCCGGGCGGCTCCTGCCGGCCGATGGCGTGCAGCATCATCACGCCATCCTCCTTGAGGAGGTCATGCGCCTTGCGGAAGAAGGTGCCGTAATGGGCGACGCCCACGTGCTCGAACATGCCCACCGAGACGATGCGGTCGAACGTCTCCGGCACATCACGATAGTCCTGCAGGCGGAAGTCCACATGCCGGTCGAGGCCGCGCTCCTTCACCCTGCCCTGGGCCACCGCAAGCTGCTCCTTGGAGAGCGTGACGCCGGTGACGTCGGCCCCACCCACCTCCGACATGTAGAGCCCGAGGCCGCCCCAGCCGCAGCCGATGTCGAGCAGCTTCAGGCCGGGCCGGTCCAGCATCAGCTTGGCGGCGAGATGGCGCTTCTTGGCAAGCTGGGCATCGTCCAGAGACTGGTCCGGATGCTCGAAATAGGCGCAGGAATATTGGCGGTCTGAATCAAGGAAAAGCGAATACAGGCGTCCGTCGAGATCGTAATGGTGCGCGACGTTGCGCTGGGAGCGGCCGCGCGGATTGAACTGGGCGATGCGGCGTCCGGCCATGCGGGCCAGCAGCATCAGGCGCGAGGCGATGGTCGGCGTGGTGACGCCGGGTTGGGCCATCACGAGGTCCAGGAAATCGGTGATGCTGCCCTTCTCGATGACCAGCGTGCCGTCGGTGATCGCCTCGCCGATCTCGAGTTCCGGATCGAACAGCACCGCGCGTTCGGCCGCCTTTGTGGTGAAACGGATATGAACCTTCGGATCACCCGTGCCGGCCACATAGGTCCGGCCGGTGGCGGTGGTGACGCCGAGACTTCCACGGGTCATCACGCGCTTCAAAACACGCTCAAGCAAGGCCTCCATTGCACAGCCTCCATCTGAAATGTGCCCGCCTCCCCGACCCGGGCCTCCCCTCCCGGCGGAATGGACGTCGCTCGGCAGCCCCCATGGCGGCCAGAGCAGCTATTTTCATTTCATTCGAACAATCCGTCGCTCCCGTCCGCACGGTTTCGGACAAGGTGGCAGCGGTGATGGCGCATCGGGTTTCCAGCCGCTGATGCGGCCCAACTCTCGGAAACGCTACGGACAGGAGAAAGTGGCGGGATACCGCACAGTTTTGATGCAATCCGCCGGAGTGCCGACAGAAGCAGCAAATGACACCACCGAATTGACATTTCTGCAACATGCCGCAACGGCAGATCCAAGAGGCCGTTAAGGGGCGGCGCCTCGGGCGCGCGCACATCTTCTCGCCCTCCGAAGAGCGCGATTTTCCGCGCCTTTCGACGATGAAGACAGCATCGGACTTTTCAAAGCGCACGGAGGCACGCCGCAAAGTACACGCGAACGTGTACTTGCCCGCGTCGCGACCCGTGCGTCCTACGGGGACTCAGGGGGACGACATGATGCAGCCGGAGCACTCCGGCGCGGCGCACCACTCCGATCGGGGCTCACGCCGTCCCGCGCACCCGCCAGCGCCCCGGACACAAAAAACCCCGCCGGAGGACCGGCGGGGCTGTGTCTTGAAGTCCGGGGTCGACCGGGACCGATCCGATGGAATCAGGCCTGCGGCTGCGGCTCGGGATTGCCGCCCGGACGGGGACGGTTCTTGCCGGCGCCGGCGGTGGGAACGGTCGGGCCACGCGGGTTGGCGGGCTCGATCACCGTGTCGCGCACCGGGGGCTTGCCGTTCAGCAGGTCCACGATCTCGTCGCCGGTCAGCGTCTCGTACTCGAGCAGGCCGCGGGCCAGCGTCTCCAGGTCCACCGCCTTCTCCGAGAGGATGCGCTTGGCCTCGACATAGCCCTCGTCCACCAGACGGCGCACTTCCTTGTCGATGGTCTGCGCCGTCGCCTCGGAGACGTTCTGGGTGCGGCCCATGGACATGCCCAGGAACACCTCGTCCTGGTTCTCGCCATAGGCCACCTGGCCGAGTTCGTCGGAGAAGCCCCAACGCGTCACCATCATCTTCGCGAGGCGGGTCGCCTGCTCGATGTCGGACGCCGCGCCGGAGGTCACCTTGTCATGGCCGAAGATGAGCTCTTCCGCCACGCGGCCACCCATCATGATGGCGAGGCGCGAGGTCATCTGCTCGTAGGACATGCTGAGCTTGTCCCGCTCGGGCAGCTGCATGACCATGCCGAGGGCGCGGCCGCGCGGAATGATGGTCGCCTTGTGCACCGGATCGGTGGCCGGCACGTTCAGCGCCACGATGGCGTGGCCGCCCTCGTGGTAGGCGGTGAGCATCTTCTCTTCCTCGGTCATCACGAGGGAGCGACGCTCGGCGCCCATCATCACCTTGTCCTTGGCGTCCTCGAACTCGACCATGGTGACCATGCGCTTGTTGCGCCGGGCCGCCATGAGCGCCGCCTCGTTGCAGAGGTTGGCGAGGTCCGCGCCGGAGAAGCCAGGCGTGCCGCGGGCGATCACCTTGAGGTTCACGTCCGGGGCGATCGGGATCTTGCGGGCATGCACCTTCAGGATCTGCTCGCGGCCCACCACGTCCGGGTTCGGCACCACGACCTGGCGGTCGAAGCGGCCGGGACGCAGCAGCGCCGGATCGAGCACGTCCGGACGGTTCGTGGCGGCGATGAGGATGATGCCCTCGTTCGCCTCGAAGCCGTCCATCTCCACGAGGAGCTGGTTGAGGGTCTGCTCGCGCTCGTCATTGCCGCCGCCGAGACCGGCGCCGCGGTGGCGACCCACCGCGTCGATCTCGTCGATGAAGATGATGCACGGGGCATTCTTCTTCGCCTGCTCGAACATGTCGCGCACGCGGCTGGCGCCGACGCCCACGAACATCTCCACGAAGTCGGAGCCCGAGATGGTGAAGAAGGGCACGTTGGCCTCACCCGCGATGGCGCGGGCGAGCAGCGTCTTGCCGGTGCCGGGCGGGCCGACGAGCAGCACGCCGCGCGGGATGCGGCCACCGAGCCGCTGGAACTTCTGCGGATCACGCAGGAAGTCCACGATCTCGGTGAGGTCGCTCTTGGCCTCGTCGATGCCGGCCACGTCCTCGAAGGTCACGCGACCGTGCGCCTCGGTCAGAAGCTTAGCGCGGCTCTTGCCGAAGCCCATGGCCTTGCCGCCCGCGCCCTGCATCTGGCGGGACAGGAAGATCCAGACGCCGATGAGGGCGATGAAGGGCAGCCAGGACACCAGCAGGCTGACGAACCACGGCACGTTGTCAGACGGCGGGCGGGCAGTGATGGACACGCCCTTGCCGTAGAGCCGCTGGACGAGCGTCGGGTCGCTGGGGGCATAGGTCTGGAACTGGCGGCCGTCCGTGAAGGAGCCCGAAATATTCGGCCCCTCGATCACGACGTCGCGCACCCGGCCCTGGTCCACGTCCGAGAGCAGCTGGGAGAACGAAATGTCGTTCGCGCTGCTCCGCTGCCCCGGGCTCTGGAAGAGCGAGAACAGAGCCAGCAGCAGCAGGACGATGATCACCCAAAGGGCGAAATTGCGTAGGTTGGCGTTCATTGGTCCCTCATGGGGCGCAGCAATCCGTTCCGGAGCGGCTTACACAGACAAACGAAGCCTGCTCCCCTCCACGTCCCGCGGCGTCCACCCGTAATTTAGGGGTCGCCCCCCTCCTTGCCAAGGACGAGTGCCCCGCTCGTTCCTGAATTTGCGGCGAGGTGGGCTGCCCCTGCCTGTCGCGCCGGTGCCTGGACGATAGACAGACTGCCTTGCTTCAGGGTGACCAGGGCTCCTGCCAGAGTACGCCGCAGACGGCCCGGCTGGATCACCGCCGCGCGAAGGGCTTCCAGCAGCCGCTCCGCCTTGGCGAGTTCCACGGGCCCCTCGGTGGCGCGCAGCGTCAGCGCCCTCATCAGCAGGCGCAGCGCGATTTCCTGCGGCAGGCGAAAAAAGCCCTCCGCATCAAGGCGCGTCCCGGCCTCGTCGTCCCAGCCGCCATGCACCAGCAGCTTCTGCGCGGCATCGGTCGCGGCCTCCAGCGCATCGTCCGCCCGCGCCGCCCGCTGGGCCAGCACGGCGAGACGCGCGGCGTCCAGCCCTTCCGCGCCCAGCAGGGGCGAGATCGCCCGCAGGCGCGGGCGGGCATAGCGCGTGTCCTCGTTACTTGGATCGCGCACGAAGGGGGTGCCGGACACCGCCAGCGTGGCAACAAGCCGCGCCTTGGCGATGGACAGGAAGGGCCGCAGCACGGCGAGGCCGTTGCGCCGGCTCACCGGCCGCATGGCGGCCAGCCCGCCGATGCCGGAGCCGCGGCAGAGGCGGAACAGTACGGTCTCGGCCTGATCGTCCTGGGTATGGGCAAGCGCGAGGCCATCCAGCCCGTTCTGCCGGGCGAAGGAGCGCAGCAGGGCGAAGCGCTCGTCGCGGGCCGCCTCCTGAATGCCGGAGCGCGGCTTCGGCCCGCGCCACGGCAGGATCACATGGGGCAGGCCCAGTTCTTCGCACAGGGCACCGACGGCGAGTGCCTCGTCCGTCGCCTCGGGGCGCAGGCCGTGGTCCACCGTCGCCACGAAGAAGCTCGGGCCGTCCAGCAGGCCATAGCGCCAGATGCGGGCGAGCACGAGCATGGCCGTGGAATCGGGGCCGCCCGACACGCCGAGAAGGATGCGCCGGTGGCCGCGGAAGATCCCGAACAGCCCCTCGAGTTCTTCCTCCTCGATGGGAGGCGCGTAGTCCTGCTCAGCAGCCTGCACGTTTTTGCTCACGCTCCACAGCTTGACGCACATTCGATGTAGCCCGAGGGAACTTCCGGTCCACCTCGGCGAAAGTTGCGCAAGCCGCCTCCCGTTCGTTCAGCGCGGCCAGCGACTGGCCGAGACGAAGCAAAGCATCGGGTGCCCGCGTGAAGTTTGGATATTTTGTCGAGACCTGCAGAAACTGCTCTGCCGCCTCCTTATAGGTCTGCCGCAAATAGAGCGTTTCGCCAAGCATGAACGTGGCGTCGGGCGTCAGGCGGTCCGAGGGATAGGTCTGCAGGAACTGCTTAAAGGTCTGCTCCGCCTGCGGATAATCCTGCCGCTGCACGTAGGAATAGCCGAGGTCGTAGAGGTCCTTGGGTGTGGACGCTGCGGCAACACCGGCGGCCGCAGGGGGCCGCTGGGCGCCCGAGCCGATGTCGAGCGGCGCGCCGGCAGGGCGCGGCGGCGCCACGGACGCACTGGTGGGTGAGCCGAGCGGCTGCGGCACGCCGGGCGCAGCGGGATCCTCGGAGGGCTCGAACGCGTCCGACCGGCGGCCTCCGGTGGCAACGGGGGGCGTCACGGGCGGGCGCGGCGCCGTCGCGGCGGCCGGCGGCACGCCGCCCGCACCCCGCGCACCGAGCTGCTGCTCGAGCTGTTGATTGCGATACTGCAACTGTTCGATCTGGCCGGTGAGCACGCGCAACTGGTTTTCGATGCGCTCCACACGCATCAGAAGCTCGCTCTGCTGGTTGGCGACCGTATCGTTCTGAACATTCGCCGGCGGCTTGAAGATGTCGCCAAACAGCCCGTTGCCCGACTGCTGTGCCAGCGCCGGCCCGGTCAGCAAGGCGGCAGTAGCCGCCAGAAGTGCAATCTTGACGAGGGCGGAATGTTTCATGGCGCCATACGCTGAAAACACTGATCAAACTAGGGAGCTGCCTCCCTCGCGTCTCACCTTAGGCGTTCGATAACGTCCAAAGTGTGGCCCCACAACGACTGTATCAAATCGCAAAAGCAAAAGAGCCGGCGTGGAGGACGCCGGCTCTCTAGCACGAAACGCAGGTAACTTAGGAATGCCTCGGCGGGGGCAGAGACATTCTTTTTGTGACCAAGCCTCAGCTCGTCGGATTGAGCACGGTGACGGCGCGGCGGTTCTGCGACCAGCAGGAGATGTCGTTACAGACAGCAACCGGCCGTTCCTTGCCGTAGGAGATGGTCCGCATGCGGGCCGGATCGATGCCGCGTGAGGCGAGATAGTCGCGCACGTTCTGGGCGCGCTTGGCGCCGAGCGCGATGTTGTATTCGCGGGTGCCGCGCTCGTCCGCATGGCCTTCGATGGTGAAGGTGTAGCGGTTATACTGCTGCAGCCACTGCGCCTGGCGGTCCAGAATGGCGCGCGCCTCGGGCGAAAGGTCGGTCTGGTCGGTGTCGAAGAAGACACGGTCGCCCACGGAGACGACGAACTCCTGCGGCGAACCGGGAGGGCCGCCGGCCCCGTTCATGCCAGCCCCGCCATTGGCGTTCGGATTGTTGGCGCAGGCGGCAAGCGCCAGCATCACACCGATCATGGCGGCGAACCGGAAGCCGCGCGCAAAACCCAAATGAAGCATTCCGGTGTCTCCCTTCGTGACTCAACCCGGATGGTAACGTTAAGAGCCTGACCTCGGCGCCGGGGCGCGGCCATCCGCTCTCATCAAAGCCTGACGTGCTCTAGCAGCCGCCTGGTTAAGCGGAAGTTCCGCCATCCCGGCCATTCCACCCTCGGACCCGACGTCAACGCCGTTGGACCCCACGACCGCTTTTTATGGTTCGCAAATTCTGAAGATGCCTTTGAGCGCGATCCGAGCGGATTGAAACAATCCGCTCGGTGAATCGCCCTCTAAACTCTAGAAAGAGAACGCGTGATCCGATCCCATTGCGATGCAATCTGATCGGCGCGTGCTCTAGCGGGCGATGCGCCGGCACACAGCCTTGGCGCGGAACCCTGAGTGGGCGCCACCCGTGGCGCCATCATGGCAAAGGCATGGAGCCACGGGGGCGGCGGCCGGTGTGGCCGGCGCGCAACAGGCGCCTTCCGCTCAGGAGCGCAGGGGCGACCAGGCCGGGTCCGAGCCGTAGCTCGGGGTGGGCACGCGCTGCTCGTTGTAGCCGGTCACGTCGATGGTGAAGAGGTTCGGTCCGCCGCCACCGGGCGGATCGCGGAAGAACATGATGACGCGGCCGTTGGGCGCGAAGGTCGGGCCTTCATTATGATAGCCCTCGGTCAACACGCGCTCTCCCTGCCCGTCAGGCCTCATCACGCCAATGGCGAACTTGCCCTCGGCCTGGCGGGTGAAGGCGATCACATCCCCGCGCGGCGACCAGACCGGCGTGTTGTAACGGGCATTGCCGAACGAGATGCGGCGCTGGCCCGAGCCGTCCGCATTCATCACATAGATCTGCGAGGAGCCGCCGCGATCGCTCTCGAAGCAGATCTGGCGGCCGTCCGGCGAATAGCAGGGCGCGGTGTCGATGGCGGGCGTGTCGGTGAGGCGGGTGGTCGCCTTGGAGCGCAGGTCCATCACGAAGATGTTGGCATTGCCCCCCTGCTGGAGACTCATGATCACCCGCTGGCCGTCCGGCGAGAAGCGCGGGGCGAAGCTCATGCCGGGGAAGTTGCCGACGATCTCGCGCTGGCCGGTCTCGATGTTCAGCAGGAAGACGCGCGGCTCCCCCTGCGCGTAGGACATGTAGGTGATTTCCTGGCTGGTCGGGGAGAAGCGGGGGGTCAGCACAAGGGCATCGCCGCGCGTGAGATAGGTCACGTTGGCGCCGTCCTGGTCCATGATGGCGAGCCGCTTCACGCGCCGGTCCTTGGCGCCGCTCTCATCCACGAACACGATCCGGGTGTCGAAATAGCCCTTCTCGCCGGTGAGACGCTCATAGATGGCGTCGGCGATGATGTGGGCGACGCGCCGCCAGTTCTCCGGCTGGGTGAAATACTGCTGGCCCATGAGCTGCTGGCCGGCGAACACGTCCCACAGACGGAATTCCGCCTTCAGGCGCCCGTCGCCCTGGCGGGTGACGCGGCCGGTCACGAGGCCCTGGGCATTGATGACCCGCCAGTCCTGGAAGCGCGGGGCGAGATCGGGATTGCTGATCTGCTCCACGAAGGCCTTGGGATCGATGGGCGCGAACAGGCCGGAACGCTTGAGATCCGCCGTGATGACGCCGCTGATCGCCCGCCCCTGATCGCCCTCGCCGATGAAGTCGGTGACGGCGATCGGAATGGGCTGGGGCGTGCCCGAGGTAATCTCCAGCTTCAGCGCCGCCTGCGCTGCCGGGGCGCCGAGGAGCGAAGCCCCGGCCGCCGCCGCGCCGCCGACGAGGACGGACCGGCGCGAGAGGCGTGGATCGAGGCGATCGGTCAGCAGGCGCGGAAGATGGATCATGGCAGTCTCTTCGATTAGTGGGCCCGGCCGAGCATGTCCTTCAGGCTGAAGCCCATCTCGATCTCCTTCCAGACCGCATATTTGTTGGCCGGAAGGAAGGTATAGGGCGCACAGCGGATGATGGCGCGCAGGGCGCTGTCGGCGAAGGCAGGTCCATAGGGGGAAGATGCAGGCGTGACGCCGGACAACTGCGGCTGCATGGCCAGCGATCCGTCCTGCTTGAAGGAAACGACGATGGTGGCGCGCAGGTCGCTCGCCTCGGAGGCGCCGGCCGGCGGGCCCCAGCACGACTGGATGCGGGCGCGCAGCGCGTCGATCTCGCTCTGGGTCAGCGTCTGGGCCGCGCCGTTGGGCGAGCCGAGCGCCGCCGTCTGCGACACCTGCTGGTCGGCCGCCGCATTGCGCTGGGGCGTGCGCTTGTCGAGCAGGGCCGCGATGCGGTCCGCATCGAACTTCTGCTCCTGCTGCGTCTTGGCGTCATTGTTCGCGCGCGTCGGCTGGGGCGTCGGCGGCGGAGGCGGCTTGCGCTGCGGCAAGGGCGGCGGCGTCTGGGCCTTCGCCTCCTGCTTCTGCTCGTCCTTCTTGGGGTCCGCCTTCAGGCCCTCGTCGGCCTTCTGCTCCGGCGGCGGCTTGTCCGCCTTCGGGGGCGCGGGCTTGGGCTCGTCGGGCTTGGGCTGCGGCGCAGGGGTCGGGGGCTTGGGCTCCTCGGGGCGCGGCGGCGCGGGCGTGGGGGGCGGCGGAGGTGGGGGCGGCGGAGGCGGCGCGGTGGGCTCGATCTCCTGCTTCTCCGACACCTTCAGATTGGGATCGTTGACGGGCTTGGGCGCGTCCACCTTCTCGGCGACGACCTTCTTCACCTCGGTCTTCTTGCCCTTCTCGTTGCCCTTCGTCATCTGCGAGAGGTCCGAGGCGGAGATCACGTCCACATTGATCGGGTCGGGCTGGGGCGTGTCGAAGGCGCTCGGTGCCGAGAAGGACACCAAGGCAAGAACCAGCACCGCCCCGTGGGCAATGCTCGATGCGGTGAGGCCGACACGCATCGCTCTTCGCCTCAGCTCCCCTGTTCGCCTTCGGTGACCAGCGCCACACGCTTGAAGCCGGCGGCGGACAGGCGGCCCATGACCTGCATGACCGTGCCGTAATTCACCGTCTTGTCGCCGCGCACGAAGATGCGCTCGTCATAGCCGTTCTTGGCGATGG
The DNA here is from genome assembly GCF_004364705.1 of Azorhizobium sp. AG788. Lineage (NCBI taxonomy): Bacteria > Pseudomonadati > Pseudomonadota > Alphaproteobacteria > Hyphomicrobiales > Xanthobacteraceae > Azorhizobium > Azorhizobium sp. AG788. The sequence goes on from NZ_SOBM01000003.1 coordinate 102,054, forward strand.
CCTGCAGCTTGGGCACCAGTTCGTCGAGCTTGATCTCGGTTTCCTGCAGGAACACCTGACCCTTGTTGTTCACCGAGATGGTGAGCGGGTCCTTGTCCTGATTCATGGCCTGGGCCTGCGTCTTGGGCAGGTCGAGGGGCACGCCCACGGTCAGCATCGGGGCGGCCACCATGAAGACGATGAGCAGCACCAGCATGACGTCCACCATGGGCGTCACGTTGATCTCGGCCATCATGCCGCCGTTGCGCCGGCGGCGCGACCGCCGGCTCTGCCATGCGCCTCCGGCGCCGCCGCCCATGCCCATGGTTCAGCCCCGCTCGTCGATCTGGCGCGACAGGATGGCGGAGAACTCGTCGGCGAAGCCTTCGAGCCGCTGCGCCTGCCGCGACGCCTGATGGACGAACTTGTTGTAGAAGATGGTCGCGGGGATGGCCGCAATGAGGCCCATGGCGGTCGCGAAAAGGGCTTCCGCGATGCCCGGTGCCACAACCGCCAGATTGGTGTTCTTGGACGCCGCGATGGCCTGGAACGAGGTCATGATGCCCCACACCGTGCCGAACAGGCCGATGAAGGGGCCGGCCGAGCCGACCGTCGCCAGCACCAGAAGCTTGCTTTCCAGCGCCTCCACCTCGCGGGAGATGGTGACGTCCATCACCTTCTCGATACGCTGGTTGAGGCCGGTGAGGGATTTGGCCCCGCCCTCATAGGTCCGCTTCCACTCGCGCATGGCGGCGACGAAGATGGCGGCCATGGCCTGGTTCGGCCGGCCGGCGAGGGAGCGGTACAGTTCCTCAAGGCTCTGGCCCGACCAGAAGACCTGCTCGAAGCGGTCCATTTCCTTGCGGGTGCGGGTGAACAGCAGGGTCTTGTCGATGATGATCGCCCAGACCCAGATGGACGCGGCCACAAGGCCCAGCATCACCAGCTTGACGACGAAATGCGCCTGGAGAAACAGCCCGATGAGCGAGATGTTGGCGGTCGGCGCCGCAAGCGCGGCCGATCCGACGTCCGCCTGTGCCCAGGCCGCGGAGGCCGCAAGCACGAGCGCCGTCGCCAGCGCCGGTGTCCACTTCTTCATCGACGCCCCCACGCCCGGATGGCAGGTCTCATCTTCAATCCTCGGCTGGCCCGGCCCGCGCAAAGCGGCAGGCATCGCCCGTCCGTCGTTCCAAATTCAGGAAGCACACCCGCTCTTTCGAGGGGGAGTGCGTCCAAACTTGGGCGAGCGGCCGCGATGCAGCATGCCGGCGGCGGTTCGGACCCTACGGGGATTAAGCTTAAGGGAGGGTTATCGCTGCGGTGCGACAGCACCGGCCACGACGGTGGCATCCTCCAGCGTCGCCCGGCGCAGGGCGTCGGGAATGCGCTTGGCCCGGCCCTGCGAGACGAAGGCAACCCGCACCAGCGCTGAAACCAGCTCCTCCTCGCCCCGCCGCACCGACTGGGCGAGCGTGATGGAGGCCCCGGCCACATCCCTGGACAGGGTCACGACCTCGAGCACGTCGTCGATGCGCGCGGGCTTCTTGAAGTCGATCTGCATGGAACGCACGACGAAGTGAAAACCGGGCGCCTCGGCGGCGGCCTCGGCAAAGAGTTCGCCCTGCACCACGCCCAGCAGGCGCATGTAGTCGGAGCGGCCGCGCTCCATGAACTTCAGGTAATTGGCGTGATAGACGATGCCGGAGAAGTCGGTATCCTCGTAATAGACGCGCAGGCCGAGGCAGTGGCCGCCGGGAATGAGCCGGCCGGCGAGATGGGGATAGGCCTCGCGCTCGCCCGGGGTCGTGGCGCGCTCGCCGGTGAGGTCCAGTTTCATTCCATCGTCCTCAAACTTTGATCCGTTGGGGTGGCCGACCGCCCCTCGGCTGCTGCCGTTCTGAGGCGCGCCTGCACCCGGCCTTGGCCCCCTCCCAACCCTCCCCCGCAAGCGGAAGAGGGCTTTACCGTTTTCCAGTTCGCCGGACGCTGCTCCCTAAGCGCGACAGCCCCCCTCTCCCGCGTGCGGCGGAGGGTTGGGGAGGGGAGGGCACCAAGCGGGACACGTTCTCAAGCTCACGCTTTTCGCGCGTCTCTAATCACCTTCATCGAACAGGGGCAAGGCGCTCGGCGGGCGCTGCGGCTCGGCGAGGCCCAGATGCCGGAAGGCGCCGGAGGTGAGCATCCGCCCGCGCGGCGTGCGCTGCACGAAGCCCTGCTGCACCAGATAGGGCTCGACGATCTCCTCGATGGCATCGCGCGGCTCGGAGAGCGCGGCGGCCAGCGTCTCGACCCCCACCGGCCCGCCGCCATAATGCTGCGCGATCACCGTGAGGTAGCGCCGGTCCATGGTGTCGAGGCCCATGGCGTCGACGTCGAGCGCCATCAGCGCCCGATCTGCGATGGCCCGGTCGATGGCCTCGGCCCCGGCGAACTGGGCGAAGTCGCGCACCCGGCGCAGCAGGCGACCGGCGATGCGGGGCGTGCCGCGCGCCCGGCGGGCGATCTCCCGCGCGCCTTCCGGCACGATGCCGATGCCGAGCAGGCGGGCGCCGCGGGTGACGATGTATTCCAGCTCTTCCAGCGTATAGAAGACGAGCCGCACGGGGATGCCGAAGCGGTCGCGCAGCGGCGTGGTGAGCAGCCCCGACCGCGTCGTGGCGCCCACCAGCGTGAATTTCGGCAGCGAGATCTTCACAGAGCGGGCCGCCGGCCCCTCGCCGATGACGAGATCGAGCTCGTAATCCTCCATGGCCGGATAGAGGATTTCCTCCACCTGCGGCGCAAGGCGGTGGATCTCGTCGATGAAGAGCACGTCGCGCTCTTCGAGATTGGTGAGGATGGCGGCGAGGTCGCCGGCTTTCGCGATCACCGGGCCGGACGTGGAGCGGAAGCCCACCCCCATCTCGCGGGCCATGATCTGGGCGAGCGTCGTCTTGCCGAGGCCCGGCGGGCCGACGAACAGCACATGGTCGAGCGCCTCGCCCCGCGCGCGGGCAGCCTGGATGAAGACTTCCAGATTGGCGCGGGCCTGCGCCTGTCCGACGAAATCGGCTAGCCGCTGCGGACGCAAGGTCGCGTCGGCATCGTCCTCGGGACGGGAATCGGCGGTCATCAGACGGGGAGCCATGCCGCCTTGTGCCACCATGCGCGGCCGGTTTCCAGTCGCTTGAACGGCCGCCCGTGTGCGCCTCAGAGCCGCTCGGCTTTCAGCGCCGCCAGCCAGTGGGCCTGCCGCTCCGTGAGCGCCCGGCCGCGCAGATAGGCATCCGCCTCCTCCGCCAGCGTCTCCACGATCTCGATCTCCAGCGCCGTCCCACCCGACACGACCCATGCGGACTGAAGGGCGCGGTTGGGATGGGTGCCGTGCGCGAGCGTGAACCGCAGGCGGTTTTCCACGCTGGCCAGATTGGGACTCTGACCCACGAAGACCTTGCCGCCACAGCGCACCGCATAGATGCCCGCCGCCACCTTCCGCTCCTTATAGGCCGCGCTCACCGCCCGCCGCTCCGCCTTTTCCATCTCGCCCTCATTTATATCCGGATGTAATTGCCTTCTCATATTTACCCGGATATAAATCCGCAAGCTGAAATCCGAGAAAGACCCATGTCCCCCACCTTCACCGCCTTCTGCGGCCCCCGCCGGATCGCTGCCGGTTCGCTCCTCGACGTCGCGCGTGCCGTCCGCGCGGCGGCCGACACCGCACCGCTGCTGGTCTTCGCCGATGCGACGGGACGGGTCGTGGACCTCGACCTGCGCGGCACTGAGGCCGAACTGGCGGAGCGTTATCCCGCGCCAGCGCCGGAGGAAGAGGCGTCCCCGCGCGGCCGGGGTCGGCCGAAGCTCGGCGTGGTGGCGCGGGAGGTGACGCTGCTGCCGCGCCATTGGGACTGGCTCGCCGCCCAGCCGGGTGGCGCCTCCGTGGCCCTGCGCCGGCTGGTGGAGGAGGCCCGCCGCGCCGACGCGCCGCGCCAGCAGGCACGGGCGGCGCAGGAGATCGCCTACCGCTTCATGAGCGCCATGGCCGGCGACCTGCCGGGCTTCGAGGAAGCAAGCCGCGCCCTCTTCGCCGGCGACCGCCCCCGCATGACGGCTGAAATGGCGCCTTGGCCGGAGGACATCCGCGCCTACACGCTGAAACTCGCCTTCCCCATGGTCATGGAGGACGAAGCATGAGCCAAGTTTATCTCGCCCCGACCGAAGCCGCCGGCCGCCGCTTCTTTTCCCGCGACCGCCAGCGCCCCGTCATGCTGAACCTGCTGCGCTTCCGCGCCATCGCCGATTATTCGGACGCGCCGGACCTCGCCCCGGCCACGCCCATAAGCGGCGCTGAGGCCTACACGCTTTATGTGGCCCACACCCTGCCGCTGCTCCGGGCCAGCGGCGGCGACATTCTGTGGCGCGGGCGCGCGGAAGCGTTCCTGATCGGGCCCGAAGAGGAGATGTGGGACGAGGTGCTGCTGGTGCAGCAGGCTAGCGCCGCAGCGCTCCTCGCCATGGCAAACGATCCGGCCTATCGCAAGGTCATGGGCCACCGCACGGCCGCGCTGGCGGATTCGCGGCTGCTGCCGCTCACCGAGCTGCCGCTGCCGGGCTGAGTCTACTTCGCCAGTTCCTTGAGGCCGAGGCGGATGAGGGTCTCGGTGGTGGCGTCCTCGCCCGCCTTGCGGCCGGCAGCGGCGATGGCGGTGTGCGCCTGCGCCTGTCCATAGCCCAGATTGACGAGGGCCGAGACCGCATCGGCAAGCGCCCCGCCGGCCGCCTCCGTCGCCTCCACGTCGGCGGCGAGGCGGGCAAGGCCCGGATCGGCCGAGGTGAAGGCGGGCACCTTGTCCTTCAGCTCGGTCACGATGCGGGTGGCGACCCGCGGACCCACGCCATTGGCACGGGCGAGCGCCGTCTTGTCGCCCAGCGCCACCGCCTGCGCGAGATCGGAGGGCTTGAGCGTGGAGAGAATGGCGAGCGCCGTCTTCGTGCCGATGCCCTGGATGCCCTGAAGCAGCCGGAACCACTCCCGCTCCGCCTCTGTGACGAAGCCGAACAGCCGGATCTGATCTTCGCGGACATGGGTCTCGATGAACAGCACCGCCGCCTCGCCCACGCGCGGCAGCGCCTGGAGCGTGCGCCCGGAGCAATGGACGAGATAGCCGACCCCATGGACATCAAGGATCAGGTGGTCCTCGCCGAAGCCGTCCACGGTCCCCTTCAACTTGCCGATCATCGCGTCCTGTCCGGCCCGGCCTCAGCCGAGCGTGCCCCAGAGGAAAATGAGGGTGGCGAGCAGGCCAAGGCCCGTGCGCACCATGTGCAACTGACCCCACACGGCCACCAGATGCACGCTCTCCGGCCCCGCCTGCCCTTCCGGGATCGCCAGCAAGCGGCGGTTGGTGGGCATGATGCCGATGAAGGTGAAAGGCCAGTTGGCGAGCATGAGCACGCCGCCCGCCAGAAAATGCCAGTCGCGCGTCTGCCAGAAGGCGAGCGCGCCAAGGGCGAAGCCGATCAGCGCCAGCGTCGCCTGCATGGCGAAGCCCCGCCGATAGGCCGGCTTCCACACCGCCAGCATGGAGCGGGCCTCAAGGCCCAGCCGCGCCGGCTGTTCGACGGCATTGATATAGAAGGCGGCCCCCGTGAACAGGGCCGCGGTCACCAGGGCAAGCTGGCCCCACAGCATGTCGGTCCCCTCCGCCGAACCCGTTCCGCCATTCTACAGCGCCGCGCGCCGCAGTGCAGCAGGTCCGCGATGATGGGCATGGGTCACCGCCACCGCCAGCGCGTCGGCGGCATCCTCCGTCTGCGGCGTCGCCTTGGGCAGCAGAACGCCGATCATCATGCGGATCTGCGCCTTCTCCGCCCGGCCGGCGCCCACCACGGTCTTCTTCACCAGCAACGGCGCATATTCGGCCACCGAAAGCCCCGCCTGCGCCGGCGCCAGCATGACGACGCCGCGCGCCTGCCCGAGCTTGAGGGTGGAGGACGGGTTCATGTTGACGAACGTCTCTTCCACCGCCGCCTCGTCCGGCGCGTGGCGGGCCAGCACCTCGGCAAGACCCCGGTGCAGCTCGGCGAGCCGCTCGGCCATGGGGGCGTTCTCGGGCGGAAGGATGGTGCCGCAGGCGACATAGGTGAGCCGCGTGCCCTGGGCCTCGATGATGCCCCAGCCGGTGCGGCGCAGGCCCGGATCGAGGCCGATGATGCGAATCATGCCGTTGGTCATGCGCCAAACTGGCCCCGGCGGCGCCGGGGCGCCAGCCCGATGCCTCAGCGGGAGGCGGACTTGCGGGGCGTGGCGTCGGCCGGGCCGGCCACTTCCCATTCCGGGCGCACGGCGGTCGAATTGGCGCTCTCCACCACCTTGCCGGGCACGAAGGCGGTGACGGCGGCACGCGCGCGGTCCACCACGCCCGGCTCGGCCTTGGCGGCCACGTCCTCGCGCTTGCGCGCGCTTTCCGTGTCGCCCTGCGCGGCGGCAAGCGAGAACCACTTCCAGGCTTCCGCTCGGTCCACCGCTCCGGACAGGCCGCGCGAATAGATGACGCCGAGATTGAACTGGCTGTCGCGCAGGCCGAGGTCGGCGGCCTTGCGGAACCAGTTCACTGCATTCTGCCAGTCGGGCTTGCCGTCGATCCCGTCGGAATACATCACGCCGAGATTGTGCATGGACCGCAGGTTCCCCCGCTCGGCCGCCCACTGGTAGAGCTTGCGGGCGGCGGGGAGATCCCGCTTGCTGTTCTCATAGATGCTGCCGAGCCGGTAGGCAGCCGGGGCCGAGCCCTGCGAGGCGGCATAAGCGAACCATTTCATGGCCGCCGCCTGATTGGCGTCGGTGCCCCGGCCGTCCGCGTAGCGCGCGCCCACCTCGGCGGCGGCACTTGCGTCACCTGATAGGGCGGCATTCTTCAGCGCCGCCGAACCCACGGGCGGCGGCAGATTGGTGACGAGCGCCGGGTCCACCGGCGCGCCGCCGGCGGTCGCGGGTCCGGCCACACCGGCGCTGGCGCCGTCCGGCGCCGTGCGCGGCAGCAGGAACCAGGTGCCAATCCCGAGGACGAGCGCGCCCAGAGCCACGGCCCCGACGCGGATGGCCAGGCTGGCGCGCCGCTCGGAATCCCGGCGGCGGGCAAGCGCCGCGCCCTTCTCCCGATGCTCCGCCCGATCGGCGGCGGCGACCCAGTCCGTGCGGCAGCGTCCGGTGGCAACCGCCTGCGCATCCTCAAGGGCGGCTTCCAGCGCGGCCACCTGCTTGGCGGTCCATTCGCTGTCCGCCGCCTTCGGGGCCGCATCGGCCCGCGCCTCGCGCCAGACTTCGGCGCTGGAGCGGCGGCGCTCGGCATGGGTTTCCAGAAGCTCGCGCAGTTCGCCCTGCCAGGGCGCCTCGGTCACCTGCCAGGCCGGATCACGGGCAATCTCCGGACGGGGCTCCGCGCGCGGCGCCGGCTCACGGCGCAGGTCGGTGGGCCATTGCGGCCATTCCTCGAGGCTCGGCGCAGCAGCCGGAGCGGCGGGAGGCGCCGCTTCCTGCACCTGCGGCCGGATCTCGGCGGCACGCACCGGCAAGTCCTGCTCCCGCAGCCCCGTGGGATCGATGCCGGCAGGGGCCTGTGTCTCGACGGGGGACCGCCAATCCTCCTCCACCAGCGTCAGGTGAGGCGCCATAACAGCCGTTTCGTGGGGGACAAGGGCCTCGTCCGCGCCATAGGCGATGTCGTCCTGCGGCGCGGCGACCTCGTCGTTGGCCGGCTCCTGCAGGCGCTGCAACTCGCGCGTCAGGCCCTGAAGCATGGCTTCGATGCCGTCGAGGCGGGCGACGTGAACCTGCGTCTCGTCCACGCGCTCGACGAGGCGGGAGAGGTGGCGTTCCAGCACGTCCACCAGCGGCGCCAGCTTGGCGGCCTCGATGGTTTCGTTGCGGTCGAACCGCGCCAGCAGGTCCTCAAGCCGGGCGGCGAAGCGCGGATCACCGGCGCTGCCGAGGGCCTTCACGTCATGGGCCACGGCGTCGAGGCGCTCGCGCAGGACGGTCAGTTCCTCGCTCGGCGCGGTGCGGCGGGCCTGTTCGGCCATGAAGCCGTCCACCCGCGTCTCCAGGCGGGCCAGAGCGTCCATGGCAAGGCGGGTGAATTCGTCCGAGGCGCTGGCGGCAGCCGCATCGCTGGCGGAGCGCTCGTGCAGGACCAGCACGCGCTCGACCAGTTCCTTGAGTTCGCCGGTCTGGCGCTGAAGGCGGGCGATGGCCACCGGGTCCACCGCCTTGGCGCCGAGGACATCCACCTTGCGGGCGAGAATGGCGACGGATTCGGCAAGGGCGCGGGTGAAGCCGGTTCCGGCCGGGTCGAGGATGTCCTCGGGCTGGTCCGCCGGAGCATACAGAGGATGGTCGGCTGGCCCGGGGCTCGCGACCGCCCGCAGGTGGCCGCCATCGGACCACCCGTCGTTAGGCTCCGGCGCATAGACAGGCTCGGCAAGAGCTGCGGCCGAACCGGCCGCTGAACGCCCCATCGTACCGTGCCAGCGATCCATATCCGCCTCCCGGTCGCCGCCGCCGCTTCATCCGATCCCCCGCGAATCGGTCGAATCAGCATCGACGTCCTTTGGTAAACGGAGCATTAATCGTTGAAAAGACTGAGCGCGTAACGGTTACTTTCCCTTACGGAGCCTGCAAATAGCTCCCGTAGCGGGACAGATCGGCTTACCCATCATGCCGGGGTGCACATTGAAGCCCGGCACGGAATGCGCTTTCCGCTCTCTGAGCCATCGCACTGCCGGGCGTGACGCAACTGACGGAGAGTGCAATGGACGTTTCCAATTTCGATGCGCGCAGCCAGGTTTCCGTTCCCGGCCGGACCTATGCTGCCGAGGACGTCTATACGATCGGCGATCTGGCCCGCGAGTTCGGCATCACCCTGCGTGCCCTGCGCTTCTATGAAGACAAGGGCCTCCTCTCTCCGCGCCGCGAAGGCCTTGCCCGCCTCTACTCTCCGGCGGACCGCGAGCGCCTCACCGTTATCCTGAAGGGCAAGCGCCTCGGCTTCACCCTCGCCGAGATCCGCGCCCTGGTCGCTGCCCACGAGGGCCAGAGCGGCAGCGACCTCGCCCTGACCCGTGACCGCTGCCTGACCCAGCTCGGCCAGCTCGAGCGTCAGCGCACCGAGATCGAGGCTGCCATTGCCGAGCTGCGCGAGACCGCCGACCGTCTCGCCGCCGCGGCCTGAACACTCCACCAGCCCAAAAAGAAACCCGGCCGCGTGGCCGGGTTTTTTTTGTCTCCGAACGGGAAAGGGAGGCAGCGCCTCCCACGCCTCAGGCGCTGAGCTTGGCCATCAGGGCTTCGGACAGCTCGAAATTGGCGGTGACGTTCTGGACGTCATCGTTGTCTTCCAGCGTCTCCACGAGGCGCATCAGCTTCTCGCCGGTCTCGTCATCCACGGCGATGGTGTTCTGCGGCCGCCACACGAGGCCCGCCTTGCGCGGCTCGCCGAACTTGGCTTCCAGCGCCTTCTGCACTTCCGCGAGGCTCTCCACCGCGCAGACCACCTCGTGCGTCTCCTCGGAGGAGTTCACGTCGTCCGCGCCCGCCTCGATGGCGGCTTCCAGCAGATCGTCCGCATTCACCTTCGCCGCATCGAACTCGATGGCGCCGAGGCGGTCGAACATGAAGGACACCGCGCCCGTCTCGGCGAGGTTGCCGCCGGACTTGGTGAAGTACGAGCGCACTTCGGAGGCGGTGCGGTTGCGGTTGTCGGTCAGCGCCTCGACGATGACGGCGACGCCGCCGGGGCCGTAGCCCTCGTAACGGATCTCGTCATAATTCTCCATGTCCGCACCGGACGCCTTCTTGATGGCGCGCTCGATGTTGTCCTTGGGCATGTTCTCGGCGCGGGCCGCGAGGATGGCGGCGCGCAGGCGCGCGTTCATGTTCGGATCCGGCAGGCCCATCTTGGCCGAGACCGTGATCTCGCGCGCCAGCTTGGAGAACAGCTTGGAACGCACCGCGTCCTGCCGTCCCTTGCGGTGCATGATGTTCTTGAATTGTGAATGTCCGGCCATGGCCGCCTCCAGATCCCTTGAACCTTGCCCACGCCCGCGCGCCCGCAGCAGGTCGCGCCGCCTCGCCGCGCTCCGATCGGAGCATGGGGGCCGGCCCGTCCGCCGTTCGTGATGCCGAAGCCAAGGCTCCGGAACCAACCGAGCGCCGCCCGGCGTGATGCCAATCCACTGTGCCGCGCCTTATAGGTCGTGGAGGCGGCAAAGAGCAAGAAAGCCCCATGCCGCGCCGCATCACGCCTCCCAGAAAGCCGGGCGCGCCTCGCTGAGATCACCGCCGAGGCGCACGGGGGCCGCCTTCACGGCGAGGCCGGTGGCCGGGTCCGTCTCCACCGCGAAGCCGCAGAGCGTGGCAGGGCCGGCGGCGGGCTCGAAGCGGCCGGCGCCGATCTTGCGGGTGAAGCGGCGCAGCGGCTCGTCCTTGTCCATGCCGATCACGCCGTCATAGCTACCGCACATGCCGGCATCCGTCAGATAGGCGGTGCCGCCGGGCAGGATGCGATGGTCGGCGGTGGGCACGTGCGTGTGGGTGCCCACCACAAGGGTGACACGCCCGTCGCAATAATGGCCGAAGGCCTGCTTCTCGCTGGTGGTCTCGGCGTGGAAGTCCACCACGATGGCGTCCACCACCCGGCCGAGTTCGACGCCATCGAGCGCCCGGTCGATGGCGGCGAAGGGATCGTCCAGCGGATCCATGAAGGCACGGCCCATCACGTTCGCCACCAGCACCCGCGCGCCGCCGCGCGTCTCGATCATGGCGGCGCCGCGCCCCGGCGTGCCGGGCGGATAGTTGATGGGACGCACCAGCGCGTCCGCCCGCTCGATAAAGACCAGGGCCTCGCGCTGGTCGAAAGCGTGGTTGCCCAGCGTCACCGCATCGGCGCCGGCGGTTCGGATCTCGTTATAGATGTTCTCGGTGATGCCGAAGCCGCCGGCGGCGTTCTCGCCATTGACCACGACGAGATCGAGCTTCCAGTCCTGAACGAGACCGGGCAGCCGGCTTGTCACCACGTCGCGGCCGGTCCGGCCAACCACGTCACCGAGAAAGAGAATCCGCATCAGACCCGCCAAGGAAAAGGACACCGGCTTCCGTTACCATCCCATCGAGCGGTTCGTCATGGGGTTCAGCGGGAACGTGATCGGTTTCCTGGCAGGCGAACGCAAGACCGAAGGCCCGGATCGGCTTGTCCCGCCGCAGCAGCGCGAGCGTGCGGTCGTAAAAGCCGGCCCCGTAGCCGATGCGCGCGCCCGTCCGGTCGAAGACCGCGAGCGGCACCATGAGATCGTCGGGCGTCACCTGCGGCGCCTGCGCTCCCGGAGTTGGAATGCCATAGGCCCCCGCCGGTTCCAGCAGGTCGTTTTCGTCCCACAGGCGGAAGATCAGCGGCCGGTCGCGCCCCATCACCACCGGCAGGGCGAGCCGGGCACCCGCGTCCCGCAGCTTGCGCGCCAGCGGGCCGGTATCGATCTCGTCGCGGAAGGGGGCGAACAGGGCGACCGTACGGCCGGCGACCGATCCCAGCGCCATGAGCGCATGCCGCGCGGCCGCGTCGGAAGCGGCGGCGCGACGTCCGGCGCCCATATCGGCGCGCCGCAGCAGCGCCTCGGCCCGCAGGCGGGCCTTCTCGGATCGGAAGGTGGTGGGAGAAGAAAGGGTCACGTGCGGAGCCGCAAAAGCCGTCGGAGGTCGATCCCGGGAAACCTACAACGTAGGTGGGCGCCGTTTGTCCAAGCCCAGGGGCGAGGTCAGGAACAGCTCCCTTAAGGATCGATAAGGCCCCGGGGAAAAGTTCCTAACGAACCCCGCAGCCCCGCCGACCGAATGTAGGAGCTTCTCCTCCCGGGCGCTAGGGCCATTCCCCCACAAGAGTGTGCGGTTTCGTAAATCGCCGCGAAGGGCAGATGACATGTGGGCTTGGCGAGCCTTCGGACGATCGACGCCGTCCGTCGGCTGCGCCGGCTAGGCGATGGGCCTCATCCCATGCCGACGGCGGACTTCTCGCGGGGCGCAAGGTCGCTCGCGAGCTGCTCGATGCGCTCGGCCACCTCGTCGATGGTGCGGGCCACCGCCTCCTCGCCGGCCTCGAGGCGGGCAAGGGCGGAGGCGCGGGCGTCCCGCTGGCCTTCGAGGTCGCTCTCCAGCGCGCGGATGCGGGCGCGGGCTTCGGCCAGTTCGTCGGAAATGGTGATGGCGGCCATGACGGTAAGGCGCTGGTCGCCGATCTCCCCGAAGGTGCCGCGGAGCTGATTGATGCGGGTGTCGATGTCCCGGCCGAGGCGCATGAGATGCTCCTCCTGCCCCTCATCGCACGCCATGCGATAATAGCGTCCGGCGATGGTGACACTCACATGCGCCATGGGGCTGCCCGCTCCTTCAGCCGCCGTGGGTCGCGAGCACGTCGCGAATCGTTGTCATGGCAACATCGAGACGCCGGCCGATCTCGCGGCTGGCTTCCGCCACCTGGGCCGCCTCGGCGCGGGTCGCGTCGAGTTCGGCGGCGAGCCGCGCCCGGTCGTTGCCCAGCGCATGGAGCTGCGCCTGCAACGCCTCCTGATGGCGCTCCGTCTCCCGCCGCCGGTCGAGCGAATCGGACAGGCGGTCGAGCGCCGCGTGGAGGCGCTGGGTTGCCGCCTCGATGGGGCCAAGCTCGGGGGGACGGTGCTTCAGCGCATACATAACGCGGGATATTAACCGAGTCGGCGCGACAAGGGCCATGGGTTGCGTGTCGTCAACCCAAAAGAGAATGAAGGGATTCTTGCGGTCCTGCGGGCGGGCGCGGTATGGCGGTCAGGAACCGGCAAGGCTCACGCTTGAGGAACCGGCCGACGGGAGAAGGGCTGATGCGCGCTGCGTGGTTCTGGACAGTCGTGGTCGCTGCCACCCTCGCGGGCGGGCTGATGGGCTCCGCCCCGCGCGCCCATGCGGCCCCGCAGGCGGCGAAGCCCGCCGCCGCTCCCTCACCGGAGACGCTCATCCGCGATCTCTACGCCCATTATCTCGATACGGCCCCGGACACGGTGGTCGGCTTCGACTTCACCGACCCCACCGTCGCCAACGCCTATTTCGATCCCGCGCTGGCCAAGCTCGTCATCGCCGATGCCAAGGCCTCCGATCCGAAGCTGAATTTCGATCCCTTCATCGAAGGCCAGGATTTCGAGATCAAGGCGGTGACGACCAGCCTCAAGGCGCAGACCTCGACCAGTGCGACGGTCACCGCAGAGTTCGAGAATTTCGAGGAGAAGAAGACCGTCACCTTCAAGCTCACGAAGGTCGGCGGGCGGTGGCGGATCGCGGATATCCAGTGGGAGAGCAATCCCCAGACGCTGAAGGCGCTCCTCGTCGCCAAGAAGATACAATCGCCCTAGCGGAAGCCGAGCCTTTTCCGGCTGCCTCGGGCTTGGGCATGGCCGCGCGCTGGCGCACCTATGCAGGGAACGTGTAGCTGCGATGACAAATCGCGGCCCAACGGCGCCGGTTTGCCTTGACCTTGCCCCAACGCTGCGTTTGACAGCCGGTGGCGCGCTGGTATCAGTGCCGCCGCGAGGTGAACCCTCCGCCCGACCGATCTTTGAAATGGCGCGCCGCGCGCCGGAGACTGCTTTTCATGTCCAGCCGCGAACTCCACAACCGTCTGGCCAACGCCATCCGGTTCCTGGCCATCGATGCGGTGGAGGCCGCCAATTCCGGACATCCGGGCCTGCCCATGGGCGCGGCCGACATGGCGACCGTGCTGTTCACGGAAAAGCTGAAGTTCGATGCGACGGCCCCCAAGTGGCCGGACCGCGACCGCTTCATCCTCTCGGCCGGCCACGGCTCGATGCTGCTCTACGGCCTGCTCCACCTGCTCGGCTATGACGCCGTGAGCATGGACGAGATCCGCCGCTTCCGTCAGCTCGGCTCGCTCACCCCCGGACATCCCGAGAATTTCGTCACCCCCGGCATCGAGACCACCACCGGCCCGCTCGGCCAGGGCATCTCGACGGCTGTCGGTTTCGCCATGGCCGAGCGCCTGATGGCCGCCCGCTTCGGTAGCGAGATCGTCGACCACCGGACCGTGGTCATCGCCTCCGACGGCGACCTGATGGAAGGCATCTCGCAGGAGGCCATCGATATCGCCGGCCACCTGAAGCTCGCCAAGCTGACGGTGCTGTGGGACGATAACCGCATCTCCATCGACGGCCCCACCTCCATCTCCGTCTCCACCGACCAGCAGGCGCGCTTCGCCGCCTCCGGCTGGAACACGCTGGCGGTGGACGGGCACGATCCGGTCGCCCTCCTCGCCGCGCTCAACACGGCTTATGCCTCCGACAAGCCGACCCTCATCGCCTGCCGCACCACCATCGGCTTCGGGTCGCCGGCCAAGGCGGGCTCGGAGAAGGTGCACGGCTCGCCGCTGGGTGCCGCCGAAATCGAGGCCACCCGCAAGGCGCTGGGCTGGGAAGCCGGCCCGTTCGAGATCCCCGCGGACGCGCTGGACGCCTGGCGCGCCGCCGGCCGCAAGGGCGCCGAGGCCCGCGCCGCTTGGCAGGCCCGCTTCGACGCCCTGCCCGAGGCGACCCGCGCCGAGTTCAACCGCCGTATGGCCGGCGAACTGCCTGTATCCGCCCTCAAGGAAGCCATCGCCGCCGTGAAGGCCAAGGCGGTCGCTGACGGTGGCGCCGTCGCCACGCGCAAGTCCTCGGAGATCGTGCTCGACACGCTCACCAAGGCGGTGCCCGAGATGCTCGGCGGCTCCGCCGACCTCACCGGCTCCAACAACACCCGCGCCAAGGGCCAGCAATCCGTCACCCCGACCGACTTCTCCGGCGACTTCGTGCACTGGGGCGTGCGCGAACACGGCATGGCGGCCGCGATGAACGGCATCGCCCTCCATGGCGGCTTCATCCCCTATAGCGGCACCTTCCTCGCCTTCGCCGATTATTCGCGCCCGGCCATCCGCCTCGCCGCGCTCATGGGCGAGCGGGTCATCCATGTCCTGACCCACGATTCCATCGGCCTCGGCGAGGACGGCCCCACCCACCAGCCGGTGGAGCATCTGGCCGCGCTGCGCGCCATTCCCAACACCCTCGTGCTGCGCCCTGCCGACACGGTGGAGACCGCCGAGTGCTGGCAGATCGCCCTTGAGGCGAAGGACCGGCCGAGCTGCCTCATCCTCTCCCGCCAGAACCTGCCGCTCCTGCGCAAGGACGCGGACGGCGAGAACAAGTCCGCCGGCGGCGCCTATGAGCTGCTGGCCGCCAGCGGCGAGGCGCAGGTCTCCCTGTTCGCCACCGGCTCGGAACTGTCCCTTGCTGTGGAAGCCCGCGCGCTGCTCGAAAGCGAAGGCGTGCCCACCCGCGTGGTCTCCGTTCCGTCCTTCGAGCTCTTCCTCGCCCGCCCGCTGGCCGAGCGCCGCGCCGTCATCGGCAAGGCCCCGGCCAAGGTCGGCATCGAGGCCGCCATCCGCATGGGCTGGGACAGCATCATCGGCTCGGATGCCGCCTTCGTGGGCATGACCTCGTTCGGCGCCAGCGCGCCGGCCAAGGAACTCTACAAGCATTTCGGCATTACGCCCCAGGCGGTGGTGGCTGCCGCGCTGGAACAGCTGCGGCAGAGCTGACGGCGGACCCGCGGTCCGCTCCCGGCGGCCGCGATCCTGCTCTGGCAAGGGGAGAGCGCGTGCGGCCTACGGGCCCATGCGCCATACGAATTGCCGCCGGAGAAGGCGGCACGCGTTCGCTCAAGCCGGTCTTGAGGGCCGGCGCATGGAGGATGAAGCTATGACGGTGAAGGTGGCCATCAACGGGTTCGGTCGCATCGGGCGCAACGTGCTGCGCGCCATCATCGAATCCGGCCGCACCGACATCCAGGTGGTGGCCATCAACGACCTCGCCCCGGTCGAGACCAATGCCCACCTGCTGCGCTACGACAGCGTGCACGGCCGCTTCCCGGCCAAGGTGGTGGTGAACGGCGACACCATCGACGTCGGCCAGGGCCCCATCAAGGTCACCGCCATCAAGGATCCGTCCACCCTGCCCCACAAGGAGCTGGGCGTGGACATCGCCATGGAGTGCACGGGCATCTTCACCGCCCGTGACAAGGCCGCAGCCCATCTCACCGCCGGCGCCAAGCGCGTGCTGGTATCGGCCCCCGCCGACGGCGCCGACCTCACGGTGGTCTATGGCGTGAACCACCAGCTCCTGAAGCCCGAGCACACGGTGGTCTCCAACGCCTCCTGCACCACCAACTGCCTCGCCCCCGTGGCCAAGGTGCTGAACGACGCCGTGGGCATCCAGCACGGCTTCATGACCACCGTGCACTCCTACACCAACGACCAGCCCTCGCTGGATCAGGTGCACAAGGACCTCTACCGCGCCCGCGCGGCCGCCCTGTCCATGATCCCGACCTCCACCGGCGCGGCCAAGGCTGTCGGCCTCGTGCTGCCGGAACTGAAGGGCAAGCTCGACGGCGTCTCCATCCGCGTGCCGACCCCGAACGTCTCGGTGATCGACCTCAAGTTCGTCGCCAAGCGCGCCACGACGGTCGAAGAGATCAATGCCGCCATCAAGGCGGCGGCGGACGGCCCGCTGAAGGGCGTGCTCGGCTACACGACGGAGCCGAACGTCTCCATCGACTTCAACCACGACCCGCACTCGTCCACCTTCCACATGGACCAGACAAAGGTCATGGACGGCACGCTGGTGCGCGTCATGTCCTGGTATGACAACGAGTGGGGCTTCTCCAACCGCATGTCCGACACCGCCGTCGCTCTGGCGAAGCTCGGTTGATCGGCTGAAGCGAGGGAGAGCAGCATCATGCCGACTTTCCGCACCCTCGATGAGGCGGACCTCGCCGGCAAGCGGGTCCTCGTCCGTGTCGACCTCAACGTCCCCATGGACGAAGGCCGCGTCACCGACGACACCCGCATCCAGGCCATCCTGCCCACCATCCGCGCCATCACGGAGAAGGGCGGAAAGGCCATCCTGCTCTCCCACTTCGGACGCCCGAAGGGCCGGGACGCGAGCCAGTCGCTCGCCCCGGTCGCGGCCGCCGTCGGGGAGCGTCTCGGCGCGCCCGTGGCGTTCGCCGGCGACTGCATCGGCTCGGATGCCGAGGCCGCCGTCTCCACCCTCGCCCCCGGCGCCGTCCTGGTGCTGGAGAACACCCGCTTCCACGCGGGCGAGGAAAAGAACGCCGCCGATTTCGTCCAGCAGCTCGCGGCGCTGGGCGACATCTATGTGAACGACGCCTTCTCGGCAGCCCACCGCGCCCATGCCTCCACCGAGGGGCTGGCGCACAAGCTGCCGGCCTTCGCCGGCCGCAGCATGCAGAAGGAGCTGGAGGCGCTCGCCAAGGCCCTCGAGGCTCCGCAGCGGCCGGTTCTGGCCGTGGTCGGCGGCGCCAAGGTGTCGAGCAAGCTCGAACTCCTCGGCAATCTTACCGCCAAGGTGGACATCCTCGTCATCGGCGGCGGCATGGCCAACACCTTCCTCGCCGCCAAGGGCGTGAAGGTGGGCAAGTCGCTGTGCGAGCACGACCTCGCCGATACCGCCCGCCAGATCATCGCCACCGCCGCCAGCCATGGCTGCGAGATCGTGCTGCCGGTGGATGCGGTCGTCACCAAGACCTTCGCCGCCCATGCGGAGCACCGCGTGGTGCCGGTGGACCAGGTGGCCGAGGACGAGATGATCCTCGATGCCGGCCCGGCCACCGTGGCGCTGGTGAAGGAGAAGCTCAAGGGCGCCAAGACGGTAGTCTGGAACGGCCCGTTCGGCGCCTTCGAGCTGCCGCCCTTCGACGCCGCGACGGTTGCCGTGGCGAAGGCCGTGGCGGAGGCCACCAAGGCTGGCGTGCTGCTGTCCGTCGCGGGCGGCGGCGACACGGTGGCGGCGCTCAACCATGCCGGCGCGGCCGGGGACTTCTCCTATGTCTCCACCGCCGGCGGTGCCTTCCTGGAATGGCTGGAAGGCAAGCAGTTGCCGGGGGTCGAAGCGCTGCGGCGCTGAGACCTCGGTGTTATACTCAACCCATAAAGTGTAGGCATCGGCCGCAGGGGCGGCTCCAAGGGGATAGGCAGACCATGAACGCTGAACTCGAGACGATCGCGCAGAAGATGGTGTCCGACGGCAAGGGCATTCTTGCCGCTGACGAGAGCACCAGCACGATCAAGAAGCGGTTCGACGCCATCGGTGTCGAGTCCACCGAGGAAAACCGTCGCGATTACCGCGAGCTGCTGTTCCGTTCGGACGAGGCGATGAAGGAGTACATCTCCGGCGTCATCCTGTTCGACGAGACCCTGCGCCAGAAGGCCAAGGACGGCACCCCGCTCGTCAGCCTCATCCAGCAGGCCGGCTCCATCCCCGGCATCAAGGTGGACGCCGGTGCCAAGCCCATGGCGCTGTTCCCCGGCGAGACCATCACGGAAGGCCTCGACGGCCTCGCCGGCCGCCTGAAGGAGTATTACGACTTCGGCGCCCGCTTCGCGAAGTGGCGCGCGGTGATCGATATCGGCGCCGGCATCCCCACCCCCGGTGCCGTTGCCGCCAATGCGCACGCCCTGGCCCGCTATGCGGCCCTGTGTCAGGAAGCCAACATCGTCCCGATCGTCGAGCCGGAAGTGCTCATGGACGGCGACCACGGCATCGAGCGCTGCTACGAAGTGACGGAATACGTCCTGCGCGTGGTGTTCGGCGAGCTCTACCAGCAGCGCGTCGCCCTTGAGGGCATGGTGCTGAAGCCGAACATGGTCGTCCCCGGCAAGAAGGCCCGCACCCAGGCCTCCGTCGCCCAGGTGGCCGAGCAGACCGTGCGCGTGCTGAAGGCCACCGTTCCGGCGGCGGTCCCCGGCATCGCCTTCCTCTCCGGCGGCCAGTCGGACGAGGACGCCACCGCCCACCTCGATGCCATGGTGAAGCTCGGCAACCTGCCGTGGAAGCTCACCTATTCCTACGGCCGCGCCCTCCAGGCCGCGCCGCAGAAGGCGTGGTCCGGCAAGGCCGAGAACGTGGCCGCCGCGCAGGCCGCCTTCACGCACCGCGCCCGCATGAACTCGCTGGCGGCCCTGGGCCGCTGGAGCGCCGAGCAGGAAGCCAAGAAGGCCGCCTGATCGGCCCCTTGCGCCTTTATCCGCGTTGAGAGAGCCCGCCGTCCCGCGAGGGACCGGCGGGCTCTTGCGTTCTCCCCCCGGCCCGCCTAGAGCCTGATGCCATCAGGCCCGGCATCCGAAAGGGCCGGGTGCCCCTCTTTCGCCTGCTTTCTGGCCGAACCCGTCATCATGCCCACAGAACCGGAAATCCCCCGCTGCCGCCTCATGCTCGTGCTTCCGCCCACCCTGTCGGTGGCGGATGCGATCGCCTGCATGGGCGCGGGCGATGTCGCAGCGGTGATCGTCACGACTCCCGCCGGGGATGAAACCGCGGCCAAGGCCCAGCTCTCGGAGCTCTGCGCCGCGACGCAGGCCGCGGGCGTCGCCTTCCTTCTGGCCGACCGGGTGGAGCTGGCCTCCGACATCGGTGCCGATGGCGTTCACCTCGGCAGCTACGCCGCGCTCAAGCGCGCCCTGCCGGCAGTCAAGCCCGGCGGCATCGCCGGCATCGGCCTCGAAGGCCGGCATGAAGCGATGGAAGCGGGCGAGGCCGGCGCGGATTACGTGCTGTTCGGCGCGCGGGACGGCAGCGGCCCCATCGAGCCGGTGATCGAACTGGTGAGCTGGTGGGCGGAAGTCTTCGAGGTGCCGTGCGTGGGCGTCGCGACCACGGTGGAGGATGCCCGCGCCATTGCGGTGGCGGGCGCCGATTTCGTGGCGCTGGCGGCCGTGCCCGCTGGTCCGGATGGTCCAGCACTCGTTGCGGACGTGGAGCGCGCCGTCGCCGCCGTGGACCGCACCGTGGCCGACGCCACGCCCAAGGCCTGAGTGGAAAACGCATGATGGATCGCGTGCTTCGTCTCCTGCGCCCGCTGCTTGGCATTGCGGCGGCCTCCGCCCTCAGTGTCGCCCTCGCCCTGCCGGCGGCGGCCCAGGATCCGAAGCCCGCCCAGAAGCCCGCTGCCAAGCCGGCGGCGAAACCCGCGGCCCCCAAGGCTCCGGTGAGCAGCCAGCCGGAAGACGCCGCTTATGGCGCCTACCAGCGCGGCCTCTATCTCGCCGCCTACAAGGAAGCCTCCGCCCGCGCCGCCGCCGGCCCGGATGCCGCCGCCGAGACACTGCTGGGCGAGATCTATGCGCAGGGCTCCGGCGTGCCGCGCAGCCCGGCCAAAGCGGTGGAGTGGTATCAAAAGGCCATCGACCACGGCTCCGAGCAGGCCGCCTTCTCGCTCGCCATGATGAACCTCATGGGCGACGGCATCCCCCGCGACCTCAAGAAGGCCGCGCAGCTGCTGGAAGTTGCCGCGAAGAAGGGCAACGCCTCGGCCGCCTACAATCTCGGCCTGCTCTATCTCCAGGGCGAGGCCATGCCGCAGGACTTCACACTCGCCGCCAAGTGGTTCCGGCAGGCCGCCGACGCGCAGGTGGCGGATGCGCAATACGCGCTATCGGTGCTGCTGCGCCAAGGTAATGGCGTGCCGGCGGACAAGGATGCCGCCCTGAAGATGCTGGCCGCCGCCGCCGCGCAGGACCATGTGACGGCGCAGGTGGAATATGCCATCGCCATCTTCAACGGCGACGGTGTGCCCAAGGACGAGGCCAAGGCCGCGGCCCTGTTCAAGAAGGCGGCGCTCGCCGGCAATGCAATCGCGCAGAACCGCTATGCGCGCGTCCTTTCCGCCGGTCGCGGCGCGCCGCAGGACAAGGTCCGCGCCGCTGCGTGGCACATGCTTTCCAAGGCGCAAGGCCTTGGAGATCCTTATCTCGACGACTTCGTTGCCAAGCTCACGCCGGAAGAGCAGCAGAAGGCCACGGCGCTGGCCCACAAATGGATGGGCGAATCGCGGTCTTGACGTTGCCATGAGAGGGGGGCACACGGACGCTCCCCTTTTCGATTTGCCGGCAGCCGCGCCCTGGCTGCACAGGGCCTGCCAGGAAACACCCCGCCATGATCCGCTCTCCGCTCATCACCGTCATGGTCCAGGCCGTCCGCAAGGCGGGCCGGAACCTCGCCCGCGACTTTGGCGAGGTGGAGAACCTGCAGGTCTCGCTGAAGGGCCCGGCCAATTTCGTCTCCTCCGCCGACCGCAAGGCCGAAGAGACGCTCTATGCCGAACTCTCCCGCGCCCGGCCCGGCTACGGCTTCACCATGGAGGAGCGCGGCAAGGTCGAGGGGCAGGACGAGGCCAATGAATGGGTCATCGACCCGCTCGACGGCACCACCAACTTCCTGCACGGCATTCCCCTGTTCGCCATCTCGGTGGCGCTGGTGCGCAACGGCGTGCCGTTCGCGGGCGTGATCTTCAACCCGGTCACCGATGAGCTCTACGTCGCCGAGAAGGGCCAGGGCGCCTATCTCAACGACCGCCGCCTGCGCGTCGCCGCCCGCCGCAAGCTCGCCGACTGCGTGGTTGGCTGCGGCATTCCGCACCTCGGGCGCGGCGACCATAACAAGTTCCAGCGCGAACTCGCCCTCGTGCAGGGCCAGGTGGCCGGCGTGCGCCGCACCGGCGCTGCGGCGCTCGATCTCGCCTGGGTGGCGGCGGGCCGCTTCGATGCCTTCTGGGAACGCGACCTGTCCTCCTGGGACATGGCCGCCGGCATGATCCTCATCCGCGAGGCGGGTGGCTCGGTGACCGACCTCGACGGCCACGACAAGAGCCTTGAGAACGGCCACATCATCGCCGGCAATGCGGACATGCGGGAAGATCTCTTCCGCCTGCTCAAGAAGGCCTGAGCCCGCGCGACCGATTGCGGCGGCTGCGATCTACCTCCTGAGGCTGCGCCGGTCCTCATAATCGCTACAATTTTGGCTCCGGATGGCACATGGCGCTGTCATCCGGTTCCCTTTGCGCGTTGGTATGCCATAGTCCGAATCGCGGGGAAGAGTTGCGGGAGCGAGCATGACGCGGGCCGTCGATCCTTTCTTGAAAGTTTCGTCCCCTCGCATCTTCCTGGTGCGGATCATCGTGTTTCTGCTTCTGTGCGCGGCACTGGCGGCCGTGCTCTACAAGCAGATCGCCGCCGCCTTCATGAACAATCCGGGGCTCAACGGCGTCATCTTCGGCGTGCTGGCCATCGGCATCATCCTCGCGATCCGGCAGGTCTCGCGCCTGTTCCCGGAGGTGGAATGGGTGAATTCCTTCCGCCTCGCCGATCCCGGCCTCGCCGTCTCCCGCGCCCCGACCCTACTCGCCCCCATGGCCGCACTGCTGGGCGACCGCATGGGCCGCATGGCGATCTCCCAGTCGACCATGCGCTCGATCCTCGATTCGATCGGCACGCGCCTCGATGAAGCCCGCGACACGGCGCGTTATCTCACCGGCCTTCTCGTCTTCCTCGGCCTGCTCGGCACCTTCTGGGGCCTTCTGGAAACGGTGAGCTCCATCGGCGGCGTCATCGGCTCGCTGCAAGGCGGCGGCGACAGCGCCTCCATGCTGGAGGAGATGAAGTCCGGCCTCTCCGCGCCGCTGGCCGGCATGGGCATTTCGTTCTCGTCCTCGCTGTTCGGCCTTGCCGGCTCGCTGGTGCTGGGCTTCCTCGACCTTCAGGCCGGGCAGGCGCAGAACCGCTTCTACACCGACCTTGAGGACTGGCTGTCCACCACAGTGCGCGACCTCGACGCGGAAGTCCCGAGCCGCGCGCCCGAAGTCCGGCCCGTGCCCATGGACCGCGAGGCCATCGACACCCGCCCGGTGGCCCAGCTTCTGCCGCCCCCCGCGCCCATCGACCTCGACCCGCTGGTGGAGGCCATGGGCCGGCTGGAGCGCACCATGACGGAGGCCGGTTCCCAGCGCGTGACCACCGCCGTCGCGCATCTGGCCGAAAGCCTTCAGGGCCTCGTCACCCACATGCGCACCGAGCAGGCCGTGCTGAAGCAACTCGTGGAGAGCCAGGGCGCCCAGCAGGCGGACATCCGCCGGGTGATCGAGCGGCTGGAGCGGGCGCTGAACGTGCCGGAAGACGCCGGCTCGGGGAGAGGCTGACATGGCCCTCGGCCGGCGCGGGCGCGACCGTCAGGTTGATTACTGGCCGGGCTTCGTGGACGCCCTGTCCACGCTGCTGCTCGTCTTCGTCTTCCTGCTCTCGGTCTTCATGGTCACGCAGTTCTTCCTGTCGCAGGACATTTCCGGCAAGGAGAACGTGCTCCAGCGCCTGCAGGCGCAGATCCGGCAGTTGACCGAACTGCTCTCGCTGGAACGGGCCACCGGCCAGAGCCAGGACAGCGAACTTGCCGCCTTGCGCGCCAGCCTTCAGGCCACCGAGGCCGAGCGCGACCGCCTGAAGGCCGCCGCCGGCCCCGCGCCCACCGGACCCGATCCCTCCCGCGAGGCGGCCCTCGCCCGCGAAGTGGACATGCAGAAGGATGTGGCGAGCCGCGCGCTCGCCCAGATCGAGCTGCTGAACCAGCAGATCGCCGCCCTTCGACGGCAGATGGCGGCGCTGGAGGAGGCGCTGAACGTCTCCGAGAAGCGCGATCAGGAAAGCCAGACCAAGATCGCCGATCTCGGCAAGCGGCTGAACGTGGCGCTGGCCCAGCGCGTGCAGGAGCTGAGCCGCTTCCGCTCCGAATTCTTCGGCCGCCTGCGCGACATCCTGGGCAACCGGCCGGACATCCGCATCGTCGGCGATCGCTTCGTCTTCCAGTCCGAGGTCTTCTTCGACCGCGGCTCGGCTTCGCCCCGCCCCGAGGCGCTGGCGGAGCTGGACAAGCTCGCCTCCGCCATCCTGGAGCTGGAGCGGCAGATCCCGCCGGACATCAACTGGGCGCTGCGCATCGACGGCCACACCGACAGCCGGCCGATCTCGACGCCCCAGTTCCCCTCCAACTGGGAACTCTCCGCCGCCCGCGCCATCGCGGTGACCCAGTATCTCATCTCCAAGGGCGTGCAGCCGCGACACCTCATCGCGGCAGGCTTCGGCGAATACCAGCCCATCGACACCGGCACCTCGGACGAGGCCATGGCGCGCAACCGCCGCATCGAGCTGAAGCTGACCGAGCGGTGAGCGACCACACGCCCCCGCCCAAGCCGCCCTTCCGCATCCGCCCCTTCGCGGAGGGCGACATGGCGGCGCTGGCCGATCTCTGGGTCGCCACCTGGGCCGCCACCATGCCGGACATCGATTTCGAGGCGCGGCGGCCCTGGTTCCTCGACCATTTCGCCAAGCTCCGGGCCGAAGGCGCGCAGGTGCCGGTGGCGGAAACGCGGAATGGCACGCCGGTGGGCTTCGTCATCATCCACCCTGCCACGCGCTATCTCGACCAACTGGCGGTCGCCCCCGCCCAGCGCGGCACGGGCGCGGCCGAGGCACTGATGACGGCGGCGCGGGAGCTTTCGCCCGGTGGCATCGTGCTCGATGTCAACCAGGACAACGGCCGGGCCGTCGCCTTCTATGAGAAGCAGGGTCTGCGCATCACCTCCGCCAGCACCAACCCGATGTCCGGCCGCGCCATCTGGCGGATGGAATGGACGCCGGAGGCTTGAGGGGCGGAAGGTCGTAGCGGCTGAGTCCGGCTCATGATGGTGGTTGCCCTACCCGCACACCCTAAAGCCCTCCACCCTTGTGGGGGAGGGTTGGGAGGGGGGTAGAACGGCCGCCGCCTGGAGCCCGGCCGGAGAAAGCCGCGTGGTTCGCCTGAGGGCACGTGGAGTGGAGAGGGCATTACCCCCCTCCCCGTCCCTCCCCCACAAGGGGGGAGGGGGCACGTGGCCTGGGCGTGGAGCGGGCGCCATGCAGCGGAGAGCGGAAGCGCCCGGTGTTGCCCGCCGGCGCTGATGTCGATCTGCCCTAAGCCAGCGTCGCTCGGTCAGGCGGCACTCGCGAATTGCAAAGCGGCGAGGCGGGCGTAGAGGCCGCCCTTCGCCACCAGTTCCGCATGCGTGCCCTGATCGACGATGCGCCCGTCCTCCATCACGAGGATGCGGTCAGCCGAGAGCACGGTGGAGAGGCGGTGGGCGATGACCAATGTGGTGCGCCCTTCCATGGAGCGCTCCAGCGCCGTCTGAACCAGCGTTTCGCTTTCGGCATCGAGGGCGCTCGTCGCCTCGTCCAGCAGCAGGATCGGGGCTGCCCGCAGGATGGCGCGGGCGATCACAATGCGCTGGCGCTGGCCGCCGGAGAGCGTCACGCCCCGCTCGCCCACCTTGGTGTCCCAGCCTTCCGGAAGGCGGACGACGAACTCGTCCACCAGCGCAGCGCGGCCGGCGGCTTCCACCTCGGCGTCCGATGCCTCAGGACGGGCGAGGCGGATGTTCTCGCGCACCGTATCGGCGAAGATCGCCACTTCCTGCGGCACGAAGGCCATCTGGCGGCGCACCGCGACGGGATCGCAGGCGGCGATGTCCACGTCATCAAGTGCGATATGGCCGCCCTGCGGGTCGTAGAAGCGCTCCAGCAACTGGAACACCGTGCTCTTGCCGGCACCGGAGGGGCCGACGAGGGCCACCCGCTCGCCGGGGGCCACGGTGAACGAAATACCGTTGAGCGCCGGCAGGTCGGGGCGGGCGGGATAGGCAAAGCGCACGCTCTCGAAGCGGATGGCGCCCGAGATCCGGGCCGGCAGCGTCTTCGGCTGCGGGGGCGCCTTGACCGCCGGTTCGATGCGCAGCAACTCGCCGATGCGCTCGGCCGCACCGGCCGCGGCTGAAACCTCGCCCCACACTT
Organism: Azorhizobium sp. AG788; assembly: GCF_004364705.1. Lineage (NCBI taxonomy): Bacteria > Pseudomonadati > Pseudomonadota > Alphaproteobacteria > Hyphomicrobiales > Xanthobacteraceae > Azorhizobium > Azorhizobium sp. AG788. The sequence goes on from NZ_SOBM01000003.1 coordinate 127,805, forward strand.
GCGACAGCTCGCCGAGCGCGCTCGCCGCCAGCACCGCATAGAGCACGAACTGGCCGAGCTGGCCGGACGACATGGTGCCGGACATGACCGACTGGGCGCCGGTCCAGAGGATGGCGACGATGCTCGCAAAGACGAGGAAGATGCCGATGCCGGTCAGGATCGCCCGCGCACGGACAGCGCCTTGGGCCGCCTCGAAGGCCAGTTCCACCTCCTGGTCGAAACGCCGGCGGGCAGCGGGTTCGGCGGAGGAGGATTGCAGGGCGCGCATGGCGCCGGTCGCCTCCGAGGCATAGGCCGAGGCTTCCGCCAGCGCATCCTGCGCGGCGCGGGACTTCTTGCGCACCCCCCGCCCGGACGCGACGAGCGGCAGCACGATGATCGGGATCGCGACCAGCACCAGCGCGGAGAGGCGCGGGCTGGTCACCACCATCATCACCACCGCGCCCAGGAACAGAACCAGATTGCGCAGCGCCTGCGAGGCCGAGGCGCCCACGGCGGACTTGATCTGCGTGGTATCCGCGGCAAGGCGCGAGGTGATCTCGCCGGCGCGGGACGTGTCGTAGAAGGCGCCGTCAAGCGTCGTCAGATGGGCAAAGACGGCGGTCCGCAGGTCCGCCACCACGCGCTCGCCCAGCGTCGTCACGAGGTAATAGCGGGCGGCGGAGGCGCCGGCCAGCACGCCCACCACCAGCACCAGCATGGCGAAATAGCGGTCGATGAGGCCGGAATGATCGGCGGCGAAGCCGAAGTCGATCATCCGCCGCACCGCCACCGGCATGGCGAGGGTGGCCACGGCGGCGAGGATGAGGGCCACCAGCGCCAGCGCGATGCGGGTGCGATACCGCAGCACATAGGGGAGGATGCGCCCCAGCGGGCGCAGGCTGCGGCGGGCGCGCGGGGCGCTCTCCGGCTTTCCTTCCACGGAAGGGGAGGTCTCGACTTGTCTCAACGCTGCCTCTCGGCTATAGACCCGCGACTTCCGGCAGGAAACGAATTCATACCGGTGCGGGGCCCTGGCTCGGCGCGGCGAGAAGGACGCAACTCATGAAAAGCGACATCCATCCCGATTATCACTTCATCAAGGTGGTGATGACGGACGGCACCGAGTACACGACGCGGTCGACCTTCGGCAAGGAGGGCGACACCCTGGCGCTCGATATCGACCCGCGCACCCACCCCGCGTGGACCGGCGGCACCCAGCAGCTGCTCGACCGCGGCGGCCGCGTTTCGCGCTTCAAGAACAAGTTCGGCGCCCTTCTGAAGGGCTGATCCGCCGGTTTTACCGGTGTGAGCCTGCCTCGGGCCGCGTAAAAAAGCCGGGTATCCATCGGATGCCCGGCTTTTCGCATTCGCACGTCCACGTGAGGCTGTCCCCAGCCGAGGCCTGCCCGAGCCGGGTCGCAGGGCGATTTGGTCGCACCCGGCCGGCCGGATCACGACACACGGGAATGACGGCGGAAAGCGGAAGCCCTCCCGTTACGCGGGAGGCGAGGCGTCGTCGGAATTGGAGACGATCCGCAGGCGGGGCGTGCCCGAGCGCGGCGCAGGGACGGCGCTCTGCTGCTCCGGCGGGCGCTCGCCGCGCTCAAGGATATGCTCGGCCCGCGCCACGACGCGCAGGCGTAGAAGCTCCGCCTCGGCGCGCAGCGCCTTGAGGCCGTCCGGCAGGCCGGAGCCGACAGCGCTGCGCCGGGGGCGCAGTTCGAGGGTTTCCGCTTCGTGATAGGCGTGGTCGAAGGTCATCTCGCCTTCCGCCACCGCACGCTCCATCAGCAGCCAGGCCGCCAGTTGTAGCAGCAGCGTGGTGAGTTCCCGCGCCTCGTCGTGATAGGCAAGGCGGGACGCCAGCGGCAGTTCTTCCGAATAGGTGCGACCCGGCCCGCTCAGATAGGCACTGAGACGCGCCGCAAGGTCGAGACCGTCGCTGTACAGGGCAGCGAATGGCCCGGACCCAGGTTCGGCGGAGGCAGTCATACAAACTCCCATCCGGCGGACGACTGCCGCCGCTACGCTCTTCCCCCGCACCCACCGACATGGGCTTTCCGCCGGGCCGCCGCAAGCCCGGACAAAGCGCGCGAGCGCTGGCGTTCCCGGACGATGACCGCAACCTGGCGTGGCAGACGCACGCCTGCTGGAGAAATCCAGCCACAGCAAGACGGCACGAATCGGGCAGGAAACTCCGAGCCTTGCCCCATTGCCGCCGCAGGCGGCCCGAACGCCGGGCGCGCCAACCGACGGCGGGCACAACCGGACGTCGCAGTCCCGACCTGCGCCTTGCCTTCAGGAAAGCATGGCCAAGCGCGAGACCGCAAGCCAAGCGGAGCGCCTGCCGCAGGCTCCGCTACAGCTTGAACACCGCGTCGGCGGCACTGCGCGACGCGCGCTTGGCCACCAGCGCCGCCTCCAGCCGGACGATCTCCTGCTTCAGCAATTCAATGTGGGCCTCGATCTCGTGCTCGGACAGACGGCTCACGTCCGCGCCCGGCGCGATCGGCGAAGGCGGCGGCGCGGGGCGGTCGTCATCCATGTGAAATCTCCTGTGGGCCGGCGATCCGGTGCTCCGGCATTTTCACCCGAGGCCGGATGGGTTACCAGAGCGCCGAAGGCCGACATCCACCGGCCAGCCGCCGCGCGCCAGCGCGGAAGGCGCCTCAGGCGCACGGCATCATCCCTCGCCTTCCCCTTTCGAGGAGCCGCCATGACCACGCCCCTGCCCGCTACCATGACCGCCATCACCATTCCGACCCCCGGCGGCCCGGAGGCCCTTGTGCCCGGCGAGCGTCCGGTGCCGCAGCCGGTGAAGGGGGAACTGCTGGTGAAGGTGGAAGCGGCCGGCGTGAATCGTCCGGACGTGATGCAGAGGAAGGGCCTCTATCCGCCGCCGGCCGGCGCGTCCGACATTCCCGGTCTCGAGATCGCCGGCACGGTGGTCGCGACGGGCCCGGAGACGCAGCGCTTCAAGGTGGGCGACCGCGTGTGCGCCCTCGTCACTGGCGGCGGCTATGCAGAATATTGCACCACCTCCGCCCTCACGGCCCTGCCCATTCCGGACGGCCTGTCCGCCACAGAGGCGGCGGCCCTGCCGGAAACCTTCTTCACCGTCTGGAGCAACGTGTTCGACCGCGGCCGCCTGCAGCCGGGCGAAGTGCTCCTCGTCCATGGCGGCACCAGCGGCATCGGCACGACGGCGATCCAGCTCGCCAAGGCCTTTGGTTCGAAGGTGTTCGTCACCGTGGGCTCGCCGGAGAAGTGCGAGGCGGCCCGCAAGCTCGGCGCGGATCTCGCCATCGACTACAACACCCAGGACTTCGTGGCCGAGGTGAAGAGCGCCACCGGCGGCAAGGGCGCCGACGTGATCCTCGACATGGTGGCCGGCGATTATATCGCCCGCAATTACGAGGCCGCGGCGGTGGATGGGCGCATCGTGCAGATCGCCTTCCAGAAGGGCTCGAAGGCCCAGGTGGACTTCATGCGCGTCATGCTGAAGCGCCTCACCCACACCGGCTCGACCCTGCGTTCCCGCCCCGTGGCCGACAAGGCCCTCATCGCACAGGCGCTGGAAGAGAAGGTGTGGCCGCTCATCGCCAAGGGCAGCGTGAAGCCGCTGATCGATGCCACCTTCCCGCTGAAGGAGGCGGCTGCCGCCCACGCGCACATGGAAGGCAGCACCCACATCGGCAAGATCGTTCTCACGATCGGGTGAACGAACCGCCCCCGGCTGGCCGAAGTGCCGCTTGGTCATGTGGAAAGCCGCTGGCAGGGCGGGCGCGAAGCCTTATGATGTCAGCGGCGGATGCCTTGCTCCGGCCGCACGCTGCGGCTAGAGCACGCGCCGGCTGGCGGGGCCTGTCCCGGCCGGCGGTGTTCCCCTGATCGCGGTTCGTCCCGGCGCCGGCCGGGGACGGAGGCTAGCTGTTGCGTTCCTTTCTTGCCTTCTGCCTGGTCCTGCTGGGCGCCCTGTCGCTGGCGGCTCCCTCGGCCTTTGCCGTGGATGCCGTCGCCGTGCGCCTCGACGCCAAGGTGACGGACCTGCTGCCGGCGGTGGAGCGCCTGCACACGGACAATGAGCGCGTCCAGATTTCCACCGCGCCGGGCACGGACGGCATCGTGCGCCGCATCGAGGTGCGCTCCAGCGACGGCCAGCCGAACGCCAACTGGGTTGCCTTCGCGCTCTCGAACAACACCGACGAGCAGGTGGACCGGCTCATCGTCGCGCCCTTCTACCGCATGGTGGGCTCCGGCCTGTTCTGGCCCGACCTCGGCAACCGCCGCGTCCTGTCCCTGACCCCGAGCCAGGGCTTCAAGCCCGAGCGGCAGAACGCGCCGGATGCCGACGTCTTCCTTGTGACGCTCGATCCCGGCACCACCGTCACCTTCGTCGCGGAACTGGCCGGCCCCAAGCTGCCGCAGCTCTATCTGTGGCAGCCGGACGCCTACAAGGACAAGGTGAACAGCTTCACCCTGTACCACGGCATCGTCATCGGCATCGCCGGCCTGCTCGCCCTCTTCCTGACCATCCTGTTCGTGGTGAAGGGCTCGGTGATGTTCCCCGCCGCCGCCGCGCTCGCCTGGGCGGTGCTCGGCTATATCGGCCTCGACTTTTCCTTCTGGTCGAAGGTGTTCGGCCTCTCGCCCATCGCCGAGCAGTTCTGGCGGGCTTCCGGCGAGGCGGTGCTGACCGCGACCCTGCTGGTCTTCCTCTTCGCCTATCTCAATCTCAACCGCTGGCATGTGCGCTACATGCATGTGGCCGCCGGCTGGCTGGTCTTCCTCGCCGCCCTCGTGGCGGTGGCGCTGCTGGATGCGCCTGTCGCCGCTGGCATCGCCCGCCTCTCGCTTGCCATGGTGGCGGTCGCCGGCCTCTTGGTGGTGATCTGGCTCTCCCAGCACGGCTATGACCGCGCGGTGCTCATCATTCCCACCTGGATGCTGCTGGTGGTGTGGGTGGTGATGGCCGGCATGACGGTCACTGGCGTCGTCACCAACGATCTGGTGGCCCCGGCGCTCTCGGGCGGCCTCGTGCTCATCGTCATGCTCATCGGCTTCACGGTGATGCAGCACGCCTTCGCCGGCGTCGGCGCCGTGCAGGGCTCCGCCTCCGATCTGGAGCGCCGGGCACTGGCGCTCGCCGGCTCGGGCTACATCGTCTGGGACTGGGACGTGGACAGCGACCGCATCTATGTCTCGCCCGAGGCGGAAGAGGCCCTCGGCCTCAAGCGCCACTCGCTGGAGACGGAAGCCGCCGGCTGGCTGGAGGTTCTGCACCCCGGCGACCGCGACCGCTTCCGCGCGACGCTGGACGGCATCATCGAGCAGCGGCGCGGCCGCATCGACCAGGATTTCCGCCTGCGCGCCATTGACGGCCACTATCTCACCTTCAACCTGCGCGCCCGGCCCGTGGTGGGCGCGGACGGCGAGGTGGTGCGCTGCATCGGCGTGCTCTCAGACGTGACCGGCGACCGCATCGCCGCCGAGCGTCTGCTGCATGACGCGGTGCGCGACAATCTCACCGGCCTTGCCAATCGCGAGCTGTTCCTCGACCGGCTGGATCAGGCACTCGCCTTCGCCAAGACCGACGAGAGCATCCGCCCGACGGTGATGATCATCGACATCGACCGCTTCAAGCAGGTCAACGTCTCGGTGGGCATGGCGGTGGGCGATTCCATCCTGCTCACGGTGGCCCGTCGCCTGATGCGGCTCCTGAAGCCGCAGGATACGCTTGCCCGCATCTCCGGCGACCAGTTCGGCCTGATCCTGCTCTCCGAGCGCGATCCCGAACGCATCACCACGTTCGCGGACACGCTGCGCCGCTCGCTGCGCGCGCCCATTTCTTTTGCGGAGCGGGAGATCTTCATCACCGCCTCCATCGGCCTCGTGCTCTCCAGCGCCGATCCCGGCAAGCGCGAGGACGTGCTGAAGAATGCGGAACTCGCCATGTTCTTCGCCAAGCGCATCGGCGGCGACCGCATCGAGGTGTTCCGGCCCGCCATGCGGCAGCAGAAGATCGACCGCACGTCGCTGGAAAGCGACCTGCGGCGGGCGCTGGAGCGGGACGAGATCACCGTGCGCTACCAGCCGGTGGTACGCCTGCACGACCGGGCCATCGGCGGCTTCGAGGCCTTCATGCGCTGGAAGCACCCGAGCCTCGGCGAACTGGCGGCGGCGGACTTCCTGCACGTGGCGGAAGAATCCGGCGTCATTCTTGAGCTCGGGCTGTTCGTGCTGGAGCGGGCCGCCCGTCAGCTCGGCCAGTGGCAGCGTATCCTCAAGGTCGACCCGCCGCTGTTCATGACGGTCAACGTCTCCTCCCGTCAGTTGCTGCGGCACGATCTCATTCAGGACCTGAAGTCGGTTCTGGCGCGCAATGTGGTGGAGCCAGGCTCGCTGAAGCTGGAGGTGACCGAAGCCCTCGCCATGGAGAATCCAGAATACTCTGCCGTGATGCTCCAGCGCATGCGCGATCTCGGCGCCGGCCTGGTGATGGACGATTTCGGCGTCGGCCAGTCCTCGCTCGCCTATCTGCCCCGCCTGCCGTTCGACGCCATCAAGATCGACAACCGCTTCATCCGCAACACGGTGAAGGGCTCCGTGCGGGCGGCGCGGCCGATCATCGTCGGCTCCATGATCGAGCTCGCCCACCAGCTCGGCATCGAGGTCATGTCGGAAGGGCTGGAGCGGGAGCAGGAAGCGGCCGAACTCGGCCGGCTCGGCTGCGAATATGGTCAGGGCACGCTGTTCGGCGAGCCCCTCACCGCCGAGGAATGCCGCGCGCTGCTGGAGCCCTCGCCCGCCGAGGCCCGCCGCCGGGCCTGACCCCTCAGGCCGTTGTCACGCCCCTCAGGCGTGGCCGGCGTCCGTGGACAGCATGCCGGGGTGCACGCCGAGCTTGCGCAGCGCGAGATCGTATTTGGCGTCCACGCTCTCGCCGAAGATCAGTTCCGGGTCGGCCGGGCAGTGCAGCCAGCCGTTCGCCTGGATCTCCGTTTCGAGCTGCCCCGGAGCCCATCCCGCATAGCCGAGCGCCAGCACCGCGCTCTCCGGCCCCTGCCCGCCCGCGATCGCCTTCAGGATGTCGAGGGAAGCGGTGAGGCAGATGCCGTTGTCGATCGGCAGCGTCGCATTCTCGAGGAAGAAGTCCGACGAGTGCAGCACGAAGCCGCGCCCGGTCTCCACCGGGCCGCCCCGCAGCACCTTCACCAGCTCCGCGCGCGGCGGGAGCTGGATGCGCTTGGTGGCCGGCACCACGTCCAGCTGCACCAGCAGGTCGCCGAAATCGATATGGGTTGCCGGCTGGTTCACCACGATGCCCATGGCGCCTTCGGCGGAATGGGCGCAGATGTAAACCAGCGCACGGTTGAAACGTTCATCGCGCATGCTGGGCATGGCGATGAGCATCTGCCCGTCCAGGAAGTCGCCCGGACCGCGGGGTGATGAAATCGTGCGGTCAGCCATCATCGGGTCAGCGTAACTCGCAACGCCGGGTTTGGGAACGGACCCTGCGCACGCTCACACCAAGGTGCGGAGCGGTTACCCGGCCGCGGAGCCGCCCGGCGCCTTCGCTCCCAGCGCCTCCAGGCATTGGCGTCACGGGAATTTGCGCACCGTGGCCTTTACGATGCGCCGGTCTCCGCGATAGCGCAGAGGCATGATGATCAGCCGCCGCGCCCTCCTCCAGTCCGCCGCCCTCGCCGCCGCCGTGCCGCTGGCGCAGCGGGCGGCGGCCGCGCCGCTGAGCCGGCCGGTGCAGGACCCAAACGCCCAGACGCGCCTTATCGCCGGCCCGGCGCAGGATGGGGTGGCCCAGGCCGGACTGGAGATGGTGCTGGCGCCGGGCTGGAAGACCTATTGGCGCTATCCGGGCGACAGCGGCGTGCCGCCCCGATTCGACTGGAGCGGCTCGAAGAATGTCGCGGACGTCACCGTGCTGTGGCCGGCACCCCATGTCTTTCCCGACGGGTCCGGCGGATCGTCCATCGGCTACAAGGGCCGCGTGCTCCTGCCGCTCGTGGTGCGCCTGAAGAACCCGGCCGACCCGGCCGAACTCGATCTTGCCCTGGATTTCGCCGTCTGCCAGTCCCTGTGCGTCCCGGCGGATGCGCGCCTCAGCGTGCCGCTTCCCGGTACCGAGGCCGAAGCTCCCGCGCTCGCGGAAGCGCGGGCGGAGGTTCCGGTGGCAACACCCTTCGGTGCCGGCAGTGGGCCGGCAGTGCTGAAGGTGGAACGGGACGCCGGGACGACCCCGCCCCGCCTCATCATCACGGCACGGGCCTCTGCGGAGGCCGTGCTCCTGGTGGAAGGGCCGGATGACACCTGGGCGCTGCCCATTCCCGAACGCCAGCCGGGCGCCGGCGAGACAGTGCGCTTCACCCTGCCGCTGCTCGGCGTTCCGTCCGATGCGCGCCTGCCCGGCAGCAAGCTGACGCTGACGCTTGTGGACGGGGCGAAGGCCATTGAAACCACGACCGCGATTCCCGGCGCGTGAGCCGCCGATTGGCGCTTTCCTTGCGGTCAAAACGACCTATTCTCCGCTGCGCCGGCCAAGCCCGGCCCGCCTCCGGCGCACGGCCGGACGGCGCCAGATCGGCGACGCTCCAAAGGGGCCGCCCAACCAGCGGAGTTCGAGATGCCCATTCAGGTCGGCGACAGCCTGCCCAACGTCACCTTCCGCGTGTCCACGTCCGATGGCCCGGTGCCGAAGACCACCGATGAGGTCTTCAAGGGCAAGCGCGTGGTTCTCTTCGCGGTGCCCGGCGCCTTCACGCCCACCTGCCACAAGAACCACCTGCCGGGCTATGTCTCCCGCGCCGAGGAGATCAAGGCCAAGAACATCGACACCATCGCCGTGGTGTCCGTGAACGACCCCTTCGTCATGGGCGCCTGGGAGCAGGCCTCTGGCGCGGACGGAAAGGTGCTCTTCCTCTCCGATGGCAATGGCGACTTCGCCAAGGCGCTCGACCTGTTCTTCGACGGGTCGGCGGTGGGCCTCGGCCTGCGCTCGAAGCGCTATTCCATGCTGGTGGAAGACGGCGTGGTGAAGGTGCTGAACGTCGAGGACGTGCCCTCGAAGGCCGACGCCTCGTCCGCCCAGGCGCTGCTGGCCCAGATCTGAGCCACCGAGGCTCACAAAAACGACGGGGCGCCGAAGCGCCCCGTCTCGAACCTTGAAGTGACCCTGTCGAATCAGGGGCAGCGCACCTGATAGGCATTGCCGTAGGCGTCGCGCGCCCAGCAGGCGTTCGGCGTGGTCGCCGCGCCCACAACGGCACCCGTCGCCGCACCCAGAGCGCCGCCGACGAGCGCGCCCGTGGCATTGCCCGTGGCCGCGCCACCGATCAGGGCGCCGGCACCGGCACCCAGCAGACCGCCGCCCACGGCGCGATCCGATTCCGAATACTGGCTGCAGCCGGCGAGGGCCAACGCGGCAGCGACGACGATCACAGCACCCTTCATGACTTTACTCCTTCGGCGTTCCCGGCGCGGCCGGCTTGCTCATTGCCCGTATCACATCGGCCCGCGCAATGCGCCGACCAGACCTCCCTTCGGATACCCGTCCCGCAGGTCGCCGCGAAGCGCCATCGTGACATGACCCGATCCCGAGCTAACCATAAGTCAGCTGGAGGATGAAACACCGCAACGCGCATGGCCGTTCCGAAGCTTCATCCGGGCTGTGGGACATCAACTTCACAATCAAGTGCGTTTTGTGACGGCGCGTAACCGCCACGCCGTCGGATGATGTCCCCCAAACCTCAGCGGCGGCGATCGGAACCGGAGAAGGCGAACAGCAGCGCGCCCACGGTGAGGCCGACCGCCGCAGCGGCAACCACCGCACGCCCGGGGTTCTCAGCCACCACACGCTCGGCGCGGTGCGCCGTGCGCGCGAGATGCTCGGCCGCCACACGTCCACCCTCGCGGGCCATGCTCAGGCCATTGGACGCCAGATAGCTCGCCTGATCCTCGGCGGCGTCGAACATCCGGCCGGCATAGCGGGCCGCCTGCCGGCGCGGGCCGCGGGAGCGATCCTCGGCAGCCTCGGCCAGAGCTTCGCCGAGGCGGACGACGTCCGCTTTCAGGGCGTCAAGCTGGCGGGAGATGTCGTTGGCGTGGGATCCGTGTCCAAACATGGCTGAAGTCTCCTTGTGTCTCGCCGGAAAAACGCGGCGGCACGGCGGAGGTTCCCGCGACGGCTCAGCTTGAAATGACTCAGTTGAAACGGGCGCGCCAGCATCGGCTGAATCACCCCGCAGCACACGGCTCGACATGACGTTCAATCATCTGTGGCGAAAGCGCGGAGAAGTTTTGGGGGAACCTTGGCGTAGGCGTCACGTTACCCGAACAGGATTATTCCCACGAGGCTTTCATGCATGTTACTTCGGTACCGAAGGAAGAAGGCCGTCCGTCGCGACCTGATGCGGTGCGTCTGTTTGACCCGCGCACCTGTGCCTTCTTCCTCGATGTGGACGGAACGCTGATCGACATCGCCATCCATCCCGATGCGGTGACCGTGCCGAGCGGGCTCCTGACCACGCTCGGAACCCTGAAGACCGCCGCCGATGGTGCGCTCGCCCTGGTCAGCGGCCGCACGGTAGCCGGGCTCGACGCCCTCTTCTCGCCCCTGAAGCTGGCGGCCGCCGGCGTCCATGGCGGCGAGATCCGCCTCGCGCCCGAGGCGCCTGTTGCCCAGCAGAGCGCCACGCTGCCGCCGGAGACCGGAACGCGCATCAGCCGTCTGGCGCGCGATCTCGACGGCGTGCTGATGGAGGACAAGGGCAGCAGCATCGCGGTTCATTACCGCCTCGCCCCGCAGATCGGCCCCGACCTCCAGATCGCGCTGGAGCAGATCGTCACCGATTATCCCGGCCTGTCCCTGCTGCCGGGCCGGCTCGTGTTCGAAGTGAAACGCGCCGGCTGCGACAAGGGCGTGGCGGTGCGCCAGTTCATGGCGGCGCCGGGCTTTGCGGGGCGGACCCCCGTTTTCATCGGCGACGACGTGACGGACGAGGCCGCCTTCGCTGCCGTCTCGCAGATGGGCGGCATCGCCGTCTCCGTCGGCCGCAACCTTCCCGTCGCCGATCTGGTGCTGCCCGAAGCGCAGGACGTGCGCGCCCTGCTCGCCACCCTTGTCGCCCAACAGCCGGAGGAGTGACCCGTGTCGCGCTTGATCGTCGTCTCCAATCGCGTTGCCGTCCCCGAGGCAGGCAAGGTCTCCGCCGGCGGACTGGCCGTCGCCGTGAATGCGGCGCTCAAGGAGCGCTCGGGCATCTGGTTCGGCTGGAGCGGCAAGATCACCGAGCAGCCCTCCGACCAGCCCGCGATTTCCATGCGGAACGGCGTGAAATATGCCGTGGTGGACCTCAAGGAGGATGACTACCAGGAATATTACAACGGCTTCGCCAACCGGGTGCTGTGGCCGATCCTGCATTACCGCGTGGATCTGGCGGAGTTCGTGCGCTCGGACCTGTCCGGCTACATCCGGGTCAACAAGAACTTCGCCGAGCACGTCTCCAAGATTATCGAGGAAGACGACATCATCTGGGTCCACGACTATCACATGATGCCGCTGGCCCGGTATCTGCGGGAGCGCGGGCACAAGAACCGCATCGGCTTCTTCCTGCACATTCCCCTGCCGCCGCCCGACCTCATCCAGACCCTGCCACGGCATGGCGAGATCGTCGGCTCGCTGGTGCATTACGACCTCGTCGGCTTCCAGACCGAGAGCGACAGGGACAATTTCGGCCGCTATCTGGAAGGCCGCGGCGCCCGCCCCGCCAATGACGGCACCTCCTATGAGATCGCCGGCCGCCGTGTGCGCATCGGCGCCTTCCCTGTCGCCATAGAGACGGAGAGCTTCGCACGCCGCGCCCGCCACGCCATGCGCACCAATTTCATGAAGGATTTCCGGGCCAGCCTCACCGGCAAGAAGATGGTGCTGGGGGTGGACAGGCTCGATTATTCCAAGGGTATCCCGAACCGCCTGGAAGCCTTCGAGACGCTGCTGCGCACCGCCCCGGAATGGCACGAGCGCGTGACCTTCGTCCAGATCACGCCCAAGAGCCGGACCTCCGTACCGGAATATGCGGAGATGGACCGCTATGTCTCCACCAAGGCGGGGCAGATCAATGGCGAATTCGGCGACGTCTCGTGGACGCCGCTGCGCTATGTGAACAAGACCTATTCCCGCTCAGCCCTCGCCGGCCTCTACCGGACGGCGGACGTGGCCATGGTAACGCCGCTGCGCGACGGCATGAACCTCGTCGCCAAGGAGTTCGTGGCCGCGCAGGATCCGGAGGACCCCGGCGTGCTGCTGCTCTCGCAGTTTGCCGGGGCGGCGGCCGAGATGGGCGGCGGTGCGCTCATGGTGAACCCGCATGAGGTGGAAGGCGTCGCCTCGGCGCTCCGGCGCGCGCTGGAGATGCCGCTCGCCGAACGCCGGGACCGCCACGCGCGGATGATGACCGTGCTCAACACCAACACCATCGATCATTGGGCGCAGAACTTCCTCGATGCCCTCACCGACCCGCCGGCGCTCGACGCTTTATTGAGCGCGCGATCCAACGGGTTACGACCCTCGGCCCCTGCCTGCCTGATGGACTGGCAGGGGCTGCATCGCGCTCAGGATCTGTAGCGCACCCCTCTCGTACTCGACGTGAAATGGCGGAGCGCAGACGCCGTCGTGCGGACGGCGCCGCTCCGCGTCCGTCCTTCTTGACGATGCAGGCTCAGCGAGCGGCGGCGCGCACGGCGAGGCACGCTTCGTCTACTTTTCGGGCCGACACCTGACGCCCGCTGAAGCGCATCCATCGCACATCGCGGAATCACCACCCGCCCCAGCGCGCCAGCTCCGGCTGCTTCAGCCCCCTCTGACCGACCGTTGCCGCGTGTCCCCCGCTCCCTCTTGGGACCGCGGGCTTAAAAGCGCGCCACTTCCCCCTCCCTAACGTCAACGCCCGCAAGCCGGAGACGGCTCTGCCCGTCCCGGAGGCTGAAATCCGCCTGAAATTTCAGCTTGACCGGACGCGACAATTAGCTTTGCTTGTTACCTAAATTACTTGCATTCCTGCGGCGGCGATGACCGCCGCGCGGAGAGGGGCCGCGCCGTCCATGCTGACGCAGCAGATCATCAACGGCCTGATGCTCGGTGCCATCTACATGCTCGTGGCAGTGGCCTTCACCCTTGCCATCGGCGTCCTGAACTTTCTCAATTTCTCGCTTCCCGGCCTGTTCATGCTGGGCGGCATGGCGGCCTTCGGCTTCCTGAAGCTCGGCTGGCCCTTCTTGGTGGCGGCGGGCGGCGCGCTGCTGATCGCCGCCTTCGTGTCCCTGCTGGTGGAGCGCCTCGCCTACCGCCGCATGCAGGGTGGCGATCCGGAAGTGCCGCTCGTCTCCTCGCTCGGCTTCCTGGTGCTGCTGGAGAACCTCGTCCTCATCCGCTACGGGTCGGACCAGCAGGCCTTCCCTGCCTTGTTCCCCGATATGAACCTGCGCATCGGCGGCCTCGTCGTCGGCATCGCGCAGATGGTGTCGCTCGCCATCTCGCTGGCGCTGGTGGCCTGGCTCTCCTGGTTCCTGCGCACCACGAATACCGGGCGCCGCATCCGCACGGTGGCGGAGAGCCGCGAGACCGCGCTGCTCATGGGCATCAACATCCAGAGCCTCGTGCCGCAGCTCTTCGTGGCCAGCGCGCTGCTGGCTGCGCTCGGCGGACTGCTGTTCGCGGTCAATTACCAGCAGGTGTCGCCCTTCATGGGAGAGGGCATCGGCTTCAAGGGCGTCGCCGCCATGATCATCGGCGGCATGGGCTCCATCTGGGGCGCGGTCATCGGTGGCCTGCTGATCGGCCTCGCCGAGGTGCTTTCCATCAGTCTCATCGGTGCGGATGTGGTGAACATCACTGTATATGGCCTGCTGCTCGCCATCCTGATCCTGCGGCCGCAAGGTCTCTTCGGCCGCCCGCCGGCACGGGAGAAGCTGTGATGAGCGGCTATCTCACCGGCGTCCTCGTCGTCCTGTCCTTCAACATCATGGCGGCCTATGCGGTGTATCTGCCGCTCGCCGCCGGCCAGCTCAATCTCGGCATCGCCGGCTTCATGGCGATCGGCGCCTATGCGGCGGCCTATCTCACCAATGAACTCGGCTGGTCGCTCTGGACCGCCATTCCCGCCGGCAGCGCGGCGGCCGGCCTCGTGGGGCTCATCATCGGCATCCCGGTGCTGCGCACCCATGGCATCTATCTGGCGCTGGCCACCTTCGCGCTCGGCCAGGTGATCGCGGCGATCTTCCTCAATCTCGACGTGGTGGGCGCCGCCGCCGGCTATCCGGTGGCGACCTATGCCGCTCCGCCCGTGGTGTTCGCCGCCACGGTGGGCGTCGTGCTCGTCATGCTGCTGCTCTCGCGCACCCGCTATGCCCTCTATCTCACCGCCGTGAAGAGCGATCCCACGGTGGCCGATCTCATGGGCATCTCGGTGCGCGGCATCCAGGTCTCCGCCTTCGCGCTCGGCGCGGCGGTGGCCGGCTTCGGCGGCGCCTTCTACGCGCACCATTACAGCTTCATCGAGGCCCAGCACTTCAACGTGCTGCTCTCGGTCTTCACCGTCCTCTATGTGCTGTTCGGCGGCGTGCAGACGGTGTGGGGGCCGCTCGCCGGCGCCATCTTCTTCACTCTGGTGCCGGAAGTGCTGCGCGCCTCCGACCAGTGGCGCTATGCGCTCTTCGCCTTCTTCATCATCATCTTCATGGCGCTGCGTCCGCAGGGGCTGGTGACCGCTTCGCTCTTCCGCGTGTTCCGCCGCAAGCCGGGAGCAGCCGCATGAGCACGCCGGCACTCGTCCTCTCCGGCCTCGAGAAATCCTTCGCCGGGGTGCGGGCCATCCGCAACCTGTCCTTCACCGTGCCCAAGGGCCGCGCCACGGCCCTGATCGGCCCCAACGGCGCGGGCAAGACCACGGTCTTCAATCTGGTCAGCGGCGTCTATGGCGTGGACGGCGGGTCCATCCATGTGAACGGCACAGACGTGACGCGGCTGCCCTCCCGCCGACGCATCCGGGCGGGCGTCGCGCGCTCGTTCCAGAACATCCGCCTGATGCCGCACCTCTCCGTGCTGGAGAACCTGCTGGTGGGCCAGCATGTGCGGGCTTCCTCGCTCGCGGCGCTGCTCACGCCCTACCGGATCATTCCCAACCATCGCTGGAAGCGCGAGGCCCGCGCAGCGCTGGAGGAAAGCGGCCTTGGCCAGTATGCGGACGAGACCGTGGGCGCGCTGCCCTATGGCGTGCGCAAGCGCATCGATCTCGTGCGTGCGACGCTCGCCGGTGCCGACGTGCTGATGCTGGACGAGCCGGCCGCCGGCCTCAATCCGAGCGAGACCAACGCGCTGCGCGATCATCTCAATGCCCTCGCGGCGCGCGGGCTGACGTTGCTCATCGTCGAGCACGACATGCACTTCGTGGACAGCATCTGCGAAAATGTGGTGGTGCTCAATTTCGGCGAGAAGATCGCCGAGGGGCGGCTCTCGGACGTGCGCAAGGATCCGAAGGTCCGCGAGGCCTATATCGGCACGGACGAGGAGTGAGGGGCATGGCGCTGCTCGAAGTCTCCGGCCTCGAAGTCGCCTATGGCCGCGTCAACGCGCTGCGGGGCGTGGACCTGCGGGTGGAGGAAGGCCAGATCGTCACCGTGCTCGGCGCGAACGGCGCCGGCAAGAGTACCCTGCTCCGGGCCATCCTCGGCGCCGTGCCTCCGAAGGCCGGCGGCATCGCCTTCGCCGGCCGCGACGTGACGCGCGAGCCGCCGCACACCCGCATTGGCGGCGGCCTCGTGCTGGTGCCGGAAGGCCGGCGCATCCTCATCTCGCTCTCGGTGGAGGAAAACCTGCTGCTGGGCGCCCACATGCGCGCCGACACGCAGAAGGTGCGAACGGAGATGGACGCCATCTACGATCGCTTCCCCAATCTGGCGGAGCGGCGGCACATGCTCGCCTCCTGCCTCTCGGGCGGCGAGCAGCAGATGCTGGCCATCGGCCGCGCCATGCTGGCGAAACCCCGGCTGATGATGCTCGACGAGCCCTCGCTGGGCCTCTCGCCCCTCTTCGTCTCGAAACTGTTCGACCTCATCCGCGAACTGAACCGCGACGGCCTTTCGGTGCTGCTGGTCGAGCAGAACACCGGCAAGGCGCTCGCCTGCGCCCATCATGCGACCGTTCTGGAGCTCGGCCGGGTGGTGATGGCGGGCGATCCCGCGACGCTCGCCGCCGATCCGCGCCTGCAGGAAGCCTATCTCGGCGAGGGCAGCCACGCCCAAGCCCAACACGCGTAAACGCGCTGACGATCATCTTTTCAGAAGGAGCCCGGTTCATGAAGAAGTCGCTGGTTTTCGGTGCAACGCTTCTCGCAGCCGTCTCGGCGGCCGCCATGGCCCGCGCGGCCGACGATGAGCTGGTGCTCGGTTACATGATGGCCAAGAGCGGCCCTTATGTGAGCCTCGCCAACACCAACGAGATCGCTGTCGATCTCGCTGTGGAGGAGATCAACGCCAAGGGCGGGATCAACGGCAAGAAGATCAAGGTGGTGAAGTTCGACACCGCCGGCGATCCCAAGCAGGCCACCACCGCGCTCCGCCGCTTTGCGGAGGACGATTCTGCGCTCGCCGTCATCGGCCCGTTCTCCTCCTCCGAGGTGCGCACCACCTTCCCCGTGGGCGAGCGCTCCGGCATCGCGCAGATGTCCATGGCCTCCTCGGCCCCCGGCCTCACCAAGGGCTTCTCCTACGGCTTCCGCAACACCACGGACGAGGGCATCGTCCTCGACCAGGTAATGACGTCCATCAAGGACAAGAAGCTGCCCGCCGCTTCCGGTGCCGCCGCCTATGCGACGGACGACGTGGTGTCGAAGTCCATCGGCACCCTCGTGGTGCCCAAGCTGTTCGAGAAGTATTCCGTGCCCATGAAGGGCTCGGTGGACTTCCAGCTCGCCGCCTTCGACCTCTCCCCGCAGGTTTCCAAGCTGAAGGAAATGGCCCCCGACATCGTCGGCCTCGGGTCGCCGCCGGAAGGCGCGGTGAACCTTGCCAAGGAACTGAAGCGCCAGGGCGTCTCCACCCGCGTCATCGGCGGCACCACCATCGCCGATCCCGAACTGCCCAAGCGCATGGACGGCGCAGGCGAGAACCTCACCATCGGCACCACCTTCTTCCCCGAGGTGAACGACAAGACCAAGGCCTTCGCGGCCGAGTTCGGCAAGCGCACCAAGGCCGCCGGCCTGCCGCGCACCGAGCCGAACCAGATGGACGCCGCCGTCTATGACATCGTCTATCTCTATGCAGAGGCGATGAAGCGCGCCGCCGTGACCGGGGACAAGGCCAAGCTCGTGGCCGAGCGCACGGGCGTGCGCGACGCGCTCGCCAAGATGAAGGATTTCGAGGCCCTGGAGGGCAAGATCTCCTTCCGTGACGGCGATGCGGTGAAGCCGGTCTACATTCTCGAGGTCAAGGGCGGAAAGTGGACCTTGCTGGACACCCGCATGCCTGAATAAGGCATACGGGCGGGACCGGCAGCGCCCTCTCTCCCCTTGCTGCCGGTCCCACTTCTTTTTCCGCGTACTCAGGAAGCGAACATGACGGGCACCGCCCTCACCTTCACCATCCATGCCGACGGCCGCAGCTTCGAGGAAACCCTGCTGATCCGCACGGCGGTCATCGCCGGCTGGACCGGCCGCGACAAGGTCGCGCTGGAGAAGCACATCCACGAGCTGGAAGAGCTCGGCGTGCCGCGTCCCGCCTCCACCCCGATCTACTACCGCGTCTCCGCTGCCCGCCTCACCACGGCCGGCGCCATCGAGAACACGGGCCCGGATTCCTCCGGCGAGATCGAATTCATGATCGTGCTCGCCGACGGCAAGCGCTATCTGGGCATCGGCTCCGACCATACGGACCGCAAGGTCGAGACCTACAACATCACGGTCTCCAAGCAGATGTGCGACAAGCCGGTGGCATCCGAGCTGTGGTCCCTCGACGAGGTGCTGCCGCACTGGGACAGCCTGATCCTGCGCTCCTATGCCGTCATCAACGGCGAGAAGGTGCTCTATCAGGAAGGTTCGGTGAACGCGATGCTGCCCCCGGAGGAGATCCTCGGCGGCTTCCCGGCGGCCGATCTCAAGGGCGGCTCGGTGATGTTCTGCGGCACGCTGGCGGCCATCGGCGGCATCCGCCCGGCCGAGCGCTTCGAGTTCGAGATCGAGGACCCGATCCTCAAGCGCACCATCCGCCACGGCTATGACGTGGCCGTGCTGCCCGTGGTGGGCTGACATGCTGGAACGCGGCGCCTCCTTCCGCTCGCTTGAAGCCGAAGCGGCGCCGCGCTCGCTGCGCGAAGAAGCCTATGACATCATCAAGCAGCGCATCATCCGCGGCCTCTACCGGCCGGGAGAGGCGCTGAGCGAGGCGGTCGTCTCGTCCTCCCTGAGCCTCGGGCGCACGCCCGTGCGACAAGCCTTCGACCGGCTCATGCGGGACGGGCTCGTGGAGGTGCTGCCGCGCAAGGGCATCATCGTGCGCCCCATCACCGCCGACGAGATCCGCGACATGGTGCACGTGCGCCTCCTCAACGAGGGCTTCTGCGCGCGGCTCGCCGCCGAGCGGGCGGACCAGGCGGTGCTCAGCGTCCTCAACGACACACTCGACCAAAGCCACAAGGCGGCCCGCGACAGCGACATCGAGACGCTCATGGTGCTCGACCGGCGCTTCCACGCGGCGCTCGCCAGCGCGGCCGGCAATGCGGTCCTGAGCGACATCCTGAGCAACCTGCACGACCGCTCGCAGCGGGTGTGGTTCCTCTCCCTGCGCGAACACCAGCACCACGCACGGGTGGTGGAGGAGCATGCCGGCATCGTCGCCGCCATTTCCGCCCGTGACGCAGAAGGCGCGGAGGCGGTGATGCGCGCGCACATCCTGTCGTTCGCGGAAAACCTCAGCCGGCAGCTCTGAGCCACGCCGCGCTTCGGACGCCGCCCGCGCTCACGCGATGATGTCTGGAAACAGCTGATCCTCAAGATGTGATATGCGGTCCTTGAGCTGCAGTTTGCGCTTCTTCAGCCGCTGAATCTGCAACACGTCGGAGCCGGTCACGGAGGTCAGAGCCTCGATGGCCGAATCCAGATCCCGGTGTTCCTGACGCAGGCGTTCCAACAACGCCGTCAGTTCCCGCTCGTCCTCACTGGTCATTCCGTTCCGCCGCGCCCCGCTGAAGCCGAGAACCTTTCGAATAACGCACGGCCTTGCGCACCTGCAAGCGGCCATCCGTCTCAGTCGCTCCCGTGACAGTCGACTCTTTGCCGTCTCCATGACAGGATGACCTTCGTTGCAGACAGGGAGACGCCAAGAATGTCCGTCCAGTCGCACTTGCAGGAGCTGCAGCGTCGTCACGCAGCCCTTGAGTCGGAAATCCACCGCGAGATGGCCAGCCCGGCCGCCGATCCCGCCAAGCTTGCGGAAATGAAGCGCAAGAAGCTGGCTCTGAAGGATCAGATCACCAAGCTTCGCGGCGAAGCTACCCTCCACTGATCATCCTCATCGCAAACGGCGTGGGGTGCTGAGCCCCACCAGCCGTCCCTCGGGCGCGTGCGTCCCGTCGACGGAACGCGGCATGATCTGCCTCAGTGCAGGCTGATCGTCCCTTCCTCGACGAGGCCGTTCGCCCGAAAGGCGGCGTCATGCGCTCCTGCCGCGTTCGACGGATCTCGTCCGGTGGTTCGCGGTTTAAGTGCGGGTAGCGATCGCCCGGAAGGATCGCGGACCTCGTGCAAACCGGCCGGCAGTCGGTGGCCATGGTCCGCCCGCTTCGGGGAGATGCCTGCCCGCGCCGGGGCGCGGTCGTTTCAGAGGATGCGCGCGGGCGAAGCCGTGCGAGCAGCAGGACAGGCGGTCCTGCGGAGACAGCCTTTGCGTTCACGCGCAAGGAAGGCTAATTCCGCGCCATGGCTCCTCCTCTCGTCCTGCTGCAAGACATTCACCTGCGCTTTGGCGCGACGCCTCTCCTCGACGGCGCGGAGCTTTCCGTGGCCCCGGGCGAGCGTTTGTGCCTCGTGGGCCGGAACGGCTCGGGCAAGTCCACGCTGCTGAAGGTGGCGGCGGGCCTGCTGGAGCCGGATGACGGCACGCGCTTCTTCCAGCCGGGCGCGACCGTCCGCTATCTGCCGCAGGAGCCGGATTTCACCGGCTTCGCGACCACCTTGGCCTATGTGGAAGCCGGTCTCGGGCCGGGCGACGACCACTATCGCGCCCAGTATCTGCTGGAGCAGCTCGGCCTGACGGGTCAGGAAGACCCGGCGCATCTGTCTGGCGGCGAAGCCCGCCGGGCGGCCTTGGCGCGCGTCATCGCGCCCGAACCGGACGTCCTCATGCTGGACGAGCCGACCAACCATCTCGACCTGCCCGCCATCGAGTGGCTGGAAAGCGAGCTGAAGAGCCTGCGCTCGGCCCTCGTGCTGATCTCCCATGACCGGCGCTTCCTCGAAAACCTCTCCCGCGCCACCGTCTGGCTCGATCGCGGCACCACGCGACGGCTCGATCAGGGCTTCGGCGCCTTCGAGGCCTGGCGCGATCAGGTGCTGGAGCAGGAAGAAACCGACCGCCACAAGCTCGACCGCAAGATTGTCGCGGAGCTGGATTGGCTGCGCTATGGCGTCACCGCCCGGCGCAAACGCAATGTGCGCCGCCTCGGCGACCTGCACGCCATGCGCAAGGACCGTCGCGAGGTGCGCCGCGCCCAGGGCAATGTGAAGATCACGGTCACCGAGGCGGAGACCTCCGGCAAGCTGGTGATCGAGGCGAGGGCCATCGCCAAGGCCTTCGACGGCGTGAGCGTGGTGCGCGACTTCTCCACCCGCATCGCGAGGGGCGACCGCATCGGCATCGTCGGCCCCAACGGCGCCGGCAAGACCACGCTGCTCAAGATGCTGATCGGCACGCTGAAGCCGGACAGCGGGTCGGTGAAGCTGGGCTCCAATCTCGAGATCGCCTCGCTGGACCAGAAGCGCGCGGCGCTCCGCCCCGAGACCACGCTGCGCGATGCCCTCACCGGCGGGGGCAGCGATACGGTGATGGTCGGCGGCCAGCCCAAGCACGTGATGGGTTATCTGAAGGACTTCCTCTTCACGCCCGAGCAGGCCAATTCGCCCCTCTCCGTGCTCTCGGGCGGCGAGCGCGGCCGGCTGATGCTGGCGCGCGCTCTGGCCCTGCCGTCCAACCTGCTGGTGCTCGACGAGCCGACCAACGATCTCGACCTCGAGACGCTGGACCTCTTGCAGGAGATGGTGGCCGACTATCCCGGCACGGTCATTCTGGTGAGCCACGACCGTGACTTCCTCGACCGCACGGTCACCTCGGTGATCGCGGCGGAGGGCGATGGCGTCTTCTCCGAATATGCCGGCGGCTATTCGGATATGGTGAACCAGCGCGGCCACGGCGTGGAAGCCAAGGCCAAGGCGAAAGCCGAGGGTAAGGCGTCCCCAGCGGCGGCGCCCGCCGCGGGCAAGCCGAAGGAGGCCAAGCGCCGCCTGAGCTTTGCCGAGAAGCACGCCCTCGAAACCCTGCCCAAGACGCTGGACAAGCTCAGGGCAGACGCGGCGGTGCTGGAAAAGAAGATCGCCGACCCGTACCTCTATGCCAAGGACCCCGCCGCCTTCGAGAAGGCGAGCACCGCGCTCGGCAAGATCCATGCGGACATCGAGGCGGCCGAGGAAGAATGGCTGCGCCTCGAAATCCTGAAGGAAGAACTGGGGGGCTGAAGCTCCTTACCTCAGGGCTTGCGGACCGCGCGCGGACACCCGCCCGCGGTCCCGCCAACACGGCGGCTACTGCACGAAGATGGTGCGCAGCGTGCCGATGCCATCGATGCTGACGTCCACCTCGTTACGCGGCTCCTTCATGGAGCCGACGCCGATGGACGTGCCGCAGGCGATCAGATCGCCCGGATTGAGTGTCATGTCCTGCGACAGCAGCGCCACCAGCTTCGCCGGCGGGAAGATCATGTCCGAGAGCGGATAGTTCTGCCGCTCGGCGCCGTTGAGCACGGTGCGCACGCTGGCCGTGGCGGGATCGAGGTCGGTGACGATCCAGGGGCCGAACGGACCATAGCCGTCGAAGCCCTTCGCCCGCGCCCACTGCGGGAAGGTGGGATCCTTGTTCAGGATGTCGGCGGCGGTCAGATCGTTGACGATCGTGTAGCCGAAGATGTGTTCGGCCGCCTCGTTCTCGCTGATGTTGCGGGCGGTCCTGCCGATGACGATGCCGAGTTCGCCCTCATAGACCGTCTTGCCCGAATAGGCCGGCGGACGGCGCACTTCGGCATCAGGGGCGGCGACGGTCGTGGTGGACTTCAGCAGATAGAGCGGCTCGGCCGGCTCGGCCACGTTCAGCTTGGCCGCGAGGCCGTGGAAGTTGTTCCACAGCGCGATGATCTTGGTGGGATCGCAGGGCGCGGCGAGTTGCGCGCCCGCGAGCGGGCGGGTCTCGCCCGTCGGCTGCGCCGTGCCGAACATGTCGCCCGCATGTACCGCGATCTGGTCGCCCTCGACGCGGCCGAAGCCCGTCGCCGCACCATCCGTGAACCGCACCCATTTTGCCATGATGTCCCTCCCGTGGCGCCCGCCGCGGGAGGGCGGCGTCAGCGCGTGCGTTGGCCGTTGAGGCTCGCCATCAGCTCGCGATGCCGGCGTTCCTCATTGTCGTTGTTCACAACCACCACCGCCCAGATGGCCGCCGGCAGCCAGCCGATCAGCGTGATCTGGAGCACCAGGCACAGGATCCCCTGAAAGATCCGGCCGCGCAGCATGAGCGCCAGCCAGGGGAGCAGCACCGCAATCGCAATCATCCTTCCCTCCTGCGCCGCGCGAGCGCGCGGCCCCCTCAACATGGGATGGCAGGCGGAACTTTGCGAGAGGGCCCCTGCGGCAGGCGCCCACAGGATGCGGGCGGCAGACGGTGCGATGGTCGGTGAGTGATGGGGTGCCCTGAGGGCGGAAAAGTCGGGCGCGGCGCCTCAGGCAGCCGGCAGGCCCGTGCCCCGCGCGGAAAACCCGTCGCGCCGGGGTCGAACAGGATCGGATACAGGCCGGTCCGCGCGGTCGCTGCGTCCCGGAAGAAAAGGCCCGCCGCTATCGCGGCGGGCCGAACGCGGGGTCGGCCGGGTCCATCGACCCGGTCGGCCGGATGCGCCAATCAGACCGCGCGCGCCTCGTGCAGGGCCTTGATCTGCTCGGGGGTATAGCCGAGGTCGGCCAGCACTTCGTCGGTGTGCTCACCCAGCAGCGGCGAGCCGGTGATTTCCACCGTCATGTCCGAGAACTTGATGGGCGAACCGACGGTGAGGTACTTGCCGCGCTGCTTGTGATCGACTTCCACGATGGTGCCGCTCTCACGCAGGGACGGATCGTTGGCGATCTCCTTCATCGTGAGCACCGGCGCGCAGGGGATGTCGAACTTGCGCAGGATGTCCACCGCCTCGAACTTGGTCTTGTCCGCGAGCCAGGCCTCGATGAAGGCGAAGATCTCGAAGATCTTGTCCTGACGGGCTTCCGCCGTGTTGTAGGCCGGATCGTCGATCCACTCTTCCTTGCCGAGGGCGCGGCAGATGGGGGCCCAGGCATGGCCCTGGATGGTGAAGTAGATGTAGGCGTTGGGATCGGTCTCCCAGCCCTTGCACTTCAGCACCCAGCCGGGCTGGCCGCCGCCGCCCGCATTGCCGCCGCGCGGCACGACATCCGAGAAGGTGCCGTGCGGATACTGCGGATACTCCTCGAGGTAGCCGACGCGGTCGAGGCGCTGCTGGTCGCGCAGCTTCACGCGGCAGAGGTTGATGACGGAGTCCTGCATGGACACGGCGACCTTCTGGCCCTTGCCGGTCTTGTTGCGGGCGTGCAGCGCCGTGAGGATGCCGATGGCGAGGTGCATGCCGGTGTTGCTGTCACCGAGCGCAGCCGCCGAAACGGTGGGCGGGCCATCCCAGAAGCCGGTGGTGGAGGCGGCGCCGCCAGCGCACTGCGCGACGTTCTCGTACACCTTCAGGTCTTCATAGTGGTGGCCGTCGGAGAAGCCCTTCACCGAGGCGACGATCATGCCGGGGTTGAGCTCCTTGATGTGCTCCCAGGTGAAGCCCATGCGGTCCAGCGCGCCGGGACCGAAGTTCTCCACCAGCACGTCGCTCTCCTTGATGAGCTTCGTGAGCACTTCCTTGCCCTGGGGGGTCTTGGTGTCCAGGGTGAGCGAGCGCTTGTTGGAGTTCAGCATGGTGAAGTAGAGCGCGTCGGCGTTGGAAATGTCGCGCAGCTGGCTGCGGGTCACGTCGCCGGCGCCCGGACGCTCCACCTTGATCACGTCAGCGCCGAACCAGGCCAGCAGCTGCGTGCAGGCGGGGCCGGCCTGCACATGGGTGAAGTCGATGATCTTGATACCCTCGAGTGGCTTCGACATGTGCATTCTCCCTTTCAACGTCTTGCTTCGCGCGTCGCGCGGAAGCGAACTGCTGGCGTCACGACTCTTCTGATGGCAGCAAGCGGATCGGGCCCATTGCGGAAGAGAACGGATCGCACCGGACAAGGCCACTACTGGGGTTGGCTTAGCCGAACTCGACGTCTCGTTTCGCAAGCGGGCCCGCGCGCCGCCGGTCTGCCGCCCTGGAGGCTGACCGGGTCAGCCTGCCGCGGACGGCGGACCCGCCTCCCGCCCTTGAGGGACAGGCCGGCCGGGCCGTTCCGAAGGGCGCCCCGTTGATCCGGAGGTCATCCGGCGAAGCGCCCCAAGGTCCTCTTCGTGCGGGCTCGCGCCCGGCGGCACCCGTCCTTGCGGCGCGGGCACCAGAACGTTCGGCGCCTATTCGGCCGCCTGGCGCACGGGGCTCAGCCCCACCGCGCCGGAATGCTTCACTTCCGCGATGCGGTCGGCATCGAAGCCGAGCACGGTCGCGAGAATTTCCTCCGTGTGCTCGCCCAGCAGCGGTGAGCGCTCCACCGGCACGTCGTTGTCCGACAGCTTGATGGGGTTGCCGACGGTGACATAGGCGCCGCGCACCGGATGCTCGACCTCCACCAGCGTGCCGGTGGCGTAGAGCGAGTCGTCCTCGATGATCTCCTTCATGGAGAGGATCGGGCCGCACGGAATGTCGTACTGGTTGAGGATCTCCATGGCCTCGAACTTGGTGTGGGCCATGGTCCAGGCTTCGATCCGCGTGAAGATCTCATTGAGATGCGGCAGGCGCGCCGCGGCCGTCGCGTAGTTCGGATCGGTCTTCCAGGTCGGCTCGCCGATCACGTCGCAGATCTTCTCCCAGACCGGGGCCTGGGTGATGAAATAGAGATAGGCGTTGGGATCGTGCTCCCAGCCCTTGCACTTCAGGATGCGGCCGGGCTGGCCGCCGCCGCTGTCATTGCCGGCGCGCGGCACCGCCTCGCCAAAGGGCACGCCCTCGCCGAACTGGCTGTATTCGCGCAGCGGACCGCGGGAGAGGCGCTGCTGGTCGCGCACCTTCACGCGGCAGAGGTTGAGCACGCTGTCCTGCATGGCCGCCAGCACCTTCTGGCCGCGGCCGGTATGCTCGCGCTGATAGAGGGCGGTGACGATGCCGAGCGCGAGGTGGAGGCCCGTGCCGCTGTCGCCGATCTGCGCGCCGGTGACCATGGGCAGGCCGTCGCGGAAGCCCGTGGTGGACGCCGCGCCGCCGGTGCATTGGGCAACGTTCTCATAGACCTTGCAGTCCTCGAACGGACCGGGGCCGAAGCCCTTCACGGACGCGAGGATGATGCGGGGATTGATTTCCTGAAGGCGCTCCCAGGTGAAGCCCATGCGGTCAAGCGCGCCCGGAGCGAAGTTCTCAACCAGCACGTCGCACACCTTCACCAGATCCTCGAGCACCTTCTTGCCCTCGGCGTTCTTGGTGTCGAGCGTGATCGAACGCTTGTTCGAATTCAGCATGGTGAAATAGAGGCTGTCGGCATTCGGCACGTCGCGCAGCTGGGTGCGCGTCACGTCGCCCTCGCCGGGGCGCTCCACCTTGATCACGTCGGCGCCGAACCAGGCCAGCAGCTGCGTGCAGGTGGGTCCCGACTGAACGTGGGTGAAATCGAGAATGCGGACGCCGTCTAACGCCTTGCCCATGGCTTCCCTCATATCCTTTCCGCACGCGCCTTAAGCAACGCTTGGGTGTTCGTTGGTCAACGCGGGGGGAGAGGAAGGCGGGGCCCGAAGGTCCCGCCCGGGGTGACTTGAAGTCGTTTCAGACCGAGTGCGCGCTCACTTCTTGCGCACCACCACGCTCTGCGGGTTGAGGCTGCCGATGTTGCCGCTCTCGCTGCCCGCCGCCGGATCGATGACGGCGTTGATGAGCGTCGGCTTGCCACTGTCCATGGCG
The DNA here is from genome assembly GCF_004364705.1 of Azorhizobium sp. AG788. Taxonomy (NCBI): domain Bacteria; kingdom Pseudomonadati; phylum Pseudomonadota; class Alphaproteobacteria; order Hyphomicrobiales; family Xanthobacteraceae; genus Azorhizobium; species Azorhizobium sp. AG788. Next base: position 154,197 of record NZ_SOBM01000003.1, read on the forward strand.
GCGCTGACCGCGCGATAGAGCTCGTCGGGGGTGGTGACGTTCACGCCCACACCGCCGAAGGCTTCCATCATCTTGTCGTAACGACTGTCCTTCACGAACACCGTGGTGCCCGGATCGCGGCCGGTCGGATCGGTGTCCGTGCCGCGGTAGATGCCGTTGTTGTTGAAGATGACGATGGTGACCGGCAGGTCGTAGCGGCAGATGGTCTCCACCTCCATGCCGGAGAAGCCGAAGGCGCTGTCGCCTTCCACCGCCAGAACCGGCTTGCCGGTCTCGACGGCCGCCGCGATGGCGAAGCCCATGCCGATGCCCATCACGCCCCAGGTGCCCACGTCCAGGCGCTTGCGCGGCTGGTACATGTCGATGATGCCGCGGGCGAGGTCGAGGGTGTTGGCGCCCTCGTTGACGAGGATCGCGTCGGGACGCTCGGCGATGACCTTCTTCAGCGAGCCGAGCGCGCCGTGGAAGTCCATCGGGGAGGAGTTCTTGAGAAGCTTCGGCGCCATCTTGGCGATGTTGGCTTCCTTCTTGGAGCGGATCGACTCGATCCAGTCCGCGGGCGGCGCCTGCCAGGAGCCGTCGATCCGGTCGAGCAGGGCGGAGACCACCGAGCCGATGTCACCCACGAGCGGGGCGGCGATCTCGACGTTGGAGTCCATCTCCTTCGGCTCGATGTCCACCTGGATGAACTGCTTGGAACCGGGCTCGCCCCAGGTCTTGCCCTTGCCGTGCGAGAGCAGCCAGTTCAGGCGGGCGCCGAGCAGGATCACCACGTCGGAGTCCTTCAGCGCGGTCGAACGCGCGGCGCCGGCGGACTGCGGGTGGGTGTCGGGCAGCAGGCCCTTGGCCATGCTCATGGGCAGGAAGGGAATGCCGCTCTTCTCGATGAAGGCGCGGATTTCCTCGTCGGCCTGGGCATAAGCGGCGCCCTTGCCGAGGATGATGAGCGGGCGCTTGGCACCCTTCAGCAGGTTGATGGCGCGATCCACAGCCGCCGGGCCGGGAATCTGGGCCGGGGCCGGATCGATGACCTTCACCAGCGATTTCTCGCCGGCGGCGGCATCCATCACCTGCGAGAAGAGCTTCGCGGGCAGGTCGAGATAGACGCCACCGGGACGGCCGGAAACGGCCGCGCGGATGGCGCGGGCGACGCCGATGCCGATGTCGGCCGCATGCAGCACGCGGAAGGCGGCCTTGCAGAGCGGCTTGGCGATGGCGAGCTGGTCCATCTCCTCATAGTCGCCCTGCTGCAGGTCGACGATCTCGCGCTCGGAGGAGCCCGAGATGAGGATCATCGGGAAGCAGTTGGTGGTCGCGTTGGCGAGCGCGGTCAGGCCGTTGAGGAAGCCCGGCGCGGACACCGTGAGGCAGACGCCCGGCTTCTTGGTGAGGAAGCCGGCGATGGCGGCGGCGTTGCCCGCATTCTGCTCGTGGCGGAAGGAGACGACGCGGATGCCTTCGGCCTGCGCCATGCGCCCGAGATCCGTGATCGGGATGCCCGGCACACCGTAGATGGTCTCGATGCCGTTGAGTTTCAGCGCATCGATGACAAGATGGAAGCCGTCGGTCAGCTCCTGCTGGGCATCGGCTTCGGTTTCGACCCTCTGTGCAACTGCGGACATTCCGCGTCCTCCCGGATGTTCTTCGGATACCGGCTAAAAGCGATCTCAAAGCGTCGGGCGCCGGCGGACCGGCGGACCGTCAAAGGCCGCAACGGCCTCTATTCTGGAAACTGGCCGTGCTTCTCCACGAGAGCGGCCAGCGCCATCGTGTGCTCGCGCACCAGGCGCTCGGCGCGCTCGGGGTCGCGCGCCTCGAGCGCATCGATGATGGCCATGTGCTCCTGCATGGAGACGTCGGAGCGGTTGTCCTGCTGGATGGAGACCGTGCGGATGGCCCGCATGTGCAGGAACAGGTTCTCGGTCATGTCCACGATGAGCGCGCTGCCGCCCATGCGGATGATGGCCTGATGGAAGGCGATGTTCGCCTTGGAATATTCGGGCACGTGCGCGGCCGGGCGTTCGGCCTCGAAATCGTTGAAGAGCCTGCGCAGGGACGCGAGGTCCGCCGCCGTCGCACGGGTCGCGGCGAGGCGCGCCGCCATGCTTTCCAGCGCCGCCCAGACGGTGATCATTTCCACCAGCTGGCGCTTGGTCTTGCGCACCACGAAGATGCCCCGCCGGGGGACAGACCGCACGAAGCCTTCCTGCTCCAGCACCGTCATGGCTTCGCGGATGGGGGTCCGGCTCACGCCGAGATCCTCGGAGAGCTGACGCTCGTCCAGCCGGATGTCGGTGTTGCTGCCGTAAATGTCCATTTCCGTAATGGCCCGCTTAAGAGCATCATAGGCCAAGGCGCGCAGGCTCGAACTCGCCCCGAGGGGTTCGACATTGAGCTTGGGCGTGTCTGCGACCTGATCCACGAGCCCTGTTCCCTTCCCTGTGGCGGCGCCTTCTGTCGGGCGTATGCCGTCGGTGAAATACTGTGTACTGTATGCTAGCAGAGCACGCAATCCCTGGGCGCCGCGGAAAAAATTGCGCGGTGCAGCAAAAATCCAGCGGGGACGGGGAGTTGCGGGGATCAGGGCCGCCCGGCCGAGGCCATCACAGCCTCGGGAGGGACCCGCGGCCCCTCCCCTAGATGCCTCTGAACGTGGGCGATTGTTTCAGAGAGGCCGAATGCGGCCGACGCCTCAGCGGACGATGAAGCCGGCGGTTTCCATCAGCGAGCGGTGGCTGTCCGCCGCCTTGCTGAGCCACGTCTTGTAATCATTGCCGGTGAGGGCGCTCGTGTTGAAGGCGCCGCGCTGCATGAACTCCCTCCACTCGGGCGTCTCGCGCACCCGGCGGAAAAGTTCCACATAATAACCGACCTGATCGGCGGTCAGGCGCGGCGGGCCGAAGATGCCGCGCAGCATCAGATATTCGATATCGAGACCGGCCTCCTTGCAGGTGGCGATATCGGCCCACGAGGTCTGACCGACCACGGGCTCCTTATAGGGCAGGCGCTCGTCGTCGAAGACGCAGAGCGGTCTCACCTCGCCGGCCCGCCACTGCGTCACAGCCTCAATGGGATTGTTCACGGACGCGGTGATCTGCCCCTTCACCAGTTGGGTCGCCACGTCTCCACCGCCCTTGTAGGGCACGTAAATGAAGCGGCCACCGGTCTTCTGCTCGATGGCAGCGGTGATGATCTGGTCTTCCTGCTTGGAGCCGGTGCCGCCCATCTTGAACTCGGCACCGGGGGGTGCCGCCTTGAGGGCGGCGACAAAGCCCGCCACGTCGCTGTAGGACGCCTTGGCGTTCACCCAGAGGATGAACTCGTCCAGCGCCAGCATGGCCACCGGGGTCAGTTCGTCCCAGCGGAAGGGCGCGCCGGTGGCGAGCGGTGTGGTGAAGACGTTGGACAGGCTGATCAGGATCTTGTGGGGGTCGCCCGCTGCGCCCTTCATCTCCAGGAAGCCCTGGGCGCCCGCCCCGCCCGGACGGTTCACCACCACCAGGGGCTGCGCCATCAGGCCATGCTTCTGGATGATTCCCTGAATGACCCGCGCCATCTGGTCGGCGCCGCCGCCGACGCCCGCCGGCACCACCAGTTCCACGGTCTTCGTCGGCTGCCAAGCCTGAGCCGCCGCGGGCGCAAGACAGAGTGCGGCGAGCGCGCCGAGGGACCATCGGTGGAGACGACGCATGAGAGCGCGGGACATTCGGCTTTTCCTCCCGGTCACGTCCACCCTCTGGCCGGAGCGGATCGCAGGCCGCCGGAAAACCTCTCCGATGGCCGCCCGGAAGCCTAAACGCTCCCCTCCACGGGATGCAACGCCCGCGGGCGCGCCCTTTACTGCCAATCGTCAAAAGAACGGTGGGATTGAACCGTGCCCACAGGAAAAGACGATGTAACGGCGGAGCGCATCAATGACCGTTGAGCACATAGTCAGCGATATGTCGCGAAATCCGGCGGCAAGGTCTCGTCGGCGCCGGAATACAGGCGCGTCATCTGGTCGGCGGCGGCGGTGATGAGGCGTCCGAGCCGGGCGACGCGATCGTCCGTCATTCGACCGGAAGGACCGGAGACGGACACCGCCCCAATGGGTTCGCGCCATTCGTTGTAGATGGCCGCCGCCACGGCCCGCATGCCGGTGGTGTGCTCCTCATTGTCCACCGCATAGCCGCGCTCGATGATCTGGGCGATGTCGTCCATGAGGGCGCGCTCGGTTCGGTGGGTGCGCACGCCCAGCGGCTCGTAGCGCACCTGCGCCAGCAGCGCGCCGCGGAAGGCGGGGCCGGCGGCGGCGAGGATGCTCTTGCCGGCGGCGGTCGCGTGGAGCGGGAGCCGCTGGCCGAGACGGAAGAAGGCGCGCACGCTGGCATGGCCTTCCGCCTGCCCGACCACCACCAGTTCGGCGCCGTCGAACATGGAGAGGTTCACCGTTTCGTCCGCATCATGCAGCAGGCGGCGGATGACCGGGCGGCCGATGTCCGGCAGCTTGCGGATGCGCAGATAGGCCGCGCCGATGCGGAACAGGCCCAGCCCCACGGTCCACAGGCCGGTTTCCGCATCATGATTGACCAGTTGGCGCTTCTGGAGCGTCGCCAGCAGGCGATGGGTCGTGGAGGCCGGCAGTTCCGCGCGGCGGGCCACGTCCGTGAGGCTCATGCCGTCGGCTTCGGCGAGGATGCGCAGGAGATGGATCGCCCGGTCCAGCGACTGGACCTCGGCGCCTCCGTCCGGCGACGTGGAGGCCGGACGTCCGCGACGGCGGGGGGCAAGATCCGTATCGGGCATTCAGGGCTCCAGGCGAGCGGCCGGCGTGCCGCCGACGGGGCTCAACTTCTGCCGCCAGCGCTGATTTTGCAAGGGCGCGCGGCCGTTTCACACAGCCGGAAATGCCCTTGCGGAAGACGAGGGCGGCCCGGCTTTTAAAACGATTTTTCCGACAGGCGCTGCATTTTTCCACGTGACGGAAATTAATCTCACGGCTATCCTCTTATTCATCGGCTTCGAAGGCCGCGTCCGCGTCACGCGGTGGCATACAAAATATTCCATTCAAAAGACGAGGAGACGCTGGAATGAAGGTGTGCATCTATGGGGCGGGGGCCATCGGCGGCTATCTCGGCGTTCAGCTGGCCAATGCCGGCGCGGAGGTCAGCCTCGTGGCGCGTGGTGCCCATCTCGAAGCCATGCGACAGAACGGCGTGAAGCTCCTCATCAACGGGGAAGAGCGCGTCGCCCGCGTGAACGCCAGCGATGATCCGGCGGAGCTCGGCCCGCAGGATTACGTCTTCATCTCCCTCAAGGCCCATTCCGTCCCCGGCGTGGTGGAGCGCATGCGCCCCCTGCTCGGCAACGACACCAGCGTCGTCACCGCCGTCAACGGCGTGCCCTACTGGTATTTCTACAAGCACGGCGGCCCGCTGGAAGGCCGGACGCTGGAGAGCATCGATCCGGGTGGAAAGCAGTGGGACGTGCTGCGCCCCGAGCGCGCCATCGGCTGCATCGTCTATCCCGCCACCGAAGTGGTGGAGCCCGGCGTCATCCAGCACATCTACGGCGACAAGTTCCCCATCGGCGAGCCGTCCGGTGAGCGCACCGAGCGCATCCAGCGCCTGAGCGATCTCATGAATTCCGCCGGCCTGCGCGCGCCGGTGGTGGATCACATCCGCGACGAGATGTGGCTGAAGCTGTGGGGCAACCTCTGCTTCAACCCCATCAGCGCCCTCACCAACGCCACCCTCGAAGTGATCGCCGCCGATCCGGACACCCGCTCGGTGGCCAAGGCGATGATGCTGGAGGCGCAGGAGATCGCCACCCGTCTCGGCGTGAGCTTCCGCGTGGACGTGGAGCGCCGCATCAACGGCGCCGGCGCGGTGGGTGCGCACAAGACCTCCATGCTCCAGGATCTGGAGCGCGGGCGCCCCATGGAGATCGATCCGCTGGTGACCGTGGTTCAGGAAATGGGCCGCATGGTGGATGTGCCCACCCCGACGCTCGACGTGGTTCTGGCCCTCGTGCGCCAGCGCGCCGCCACCGCCGGCATCGGCGATCATCTGTCGACCCCGCCGCTCACCGCGGCCGACCTGCGGGCGGCGGACCTTCATGCCTCCACGGGCAAGATGGCCGCGCGGCACTGAGATCTGCCGGAGGGTCTGCCCTCCGGCGACGCCTTACACCTCCAAGCCAACTGCGCCGGCACTCCTTCGGGGGGCCGGCGTTCTTTTTGGTCCGGGAGGCTGTCGCGATGTCTGGGATGAGGTTTTGCCGCGCCCGCGCGCCCAAACCTCATCCCAGCCCGTCCGCGCCAGGGAGATCCCCGGCGCCGAAAGCTGGAATTGAGCGTCCCTCACTCGGAGGCGGAGACGATCGGCGGCGCGCCATGGTTGGTGCCGGCGCTCAGGGCGACACCGGTCAGCACATAGCCCAGCACGAGAACGGCAAAGACGGCGATACGCTTCAGCATGGGAGATCTCTTCGAGAAGGGGTTGGGGCCGCAGGACGCCCGCTTCGGCGCACCGTCCCACGGAAGCGTTGGCAAGACGTTAACGTCTCCTTCATGGATGGGGCGTCGGCCGCCTCATCTTCGCAACGGTTAATGCACAGTCCCGCCACACTGTTCCCGCGGGCGTCGCATTAAGCTTGATCTCCGGTAAACGGCAGGGCCCGCCACGCATGGGAGCCTTGTCCGGAGCGCTGGACAGGGCGCACGCCTCCGTCTAGAGCCTGACCCGGGAACCCATGCGCCGGGCTGCCGCCCGCGCACGTGCCATGCCCGCACCGGCTTTCGCCGGCCTGACCTCCAGCCCTGATGTCCCCCATGATCCGCAAGCTCTATGACTGGGTGCTCGCCTATTCGGCGCGTCCGTCCGCTCCCTGGGCGCTCGCCATCGTTGCCTTTGCGGAAAGCTCCATCTTTCCCGTGCCGCCCGACGTGCTGCAGGTGCCCATGTCGCTGGCGCGGCCGGACAAGGCCTGGCGCTATGCGCTGATTGCCACCATCGCCTCGGTGCTCGGCGGCCTCGTGGGCTATGCCATCGGCGCCCTGCTCTATGACAGCCTCGGCCTGTGGCTCATCAATCTCTATGGCTATGGCCAGAAGGTGGACGCGTTCCGCGCCGCCTATGCCCATTACGGTCACTGGGTGATCCTGCTGAAGGGCCTCACGCCCATTCCCTACAAGCTGGTGACCATCACGTCGGGCTTTGCGGACTACAGCCTGTTCTGGTTCGTCGTCCTCTCGGTCATCACCCGCGGTGCCCGCTTCTTCCTGCTGGCCGCGCTGCTGCACTATTTCGGCCCCGCCGCCCGCGACTTCATCGAGCGCCGCCTCGGCCTCGTGACGCTGGGCCTTCTGGCCATCGTGGTGCTGGGCCTCGTGGCGGCGGCCTATCTGGTCTGAGGAAGCGCCGCGCCGGGGCCCGGAACGCACCATCGGAAATGCAAACGGCCGGGCAAACGCCCGGCCTTTTCGTTTCAGAAGGTGCCGCAGGTCAGCGCGGCAGGGTGGTGGTGCCCATGAGGGCGAGGTCAATGGCGTGGGCCGCCTGACGGCCCTCGCGGATCGCCCACACCACCAGCGACTGGCCGCGCCGCATGTCGCCCGCCGCATAGAGCTTCGGCACGGAGGTCTGATAGTCCGTGACGTTCGCCTTCACATTGCCGCGCCCGTCGAGATCCGCGCCCGACTGCTCGAGCAGGCCCTCATGGATGGGGCTCGCGAAGCCGATGGCGAGGAAGACGAGATCGGCGCGCAGCACGAATTCCGTGCCGGGGATCGGCTGGCGCTTGTGATCGACGCGGGCGCACTTCACGCCGGTCACCCGGCCGTTGCGCCCCTCGATGCCGAGCGTGGCGCAGGCGAACTCGCGCTCGGCGCCCTCGGCCTGCGAGGACGAGGTGCGGAACTTGGTCGGCCAGAAGGGCCACACCGCCAGCTTGTTCTCCTTCACCGGCGGCACCGGGCGGATGTCGAGCTGGGTGACGGAGAGGGCGCCCTGGCGGAAGGCGGTGCCCACGCAGTCGGAGGCGGTGTCGCCGCCGCCCACCACCACCACATGGCGGCCGGAGGCCAGCAGCGGATGCTCGCGGCCGGTGTCCTCATGGCCCACGCGGCGGTTCTGCTGCACCAGATAGGGCATGGCGAAATGCACGCCTTCCAGTTCCTGGCCCGGCAGCTTGGGATCGCGCGGGGCCTCGGCGCCGCCGGCGAGCAGCACCGCATCATAGCTGTCGAGCAGTTCCTGCACCGGCTTCGTCACGCCCACATTGACGCCGTAGTGGAAGGTCACGCCCTCCGCTTCCATCTGCGCCACGCGGCGGTCGATGTGGTGCTTCTCCATCTTGAAATCGGGGATGCCGTAGCGCAACAGGCCGCCGGCCTTGGGCTCGCGCTCGAAGACGTGCACGTCATGGCCGGCACGGGCAAGCTGCTGTGCGGCGGCAAGGCCGGCCGGGCCGGAGCCAACCACGGCGACGGAACGTCCGGTGCGGTGGGCCGGGGGCTCGGGCTTGATCCAGCCCATCTTCCACGCCTTGTCGGCGATGGACTGTTCCACGGTCTTGATGGTGACCGGCATGTCCTCGAGGTTCAGCGTGCAGGCTTCCTCGCACGGGGCGGGGCAGACGCGGCCGGTGAACTCGGGGAAATTGTTCGTGGAGTGGAGGTTGCGGGCCGCTTCCTCCCACTCGCCATTATAGACGAGGTCGTTCCAGTCCGGGATCTGGTTGTGCACCGGGCAGCCGGTGTCGCCATGGCAGAACGGGATGCCGCAATCCATGCAGCGCGCCGCCTGGTTGCTGACTTCCGTCTCCGGCAGCGGCAGGGTGAACTCGCGGAAATGGCGAATGCGATCGGACGCCGGCTGATACTTCTGATCGTGCCGATCGATCTCCAGGAACCCCGTGACCTTACCCATCAGACACCCCTCCGCGGAGCCTCGTCGCGCGCACCGCGCCGCAGCTCCCATTACAAGAATTGTTCCAGCTTGAGGACTCTCGACCCGTCACTTTTTGCGCACGCCAGCCCTTTCGCCGGCGCGGGGCGCAAATGAAGGTTCGGGTCGGAGGCGACTTCCGGCATCCGTGCCAGAAGAGAGGGCCGCGCGCGAGGGCGCGGCCCGTCGTTCGGCTTACTCCGCCGCCTGGAGGCGTTTCTCCATCTCGCGGAGCGCGCGCCGGTATTCGACCGGCATCACCTTCACGAACTTGGAGCGGTAGTCCGCCCAGTTGTCGAGTATCGTCTGCGCCCGCTGCGAACCGGTGTAGTGCAGGTGCTTCACGATCAACTGGTGCAGGCGCTCCTCGTCGTGGCGGGACATGTCGCCCTGCACGTCGATGCGGCCCTTGAACTCCAGATCGCCGCCATGGTGGTGGAGGCGTTCCAGCAGGTCCTCTTCCTCTTCCACCGGCTCGAGATCGACCATGGAGAGGTTGCAGCGCTTGGCGAAGCTCTTGTCCTCGTCCAGCACATAGGCGACGCCGCCGGACATGCCGGCCGCGAAATTACGCCCGGTCTGGCCGATGACGACGACCACGCCGCCGGTCATGTACTCGCAGCCGTGATCGCCCGTGCCTTCAACGACGGCAATGGCGCCGGAGTTGCGCACGGCGAAGCGCTCGCCGGCGACGCCGCGGAAGTAGCACTCGCCCTCGGTGGCGCCGTACATGACGGTGTTGCCGACGATGATCGAGTTCTCCGCCACGATGGCGCTGGTCTCGGCCGGCTTCACGATGATGCGGCCGCCCGAGAGGCCCTTGCCCACATAGTCATTGGCCTCGCCCTCAAGGTTGAGGGTGATGCCCGCCGCGAGGAAGGCGCCGAAGGCCTGGCCGGCGGTGCCCTTCAGGTTCACCTCGATGGTGCCGTCGGGCAGGCCCGCATGGCCATAGCGCTTGGCGACCGCGCCCGAGAGCATGGCGCCGGCGGAGCGGTCCACGCTGCGGATGGCATGGTCGATCACCACCTTCTCGCCCCGCTCCAGCGCCGGCTCGGCCTTGGCGATGAGGGTGCGGTCGAGCACGTGCTCGATCGGGTGGTGCTGGCGCTCCGTGTGGCGGACGGAAACCGTCGGCGGCACCTGCGGCACGGCGAAGATGCGGCTGAAGTCGAGGCCCTTCGCCTTCCAGTGGTCGATGGCGGGCTTCTGGTCCAGCACGTCGGCGCGGCCGACCATCTCGGCCACCGTGCGGAAGCCAAGCTGGGCCATGATCTCGCGCACGTCCTCGGCGACGAAGAAGAAGTAGTTGATGACGTGCTCGGGCGTGCCCTTGAAGCGCTTGCGCAGCACCGGGTCCTGGGTGGCGACGCCAACCGGGCAGGTGTTGAGGTGGCACTTGCGCATCATGATGCAGCCGGCGGCGATCAGTGGCGCCGTGGAGAAGCCGAACTCGTCCGCGCCGAGCAGCGCGCCGATGACCACGTCCCGGCCAGTGCGCAGGCCGCCGTCCACCTGCAGGGCCACGCGGCCGCGCAGACGGTTGGCCACCAGCGTCTGCTGGGTTTCGGCAAGGCCCATCTCCCAGGGCGAACCCGCGTGCTTGATGGAGGTGAGCGGCGAGGCGCCCGTGCCGCCCTCGAAGCCGGAGATGGTGATGTGGTCCGCGCGCGCCTTGGCAACGCCGGCCGCCACCGTGCCGACGCCGACTTCCGACACCAGCTTCACCGAGACGTCCGCATCGGGATTGACGTTCTTCAGGTCATAGATGAGCTGCGCCAGATCCTCGATGGAATAGATGTCGTGGTGCGGCGGCGGGGAGATGAGGCCGACGCCCGGGGTGGAGTGGCGCACCTTGGCGATGACCGCATCCACCTTGTGGCCGGGCAGCTGGCCGCCCTCGCCGGGCTTGGCACCCTGCGCCACCTTGATCTGCATCACGTCGGAATTGACGAGATATTCCGCCGTCACGCCGAAGCGGCCGGAGGCCACCTGCTTGATGGCGGAGCGGGCGCTGTCGCCGTTCGGCAGCGGCTTGAAGCGCTCGGCCTCCTCACCGCCCTCGCCGGTGTTCGACTTGCCGCCGATCCGGTTCATGGCGATGGCGAGCGTGGTGTGCGCCTCGCGGGAGATGGAGCCGAACGACATGGCGCCGGTGGAGAAGCGCTTGACGATGTCGGCCGCCGGCTCGACCTCGGAAATGTCGATGGGCGCGCGGCCGAACTCGTGCGCTTCCTTGAGGCGGAAGAGCGAGCGGATGGTGAGAAGCCGCTTGTCCTGCTCGTTCACCTGATCGGCGAAGTCGCGGTAGCGGTCCTGCGCATTGCCGCGCACCGCATGCTGGAGCGCCGCGACGCTGTCGGGCGACCAGGCATGGTCCTCGCCGCGCATGCGGTAGGCATATTCGCCGCCCACATCGAGCGCGAGGCGATAGACCGGGGCGTCCGAGAAGGCGATCTGGTGACGGCGCACCGTCTCCTCGGCGATCTCGGCGAGGCCCACGCCCTCGATGGTCGAGGCGGTGCCGAAGAAATAGCGCTCGATGACGGCAGAGGAGAGCCCCACCGCGTCGAAGATCTGGGCGCCGCAATAGGACTGGTAGGTGGAGATGCCCATCTTGGACATCACCTTCAGCAGCCCCTTGTCGATGGACTTGATGAAGCGCTTGACGATCTCGGTGTCGTCCACCTCGTCCGGAATGTCTTCCAGCGCGAGCAGGGTCTCGAAGGCGAGATAGGGGTTGATCGCTTCCGCGCCATAGCCGGCGAGGCAGGCGAAATGGTGCACCTCGCGCGCCTCGCCCGTCTCCACCACGAGGCCCACGGAGGTGCGCAGGCCCTTGCGGATCAGGTGATGGTGCACGGCGGCGGTGGCGAGCAGCGCCGGGATCGGGATGCGGTCCGGGCCGACCATGCGGTCAGACAGGATGATGATGTTGTAGCCGCCGTGGACCGCCGCCTCGGCGCGTTCGCACAGGCGCTCCAGCGCGCCTTCGAGCCCCGCCGCGCCCTTGTCGGAGGGATAGGTGATGTCGAGCGTGCGGGTGTCGAACCGCTCCTCCATGAAGCCGATGGAGCGGATCTTCTCCAAGTCCTCATTGGTGAGGATGGGCTGGCGCACTTCCAGACGCTTGCGGCGGGCGGTGCCTTCGAGGTCGAAGATGTTCGGCCGCGGCCCGATGAAGGAGACGAGGCTCATGACCATCTCCTCGCGGATCGGGTCGATGGGCGGGTTCGTCACCTGCGCGAAGTTCTGCTGGAAGTAGTTGTAGAGCAGCTTCGAATTGTTGGAGAGCACGGGGATGGGCGTGTCGGTGCCCATGGAGCCCACGGCTTCCTGACCAGTGATGGCCATGGGGGCCATCAGCAGCTTCACGTCTTCCTGCGTGTAGCCGAAGGCCTGCTGGCGATCGAGCAGGGACACGTCGGTGCGCACCTCGCGCGCCTCCACGGGGCGCAGGTCCTCGAGCACCAGCTGCGTGTGCTTCAGCCAGTCCTTGTAGGGATTGGCGCGGGCGAGCTCGGTCTTGATCTCCTCGTCGGGGACAAGGCGACCTTCCTTCAGATCCACCAGCAGCATCTTGCCGGGCTGGAGGCGCCACTTGGTGACGATCTTCTCTTCCGGGACGGTGAGCACGCCGGATTCGGAGGCGAGCACGATGGTGTCGTCGCTGGTGACGAGATAGCGCGCCGGGCGCAGGCCGTTGCGGTCCAGCGTGGCGACGATCTGGCGGCCGTCGGTGGCGACGATGGCAGCGGGGCCGTCCCACGGCTCCATGAGGGCCGCGTGATACTCGTAGAAGGCGCGCCGCTCCTCATCCATGAGCGGGTTGCCCGCCCAGGCTTCCGGCACCAGCATCATGGCCGCATGGGCAAGGCCGTAGCCGCCTTGGGTCAGGAACTCGAGCGCATTGTCGAAGCAGGCGGTGTCCGACTGGCCCTCATAGGAGATGGGCCAGAGCTTGGAGATGTCAGCACCGAACAGCTCGCTGTCGACGGAGGCCTGGCGGGCCGCCATCCAGTTCACGTTGCCGCGTAGCGTGTTGATCTCGCCGTTATGGGCGACCATCCGGTAGGGATGGGCCAGCGGCCACGCCGGGAAGGTGTTGGTGGAGAAGCGCTGGTGCACGAGGGCGAGCGCGCTCTCGAAGTCCGGATCGTGCAGGTCCGGATAATAGGCCCCGAGCTGGTCGGCGAGGAACATGCCCTTGTAGACCAGCGTCCGGCAGGAGATGGACACCGGGTAATAGCCGGCGGTGCGCGGGTCCTTGGCGTCATAGATGACGTTGGAGATCACCTTGCGCATGACGAAGAGGCGGCGCTCGAAGGCGTCCTCGTCCATCTGCGCCTCACCGTGGCCGATGAAGATCTGCTCGTGGTTCGGCTCGGTGGGGAGCACGCTCTCGCCGAGCGAGGAATTGTCGGTCGGCACGGTGCGCCAGCCGAGCAGGACGAGGCCCTCTTCCGCCACCACGCGCTCGAAGGCGGCGCGCACGATCTCGCGGCCCTCGGCGTCGCGGGGCATGAAGATGTGGCCCACCGCATACTGGCCGGGCTCGGGCAGCGTGAAGCCGAGCTTCTCGGCCTCCTTGGCGAAGAAGCGGTGCGGGATCTGCACCAGCATGCCGGCGCCGTCGCCGGCGCGCGGGTCGGCGCCCACGGCGCCGCGATGCTCCAGATTCAGCAGGATCTGGATGCCGTCCTGAATGATCTTGTGGGACTTGCGGCCCTTGATGTCGGCGATGAAGCCGACGCCGCAGGAGTCCTTCTCGTGCGCCGGGTCGAACAGGCCGAAGGCTTCCGGGCGACCCGCGATCGCCGGGTCTTTGGCGTTAGCGGCACCAAGAGCCACATTTGCCGTCCCGATACTGCGATCCACGTTGGTCATTGTCCCAGGTCCTCTCCTTGAGTCCGGCATTCGCCGATCCAGACATCCCATTGTCCTCGCGCAGGCGCGCGCACGCTCGACCTGAACGCACGCCAACTACGCTGAAGGGGACGCCGATAGGGCAGTAGGACTGCCCTTTCTTTCGAAACATGACAGAAAAGCGGCACGCCCACAAGCACGCTGATGCGCATGAGCCATGTCGACGCTGCATAAATTGCGCAGCCGCCGTCCCGAGCGCAACAACGGTACGAAGAATAGCCCTCCCACGCAACGCTATTGCGAACATGCGATTTCCGGTTCCCCGGTGCGGCAGGCTGGTGGCTTTCACCGGCTCGCGCGGCACGCCGACGCAGGCCACACGCCCCGCCAGCCTCCGGCAATCCTCATGATCGAGAGTGCGTGCCGTTTGGACACCTTCCGGGGGAAAGGTCATGACACCCGCCCGCATTCCGGGGCCGCGCCTCGTCGGCGCCGGCCTCATCGCGGCACTCGTGCTCGTCGCCAGCACCGTTCCGGCGGCCAATGCCGCGGAACGGGGTGTCACCTTCGCGCCCTCGGGCGGCGGGGGATATGGCGGCTACGGCGGCGGATGGAGCGGCGGCGGGGCCCAGCCCGGCCCTCCCGGACCGCCCGGCCCCAACACCGGCATCTGGCTCCAGCCGGACATCAGCGTGCCCATGCCGCCGGACCAGAACCCCATGCCGCCCGGTGCCCCGCTGATCCCGCCGGACCAGATTCAGGCCATCGTCAGCGGTGCCGGCTATGCGCGGGTCGGCACGCCGCAGCTCTCGCAAGGCTATTATTACATGAAGGCCAGTTCCGCCGCCGGCGACGTGATGCTGGCGGTGGATGCGCGCTCGGGCCAGGTGGTCTCCTCCCGCCCCATTCCCTCGACGCCCCGCCCGCCGGTGGTGGACAGCGGCTCACTCATCGGCAACGGCTCGCTCATCGGCACGCCGCCACCCACCGTTCCGCGCGGCCCGCTGGCGCCCGATCCCAACAATCCCGACGGCGAATAACCGGCGGGCAGGCCGCAAACGAAAAAGGGCGGGTGCCGCAGCACCCGCCCTTTTCGCATCCGGACCGGAACGGCTCACTTGCCCTGGAGCAGGGGCGCCAGTTCCTTGTCGAGATCGGCGATGGAGATCGCGCCGGCGATCTTTTTGCCGTTGATGAAGAAGGTCGGGGTCGAATCGACGCCCAGTTCCTTGTTGCCGTACTGGGCGCTCGCCTGAACCTTCTCGGCGAGATCCTTGTCGGTGAGGCACTTCTCGAAGTCCGCCTCGCTCATGCCCGCCTGCTTGGCGACGGTGAGCAGGCCGGCGGCCGGATTGTTGCCGAAGGCCCAGGAGCGCTGGGTCTCGAACAGGGTATCGACCATCGGGAAGTATTTGTCGTCAGGCACGCAGCGCGCCAGCATGAAGGCGGCGGTGGAGACCGGATCGAACGGGAACTCGCGCAGGATGTAGTACACCTTGCCGGTGTCCACATATTTCGTCTTGAGCGTCGGGAAGGTCTGCGTGGCGAAGGCGGCGCAGTGGCTGCAGGTCATCGAGGCATATTCGATGATCGTGACCGGCGCCTTCGGATTGCCGAGCGCCTTCACCGGCAGGGGGCTCGCGGCCGGCGCCGTCAGCTTGGCGTCTTCGACGGTCTGCGCGGCGGCCGGCGAGATAAGATCGACGGACACGCCCAGAAGACGGGCGAGCGGCAGGCCCACGCCGCCGGCCAGGGCAAGGAAGCCGACCCCTTCGAGGAAACGGCGACGGTGAAGCAACATGAAGGTCTCCGGAAACATTCGGCGCAGACAGGATCGCGCTAACATGGCAGGGGTGCGGCGGCAAACCCCTTCCCATTCACCTTTTCCGGCGCAGGCTTCAGACGACCTGCCGGTGCGGCCGTGGGTCAGCCGCCGCCGCGCTCGCGCCGCACCAGGGCACCCAGCCGTGTCAGCGCGCTGGTGAGAGCCTCGTCCTCGCCCGGTGGAACAAGGCGCCGCGCCGCTTCCAGCTCGCTGGGCGCGGGCTCCGGCACGCGGGGCGGCGGTCCGCTGCGCCGGGGCACCGGCCCCTGCCGCAAGGCGAGACGACCGACGCAGCGCCAGCCGAAATAGGCATTGATGCGCTCCACCACGACCGGGGCCGCATATTGCAGTTCGATGGCATAGGCCCCCTCCACCCGCACGATCAGGGTTGCGGGCTCGGTGCCCTGCCGGTTCGGCCACTGCATCTTCAGCGGCAGGGTGCGCGGGGCGAGGTCCGGCCCCACGATCTCGTCCCAGTGGGTGACGATCTCGACGATGGAAAAGCCCGCGCGGCCCAGCGCCTCGGCAATGCTGGGGCCGACGAGATCGGCGAGCAGATGGGCCTGCTTCGGCTTGCGCATGACGAACCGCTGTTCTCCAAAACCACCCACGGGAAGGGCCTTGCCCCGGCCCGCGGCAGACGGCACGGTGCCGCCATGACCGCCCGCGCCACCGCCGCCAAGCCGACCGCCCCGATGCCCGCCGCCACGAAACGGCAGCCCCCCAGGTCCAGCACCGCCCCGGCCCCCTCGGCCCTGCTGGCCTGGTATGACCGGCACAGACGCCGCCTGCCCTGGCGGGCGGAAGCGGGACGCACCGCCGATCCCTACCACGTCTTCCTGTCGGAGATCATGCTCCAGCAGACGACGGTGAAGGCGGTCGGGCCCTATTTCACCGATTTCCTGCGCCGCTGGCCCACCGTGCGGCATCTGGCGGAGGCGCCGCTGGAAGAGGTGCTCTCGGCCTGGGCGGGGCTCGGCTATTACGCGCGCGCCCGCAACCTGCACGCCTGCGCCAAGGCGGTGGTGGCGCGCCACGGCGGACACTTCCCGGCCGACGAGGCAGCCTTGCTCGACCTGCCGGGCATCGGCCCCTATACGGCCGCAGCGATCTCCGCCATCGCCTTCGATCTGAAAGCGAGCCCGGTGGACGGCAATATCGAGCGGGTGGTGAGCCGCCTCTATGCGGTGGACGAGCCGCTGCCCAAATCGAAGCCCCGCATCAAGGCGCTGGCCGCGGCGCTGACGCCGGAGCGGCGGCCCGGCGATTTCGCGCAGGCCATGATGGACCTCGGCGCCACCATCTGCACCCCGCGCAGCCCGGCCTGCCCGCTCTGCCCCTGGATGGAGCCCTGCACCGCACGGGCGGAGGGCGATCCCGCCCGTTATCCGGTAAAGGCGCCGAAGGGCGAGAAGCCCCGGCGCGAGGGTGTCGCCTTCCTGATCGTTCGGGCGGACGGCGCCGTGCTCCTGCGCACCCGCCCGGACAAGGGACTGCTGGCCAAGATGACCGAGGTGCCCTCAACCCCCTGGGGCGCCAGACCCGAAACCCCGGCGACCCACGCCCCGCTGGCGGCACGGTGGCGGCCGCTGCCCGGCGCGGTGGAGCATGTCTTCACCCACTTCGCCCTCACCCTGTCCGTGCTGCGGGCCGATGTGCCGGCGCGCACACCGGCGCCCGATGGCCATCGCTGGGTGCACCCTTCCGGATTTGACCGCGAGGCCCTGCCCTCCGTCATGCGCAAGGTGCTGGCGCACGGGCGGATCGGCGAGGGTTGAAGGAGCTTAAACGCCGCAGAACGGATCTGGATTACTGCTCGATCCGGGATAATGAGTTTCGCAAACGGCCGATTATCCGCAGGACCGAAAGGGCTATCTCTTCCCTCGAAACGGAGCGGCGCTGACGCCGCCCGACATCGAACAAGGAAGACTCCCATGCGCAACCTGTCTTATGCCGCTCTCGCCCTCGTCGCCGGCCTGTCGCTGACCAGCGTCGCCCAGGCGGACGAGTACACCACCCAGGAAGTCCGCGACCAATATGCGGTCGCCGCCGAGAGCGCCGCGCACAACCAGCCCCTGCTGCCCTTTACCGCGCAGGCCACCGCCCGCACCGCTGCCTCCAAGGCGCAGGCCCCTGCCGCGACGCAGGACGCCATCGTCGGCCCCTTCTCGGACAAGGATGCCCATTCGGGCCCGGCCCACTTCGGCATTCCTTCCCGCCTGTGACCGTCCAGGGGTGAAGGCCGCTTAGCGCTCATCTGAAGGCGTCGAGGCGCCTGAACGCTACGGAGGCGACCCGATTGCTTCCGTTTTGGACGCATTCATCTTCGAAATAAGGCGATTATATCCCTATCGGAAAGAGCTATCTCTTCCCTCGACACGGAGCGGCGCTGACGCCGCCCCAACATCAAACAAGGAACACTCCCATGCGCACCCTGTCTTATGCTGCTCTTGCCCTCGTTGCCGGCCTGTCGCTGACCAGCGTCGCCCAGGCGGACGAATACACCACTCAGGAAGTCCGCGATCAGTATGCGGTCGCCGCCGAGAGCGCCGCGCACAACCAGCCCCTGCTGCCCTTCACCGCGCAGGCCACCGCTCGCACGGCCGCTCCGCAGGCGCAGGCTGCGACGCAGGACGCCATTGTCGGCCCCTTCTCGGACAAGGATGCCCATTCGGGCCCGGCTCACTTCGGCATTCCTTCCCGCCTGTGACCGTCCGGCGGCAAAGGCCGCCGAACGGCTGACCTGAAGCCCTCAACGCAAATGGGGCGAGCGGAGATGATCCGCCCGCCCCATTGCCGTTTTCAGAAGATCGGTTCGGCTCACTCTTCCGAGCGGATGCCCATTTCGGCCCGCAGACGGGCGCGCAGCACATCGATGGGATGGCGGCGGCCTTCCTGCTCCACATGCCAGAATGTCCAGCCGTTGCAGGCTTCCGCGCCCTGGGCCAGCGCGCCCATGCGATGAATGGAGCCCACCGCCAGCGTGGCGGCATTCACGAGCGCGATGGTGCCATCGGCGCGCACCACGGCCCGGACATGGCCCTTGGCGTCGGTGAGTTCGAGGCCGGGCGTCACAAGCCCGCTGTCCACCAGCGCCGAGAAGGCGACGCGGGGCGCCTCGCGGGCGCTGGGCGGGGCCACAAGGGCAGCTTCCGGCAGCGGCTCGATGGCATCGATGCGGGCGGCGGCGGCGGCCGCATAGGTCTCGTCGCGCTCGACGCCGACGAAGTGGCGACGCAGGCGCTTGGCCACCGCCGCGCTGGTGCCGGAGCCGAGGAAGGGATCGAGCACCACGTCGCCGGGCTTGGAGGCCGAGAGCATCACGCGGGCGAGCAGCGCTTCCGGCTTCTGCGTCGGGTGCAGCTTGCGGCCCTGCGCATCCTTGAGGCGCTCGCCGCCGGTGCAGATGGGCATCAGCCAGTCGGAGCGCACCTGCACATCCTCATTGCCGCCCTTCAGCGCCTCGTAATTGAACTGGTAGCCCTTGGCGCCGGGATCGCGCGCGGCCCAGATCATGGTCTCGTGGGCATTGGTGAAGCGCCGGCCGCGGAAGTTCGGCATCGGGTTCGACTTGCGCCACACCACGTCGTTCAGGATCCAGAAGCCCAGATCCTGCATCAGCGCGCCGACGCGGAAGATGTTGTGATAGGAGCCGATGACCCAGATGGTCGCGTTCGGCTTCATGACCCGCTTAACCGCCAGCAGCCAGGCGCGGGTGAAGGCGTCATAGGCCTCGAAGCTCTCGAACTGGTCCCAGGCATCGTCAACCGCATCGACGCGGCTGTCGTCGGGACGCTTCAGTTCGCCCTGGAGTTGGAGATTGTAAGGCGGGTCGGCGAAGACCATGTCGACGCTGTGCGGCGGCAGGCTCGCCAGTTGCTCGACGCAATCGCCGATCAGAATGCGGTCCGTCGGGATCGCGCGAGACGGTTCCGCGAAGTCGACCCCGCCGGAGAGGCGGGGCGCCCGGCGGGGCGCCCCTTTACGCACCACACTCATGAGACGCAACCCATACGCAACGCTTACTGTGGGGCAGAGTGTTGCGCGCCGCCGGTAAAGGCGAAGTTAGCGTCAGGGCATTTCGCAAATATTTGCGCGTTTACGCGACCTTCATCTTTCGTTCCACGTAACGCTGCTCCTGCGTGAGGCCGCCATAGCCGTAGGCATCCGCCTTTACTTCCCGCACCAGCACATAGCTTTCCGGGTGAAGCGGCCCGAGCAGCGCCGACATGGCCGCGAACACGCCCGCCACATAAGCGGCCTTCTCGTCCTTGGTATTGGTGCCGTCCACCACCACGATATCGAGCCAGAAGCTGGCAAGACCCGCCTGCGCAAGGCTCTGGCCGGCGATGAACCACTGGTCCGCCGGCACGACGTCGATGGCGACGGCGGTGAGATTCGGGTCCTTGCGCAGGATCTCCTGCGTCAGCCGGGTCAGGGTCTGCGCCACCTGCGCGACAGAGGTGGCAGCGGGGGCTGAGAGCTTCACATTGAGAATGGGCATGGGTGCCTCCTTCAGGGATGGCGCACCCTACCGCCCAACGTAACATGAGAAAAATTGATTGATTTGAGACGAGGATTTTTCAATGCTCATAACATGAGCATCAAGAATCTCGATCTCGATCTCCTGCGCAGCTTCGCGGCGGTGGCGGAGCTGGGCTCCATCTCCGCCGCGGCCCAGAGGATCGGCCGCACCCAGTCCGCGGTGAGCCTCCAGATGGACCGGCTCGCCGAGCAGCTCGGCTTTCCCGTGGTGGAGCGCAAGGGGCGCGGCGTCGCGCTCACCCCGCGCGGCGCCGCCTTTCTCGACGACGCCCGCCGGCTGCTCGACCTGAATGACCGCGTGCTCGGCCACCACCTGCGCAGCGGCTTTTCCGAACCGCTGCGGCTCGGCTTCGTGCAGGATGTGGCGGAATCGGCGCTGCAGCGCATTCTGGCGCGGCTCGGCAGCCTCTTTCCCGGCGCCCCCATCACGGTGCGGGTGTGCTCGACCAACACCATGATCGAGAAGCTGCGGATCGGCGAGCTGGACCTTGCCGCCGGCTATCGCGTGGAGACGGACGTGCCCACGCGGCTCATCATGCGCGAGCAGATGTGCTGGATCGGCGCCCGCAGCCTGCGGCTCGACCCGGAGGAACCAGTGCCCCTTCTGATGTTCGAGAGCCCCTGCATCTTCCGCAGCGCCGCCATCTCGGCACTCACGGCGGCGGGACGGTCCTTCCGCATCGCCCTCACCAGCCCCAGCCTGCCGGGCGTCATGGCGGCCGTGGGTGCCGGTCTCGGCATCACCCTGCGCTCGGCTCGTTCGCTGCGGCCGGACCTGATGACCATCGGCGACCTCGGCACGCAGCCGCTGCCGCATTTCGAGTATGCGCTCTACAGCCGGGCGGAGAACCGCCTGCCGGCCCTCGACCAGATCGAGCAGGTGATCGAGGAGGAACTGCGCCGCGAGCGGCCGCTTTTCGCGGTGGCGTGAGGGCGCGGACGAACCGCCCGCGCCCTCCCCCGTTCAGTGCTGGTGGCCCATGTTGCCCATCCCGCCGGCGGCGGGGGCCGTCGCGCCGATGCCGCGCACGTCGAAGGTCACGTCCACCTTGCCGGCCTTCTCGAACACGAGGGTGCCCTTCACCTTCTCGCCTTCCTTCAGCGGCTGCTTCAGGTCCATGAACATGAGGTGGTAGCCGCCCGGCGCCAGTTCGACGGTCTTGCCGGGCGCGATCTCGAGGCCGCCGGCCAGCTCGCGCATGGTCATGACGCCATTGGCCATGCTCATCTCATGCACCTCGCCCTTGGCCGCCCGCTCGAAGCTGGCGGACAGCAGCTTGTCCGGCGCGCTGCCGGTGTTGGTGATCTTGAGGAAGCCGCCGGCCACCTTGGCCCCGCCAGGGGTTGCGCGCGTCCAGGGGGCATCGAGCACGAGATCGCCCACCTTCACCTGCGCCGAAGCGGCCGGAGCGGAGGCTGCCGCCTGCGCCACCTTGAGGATGGCCGGGGGACGGGGCGGCACGGGCTGGCCGGCAACCGGCGTCTCCGCCCAGTTGGTGGAGCCCTTCTCGCAGGTCTGGAGCACCGGGAAATAGAGGGTCTGGCCGGCCACGTCCGGGGTGAGGGTCGAGACGAAGACGAACTCGTCATAATAAGCGTCGGGCAGGTTGCCGCCGGACCAGGTGATGGTCTTCACGCCCTCGGTGGCGGGCTTGCCGTGCATCATCGGATAGGCCTTGGCATAGGGGCCGGTCTCGATGGCAATGGTCCAGCCGGCCTTGGGCTGGGGCTTCACACCCACCACGCCCTCGGGAATGGTGACCTTGATGGCGGTGGTCGCGCTGCCGTCGCAGCCGTGACCCACCTTGAGCGTGCCCTGATAAGAACCCGGCAGGGCTTCCTTCTGCGCCAGCACCACATGGGCGGAGGCGGAACCGGCGGTGAGCGAGAACAGCGCGGCCACGGCAAGCGGGCGCGCGCGCGAAACGAACGTCTGGGACATGACAGTCTCCTGAAGGACCTGAAGGGGGAAGATCGGTGGCGAGGGATCAGACCCGCGCCGGAGGCCCCCGGGCCGCAAAGGAGAGCTGAAGCCGCGCCCGCGCCGGTGCGCCGTCGGGCAGCGGAGCGAGGCGGATGACGGCGGTGTCGCGCTCTGTCAGGAGAAAAGGCGCCGGCGGATCGAGCAGAGCCGGCGCGGCGGCGGCCGTGCAGCCGAAGACGCAGCACAGGGCATCGTGTCCCGCGCCGTCCGACGGGCCGTGGTCCATGCCCGCGCTGCCTTCGCAGACGAAGCCGGCAGCCACACCAACGCTGTGCTCGGTCGAAGCCAGCGTGCCGATGACGGACTGGATGAGCAGCGCATAGGCCAGCAGCAGGGGGAAGACCCACCGCCCGAAGCCCGATCGTGATGCGCGCCAGAAGCTCATGACCAGACCTCTAGGGCTGCCCCGGCCCCGGCGCAAGCGCAGCCACGCCGCAGGGGCGCCAATCCCCGGCGTCAATGGTATGAATTGATTTCCTTGGGTCATTTGGGGCGGGGCGGGAAAATGGTCTTCTGGGTTCCGATCATGGCCTGGGTGCTGGTT
This sequence comes from Azorhizobium sp. AG788, assembly GCF_004364705.1. Taxonomy (NCBI): domain Bacteria; kingdom Pseudomonadati; phylum Pseudomonadota; class Alphaproteobacteria; order Hyphomicrobiales; family Xanthobacteraceae; genus Azorhizobium; species Azorhizobium sp. AG788. The sequence continues at coordinate 176,888 of NZ_SOBM01000003.1, forward strand.
CTCGTCTGCACGGGCCTTGCCGTGCGCCGGGCGCAGACGCGCACCCTCGGCTTCGCGCTGGAGCGGCTCATCGCCTACATCCTGCTCTTTCCGGTCGGGCTCGTCGGCCTGTGGGCCGCGCTCGGACACATCGTCTTCGCCGCACAGGCCGCCGCCAGCATCGGCTGGGCGCCGAGCCCATTCCAGTATGAGGTGGGCGTCGCCAATCTCGGCATCGGCGTCGCCGGCCTCATCGGCGCCTGGTACCGCAACTGGGGCTATCGCCTTGCGGTGGCAGTGATGACGGGCGGCTTTCTCGGGGGCGCGGCGGTGGGTCACGTCGTGCAGATCGTGACCACGGGCAATCTTGCAGCCGGCAATGCCGGCCCCATTCTTTATACAGACGTGCTGACCCCTCTCTCCCTGCTCGTCCTCCTGGCGCTCACCGTCCGATCCGCACGCAGCTGAGCGGCGTAAAGGGGGCGAGCAGAAAAGGCGCCCCATGACTTCTCAAGACGATGCCGAACGCAACCGCTTCTCCGCGCGCGCCGCGCGCTATGCCCGTGTGGGCGTGAATGTGGGGGGCGTCGCCGCGCGCATCGCTGGCGCGCGTCTGATGGGCGGGGCGGGCGCGGGCAATGCGGAAGCGCTGGCGGCGGCGCTCGGCGGACTCAAGGGGCCGCTCATGAAGGTGGCGCAGCTCATGGCCACCGTGCCGGACGTGCTGCCGCCGGAATATGCGAGCGAACTCCAGAAGCTCCAGAGCGATGCCCCGCCCATGGGCTGGAGCTTCGTGCGCCGGCGCATGATGGCCGAGCTGGGCCGCGACTGGGAAAGCCGCTTCTCCTCCTTCGAGCACAAGCCCGCCGCTGCTGCCTCGCTGGGGCAGGTGCACCGGGCGGTGGCGCTCGATGGCGACCAGCTCGCCTGCAAGCTCCAGTATCCGGACATGCAGGCCGCCGTGGAGGCGGACCTCAACCAGTTGGACGTCCTCTTCTCCATTCACCGCCGCATGGACCCGGCCATCGACACGCGGGAGATCGCCACCGAGATCGGCGCCCGCATCCGCGAGGAACTGGATTACCGGCGCGAGGCCAAGCACGCGAAGCTCTATGCGCGGATGCTCGCCGGCCAGCCCCATGTGCGCGTGCCCCATGTGCGCGATGACCTCTCCACCGGCCGCCTGCTGACGCTGCAATGGCTGGAAGGCACCAAGATCCTTGCCTTCAAGGATCACAGCCTCGAGGAGCGCAACCTGCTGGCGCGGGCCATGTTCACCGCCTGGTGGCTGCCCTTCAGCCAGTATGGCGTCATCCATGGCGACCCCCACCTCGGCAATTATACCGTCTTCACGGATGCGGACGGCGGGCCGCAGGGCATCAACCTGCTCGATTACGGCTGCATCCGCATCTTCCCGCCGCGCTTCGTGGCGGGCGTGGTGGACCTCTACCGGGGCCTTGAGGCGCATGACGAGGCCCGCGTGGTCCATGCCTATGAGACGTGGGGCTTCAACGGCCTCACCCGCGAACTCATCGACACCCTCAACATCTGGGCGCGCTTCATCTATGGCCCGCTGCTGGACGACCGGGTGCGCACCATCGCCGACGGCGTGGAGCCGGGCCAGTACGGCCGGAAGGAGGCCTTCCAGGTGCACACCGCCCTGAAGCGCCTCGGCCCCGTGACGGTGCCCCGCGAATTCGTCTTCATGGACCGGGCCGCCATCGGCCTCGGTGCCGTCTTCCTGCACCTGAGGGCCGAGCAGAATTTCCATGCGCTGTTCGAGGAGGCCATCGTCGGTTTCTCCCACGAGGCGGTTGCGGCCCGTCAGGCGGAGGCGCTGGCGGAGGCCGGCCTGTGAACAGGGCGGGATTCGAACCCTTGGCAACGCTCGGGAATTGACATCCGTCCGCGCGCCCCGTATCAGGCGCGCTCCGATCCATTCTAATGGCCCGATGAGCCGCGCGGTGAAGCGCGCCGCGGTCGGCCGAAGGCAAGTGTCATGAAGATCCGCAACTCGCTGAAGTCCCTGCTCGGCCGTCACCGCGACAACCGTCTGGTCCGTCGCAAGGGCCGCATCTACATCATCAACAAGACCCAGAAGCGCTACAAGGCGCGCCAGGGCTGAGGTCTGCCGCGCCGCTCCGTGCGGCGCGATCACAGATGCGCGGCTTGGCCGGCCACGGTGTTGACGGGCGCATCCTTGCGCCCGACACTTGGCTCATGAAGCCGCCGCGCATTCTTGCTCCGCATCCCGGACGCATCCCATCCAAGAAGCTCGCGCTCCGCGGGAGCCGGGTCACCACGCGCGCCGCGCTGGTGACGCACTTCAAGTCGCGCCGCATGGCCCTCGTGCTGGCGGTGGCGCTGGCCGCCGCCTCGCAGGCCGAGGCGCAGACGACGGGACCCGTGCCGTCAAGGCCCGAGGCGACTGCGCCCGCCGAGACAGCCCCCCGCCCCAAGCCTCCCCGCGACAAGCGCACCCAGATCAACGCCCTGTTTGAGGCCCTGCGGCTCGCGCCCGACGAGGCAACTGCGGAAGCCGTGGGCGAACGGCTGGAGCCGCTCCTCGGCGAGACCCAGAGCACGGCCGGCGAACTCCTGCTCGCCCGCGCCAATGCTGCTGCGGAAGCCAAGCAGTATGATCTCGCCCTCGCCCTGCTCGATCAGGTGGTGGAGATCGAGCCCGACTCGCTCGCCGGCTTCAGCCGCCGGGCCACGGTCTATTATCTCCAGGACGATTATGCGGATGCGCTGCTCGACATCCGCGAGGTGCTGGCCCGCGAGCCGCGCCACTACACCATGCTGCTCGGACTGGCGATGATCCTGCGCGAGATCGGCGACGAGCCGCGCGCGCTGGAGGCGGCCCGCAAGGCGCTCGCCGTCAATCCCAACCTCGCGCCTGCCAAGGAACTGGTCTCCCAGCTCGCCACCAAGGTGGACGGCCGGGGCATCTGAGGTCCCGGCTTCAGCGGCGCGCCGGAGGCGCCGGCGGCGGCATGGGCGCGGGTGAGGCCGCCCCCTGCGGGCGGGTGCCGGTCTGGTTGCTCTCGGTGAGCTGCACCGTCCAGCCCTTCTGCTCCTTGGTATCCACCTCAAGGAAGCCGGTGCGGTCGAAGCCGCGCGCGAGGCAGTCCTCCACCCCGCGGATGGTGAATTCCTTGTCGCGGGTGCACATGAAGGCCTTGCCGGACCACTCGCCGCCCTGGTCGTAATCGACGGCATAGAGATAATAGAAGCGCGCGACCAGATCGCCGCGCAGCAGCGTCTCGCAGCTGTTGGCGGCGATGTTCCACCAGCCTTCCGTGGCCCAGTTCTCCCCTTCCTTATAGCCGATGGCGACCCCCACTCGGCTCGGCGTGCGGTTGCACAGGCGGAAGTCGGCCGCGGCGGGATCGGGAAGGACGACGCTGAACAGACCGACGGTGCCGAGCAGCGCCAGCAGCAGCGGAAGGCGTGCGCGCATCCGCATTCGGATCGCGCGGAAATGCTCCAGATGGCGGAGAAACGGTCGGATCATGCCTGCGGAGTGCTTCGGATCGTCTGACACCATGAGCGCCGTTGTGTGCCTGCCGGAGGTCTGGCCGTCAACACGGCTGAGAATAAGAGGGAATCGGCGCCGGACGGGCCGGGCCGGCCGGCTTCCCTGACACCGGAAGGCGGCAGCATGGAGGCGCCCCACGCCGGCCCTCACGGCAGGCCGGGTTCGGGAACCGGGCCAGGGCGCGGGCGCGCCAGCACCAGCCCGAGCACGATGAGGGCAGCGCCACAATATTGCAGCAGGCCGAGATGCTCGCCGAGCACCAGCCAGCCGAGCGCCGCCGCCGACACCACCTCCAGAAAGAAGACCAGCGCGCCGAAAACCGGCGGCACCACGGAGAGCCCCACAGCCATCAGCCCCTGCCCGCCCACCTGGCTCACCACGGCCAGCGCCAGCACGGCGAGCGCGCCCTGAAGCGTATGCGGCAGCAGCACCGGCTCCATCACCAGCGCCACCACGAGGAGGGCAAGACTGGTGATGGCGGTGGAGAGAAAGGTCACGAGCCCCGCCCCGAACCGCCGCCGCGCCACCCGCACCGAGAGGAAATAGGAGGCGAAGAACATGGCCGTGATGAGCCCCGCCGCATCGCCAGCCAGCTTCTCCGGCGCGAATTGCCAGCTCTGACCGATCAGCGCCAGCGTACCGGCGAGGCACAACAGGAGCCCCGCCACCAGCGGCTTCGTGAAGGGCTCGCGCAGCATGAAGAAGGCATAGAGCGCCACCCAGATGGGGGAGGTGGTGGCCAGGACCGCCGCATTGGCGACCGTCGTGCCGAGAATGGCGAGGTGCCAGAAGATGAGGTCACCTGCGAAGAACAGGCCGGCGAGCACGCTCGCCCGATCCGGCACCGGCAGGCGCGGCCCGGTCTCGATCCGCGCCCAGACCAGCAGGAAGGGCAGCGCGAGGGCGGTGCGCCAGAAGGCGCTGGCAAACGGACCGACGTCGGCAAGGCGTACGAAGAGCACGGAAGCGCCCATGGCGAGCGCGCCCAGCACGAGGGCGGAAATGCCGGCGGCGAGGCGCAGGGACGGCGCAGGCTGGCCGGTCATGGGCGCGCACCCGCGCCGACGCGGACGAAAGACACGGAGATAAGGGACATGGAGGCGTGAAAATTCTCGAAGCAGGCGGGAGCGACGGCGGGGCCGCAGCGGCCTAAAGCTTGCACGAACGGCCCCGCCGCGCCACATCGGGAGCCAACATCGCCCCACACCCGCGCAAGCGGGACGCCGAGGAGCCTGAACATGACCGACCTGTCGGAAGACGAACGCACCAAGCTGGAGGCTGCCGCCTTCCGCCGGCTGGTGGCGCATCTCGCCGCACGCACCGACGTGCAGAACATCGACCTGATGAACCTCGCCGGCTTCTGCCGCAACTGCCTGTCCAACTGGTATCTGGACGCAGCCCAGGAAGCGGGCCTGCCGCTGAGCAAGGACGAGAGCCGGCAGGCCATCTACGGCATGCCCTATGAGGACTGGAAGGCGCTCCACCAGCGCGAGGCGACCGACGCCCAGAAAGCCGCCTTCGAGCAGGCCAAGCCCAGCCATTGAGGCAACAGGAGTTGCGGGGTTTTCCCCACCGGCGTGGATTGCGGGGACGCGTCCTTGACGGGACGCTCTTCTTTGCCCCTCTATCCTCCCCCCAATGGTGGATGGGCGCGCAGGCTTCCGGCCGGGTGCCACCTTCCCCTTCGACAGCGGCCTCTCGGGGCCGGACCGCTCTTGATGGAGGAGCGCAGGACAATTCTGCACCGTGATGGTGCACATGGCCCGGACGGACGGGCAGGAGTGAGAGAATGACGGCAGACGTGGCTGATACCGGGGTCGCCGCAGATGAGCTCAGGCAGTTCGTCGAGCGCATCGAGCGCCTTGAAGAAGAGAAGAAGGCGATCGCGGACGACATCAAGGACGTCTATGCGGAGCTGAAGGCGCGTGGCTTCGATTCCAAGGCCGTCCGCAAGATCGTGCAGATCCGCCGCCAGGACGCGCAGGAGCGTCAGGAGCAGGAAGCGATCCTCGAACTCTACATGCAGGCCCTCGGCCTCGCCTGAGGCGGCACGGCCCCTCGGAACACAAAAAGGCCCGGCGCATCGCGCCGGGCCTTTTTTCATGTCTGGACCATCGCGCGAAAGGCGCGGTCACAGCCCGCGCTGGCTCAGGCGCACGGGCGGCGCCTGGAAGACATAGGTCGGCAGCACAGCAATCGCCTCGCCGCTGAAGCGCGAGGTGGAGAGGCCGCCCGTGGGGTCCTTGCCGAACCCCTGCGCCACCACTTCCTGCGGCGCGGTGAGGAAGGCGGTGAAGACCCGCGTCTCCGGCATCTTGAGATAGGCCTCGCCCCACAGGCCCGGACCGCGGAACACGCGGCCGAACGGGATGTCCGCAGCCGTGCGGCTCGAACCGCGCAGGCGCGGCTGGGGCGCGGCGGCGATGGCGGGATTGGGCGGCAGGGCCGACGCGATGTCGCCGCCGGCGGCATAGCCGAGCGCGGTGGAGGGCGGCGGCCCCATGATCTCGCTACGCTCGCTGGTGCCGCGCATGATGACGGCGGGCAACGGCACCGGCGCGCCAGCCGGTTCCAGGCTCGCCACCTGCGTCGGCGCCTGCGGCCGCTTGATGGGCAGCGGCGCAAAGGGCGCGTTGGTGGCGTGGGCGGTGAGCATGGCGGCGGCCGCGATCTCGGCCGGACGGGCGGAGGGCAGCGGCGTCGTGGAAACGGCGGTCACGACCGGACGGGAGGCCTGCGGCGGCGGCAGAGGCGCAGAAGCGGCGGGCGCCGGAGCCGGTGTCGCGGCACGGGACGGGGCCGCGCTCGCCACCTGGGTGGCGCGCGGCGCGCGCTCGGGCTGCACGCCTTCCACTTCGCCCGCGTCGCTTTCCTCCGGCGCCGGCTTGCCGAACAGGGAGGCGAAGAAATTGCGGATGCCCTTGAAGCCGTCGGCCTGCGGCGCGTCGGAGGCGACGCTGCCACGCGCTTCCAGTTCCGCCAGCGCCAGCTGGTAGCCGGACATGGGCTTGCCGTCGGTGGGAATGAGCACGGTCTTGCCATCCGGGAAGACGCGGGCCAGTTCCTCGCGGCTCATGCGCGGCCACATGCGCACGCCGCCGGTGTCCATATGGACGAAGTTCTGCGACGGATAGAAGCCGACGCCGCCGCGCTGGAGCCGCAGGCCGGTCTCGCGCAGCTCCGCGAGGCGCACCCCGGGGATGTAGAAGTCCATCGCCCTGCCGCGCATGTGCTGGCTGGTCTCGGCCACCGCCTTGCTGCGGGAGCGGAGCATCGCATTGGTGGAGGGCGAGCGGTAGCCGCACAGGAGGGTGATGGGCGCGGTTGCCCCGACCTCCCGATAGACCTCCCAGAGGAGATCAAAGAGATGGGGGTCCATCTCGATGGGCTCATCCTTGCGCCAGTCGCGCGCGAGCCAGTTAAGCTGCTTCAGCACTTCCGGGTCGTAGCGGCCATCCTTCTTGAAGGTGAAGGAGCCGGCTTCGCCCGTGTGGGGATTCGTGAAGGTGAGCGTGCGCGTGTCGCCGTTCGCGACGGCGTTCTGCAACGTGCCGGTGCCGCACAGGAAGAGGGTCGCCGCCACCGCCAGCGAACGGGCGGTCCGCCGCACGGAGGGCGAGAGCGCGATGCCGCTCCGGTCCGACGTCCAGATGCGAAGCGGAAGGCGAGTGTTGTTCTTGTTCGGCAAAATCCAGAACCCGAGGCTCAGGTCTATCCATGCCGCGCGCGTACGCGCGGTGCGATGCTCAACAGAGTCTTGCCGGGCTCGGTTAAGGGCGGGTTGACGCCCATCGCCCCGTAGTCACGCTGGCGTGAGTAGCCGTGCACTGTGGCGGAATCTTGCCGCCCGCCTGTGTCACGCAAGTTACACGCAAGCTTTAGTTAACGGAAATTCCAAATGAATTCCTAAACAGGCAGATTGCCGCCAACGCCCGTTGCCACAATCCCGACCGATTTACCCACGGCTTTTCAGCCGAGCGGGCAGGCTTCAAAAGCAAAAGGGGCCGCACGCGGGCGGCCCCTTTCGGACATCGGGATCAGTGCGGCTAGAAGCGCCCTCAGCGGGCGACGGGCACCGCGCGGCCGGCCACCTTCTGCTCGCCGTCGAGGCCGAGGGCCTCCTTCACCTTGGCGTTGGTGCCATAGACATCCTCGCGCGAGACGAGGCGGCCGCCGTCGTCCACGAAGGTGGTGAAATAGACGAGGTGAACGGGAATGCGCTGCTTGAGCGTGAGATAGCGCTCCGCGCCGCCGAGCATCTTGCCGATCTTCTCATCGGTCCAGCCCTGTCCGGGCATGCCGATGTTGAAGATGACCTCGGCGAACTTCAGCGGATCCTGCACGCGGATGCAGCCGTGGCTGTACGCGCGCCGGTCGTTGGCGAACAGCGCCTTGGACGGCGTGTCGTGCAGATAGACCGAGTGGTCGTTCGGGAACATGAACTTGATGCGGCCGAGCGCATTGCGCTCGCCGGGGGGCTGGCGGAAGGAATAGCCGCCGGTGCCCTGCGCCCAGTTCACCGTGCCGGGGTCCACCACGCGTCCGTTCTTCACCACCTCCATGCCCTGGCGGGCGAGGAAATAGGGATCGCGCTGGAGGTTCGGCAGCATCTCCTTGCGGGCGATGGAGGGCGGGATGTTCCAGTAGGGGTTCAGCACGACATATTCCATGTCGTGCGTCAGCAGCGGCGTCTGGTTCTCCGGCTTGCCCACCACCACGCGGGTCTGGTGGATGGTCTTGCCGTCATCCACCACGCGCACCACGAACTCGGGAATGTTCACCATCACATGGACGGAGCCGAGATCGCGCGGCAGCCAGCGCCAGCGCTCCATGTTGGCGATGATGTCGGCGCGGCGCTCGGCGGGGTTTTCCACCCGGTTCAGCACTTCCAGCGTCGAGGGACCGACGACGCCGTCCGCATTGAGGCCCGAGGCGCCCTGGAAGGCGGCGACGGCGCGGGCGAGATCGGCGTCATAGAGGCGGTCGCCGGCGGTCGCGGACTTGAGGCCGAGGCGGGCCCGCAGCGCCGGCACGCGGGCATCCATGTCACCGGGACGCAGCGTCGGGCCGCCGGGCACCCGCATGGGCGCGGGGCCGGCGTGGCTGTCTGCCAGCGCGAGCTTCGCCTTCAGGGCCTTGTAGCCGGCATGGGTGGGGTTGTAGGCGGCCAGCGCCGCGCTGGCGTCCTTGGCGTCGACGAGGCCGGAGAGCACCGTCACCGGATCGGGGAAGGTGCGCAGCGGCGTGAGCTGGGGCGAGATCCGCGAGGGATCGAAGCGGCCGGCCTGGGCGTGGCGCGCGTAAAGGAGGGCCGATGCGGCAAGCCGCACCTCGGCGCGGGCAAGCGCCGGCAGGTCCGGCTGGGCCGCGAGCTTGGGCACCGGATAGGCGGCCGGATCGAGGCCATCCTCGGCGGCGGCGGCGAAACGCGCCTCGACGCCCTTGCCGACGGCATTCAGGCCCTTGTCGGTGACGAAGACCGGCTCGTCCTGACGCGCGGCATAGAAGGACTGGATGGCCTCCTGCTCGCGCTTGGTGATGCCGAGCCCCTCCAGCGCCGGAACGGCGAGGATCTGGCGCACCTGCTCAGCCAAGGGATTGAGCTTGGGGGCTTCCGCCGTGGTGGACGGGGTTGCGGCCGCAGGCGCCGCCGGAGTGGCAGCGGCATTGGCCGGCGCCTCGGGGGCGGACGGAGCGGGGGTTGCAGCCTGTGTCGCGGCGGGCGCCGTCGTTACGGGAGTGGCGGGGCTCGCCTGCTTCGCGGCCGGCGTGGAGACGTGGCCCGGCTCCACATGGGCCGGCGGCCAGGCGATGCCGTTGGCCTCGGAGGCCGCAGCCGCACGGCTCGCGGGGGAGGTGTCATCGGTGGATGCGACGGCCGGGTCGGCCGGCATCAGCACCGGCAGGCCGGCGCCGGCGAACACCGCACCGAGCATCAAGCCGGCGAAGACGCGGCCGGCGGACGGCCACGGAAGAGGACGCAGCAAGGGACGCTCCATCTGACCCAACTTTTCTCAGCCTGCCCCAACTTTGCCCACCACCCTGCGCCTCAGCGCCGGATGCGGTTCGCCTGACATGGCCTGACCTGACGGTGCGACCCGCGCAGCGAGTCACATGCTTAACCATAGCGAGCATTGCCATCGCCGCCGGAAAAGCAAAATCAATCCTGCTTTCCAAACGCGACGGACGCCGCCCTGTCACTCGGCGGCAACAGCCAGCGGCGAAACCGGCTCGGGAACAGGCAAGCCCAAAGCACTTAGCTTTCGGTAAAGGGTGGACCGGCCGATGCCGAGGCGGCGCGCCACCTCGCTCATGCGCCCGCCGTAGAGCGAAACCGCCGCGCGGATGGCGTCCGCCTCGAGCTGCTCCAGCGTGCGTGTATGGCCGAGGGCATCAAGGAACGGCAGACTCTCGTTGATGCCGCAGGCTTTTGCGGCCGGCTGGCCGCTGCGGTCCTGCGCCGTCCAGTCCGCGTCATGGGCCAGACGCAGGCGCACCGGCGCTCCGGCAACGGGCGCGGCAGGGCGCTCGGACACCGCCCCTGCCCCGGCGAGCGCCAACGCATTCGTGATCGCCACCTTGAGGCGAAGGGCGCCGGCGGGCTTCACCACGAAGTCCCGCGCGCCCGCCCGGATGGCGGATGCAGCGCCGTCGATGCCGGCCGGCGTCACGCTGACAATGACCGGCACGCTGGACCCGCGCGCCTCGAGCGTCCGCAGCACGCCCATGCCGTCGAGGCCGGGCAGCACCAGATCGAGCAGCATGAGGTCAAACGGCTCGCCATCGAGACGGGCGAGCGCCGCGTCCCCGTCGCCGACGCAGACCACCTCATGCCCCTGATGCAAGAGCGCCGATTCGACCCGGCTGCGTTCAAAAAAATCGTCTTCCACCAAAAGGATACGCGACATAACAGGAATCCGGCCCCGCACGATTCCAACAAGCTTCACCGGATGGGGTTAACGAAACGGGCACAGCTGCGGCATCAAAAGGGCGCGGGTGGCGTTGAAGGCGGGCGCGGTTGCGCGGTATGACCGGCTCAGTCGTTTCGACGCTTCTGGAGGCGCCATGTTCGGTCCCGTTTCCTTCCTGACCCCTGACGCCGCGACCGCCTCCGCGCCGGCCACGCCGCTGCCGGAATGGAACCTCACCGACCTCTATGCGGGCATGGACGATCCCAGGATCGCCACCGACCTTGCCGAGGCCGATGCCCTCTCGAAGGCCTTCGAGACGGACTACAAGGGCAAACTCGCCGATATCGCCGCCGCTCCCGATGCGGGCGCGCAGCTCGGCGCCGCGGTGAAGCGCTATGAGGCCATCGACGACCTGATGGGTCGCGTGGCCTCCTTCGGCAGCCTTGTCTATGCGGGCGACACCGCCGATCCGGCCCGCGCCAAATTCTTCAGCGACATTCAGGAAAAGCTCACCGACAGCTCCACCCATCTCCTGTTCTTCACGCTGGAGATGAACCGGCTGGAGGATGCGCAGGTGGAAGCGGCGCTGAAGGATGCCGCCTTCGGCCACTACCGCCCGTGGGTGGAAGACCTGCGCAAGGACAAGCCCTACCAGCTCGAAGACCGCGTGGAGCAGTTGTTCCACGAGAAGTCGAGCCCGGCGCGCGGCGCCTGGGGCCGGCTGTTCGACGAGACCATGTCCTCGCTGCGCTTCAGCGTCGACGGCAAGGAACTCGCCATCGAGCCCACGCTGAACCTGATGCAGGATCCGAACGAGGCCGTGCGCAAGGCGGCCGGTCAGGCCCTCGCGCAGACCTTCTCGGAGAATCTGCGCCTCTTCAGCCTCATCACCAACACGCTGGCCAAGGACAAGGAAATCTCCGACCGCTGGCGCGGCTTCGAGGATGTAGCCGACAGCCGCCACCTCGCCAACCGCGTGGAGCGCGAGGTGGTGGACGCCATGGTGGCCTCCATCCGCGAGGCCTTCCCGCGCCTGTCGCACCGCTATTACGCCTTGAAGGCCAAGTGGTTCGGCAAGGAGAAGCTGGAGTTCTGGGACCGCAACGCCCCCCTGCCGAAGGTGGACACCCGCGACATCGACTGGGACGAGGCCCGCGACACCGTCCTCGGCGCCTATTCCACCTTCTCGCCGCGCATGGCGGACATCGCCCGCGTCTTCTTCGACAAGAACTGGATCGATGCGCCGGTGCGCCCCGGCAAGTCGCCCGGCGCCTTTGCGCACCCGACCGTCCCCTCGGCGCATCCCTATGTGCTGCTGAACTACCAGGGCAAGCCGCGGGACGTGATGACGCTCGCCCACGAGCTGGGCCACGGCGTGCATCAGGTGCTGGCCGGCCGGCAGGGCGCCCTCATGGCCCCCACCCCGCTGACGCTGGCGGAGACGGCCTCTGTGTTCGGCGAGATGCTGACCTTCCGCCGCCTGCTCGCCGCCGCCGAGACGCCGCAGGCCCGCAAGATCATGCTCGCCCAGAAGGTGGAGGACATGATCAATACGGTGGTCCGACAGACCGCCTTCTACACCTTCGAACGCAAGGTCCACACCGAGCGCCGGCAGGGCGAGATCACCGCCGAGCGCATCGGCGAACTGTGGATGGACGTGCAGACCGAGAGTCTGGGCCCGGCCATCAACCTCAGCGCGGGCTACGAGACCTTCTGGACCTACATCCCGCACTTCATCCATTCGCCCTTCTATGTGTACGCCTATGCCTTCGGCGACTGCCTCGTGAACTCGCTCTATGCGGTCTATCAGAAGGCCTCTGACGGCTTCGCCGAGCGCTATCTGGAGATGCTGGCGGCGGGCGGCACCAAGCACCATTCGGAGCTTCTGGCCCCGTTCGGCCTCGATGCCCGCGACCCGGCCTTCTGGCAGACCGGCCTCGGCCTCATCGAGAGCATGATCACCGAACTGGAGCAGATGGAAGGGGCGTAAGCGCGCCGCTGTCCAGCCTGAAAGGGAAGACGGGGCGGCCGGTGCCGTCCCGTCACCAATGGAACCGGCGCTCAGGAATGCCTGCGATCATCGCGGGACGGGAGCTGCCGCTGGAACGGGTGGATCGGGCGCCTTTGCGCGCTTACTGCCGTCCCCCTTCCATTCACGCCCGCAATCCGCCCCATCCTTCCGCGAAGCCAAACGCTCTTTTGAAACGCCTCCCGGCAGGTCTCCGCCCGTCGCGACCGGATCAGCTTCGTGTGTGCGGAAACGGGGGATTGCCGCCCGAACCCCGTTGCCGAACAGGCTCCGGGCAAGTCAGCCATGGTCAGCCTCATGCAAGCGGCTCGCGCGACGTTCGTTCTCATCTCTGCATGATGAGGGCGCCCCCATGGTTGTCATATCGGACAAGATCCTGAGGATCGTCGCTCCATCCGGGAGACCCGCCACCACCGCCGCGCTCTACAAGCTCAATCTCCAGGAGAAAGCCCTGGAGAGGCAGATCAGTGAATTGAAAAGCTCCTCCGGCACGGGCGGAGCTGATGTTCAGGAAGAGATCCGCAAGCTTGAGACCAAACTCAGCGAGATTCAGAAGAAGATGGAGCCGCTAAAGGCTCAGCTTGAAGAATTGCGGGAGCAGGAGGACAAGGAAGCCGAGGCGAGCGCCGCCGCACGCGAAGCCGCCTTGCGCAAGGGGGAAAACCCCTACGCTCACCCCCTGAAAATCGACCTGACATCGATTGACAGAAAATAGGCTTATCTCGGTTTCCTGGCGGCGGTCCCTCCCGGTTTGCCCCCCTCACTTCAGGGCGGCGGCCACCTGCGGGGCGAGTTGGGCGGCAATGGCCTTGTAGCCGTCCGGCAGCAGGTGCTGGCCATCGGCCTGGCGCGGATAGCCGGCGAAGGCGTGATTGGGCAGCATCACCACCTTGATGTGGCGGGCTTCCAGCTCCGCCTTCATGGCGCTGACATTGGCGCTGGTCTGATCCGCCTGCCCCTTCATCTTGTCGTTGCCGCCGGGCTGGAGGATCACCACCCGCGTATCGGCGCCGACCACGGAAGGCAGGCGCGCCCGCATGCCGGCGGTGGTGTCCCCGTTCACGCCCGCATTTCGGACGCTCACCTTGAGCCCCTGCTCCCGCAACAGAACCTGAAGGCGGGAGGGATAGTCCTCGCCCCGCGCCACTCCCTTGCCATAGGTCTGGCTGGCGCCGAGCGCCACCACCTCGGCCGCGGCGGCCGGCAGCGCGCCGGCGAGGAAAGCCAGTGCCACAAGGGCGGCTCGGCAGCGTCCGGTGAACGGCGGTCTCCTGTGCAGGCCCATGGGACTCCCCCCTTTGTCGTTACCCCATCAGAGTAGGGGGAAGCGCGGGCGAGGCAACCGAAGAGGCCCATGCGCCATCGCGCTTACGGAATTGACGACAGGTTGATGCGGGCATATACCCAATTCATGTCTCCATCGTGCCACTGCACCCGCCTGCGGATCGCCACCCGCAAGATGACGGCCCTCTACGATACGGCGCTGGCGCCCACCGGCATCAATGTCGCGCAATTCTCCATCCTGCGCACCATCGAGCGGCGGCAGCCGGTCAGCCTGACGGAGCTGGGGCGGCTGCTGGCCCTCGACCGCTCCACCATGGGCCGCAACGTCCGCGTGCTGGAGAAGCAGGGGCTGGTGACGCTCGGGCGCGGCAAGGACCAGCGCGAGGCCGCAGCTTCGCTCACGGAGACCGGCACGGCCACACTGCGGGCGGCCGAGCCGCTCTGGGAAGACTGCCAGACGGACATGGGCCGGCGCTTGGGCGCCGAGCGTCTCGCCCTGCTGGACCAACTGAACCAGTTGCTGTGATCTTTTACCCTGATACGGGCATGCGCCCCTAAATTGGATTCCGCCATGTCCTCCCCCGCCCCCGCTCTACAGCCCGCCGTCCCGGCCGCCTTTGCCCGCCTGGGCATCCATTACGGCTGGGTCGTCGCCTTCGTGACCTTCCTCACCATGCTGGTCACCGCCGGCGCGGTGGGCACGCCGGGCATCCTCATCGGACCACTGCAGCAGGAGTTCGGCTGGAGCACCTCGGCCATCTCGTCCGCCTTCGCAATCCGCCTCGTGCTGTTCGGCTTCATGGGACCGTTCGCGGCGGCCTTCATGAACCGGTTCGGCGTGCGGCGGGTGGCCGTGGTGGCCCTGTCGCTCATCTTCGCAGGCGTGCTGGGCTCCTTTGCCATGACGCAGCTCTGGCAGCTCGTTCTGCTCTGGGGCTTTGTGGTCGGCTTCGGCACCGGGCTCACCGCCATGGTGCTCGGCGCAACGGTGGCCACCCGCTGGTTCGTCGCCCGGCGCGGGCTCGTCATCGGGCTGCTCACCGCCAGCACGGCCACCGGGCAACTTGTCTTCCTGCCGCTGCTCGCCGAACTGACCCAGACGCTCGGCTGGCGCAGCGCATTGACCGTCGTGCTGGTGCTGCTTGGTGTCGCCGCTCTCATCGTGCTGGCACTGATGCGCGACCGGCCCTCGGATATCGGTCTTGCGCCCTTTGGAGCGCCTGCCGGCATGGTCCCGGCCACGCCCGCCGGGCCGGCGAGCCTCTCCGCCATGCTCGCCTCGCCGCTACTGGCCCTGCGCGATGCCGCCCGCACCCGCATCTTCTGGATGTTGTTCGGCACCTTTTTCGTCTGCGGCGCCAGCACCAACGGTCTGGTGCAGACCCATTTCGTCTCGCTGTGCGGAGATTTCGGCCTGGCGCCCGTCGCCGCCGCGGGCATGCTCGCCGTCATCGGCGTCTTCGATTTCGCCGGCACGGTGGGATCGGGCTGGCTCTCCGACCGCTTCGACAGCCGCACCCTGCTGTTCTGGTATTACGGACTGCGCGGCCTGTCGCTGATCTACCTGCCCTTCACCAGCTTCAGCTTCTACGAACTGTCCGTCTTCGCCGTCTTCTACGGGCTGGACTGGGTCGCCACCGTGCCACCCACGGTGAAGCTCACGGCAGACCGGTTCGGCGAGCGGGCCAATCTCGTCTTCGGCTGGGTGTTCGCCGGGCATCAGATGGGGGCCGCCTTCGCCGCCTGGGGCGCCGGCTTCACCCGCACCGCCTATGACACCTACCTGCCCGCCTTCTTCTTCGCCGGCGTGCTCTGTGTCGCCGCAGCGCTCGCCATCATCGCCTTGCGCGAACCCCGCGTGCCGGCACCGGCGGTGGCGTGAGATTTGGCGGCGGAGATTGCCCAGCCCTTCCTCTCGCAGATCGAAACCGGCAAACGGGAGGGTGACATAGACACGCTGAAGCGGATCGCTTCCGCCCTCGGCGTCGCCTTGGACGATCTGGTCTAACCGCTCGATCCCGACCGGAACCGCAACACCTTGCCAAAACAAAAGGCCCCGGAGCGACGCTCCGGGGCCTTTCTGTTTCGATCCCGCGGGAAGAACCCGATCAGAGGTTCTTCACCACTTCCTCGGTGACCTTCTTGGCGTCGCCGAAGAGCATCAGGGTGTTGTCGCGGAAGAACAGCTCGTTCTCCACGCCCGCATAGCCCGAGCCCATGCCGCGCTTGATGAAGAGAACGGTCTTGGCCTTCTCCACGTCGAGGATCGGCATACCGAAGATGGGCGAGGCCGGATCCGTCTTGGCGGCGGGGTTGGTCACGTCGTTGGCGCCGATGACGAAGGCCACGTCCGCCTGGGCGAACTCCGAGTTGATATCTTCCAGCTCGAAGACCTCGTCGTACGGCACCTGGGCTTCCGCCAGCAGCACGTTCATGTGCCCCGGCATGCGCCCCGCCACCGGGTGGATGGCGTACTTCACCTCGACGCCTTCCGCCTTCAGCTTGTCGGCCATCTCGCGCAAGGCATGCTGGGCCTGCGCCACCGCCATGCCGTAGCCCGGCACGATGATGACCTTCTGCGCGTTCTTCATGATGTAGGCCGCGTCGTCCGCCGAGCCCTGCTTCACGGGACGGGCCTCCACCGCGCCGCCGGCCGCACCCGCCACCTCGCCGCCGAAGCCGCCGAGGATGACCGAGATGAAGGAGCGGTTCATGCCCTTACACATGATGTAGGACAGGATGGCGCCGGAGGAGCCGACCAGCGCGCCCGTGATGATGAGCGCGGTGTTGCCCAGGGTGAAGCCGATGCCGGCCGCCGCCCAACCCGAATAGGAGTTGAGCATGGAGACGACCACCGGCATGTCGGCGCCGCCGATCGGGATGATCAGCAGGCCGCCGAGCACCAGCGACAGGATGGTGATGAGCCAGAACAGCACCGAGGAACCGGTCATCACGAAGGCGACGATCAGCACCAGCAGCAGCAGCGTCAGACCGCCGTTGATGTAGTGCCGGCCCGGCAGCATGATCGGCTTGCCCGACATGTTGCCGTTGAGCTTGGCGAACGCGATCACCGAACCGGTGAAGGTGATGGCGCCAATGGCGACGCCGAGCACCATTTCCACGAGGCTCGCGCCGTGGATGTGGCCGTAGTCACCGATGCCGAAGGCGGCGGGCGCATAGAGCGCGGCAGCCGCGACCAGCACCGCCGCGAGGCCCACCAGCGAGTGGAAGGCGGCGACGAGCTGCGGCATGGCGGTCATGGCGATGCGGCGGGCCACCACGGCGCCGACACCGGCGCCGATGGCGATGCCCGCGATCACCAGCACCCAGCCGAACGCGTCGGCAGGCGGGGAGAGCGCCAGCGTGGTGAGCACGGCGATGCCCATGCCGACCATGCCGAACAGGTTGCCCTGCCGCGACGTGGTGGGATGCGAGAGGCCCCGCAGCGCCAGGATGAACAGGATGCCCGCGATGAGATAAAGCAGGGCGGCCAGATTGGCAGTCATCGGTGCGCCCTCACTTCTTCTTCTGGTACATGGCGAGCATCCGGCTGGTCACGAGGAAGCCGCCGAAGATGTTCACCGATGCAAAGATTAGCGCGATGAAGCCGAAGCCGCGCGCCCACCAGGTGTGGCCTGGGTCGCCAACGGTGGAGACACCCACCGCCAGCAGCGCACCGACCACGATCACCGACGAGATGGCGTTGGTGACCGACATGAGGGGGGTGTGGAGCGCCGGGGTGACCGACCACACCACGTAATAGCCGACGAACACCGCCAGCACGAAGATGGACAGACGGAACACGAAGGGGTCGATGGCCCCGCCGGTGGCCGCATGGGCGACCGCGCCGACGGCGGCGGCGGCCTGATCGGCATAGAGCTGGGCGGCGTCCGCGGCCTGCCGGGCGATCTCGGCGGCAGCCTTCGCCTGGGCGGCGGAATCAGCCGCGGCCTGAGCGGTGATGGGGTTCATTGGGCAGCTCCCTCAACCTTGGGGGCGAAATTCGGATGCACCACGGCGCCGTCGCGGGTGAGCAGGGTGGCCTTGACCAGCTCGTCGTCCCACTTCACCGCCAGCGCCTTCGCCTGCTTGTCCACGAGGGTCTCGAGGAAGGCGAAGAGGTTCTTGGCATAAAGCTGCGAGGACGAGGCAGCGAGGCGGCCGGGCACGTTGAGGTGGCCGACGATCTTCACGCCGTTCACGTCCGCGACCTCGCCGGGCACCGCGCCTTCCACATTGCCGCCGCGCTCGACCGCGAGGTCGACGATCACGGAGCCGGGCTTCATGGAGGCCACCATGGCGGCGGAGACCAGACGCGGCGCGGGCCGGCCGGGGATCAGCGCCGTGGTGATGACGATGTCCTGCTTCTTGATGTGCTCGGCGACGAGGGCCGCCTGCTTGGCCTGATATTCGGCGGACATGGGCTTGGCGTAGCCCGCCGCCGTCTCGGCCTGCTTGAACTCCTCGTCCTCCACGGCGACGAACTTGGCGCCGAGGGATTCCACCTGCTCCTTGGCGGCGGGACGCACGTCGGTGGCGGTGACGACCGCGCCGAGGCGGCGGGCGGTGGCGATGGCCTGAAGGCCGGCGACGCCGGCGCCCATCACGAAGACCTTGGCGGCCGGAACGGTGCCGGCGGCGGTCATCATCATGGGCAGGGCGCGGCCGAACTCGGCCGAGGCGTCGATCACGGCGCGATAGCCGGCGAGATTCGCCTGCGAGGACAGCACGTCCATCACCTGCGCGCGGGTGATGCGCGGCATCAGCTCCATGGCGAAGGTGGACAGACCGGCCTTGGCGAGCTCGGCCAGAGCCGCCTCGTTGCCATAGGGATCCATGATGCCGATGACGAGGGCGCCGCTCTTGTAGCCGGCGATCTCTTCCACCGTGGGACGGCGCACCTTGAGCACAACGTCAGCTCCGCTCACCGCGTCGCCGGCGGTGGCGGCAATGGTCGCGCCAACGGCCTGATAATCGGCATCGGGAATACCCGAGGCGAGGCCGGCGCCCGACTGGACAGCCACCTCCGCGCCAAGGCCGATCAGGCGCTTGACCGTATCCGGGGTCGCAGCAACCCTCGGCTCGCCGAGATCAACCTCGGCGGGTACAGCGATTTTCATCTGAAACCTCTACGAGTTCCGAGCAGCGCTCAGAGGAGAGTGAACCACATGATGACCATCAGGGCGGCGACGGCGACCGTGCCCCATTTGGTCAGCGCGGTGAAAAGCTCGTAGGTCCGCTTGTGCTCGGCATAATCATTGCCGTCAGCAGTCGCGTATTCGATCGCACCGTGCTCGGACATCGGATCCCCCCCTGGCGGATGGTGGATTAGGCCCTTTAGCGGATGAGGGCTCTTGTGGCAACTTTGCGGTGGTGGACAATATACCAGTCAAGCGCCTGATCAAGCGCAAAACGCGCTCCTCTACCGGGAAGTTTGTTCTTGTTTTGTTCCTAACTTGGACGTAGGATTCCAAGCATGGAATTGCATCGCGACTCTTCCCCCTCCTCCGCCCCGGACTTTGCCGCCCTGCCGGACGACCGCTGGTCGGCGGCGCGCGAACGGCTGGATGCGGCGCGACGTCACAGCGCCGAAGCGCTCGCCAAGGCCCGCAGAAGCCTGGGCGAGCCCGCCGGGGAGGAGCCCCGCACCTCGAGGGGCGCGCGCATCATGGGCCGGCTCGCGGAAGAGCGCGACCGCCCCATGCCCACGCCGCGCGCGGCGGCGCAGGACGCGGCCGCCGGCGAGGGCGGAACGCAGGTGGACGAGACGGCACGTCGCGGGCGCGGCGCGCTCTCCAATGCCGCGGGCCGCTTCGAGCCAGCCGCCCGCGTGCTCTTCGACGACGGATGGCAGTCGCTGGACGAGCTGCCCCCCTTCCGCACGCAGGTCACCGAGGAGCGGGCGCGCACCGTCATCACCCGCAACCAGTCCCCGGACATCGGCTTCGACCGCTCCATCAATGCCTATCGCGGCTGCGAGCATGGCTGCATCTATTGCTTCGCGCGGCCCACCCACGCCTATCAGGGCCTCTCCGCTGGCCTCGATTTCGAGACAAAGCTGTTCGTGAAGCCCGATGCGCCCGAGTTGCTGGCGCGCGAGCTGGCGCAGCCGCGCTACCAGCCGCGCACCATCGCCATGGGCACCAATACGGACCCCTACCAGCCCATCGAGCGCCAGCACGAGATCACCCGTCGCATCCTCCAGGTGCTGAGCGACTTCGGCCATCCGGTCGCCATCGTCACCAAGTCGGCGCTGGTGGCGCGGGACATCGACATCCTCGCCCCCATGGCCGAGAAGGGGCTCGCCAAGGTGGCCATTTCCGTCACCACGCTGGACCCGCATCTCGCCCGCCTCATGGAGCCGCGGGCCGCGGCACCGCACCGGAGGCTCGCCACCATCCAGCGCCTGTCGGAGGCCGGCATTCCCACCGCCGTCCTCTCCGCCCCGCTCATTCCCGCGCTCAACGACAGCGAAATCGAACGCATCCTCGATGCGGCGAAGTTCGCCGGCGCGACGGAAGCCGGCTATGTCACCCTGCGCCTGCCGCTGGAGATAGCCGATCTCTTCAAGGAGTGGCTGGTGACGCATTTTCCCGACAAGGCCCGCCATGTGATGGCGCTGGTGCGGGAGATGCACGGCGGGAAGGATTATGATTCGACCTTCGGCAAACGCGGGCGGGGCGACGGCCCCTATGCCTGGACGCTCGGCCGCCGCTTCGAGATCGCCGCCAAGCGCCTCGGGCTCAATGCCCGCAGCCACAAGCTCTCCACCGCCCATTTCCGCCGCCCGGTTCAGGCCGGCCAGCAGCTCTCGCTTTTCGACTGAGGTCCCGATGCTCCCCGCCTTCGCGCTCCATCTCGTCACGCTCGGCGTCGCCGATCTCGCGCGCGCCACCGCCTTCTATACGGCCATGGGGCTGGAGCGGCGGGAGCATGCCACAACGGGTGTGTCCTTCTTTCAGGCGGGCGGCGTCGCCTTGTCCCTGTTCCCGCGCGCGGCACTCGCCGCGGACGCGGGCCTTGACGCCAAAGCGGGCACGGGACGGGCGGCAGCAACGCTCGCCTTCAACGTGCCGGACGAGGCGAGCGTCGATGCCGCCCTCGCCCATGCGGCGCGCCTCGGCGCGGAAATCGTAAAGCCCGCCCAGCGGGCCTTCTGGGGCGGCTATTCCGGCTATTTCGCCGATCCAGACGGCCATCTGTGGGAAGTGGCTCACAATCCGTTCTGGCCACTGGATTCGGACGGGCGTCCCACTCTGCCGGACTGATGACGGCATCGACTGTCCCGACCGTCGTCTGGGGACCGGACGGATCACGCGCGTCCGCGCGGCGTGCGAAACGCAAAAGCCCCGGCCGGAGCCGGGGCTTTGAGACTGTCAGACGCGGACCGGATCAGTTGCAGCGCACATAGACCATGGTGCCGTAGCGCTTGTTCACTTCCGGATCCACCCACTTGAGCACCAGCACATGGCCGTCCCAGCGCAGCACCTGCCGGTCGCGCACGTCGCCGGCCGCATCCTCGGGCGGGCCGATGTAGGTGGGACCGCCGGCGGCCTTGGAGACCACTTCCGTCAGCTTCGGATCGTCGGCCAGATACATCATGACGCCGCCATTGGGGCCAGCGGTGATGATGTAGGGGTTGGAGCACTGGGCGCGGGCCTGCGCCTCGGTGCGCCCGGCATCCTCGGGGCGGTGGTAGG
Source organism: Azorhizobium sp. AG788 (assembly GCF_004364705.1). Classification (NCBI taxonomy): domain Bacteria; kingdom Pseudomonadati; phylum Pseudomonadota; class Alphaproteobacteria; order Hyphomicrobiales; family Xanthobacteraceae; genus Azorhizobium; species Azorhizobium sp. AG788. Next base: position 198,332 of record NZ_SOBM01000003.1, read on the forward strand.
CCGCAAGACCGTAGCGGCCCACGAGGCTCGAGGCCGGGATCGGGCTCGTATACTGGGGCGGGCCGGGCGGCGGCGGGGGCGGCGGCGCCTCCGTGGTGGCGCAGGCGGCCAGCAGCAGGCCCGCGCACGTGACGGCCGCGATCGCGCCCAGCGAACGGCGTTTTCCTGAAGCGACATCCGCGCGAACCGGACGGATGGACGACTGAGGCATTCAACTACTCCGAGGCGCGAGAGCCCAGATATCGGGGAAGGCCGCTCCCCAGGCGAACGGTAGCGGACGGACCATAGAACGGGGCGGATGCGGCGTCGACCCGGAGCCACCCGCGCCGCTGCCGGCGGTCGCCACGCCCGCTGAAGCAAGAGCTTAAGACAGACGAAGTTACCACTTGGTTCCCGAACCTGCCGTCGCGATCCCGTGAGGCGTCCGCCCCGGCGCCGCCCATTTCTGCTGCGATGTGTTGTCCATCAGCCTTGACGCGGCGAGGGGCCGACCTTATCTCCGGGCCGAGTTTGGCACTCCCATCCGGTGAGTGCCAGCAATGCGAGCGCGCCTCGCTTCACTGCCCGAGAGGATCAGGCCCATGTCCTTCCGTCCCCTGCATGACCGCGTGGTCGTCAAGCGCATCGAAGCCGAGCAGAAGACTGCCGGCGGCATCATCATCCCCGACACCGCCAAGGAAAAGCCCCAGGAGGGCGAGGTGGTCGCCGTGGGTCCGGGCGCCCGTGACGAGAACGGCAAGGTCGTGGCCCTCGACGTGAAGGCCGGCGACCGCGTGCTGTTCGGCAAGTGGTCCGGCACCGAGGTCAAGATCGACGGCCAGGACCTGCTGATCATGAAGGAAAGCGACATCCTCGGCGTGATCGGCTGATCCGCGCCCGCCTGTCCCTTCCTCCCGTTTCCCATTCAGGAGAGCCAACATGGCTGCCAAAGAAGTCAAGTTCGCCGGCGAAGCCCGCGAGAAGATGCTGCGCGGCGTGGACATCCTCGCCAACGCGGTGAAGGTCACTCTCGGCCCCAAGGGCCGCAATGTGGTGATCGAGAAGTCCTTCGGCGCCCCGCGCATCACCAAGGACGGCGTCTCCGTCGCCAAGGAGATCGAGCTCGAGGACAAGTTCGAGAACCTCGGCGCCCAGCTGGTGCGTGAAGTCGCCTCCAAGACCAATGACCTCGCCGGTGACGGCACCACCACCGCCACGGTGCTGGCCCAGGCCATTGTCAAGGAAGGCGCCAAGGCGGTTGCCGCCGGCATGAACCCGATGGACCTGAAGCGCGGCATCGACCTCGCCACCGCCGCTGCGGTGAAGGACATCCAGGCCCGCGCCAAGAAGGTCTCCTCCTCCGCCGAGGTGGCTCAGGTCGGCACCATTTCCGCCAATGGCGACAGCTCCATCGGCGAGATGATCGCCGGCGCGATGCAGAAGGTCGGCAACGAGGGTGTCATCACCGTCGAGGAAGCCAAGACCGCCGAGACCGAGCTCGAAGTGGTCGAAGGCATGCAGTTCGACCGCGGCTATCTCTCTCCCTATTTCATCACGAATGCGGAGAAGATGATCGCTGACCTCGAAGATCCCTTCCTGCTGATCTTCGAGAAGAAGCTCTCCGGCCTCCAGCCGATCCTGCCGGTCCTTGAGGCCGTGGTGCAGTCCGGCAAGCCGCTCGTCATCGTGGCCGAGGACGTCGAGGGCGAGGCTCTGGCCACCCTCGTGGTCAACAAGCTGCGCGGCGGCCTCAAGGTCGCGGCCGTGAAGGCTCCCGGCTTCGGTGACCGTCGCAAGGCCATGCTCGAGGATATCGCCATCCTCACCGGCGGCCAGGTGATCTCCGAGGATCTCGGCATCAAGCTCGAGAACGTGACGCTGGCCCAGCTCGGCCGCGCCAAGAAGGTCATCCTCGAGAAGGAAAAGACCACGATCGTCGACGGCGTCGGCGAGAAGGCGGAGATCGAGGCCCGCGTGGCGCAGATCAAGGCGCAGATCGAGGAGACCTCCTCGGACTACGACCGCGAGAAGCTCCAGGAGCGTCTGGCCAAGCTCGCGGGCGGCGTCGCCGTCATCCGCGTCGGCGGCTCCACGGAAGTGGAAGTCAAGGAGAAGAAGGACCGCGTGGACGACGCGCTGAACGCCACCCGCGCTGCGGTGGAAGAAGGCATCGTCCCCGGCGGCGGCGTGGCCCTGCTGCGCGCCAAGAAGGCCGTGGAAGCCCTTTCCTCCGAGAACCCCGACATCGCCGCCGGCATCAAGATCGTGCTGCGCGCCCTTGAGGCCCCGATCCGCCAGATCGCCGAGAACTCCGGCGTGGAAGGCTCCATCGTGGTGGGCAAGGTGCTCGAAAGCGAAGGCAACTTCGGCTTCAACGCCCAGACCGAGCAGTATGTGGACCTCGTCGCTGAAGGCGTCGTGGACCCGGCCAAGGTCGTGCGCACCGCCCTCCAGGACGCCTCTTCCGTGGCCAGCCTGCTGGTGACCACCGAGGCGCTCATCGCCGAGCTGCCGAAGAAGGACGCCGGCATGCCCGCGATGCCGGGCGGCGGCATGGGTGGCATGGGCGGCATGGACTTCTGAGGACGTCCAAGCCGACCAACAGTTCAGGTATTCCGAAGCTGGCGAAGGCCAGCTTCGGTGGCGGCATGGACTTCTGAGGACGTCCAAGCCGACCAGAGTTCAGTATGCGTAGGAGGGAGCCGGTTCGCCGGCTCCCTTTTCTTTTGCGCGGTCATGCGGCCTTGAGCAGGTCCGCGAACTTGCCCGGCTGGCCATAGAGCTGCGTGTGCGGGAGCACGTCGAAGCGACCGTCGCTCTCGCGCACGAAGCCGGGAAAGCCGCCGAGCCCGAAGCGGGCCATGAGCCTGCGGGTCTGCGACAGATGATCGGCGACGGGCTGGCGGCCGAGCGCCGAAACGAAGCCCTCCCGGTCGAGACCCAGTCCCTGCGCAAGATCAGCCAGCGTCTCCGGCTCCACCACCCTTTTGCCGTCCACATAATGGGCGCGCTGGATGGCGACGTGCATCCCGAGCCCCTGCCCCGCCAGCTCCTCGGCCGCCATCACCGCCGCGATGGGCGGCAGCGAGTGGAGGCGCAGGGCGGGGTCCGGCAGCAATTCGTCCAGATAGGGCCGCCCGAACGCCTGTCCTGTCATCTGCGCGATGCGGGCGTCCGCCGCGCGGATGTGGCTCACCATGGCCGGGGCGAGTTGGGCGGGCTCCGGAAAGAGCCCGCCTCCATGCAGCACGATCTCGACGCCCGGAACGGCGGCCGCAGCTTCGGCGAGCGGCGCGGCGGCGTAGCACCATCCGCACAGCGGATCATGGATGTAGTGCAGGCGGATGGTCATGACGCCCTCAGTAGCCGACGGTGAAGCGCGCGCGGGGGTGGCGCGGCGTCTCGATCTCGTCCGCCAGCGCGATGGCATAATCGGCGAAGGAGATGGAACTGTTGCCATCCGCCGCCACCAGGAGCCCATCACCGCCGACGCGGAAGGTGCCGGTGCGCGGGCCATGGAAGAACAGAGCGGCGGGTGAGAGGAAGGTCCAGTTGAGGTCCGGCTCGGCCTTCAGCTTGTCGAGGAAGGCGCCGCCCGCCTTGGCTTCGCCGAGGTAGATCGCCGGGAAATCCGGCGTATCGAACAGCTTCACCCCGGGCGCCACCTCAAGGCTGCCGGCCCCGCCGACCACCAGATAGCGCGGCACACCCGCCTGCTTCACCGCGGAAATCAGCTCATCCGCGTCGCTGGCCAGGAAATGGATGGAGCTGACCACGGCATCATGGCCGGCGATCAGCTTGGCGATTCCGGCGGCATCGCCCGCATCGCCGGCTACGGCCGTCACGCCGGGCAGCTTGGCGATCTTGTCCGCATTGCGGGCGATGGCGGTGACCTGATGGCCGCGGCGGGCGAGTTCGGCGGTGATTTCGGCGCCGGCATTTCCCGAGGCGCCGATGACTGCGATCTTCATGACGATCTGTTCCTTAAGTTTCCGATAGAAACCAGATGTCCTTTTTAGTATCAGGTGTAAAGAACGCACCTTGGCGTGATCTGGTCACCGTCTGGAAACCTCACGATCCCGCCGCAGCGCCATAGAGCCGCCGATGCAGACCGATCTCCCGCCGAACACCTATGCCGCCGATTGCCCCACCCGCCAGATTCTCGACCGGATCGCGGACAAATGGGCCGTGCTCATCCTGCAGTTGCTGGCGGACGAGCCCCAGCGCTTCAACGCGCTGCGGCGGAAGATCCAGGGCCTGTCGCAGAAGGTCCTCTCGCAGACACTGAAGACACTGGAGCGCGACGGCTTCGTCACCCGCACGGCTTTCCCCACGGTGCCGGTGACGGTCGAATATGCCCTCACGCCCCTCGGGGCCTCGCTCGCGGAAACCCTCACGCCCCTGTCCCGTTGGGCGGAGGCGCACATCAAGGATGTGGAAGCCGCCCGCGCCGCCTTCGACCACCGCCGGGCCACGTCCGGCGAGGGCGTTCCGCAAGGCCAAACGGAGAGCCACGCCCCGGTCGCGCTTTGACAGTACGGAACGTCTCCCGAGATCGGTGGGGGCGGATCACCTCCATTTCGTGAACGCAGCATTTCGAAATCACACTCTGGAACGCCTCCAGGTTGTGATTACGTAAGGCTCGTTTTTCGAACCGCCGCGCTTCAGCCGGCGGCAGGGAGTCCGCCATGCCCATCACCCTTTCCATCAACGGCCAGACCCGGACGGTCGAGGCCGAGCCGGACACGCCCCTTCTCTGGGTGCTGCGCGACGAACTGGACCTCACCGGCACCAAGTTCGGCTGCGGCCAAGCCCTCTGCGGCGCCTGCACGGTGCATGTGGACGGCACCGCCGTTCGCTCCTGCCAGACCGCCATCGGCGACGTTGGCGACGCCAAGGTCACCACCATCGAGGGCCTGAAGAGCCGCGAGGCCGAGGCCGTCCAGGCGGCCTGGCGTCAGCTCGATGTGGTCCAGTGCGGCTATTGCCAGTCCGGCCAGATCATGTCCGCCGTCGCGCTGCTCACCGACAACAAGAAGCCCACGGACGCCGACATCGACGCCGCCATGGACGGCAATGTCTGCCGCTGCGCCACCTACCAGCGCGTCCGCGCCGCCATCCACGACGCCGCCCGCCGGCTGGAGGCCTGAGCCATGAATGCCATTCTCAAAGCCGCCGAAGCCGGTCTCTCGCGCCGCGCCATCCTCAGGGCCATGGGCGGGGTCGGCATCGGCCTCGTCATCGGCACCGACATCCTGCCCACCGGCCCCGCCGCCGCGGCGACGGATGCCGCCGCCGCCAGCATCAATCCCTTCGTGCGCATCGCGCCGGACGGCACCATCACGGTGGTGGTGAAGCATCTCGACCTCGGCCAGGGCACCACCACGGGCTTTGCCACGCTGGTGGCGGAGGAACTGGACGCCGACCTCTCCAAGGTGAAGACCGAGTTCGCCCCGCTCGACCCCAAGGTCTATGGCAATGCCGCCTTCGGCGGCGCGCAGGGCACCGGCGGCTCCACTTCCATGGCGGCAAGCTTCGACGTCTATCGCCGGGCGGGTGCTGCGGCCCGCGCGATGCTTCTGGCGGCGGGCGCCAAGGCGCTCAACGTGCCGGCGGATGCCATCACCATCACTTCCGGCACGCTGATGGCCGGCCCGAAGACCGCGACCTTCGGCGAACTCGCCGCCTCGGCCGCGCGCGAGCCGGTGCCGCAGGACCCGCCGCTCAAGAAGGCGGCCAATTACGCGCTGGTGGGCAAGGAGGGCACGCACCGCGTGGACAACCTCCTCAAGACCACGGGCACCGCCACCTATACGCAGGACGTGAAGCTGCCCGGCATGCTGGTGGCGGTGGTGGCCCATCCCCCGCGCTTCGGCGCCAAGGCGCTGAAGGTGGACGATGCCGCCGCCCGCGCCGTGAAGGGCGTCGAGGCGGTGGTCGTGGTGCCGCAGGGCGTCGCGGTGCTGGCCAAGACCACCTATGCCGCCATGAAGGGCCGCAACGCCCTGAAGGTGGAGTGGGACGAAGCCAAGGCGGAGAAGCGCGGCACCGATGCGCTGCGCGAGGAATATCGCGCGCTGCTGGGCAAGCCCGGCAACGTGGCCGAGACCGAAGGCAATGTGGAGGACGCCTTCAAGGCGCCCGGCGTGAAGGTGGTGGAGGCGGATTTCGAATTCCCCTTCCTCGCCCACGCGCCCATGGAGCCCATGAATGCGGTGGCCCAGATCACCGGTGATCAGGTGACCATCTGGACCGCCTCGCAGTTCCCCTCCGCCGACGCCCCCGGCGCGGCGGCGGCGGCGGGCACCAGCGTCGACAAGGTGACCATCAACAGCCTCTGGGCGGGCGGCAGCTTCGGCCGCCGCGCGGTCGCCAATGCCGACTTCGTGGTGGAGGCCGTGGCCATCGCCAAGGCCCATGGCAAGGGCGTGCCGGTGAAGCTGGTGTGGACCCGCGAGGACGACATGAAGGCGGGCTACTACCGCCCCATGTATCTGCACCGGGTGAAGGCGGCGGTGGACGCCTCCGGCAAGCCGGTGGCGTGGAAGCACCATGTGGTCGGCCAGTCCATCCTCTCGGGCACCTTCTTCGAGAAGATGATGGTGGTGAACAATATCGACGCCACCTCCATCGAGGGCGCGGCGGGCATGGGCTACGCCATTCCCAACCTGCATGTGGAGCTCACCAGCCCCAAGGTGGGGGTGCCGGTGCTGTGGTGGCGCTCGGTCGGCCACACCCACACCGCTTATGCGGTGGAGGTGATGATCGACCAGCTCGCCAAGGCCGCCGGGAAGGACCCGGTGGCGTTCCGGATGGAGATCCTGAAGGACCCGCGCCTCAAGGCGGTGCTGGCGCTGGCGGCCGAGAAGGCGCGCTGGGGCACTACGCTGGAGAAGGGCCGCTTCCGGGGCGTTGCCGCCCACAAGAGCTTCAACACCTATGTGGCTGAAGTGGCGGAGATCACGCTGCTGGAGAAGGGCTACCGGGTTGATCGCGTGGTGGCGGCGGTGGACTGCGGCTTGGTGGTCAATCCCGACGTGGTGCGGGCGCAGGTGGAAGGCGGCGTCGGCTTCGGCCTCGGCCATGTGATGCAGGACGCCATCACGCTGACCGACGGCCAGGTGGACCAGGCCAATTTCGATACCTACGAGCCGCTGCGCATGTCGCAGATGCCCAAGGTGGAGGTGCATATCGTGCCCTCCACCGAGAAGCCCACGGGCATCGGCGAGCCCGGCGTGCCGCCCATCGGGCCGGCGGTGGCCAACGCGCTGTTCGCGGCCACGGGCAAGCCGATGCTCAACCTGCCCTTCAACCGGCAGACCATCGGCTCCTGACTTTCACCGACCAGACGATACGAAGGGGCGGAGCGATCCGCCCCTTCGTCATTTCAGCGGCCGGAAGCCGACATAACCGCCGTCGGCGTCATAGAGATAATCGAAGCCGTTGAGGAAGCGGACGGACGTGTTCACGAAGGGCGCCGGATTGGTGTCCCGCCCCACCAGCACCACGTTGAGCGGCGCCACCGGGTTCGCGGTGTCCCCCGCCGCAAAGCTATAGCTGATGCCCTGTGCGCCGGTTACGGAGACGGACACGCTGGTGCCGGGCACGAGCGCCGGCTGGTCCTTGGCATCGGGCGCGGTCAGGCCCGACAGTTGCTCGGGCGGCACCTTGAGATACATGGTGGTGACGCCCGTATCCATGAGCATCGTCCCGCAGGCGGGCGGCGTGCGCCCGGCCACCGAGAGGCAGGCCGGCACCGCCTGCCAGTCCGGATAGGTCGGGCTCTTCTCCAGCTTCAGGAAGGTGAAGCCCTGCGTGCTCGGGACGTCGAGGCCCACCAGCACGCCGGCGCGGGAGACCACATAGCCCCGGCGCATGGCACCCGGCTGGCTGGGCGTGCCCATGCCCTCGATGCTGAGCAGCGGATTGTGATCCGGCGTGCTCTGGGCCTGATGGTCATGCTGGCGGGCAAAGCCCACGCCCACCATGGCGATGTGCGTCGGGTTCGGATTGGGCCGGCAGCGCCGCGCCTTGGGCATGCAGGCCACTTCCTGCACCGCCAGCACGGGCATGGGCCGGGTGGTGACGCGGGTGCCGTCGGCTCCCCGCAGGGTGAGCGGCGTTTGCACCCACACGCCCTTCTCGATCTGGCCGGAGCTGGAATAGGTGAGCGAGCCCGGCCCCAGTTGCGGCAGCTGGCTGAGGTTCGGAATGAGATTGGCCGAGACGACGACGCCGGTGGACCCGGTATCCATCACCGCCCGGCGCTTGCGCCCGCCGGGGAAGCGGATCTCCAGCTTGGGCGTGCGGGCGATGGCTTCGCCCGACGCCGGCGCATTGAGGAAGGGGAGGAAGACCGCGCCGGTTGCCGCGGAGAGATCGGGCCCCGCCATCTGCGCGGCGGCCGGTGCCATCCCGGCCGGCAGCGCGAGACCCACGGCCAGAGCGAGGCACAGACCGTGCCGGAACAATCGGTTCATGGATCAGGCCCTCGCGCATGCCGGTCCGATGTGGCGTTCGCCGGCCGGCTGGAGGCCCCTTCATACCACACATTCCGGACCCGCCGATGGGTCCCCCGGCGCGTCGACGATCAGGCTGCGAGCGTCTTCAGCATGTAGATGCGCTTCAGGCCCTTCTCCTCGGCCCGGTGGGTCTCGCGATAGCCGATGCGGCTATAGAGCGCGACATTCTCGACCATGATCTCCTGCGTGTAGAGCCGGATCGCGCCATAGCCGGCGGCACGGGCGCTCTCCTCTGCAAACAGGAGCAGCGCGCGGCCGATGCCGGTGCCGTGCCGCGCGGGGTCCACCGCCACATTGTCGAGCAGCATGGCATCGTCCTGTGGCAGCAGGACCAAGAGGCCGGCGATCGCGCCATCCGCCTCTGCCACATGGACCCGGCCTTCTCCGATGAGTTGGCCGTAATCATCGCGCATGGGGCCGGGCAGCAGCCCGTTGCGCGCGACATAAGGCGAATAGGCGGCACGGACCAGCGCTTCGATGGCGGCGCGGTCCTCGGGTCGGGCGGGGCGGATGGGCAGCGTCATGCGCCGATCCTAGCACGCTCCCGCAACTCCGGCCCGCAGTCCCCCGGGGGCGTGTCGCACAGGATGAAGCGCGCCGCGAATTCGCGCGCGGGCATCGGCCGCCCGAACAGATAGCCCTGCGCCTCGTCGCAGCCATTCTCCCGCAGGAAGGCCATCTGCCGCTCGTCTTCCACCCCTTCCGCGATGACCGACATGCCGAAGGCCCGGCCGAGGAAGAGCACGGCCTTCACGATGGCGGCGTCCTGCGGTGCGTCGTTCACATTGCGCAGGAAGGAGCGGTCGATCTTCAGCCGGGAGACGGGATAGCGCTTGAGGAGGCTCAAGGACGCAAAGCCGGTGCCGTAATCATCGAAGGCGAGGCCGACGCCGAGCGCGCGCAGATCATGCAGCAGGCGGATGGTGGCGGGGTCCGTCTGTAGCAGGATCGTCTCCACGATCTCCAGTTCCAGCGCGTCGGGCGGCAGGCCGCTCTCCGCCAGCGCCCGACGCACCGTGCTCATCAGCCGGCCGGAGCGGAACTGCGCCTCGAACAGATTGACGCCCATGCGGAAGCCCGGCACCGCCACCCGCCATTCAGCCGCCTGCCTCAGCGCGGTGTTGAGGATCCATTCCCCCACCTCCGCGGCGGAAGGCTTGTGACTCAGCACGTCCAGGAAGGCGGCGGGGGTGAGAAGGCCGCGCTGCGGATGGTTCCAGCGCAGCAGCGCCTCGGCCCCCATCAGCTAGCCGCGTGAAGTGAGCACCTGCGGCTGGTAATAGAGCTCGAACTCGCCGTTCTCGAAGGCCCGGCGCAGTTCCTCCTCGAAGGCGCGGCGGGCGATGGCCACCTCGCGCAGCATCGGCGTGAAGACCTCGTAGCAGCCCTTGCCGCCGGCCTTCGCCCTGTAGAGCGCAAGATCCGCGGCGCTGATGAGATCCTCGCCGCGCGCGCCATGAGCCGGATAGAAAGCGATGCCGATGCTGGCGCCGATGGAGACCTTGCGCTCGCCGACGCCGTAGCGGTCGGTGACGGCCGCGACCACGCGCTCGGCCACCACCCGCGCCCGATGCTCGTCATTACCGGCCAGCAGCACCACGAACTCGTCGCCGCCGAGCCGCGCCACGATGAGCGCCTCATGGCAACTGGAGGCCAGGCGACCCGCCACCTCCTTGAGCACCGCATCACCGGCGGAATGCCCGAGCGTATCGTTGGCTTCCTTGAAGCCGTCGAGATCGATCATCAGAACGGTGGCACCGGGCTCGGAGGCCAGCGTCTGCGACAGGCACTGGCGCCACGCGCTGCGGTTAGGCAGGTCGGTGAGCGTATCCCGCGAGGCGAGGCGGAAGAGCCGCTCCTCATTCTGCCGCCGGTCGCTCACATCGCGCACGATGGCCCCCACGCTGAGGTTCGGGCCGTCACGCCAGATGGAGAGGGAGCATTCGGCGGGAAACTCGACGCCGTCCCTGCGCCGGCCCGTCACCTCGAACGTGCGCAGGGCAGAGCCGAGGCCGCCGCCCCGGCGCATGCGCTCCATCAGCACGTCATAGGCCCGGCGCAGGTGACCGGGCACCAGAATGCGGCAGGACCGGCCGTGAATGTCCTTCGCCCCATGGCCGAACAGGCGCTCGGCGGAACTGTTCCAGAAGCCGATCTCGCCCTGCGCATTCATGCAGATGATGGCATCGGGGGAGGTGGCGGCGATGTTCTCGAACCGGGCCTGGCTGATGTTGCGGGCGTGGTCCAGCCGCCGCAGTTCCATGCGGTCCACCGCCATGGCGGCAAGGTCGTTGAGATTGTGCCGATCGGTCTCGGTGAAGCGGAAGCGGGGCTCGTGATCGATGAGGCAGACCGTGCCCACCTTCTCGCCCGTGGGCGCGATCAGCGGGCGGCCGGCATAGAAGCGGATGAAGGGCGGGCCGAGCACCAGCGGGTTGGCGCGGAAGCGCGGATCGCGGGTGGCATCGGGAATGACGAGGATCTCGTCCTGCATGATGGCATGGGCGCAGAACGAGACCTCCCGGCTCGTCTCGCAGACGGGAAAGCCCACGCTCGCCTTGAAGAACTGCCGGTCGCGGCCCAGCAGCGACACGAGGACGATGGGCACGTCGAAAACCCGCGCCGCCAGGGCGGCCAGCCGGTCGAAATCCGCCTCCGGCGGGGTATCCATCAGATGGTAGGAGGCCAGCACCGCGAGGCGTGCCTCCTCATTGTCCGGCACCGGATAGGGCAGAGCCTGCTGCACCATCGGCTGCGACTGGTCCTGCCCGCACGCCCGCGCGGCCTCGCCGGAGGCCTCGATCTTCTCACTCGCCATACGTCCGTCCACCTCGTCCGCGACCGTCGCGGCATGGAAGCGGAGCCGTCGCCAGCGCGCGCTTTCCGCCAGTCTGCCCGTCATCCCTTGCCGGAAACTGGCGTGCACGCCTGTGACTGCGCGTTCTCATCCTACGCCCGCACCAGAGCCGCAGATGACCGGCTTGCCCCCCATGCGCGCCACCGGCACTCTGCGCCTCCCACTCTCTCGAGGCTTGCCATGCGCCACCAGATCACCGGCACCACCCTCCCCGTCCTTCAGGTCACGCTGGCGGCGGGCGAGACGCTGCTGGCCGAAACCGACCGCCTGTCCTGGATGACCAACAACATCGCGCTGGAGACCACCACCAGTGCGGGCACGGGCGGCGGCGGCTTCTTCGGCGCCATCGGCCGGGCCATCTCCGGCGGTGGGCTGTTCATGACCCACTTCACCGCGCAGGGCGGCGAGGGGCTGGTGGCCTTTGCCGCCACCGTGCCGGGCGCGATCATCGAGGAACAGGTCTCGCCAGGGCGCGGGTTCATGATCCACCGCCACGGCTTCCTTGCCGGCTCGGCGGAGCTCACGCTCGCCATCGGCTTCCAGCAGAATCTCGGCTCCGGCGTGTTCGGCGGCAACGGCTTCGTGCTCCAGCGCCTCACCGGCCAGGGCACCGCCTTCATCGAACTGGGCGGCGAGATCGTGAGCTATGAGTTGCAGCCGGGCCAGCAGCTTCTGGTGCACCCCGGCCATGTGGGCATGTTCGAGGAGAGCGTCGGCTTCGACATCACCATGATGCGGGGCATCCGCAACGTGCTGTTCGGCGGCGATGGCCTGTTCCTCGCCCAGCTCACTGGCCCCGGCCGCGTGTGGCTCCAGACCCTCACCCCCTCCAAGCTCGCCCACGCGCTAGAGCCCTATCTGCCGCGCGACCAGAAGTGAGGGGTCGGGGGCACCCCGTTGGTGATCGGGTGCTTTCGGATCGTCTGCTTACTGAGAGCGCGTGTACCCCCCTCCCCGGCCCTCCCCCGCAAGGGGAGAGGGAGTGGCGGTGCGCGAACGAAGAACGCGCCCTGTAACGGACGGATCGTCAGGCGACGAGCGTCACCTCTCAGATTTCACCCTCCCCCCTTGCGGGGGAGGGCAGGGAGGGGGGTAGAACGCTCGCCGCAAAAGCAACGACTGCGGAAAAGCGCGCGCCGAAGAAGCACCCGCTCAACCGAGCGCGCGAACCACCCGCCCCCTCACCCGTGCATCAACGCCGTCACATGCGCGGCGGCGGACTGGGCGAGGCCTTCGAGGTCGTAGCCGCCCTCCAGAATGGAGACGAGGCGGCCGTCCGAATGCTTGTCGGCCACATCCATCAGCTTCTTCGTCACCCAGCCGAAGTCCGTGTCCACGAGGCGCAGGGAGGCCAGTGGATCGTTCTTGTGGGCGTCGAAGCCGGCGGAGATGATGACGAGCTCGGGCCGGAAGGTCTCAAGCCGCGGCAGGATGCGGCTCTCGAACGCCTCCTTGAACTTGTCGCCCGCATCGCCGGAGCGCAGCGGCGCGTTCACGATATTGCCGGTGATGCCCACCTCGCCCACCGCGCCGGTGCCGGGATAGAGCGGCATCTCGTGGGTGGAGGCATAGAGCACGCTGTCGTCGGCCCAGAAGATCTCCTGCGTGCCGTTGCCGTGATGCACGTCGAAATCGATGATCGCCACCCGGCCGAGGCCGTATTTCGCCTGCGCGTGGCGGGCGGCGATGGCGGCCTGGTTGAGCAGGCAGAACCCCATGGGCCGGCGCGTCTCGCAATGGTGGCCCGGCGGCCGCATGGCGACGAAGGCGTTGTCCACGCGCTTCTCCATCACCTCGTCCACGGCGAAGCAGGCCCCGCCCACGGCCCGGAGCACCGCTTCCCACGAGCCGGGCGAGAGGATGGTGTCGCTGTCGATGCGCACGATGCCCTCGGCCGGGGTCGCCTCGCCCAAGGCGTCCACGAAGTCCGCCGGATGCACGCGGATGATGTCCTCCCGCTCCCCGCGCGGCGCCTGATCGCGCAACAGATTGGCGAAGCGCTCCTGCTCGAAGATGCGATCGAGCGCCCGCAGCCGGTCGGCCCGTTCCGGATGGCCGGTGGGGGTCGCGTGGGCAAGGCCCGCGGGATGGGTGATGAGCAGGGTGGTCATTGGCGTTCGGCCTCTCTGGCGGGCAGTTTCCTCGACTTCTGATATACCTTATTCCACGCCTACCGCTTTGATCCAGCGCCGTATGGCGCGCTTTTCCGGTGGCCCGCCGCGCCCGCCGACAGCGCCCACGTTCAAGCGCCCCGGTCCGCGATCTGCTAGGAGAGCGGTCCCATTTTCGGAGTTTCCCGCCTTGTCTCTCCTCGAACTCGGGCTCGACACCTTCGGCGATGTCACGGTCGCCGCCGACGGCACGCCCAAGCCCCACGCCCAGGTGTTGCGCAACGTGGTCGCCGAAGCCGTCCTCGCCGATGAGGTCGGCGTCGATTTCATCGGCCTCGGCGAGCACCATCGCGACGACTTCGCCATTTCCGCCCCCGACGTGGTGCTTGCCGCCATCGCCGCCCGCACGCAGCGCATCCGCCTCGGCTCGGCGGTGACCGTGCTCTCCTCGGATGATCCGATCCGCGTCTTCCAGCGCTTCTCCACCTTGGACGCGCTGTCCAACGGCCGGGCGGAAGTCATCCTCGGGCGCGGCTCCTTTACCGAGAGCTTCCCGCTGTTCGGCTTCGCGCTTCAGGATTACGAGACGCTGTTCACCCAGAAGCTCGATCTCTTCGCGGCGCTGCTCACCAATGCGCCGGTGACATGGTCGGGCTCCATTCGCCCGCCGCTGAAGGACCAGAAGGTCTTCCCGCCCATCGAGGCGGGCCGGCTGAAGACCTGGATCGGTGTCGGCGGCACGCCGGAATCGGTGGTGCGCGCGGCCCATTACGGCCTGCCGCTCATGCTGGCCATCATCGGTGGCGCCCCCTCGCGCTTCCGCGCCTATGCGGAGCTCTACCGCCGCGCGCTGGAAGAGGCCCGCCAGCCCGCCTTACCGCTCGGCGTCCACTCGCCCGGCTATATCGCCGATACGGACGAGGCGGCGAAGGAGGAGATGTTCGGCCCCTACAAGACCATGCGCGACCGCATCGGCGCCGAGCGCGGCTGGCCGCCCATGGGCCGGGATGAGTTCGAGCGGGAAGTCTCCCACGGCTCGCTCTATGTGGGTTCGCCCGAGACCGTGGCCCGCAAGATCGCCGCCACGGCGAAGGCTCTGGGTCTCGACCGCTTCGACCTGAAATACAGCGGCGGCCCCATCCCCCACGCGGGCCAGATGCGTTGCGTCGAGCTCTACGGCACCAAGGTCATCCCCATGGTGCGCGACATGCTGGGCTGAGGGGACTCTTTCTGAGGACGGAGGAAGGTGGACGGCGTTCTACCCCCCTCCCAACCCTCCCCCACAGGGGGGAGGGCTTTAGCGCTGAAGCCCCACAGAAGAGCGACACGGTACCCACCCGTGCAACGAACCCCCTCCCCCGCTTTGCGGGGGAGGGCTGGGGAGGGGGTAATGCCCTCTCCGCTCGAAGCACCCAACAGCCCCGCGCACCGCACCAAAAAACGAAAACGGGCGCCCAGCGGCGCCCGTTTCCAGTTCAGAACAGAGCCGGGCTCACGCCTGGCTGGCGGCCTTGCGGCCGAGCGCGGCCTGCGCGGCGGCGAGGCGGGCGATCGGCACGCGGAAGGG
Source organism: Azorhizobium sp. AG788 (assembly GCF_004364705.1). NCBI lineage: Bacteria > Pseudomonadati > Pseudomonadota > Alphaproteobacteria > Hyphomicrobiales > Xanthobacteraceae > Azorhizobium > Azorhizobium sp. AG788. The sequence goes on from NZ_SOBM01000003.1 coordinate 213,368, forward strand.
CGAGCACGACACGTAGTCGAGGCCCACCTCGTCGCAGAAGGCGACCGAGGCCGGATCGCCGCCATGCTCGCCGCAGATGCCGAGCTTGATGTCGGGGCGCGACTGGCGGCCGCGCTCCACGCCGATCTTCACCAGCTCGCCCACGCCTTCCACGTCGATGGAGACGAACGGGTCCACCTCGATGATGCCCTTCTGGACATACGGGCCGAGGAAGGTGCCCGCGTCGTCGCGCGAGACGCCGTAGCATGTCTGGGTGAGGTCGTTGGTACCGAACGAGAAGAACTCGGCGGTCTCCGCGATCTCCTTGGCGCGCAGGGCGGCGCGCGGCAGCTCGATCATGGTGCCCACCTGGAAGGTGAGCTTGGCGCCGGTCTCTTCCTCGACCGCCTTGGCCACGGCCTGGATGCGGGCGTTGACGATGTCGAACTCCGCCTTGGTGGCGATGAGCGGCACCATCACTTCCGGCACCACGGCCTCGCCGGTCTTCTTCGCGGCGATGACGGCCGCCTCGAAGATGGCGCGGGCCTGCATCTCGGCGATTTCCGGGAAGGCGATGGCGATGCGGCAGCCACGGAAGCCGAGCATGGGGTTGACCTCATGCAGCTCCTTCTGGCGGCGCTCGATGCGCTCCACCTCGACGCCGAGGCTCTTGGCGACTTCCTGAACTTCCGCGTCGGTGTGCGGCAGGAACTCGTGCAGCGGCGGGTCGAGCAGGCGGATCGTGACGGGCAGGCCCTTCATGATCTCGAACAGCTCGACGAAGTCCTCGCGCTGCATGGGCAGCAGCTTGGCAAGCGCCGAGCGGCGGCCGGCCTCGTCGTCGGCCAGGATCATCTCGCGCACGGCGAGGATGCGGCCGGCGTCGAAGAACATGTGCTCCGTGCGCGAGAGGCCGATGCCCTCGGCGCCGAAGGAGCGGGCCATGCGCGCGTCCAGCGGGGTTTCCGCATTTGCGCGGATCTTGAGGCGGCGCACCTTGTCGGCCCAGCCCATGAGGGTCGCGAACTCGCCGGAGAGTTCCGGCTGCTGCATCGGAACCTCGCCGGCCAGCACCTGGCCGGTGGAGCCGTCGATGGTGAGGGTCTCGCCCTTCTTGTAGGTCTTGCCGGCCACGGTGAGCGTCTGCGCCGCATAGTCGATGCGCAGCGAGCCGGCGCCGGAGACGCAGGGCTTGCCCATGCCGCGCGCCACCACGGCGGCGTGGGAGGTCATGCCGCCGCGCGAGGTCAGGATCCCCTCGGCCGCGTGCATGCCGTGGATGTCTTCCGGCGAGGTCTCGATGCGGACCAGGATCACCTTGTGGCCCTGGTGCTTCATCGTCTCGGCCTCGTCTGCCGAGAAGACGATGGCGCCCGCCGCCGCGCCGGGCGACGCCGGCAGGCCGGTGGCGATCACGTTGCGCTCGGCCTTGGGGTCGATGGCCGGGTGCAGGAGCTGGTCGAGAGAGGCGGGATCGACGCGGGCGACCGCCTCCTCCTGGGTGATGAGGCCTTCATTGGCGAGCTCCACCGCGATCCGCAGCGACGCCTTGGCGGTGCGCTTGCCGGAGCGGGTCTGGAGCATCCACAGCTTGCCCTTCTCGACCGTGAATTCGAGATCCTGCATGTCCCGGTAGTGCTTCTCCAGCACGTGGGAGATGCGCTCGAATTCCTTGAAGGCGTCCGGCAGGGCGCTTTCCATGGAGGGCTTGTCGGAGCCGGCGGCGATGCGGGCGCGCTCGGTCAGGTCCTGCGGGGTGCGGATGCCCGCCACCACGTCCTCGCCCTGCGCGTTCACGAGGAACTCGCCATAGAGCGCGTTCTCGCCGGTGGAGGGGTTGCGGGTGAAGGCGACGCCCGTGGCCGAGGTCTCGCCCATGTTGCCGAACACCATGGCCTGCACGTTCACGGCCGTGCCCCAGCTCTCCGGAATGGAGTGCAGGCGGCGGTAGGTGATGGCGCGCTGATTCATCCAAGAGCCGAACACGGCGCCGATGGCGCCCCAGAGCTGGTCCTGCGGATTTTGCGGGAAGGGCTTGCCCAGCTCCTTCTCGACCTTCGCCTTGTACTCCACGACGAGCTTCGCCCAGTCGTCGGCATCAAGGTCGGTGTCGAGGGTGTGGCCGTGCTGCGACTTGTAACCCTCGAGGATCTCCTCGAAGTGGTGGTGGTCCACGCCGAGCACCACGTCGGAATACATGGTGATGAAGCGGCGGTAGCTGTCGTAGGCGAAGCGGCGGTCGTTGGCGAGCTTGGCCACGGCTTCCACGGTCTCATCGTTGAGGCCGAGGTTGAGCACGGTGTCCATCATGCCCGGCATGGAGGCGCGGGCACCGGAGCGGACCGAGACGAGAAGCGGATTGGCGGGATCGCCGAAGGTCTTGCCGGTGAGCGCGCCGACCTTGGCGAGCGCGGCCTCCACATCACCCTTCAGCTCGGCCGGATAGGTCTCGCCATGGGCGTAATAATAGGTGCAGACTTCGGTGGTAATCGTGAAGCCAGGAGGAACGGGCAGGCCGAGATTGGCCATCTCGGCGAGGTTCGCACCCTTGCCGCCGAGCAGGTTCCGCATCTCGGATTTTCCTTCGGCCTTGCCGTCGCCGAAGGAGTAGACCCATTTCGTCATCTCGGAGATCCCCTTAGGGTAGCGCGCGCGTCAGAGGCCGACGGCGCGGTTGCTTTAGCTTGCGAAAGGGCAAGCTTCAACTGCACGGAACGGCCCGCCCTGAGGGAAGGCCCGAATGCGGTATCAATGGGGCACAAGACCAAGGATCCCCACGACGATCAGGTAGATCGCCACCAGAACGTTCAGCAGGCGTGGAAAAAGCAGGATGAGGATGCCCGCTATCAGAGCGACGATCGGCTGGATGATCACGAGGTCGAAAGTCATCTGAGGCTCTCCTTATGCGTGTGCGCCGGCAGCGCTCACGCTAGAAAGAGGCGGGGGTCGTCTCTGGTTCCGTCCTTCTAGCCATCTCGCGCGTGCAATGCCACATCAACCTCACGCCGCTGTGATCATCCCTTGGACGGAGGCCGATTGCTGCGCAGCAGCAGGTGTGCGGTGATTTCCCAAGGTCAGGTCCGTTGATGGGGATGGCGGCCATGCTTGGACGATGGGTGCGACAGCTCTGGCCCTTCCAGCCCCGCCCGGCGTCGGGCCCGCGCCATCCGGTCGCACCCTGCCACGTGCTGGGTCTTGCGGCCCTGGCGCTCCTGGCCATGCCCTTTCTCGTCGCTGCGCCGGCGGCGGCGGAGCCGGAGAAGTGCCCGCGCATGGTGGCCGGGCCGGTGCTGAAGCCCCGTGTCATCCCGGCGGCCTTCCGGCTCGCAGCGGCGGAGGGCGGGCAGGTGCGGCTCACCTTCGTCGGCCACGCCACCTTCCTGATCGAGAGCCCGCACGGCGTCACCATCGCAACCGACTATAACGACTACGTCCGCCCGAACATCGTGCCGCAGATCGTCACCATGAACCGGGCGCACGATACCCACTACACGAACAACCCCGATCCCGGCATCGCGCACATCCTGCGCGGCTGGAACGACGACGGCACGCCGCCGCGCATCGAACTCACCGTGGACGACGTGTGGATCCGCAACGTCTCCACCAACATCCGGCAGGGCAGCGCCACGCGCTATGACGGCAATTCCATCTTCGTCTTCGAGGTGGCGGGCCTGTGCATCGCCCATCTCGGCCATCTGCATCACATTCTGACGCCCGACCATCTGGAGGCGCTGGGCCGCATCGACGTCGTGCTGGCGCCGGTGGACGGCTCCTACACGCTCGACATCGAAGGCATGATGGAGAATCTGAAGGCCATCAACGCGCCGCTGGTCATCCCCATGCACTATTTCAGCTCTTGGGGACTGGACCGCTTCCTCTCGCGCCTCGGCAAGGAGTACCAGATCCAGCGCTCCGAAAGCCCCAGCGTCCTGCTCGCCCGCGAGACCCTGCCGCGCAAGCCGACCGTGCTCGTGCTGCCCGGCCGGTGACGCACGGCACCTCCGCATCCGGGCGAGATGCCTTGACCTGACACGCCGGAGCGCCTTTAAGCCCGAGCGCGCACGGCGGCGGCCCGCCGTGGCCCGGCACGGCCGGTCTTCAGGCACCGGACAGATGAGCGCTTCCCTCGCCCCGCCCTCCGCTTCCCGCAGCACGCAGGTGCTGCCGGCGACCTCTCTCGCCCGCGCCAAGGCGGCGGCAGTGGTCGCGGGGCGGCTCATCGGCGAGGGCAAGGTGGTCGCCTTCCCCACCGAGACGGTCTACGGCCTGGGGGCCGACGCGGGCAACCCGCGGGCGGTCGCGGACGTCTATGCCGCCAAGGGGCGCCCGGCCTTCAACCCGCTCATCTCCCACGTGCCGGATCTTGCCGCCGCCGAGCGGCTGGGCGTGCTGAATGCGGATGCGGTGAAGCTCGCCCGCGCCTTCTGGCCGGGGCCGCTCACCCTCGTGGTGCCCTGCCGCGACACGGATGCCATCTGCGACCTTGCCCGCGCCGGCCTCGCCACGACGGCACTGCGGGTGCCCAACCACCCGGCCGCCCTCGCCTTCCTTGCGGCTGCGGGACGGCCCGTGGTGGGGCCGAGCGCCAACCGCTCCGGCCATGTCTCGCCCACGACGGCCGCCCATGTGATGGCCGATCTCGACGGTCGCATCGACGCGGTGCTGGATGCGGGGCCGACAATGGTCGGCGTCGAATCGACCATCGTCGACTGCTCGGGCGCGGAACCGCGCCTGCTGCGGCCCGGCGGGCTCGCACGTGCCGACATCGAAGCCGTACTCGGCCGCCCCCTGCCCGATGCGGCGGGCGGCGATGAGGCCAAGCCCTCCGCCCCCGGCCGGCTCGCCTCACATTACGCGCCAAACGCCACCGTGCGGCTGGATGTGGCGGAGGTGCAGCCCGGCGAGGCGCTGCTCACCTTCGCCGGCCACCGGCCGACGGGCAGCGAGGGCGCCGCCTTCGTCTATGACCTCTCCCCCGCCGGCGATCTCGCGGAGGCGGCGAGCCGCCTCTATGGGGCGCTGCGCGCCATCGACGCGCGCGGCGCGGCGGGCATCGCCGTGGTGCCACTGCCCCGCGAGGGGCTGGGCGAGGCCATCGCCGACCGCCTCGGCCGCGCCGCCGCCCCCCGCCCGCACGACTGACAACTCCTGTCCGAGGTCTTCTCCATGAGCGACGCGCCCCCCGCCCTTGCCATCGGCCATGCCGCGCCGGAGGACACGGAGGCCCTTGTGGCGCTCTGGCAGCGCTGCAACCTCACCCGCCCCTGGAACGACCCGCACGCGGACATCGCCCTCGCCAAGCGCGGGCCGCATTCCACCATCCTCGTCCTGCGCGACGGCGCGCGTCTTGCCGCCTCCGTCATGGTCGGGCACGACGGCCATCGGGGCTGGATGTATTATCTCGGCGTTGATCCCGACTATGAAGGCACCGGCCTCGGCCGGAAGCTGGTGGCGGCTGCCGAGGACTGGCTGAAAGCGCGCGGCGTGCCCAAGGTGATGCTGCTGGTACGCCCGGACAATGAGAAGGTGCGCGGCTTCTATGAGGCGCTCGGCTATCTCGACGAACCGCGCGTCGTCTTTTCCAAGCGCCTCGACGAAACCGCCTGACCCTCACCCGCCGATCCGCGCCAGCCAGCGGCGGGCGGCGCTTGCCAGCTCCTCCGGCGGGAAGCCGGAAAACCCGATGACGAGGCCGGCCTCAGGCGGCCGATCCACATGGAGCGGCGAGAGCGCGCGGGGGCCGAACCCCTCCGCCCGCGCCGCCGCGAGCAGCGGCGCGTCCTGGGTCCAGTCGGGCCGTCGGGCCACGAGGTGCAGGCCCTGATCGGGCGCCGCGACAGACAGGCCGCCTTCGTTCAGCACGTCCACCAGCGCATCGCGGGCGTCTCGCGCGCGGCGGCGGGCCCGGCGCAGGTGGGCGGAGAAATGCCCTTCGCGCAGGAAGTCCGCCAGTGCGTCCTCCAGCAGCGAGGGCGGGAAGCGGTCCGAGCGGTTGCGCACGGCAATCATCGCGTCCAGCAGCGCCTCCGGCACCACGGCATAGCCCACCCGCAGGCCCGGAAAGAGCGCCTTGGAGAAGGTGCCCACATAGATCACCCGCCCCGCCCCATCGATGCCCTGAAGAGCGGTGAGCGGGGGGCCGGCATAACGATATTCGCTGTCGTAATCGTCCTCGATGATCCAGCCCCCGGCGCGCCGCGCCCAGTCGATGAGGGCGAGGCGGCGGGCCATGGTGAGGGTGACGCCCAGCGGAAACTGGTGCGAGGGTGTCACATAGACCGCCCGCGCATGGGGCGCCCGCGCTTCGCCCGCCGCCGGATCGAGACCCTCCCCGTCCACCGGCACCCCGATGAGGCGCATGCCGGCGCCCTCGAAGGCGGCACGGGCCATGGGATAGCAGGGATCCTCGATCCACACCGGATCGCCGGGCTTGAGCGCCGCGCGGATGATGAGATCGAGCGCCTGCTGCGAGCCGGAGGTCAGCACCACCTGGTCGCCATGGCAGCGCACGCCGCGCGCCGTGCGCAGATAGGCCGCCACCTCCTCCCTGAGCGCCCGGCTGCCCCGCGGATCGCCATAGCCGAAGTGATGGCGGGCCGGCACCGCCAGATGGCGGGTGATGAGCCCGCGCAGGATCTGGAAGGTGCGCGCGTCGGGCGCCGCGCGGCCGAGCGCGCCGGGCAGCGGCGGCGCCACGGCGGGGCGCGGGTCCGGCGGCGGCGCGGCAGGGGCGATCTGCGGCACGGCGGCGGCGACGAAAGTGCCCGCCCCCACCCGCGCCTCGGCAAAGCCCTCCGCCAGCAGCAGCTCGAACGCCGCCACAGCCGCCCCGCGCGAGAGGCCGAGCCGCGCCGCCAGCTCCCGCGTGGGCGGCAACTTGGTGCCGGGGCGCAGGACGCCGCCTTCGATCAGCCGCCGCAATTCCGCATAGAGCGCCACCGGTCGTGGGCCAGCCTTGGGCAGCACGGGAATGAGGGCCGACCAGTCGGCGGCATGGACCTCCGGGGCAGCGGCCTCGGAAAGATTGGTCTCGTCGGAACGGCGCATATTGGATCTATCTCAGGTCCAATCCAGAGCCTAGCTCTGAGCCTGCCCGCGCAGAAAGGCAAGCCATGAGCCACGAGACGACCGAGACACGCTTCTCCGAGACCACCTTCCCCGTCACCGACCGCAACCGGGTGAAGCGCCTGCACGAGCGCGGCTCCTATGACCGCGCGGTCGTCTATCCGATCCTCGACGCCGCCTTTCTCTGCCATGTGGCCTATGCCATCGACGGCCAGCCCTTCGCAACGCCCACCATCCACTGGCGCGAGGGCGATACGCTCTATTGGCACGGCTCCTCCGCCAGCCGCATGCTGCGGCACCTGAAGGGCGGCACGCCGGCCTGCCTCACCGTCGCCCATCTGGACGGCCTCGTGCTCGCCCGCTGCGGCTTCAACCATTCGGCCAACTATCGCTCGGCCATGTGCTTCGGCACCGCGCGCATCGTGGAAGAACCGGAGGAGAAGGCGCGTGCCCTCTCCGCGCTGGTGGACCGCTTCTATCCCGGCCGCGACGCCACGCTGCGCCCCTCGACCGCGCAGGAGGTGAAGGCGACCATGGTCATCGCCATGCCCATCGAGGACGCCTCCGCCAAGGTGCGGGCGAAGGGCGTGGGCGATGATGAGGACGATCTCGGCCTGCCCATCTGGGCCGGCGTCATTCCCGTGCGCACGGTGCTCGGAGCGCCCGAGACGAGCCCGCATGTGCCCGCCGGCGTGCCGGTGCCGGATGGCCTCGGCATCTATGCGCTGGGGGCCCCGCTCGATGAGGCCCTGCTCGCCGCACAGCGGATGTATGAGGCGGCGGATTAGGGATCGCGCGCGAACCCGGACAGGCCTATCGTCAGCCATCCTTCCGAGTCGCCCCTCCTCGCCATGGACGCCGTCCTTCTCCGCGTGCTCTGCGTCACCGCCGTCATCCAGCTTATCGCCTGGGGGACGGCGAGCCTTCTGGCCATCGTCGGCATCCGCATGGCGGCGGATCTGGGCATAGACGTGCCGACCGTCTTTGCCGGCAGCACCGTCTTCTATTGCGTCATGGGCGTCTGCAGTCCGGTGCTGGGCAAGGGTTTCGTGCGCCATGGCGCGCGGCGGATGATGATGGCCGGCACGCTGGTGGCGGCGCCGGGCTTCGCCCTCCTCGCCATCGCCACCGGCCCGCTGCCCTATTTCGCCGGCTGGACGCTGCTCGGCATCAGCGGCAGCGCCATGCTCTCCACCGCCGCCGCCATCCTCATCCATGAGACGGCGGGGGCGCGGGCGCAGCGGGCCATGGGCGCGCTGATGCTGGCGACGGGCCTCTCCAGCAGTCTGTTCTGGCCCACCACCGCCGTGCTGGCGGACCTCTGGGGCTGGCGCGCCACCTGCTGGATCTATGCCGGCCTGCACCTCGCCGTCTGCCTGCCGCTGCTTGCCTTCGCCTTGCCGGCCCGCACGCCTGCGGCAGCGGCCGCCGCCCCCACGGAGGCGGTGCCCGCGAAGCCCGCGCCGCGCCTGGGGCGCAGGCGCACCTTCAGCCTGATGATGACGGCCATCGCCCTCAATGGCTTCGTCGCCTTCGGCTTCAACGCCATCTTCATCGAACTCCTGAAGGTGGAAGGCGTGCCGCCGGAGCGAGCGGTGGCAGTGGGCTCGCTGCTGGGCGTGCTTCAGGTCAGCGCCCGGGTCATCGATTTCCTCGGCGGCGGGCGCTGGGACGGGCTCACCACGGGCCTCTGGGCCGGCAGCTTCATCCTCGCCGCGCCGCTCATCGCGCTCATGGCGGATGGCTCGCTACTGGTGATCGGCCTGTTCGTGCTGGTCTATGGCCTCGGCACCGGCGCCTTTGCGGTCGCCCGCTCCACCATTCCGCTCGTCTTCTACGATCAGGCGGCCTATGCGCGGGCGCTCTCCACCATCGCTCTGCCGCTCAACATCGGCTGCGCGATCTCTCCGCCTCTGTTCATGGGCATGCTGCTGGAACACGGGGCCCCGTCCGTCCTCAGCCTCGCCACCGCCTGCGCCCTGGTGACACTCGCCGCGCTCGTGGCCCTGCGGCGTTTCAGGCCGCAGCGGATCGTCGCAAGTTGAACCACCACCGGACTTATTCGATATATTGAACGCTACACATCTCCAACGATACATGTGGAACATTTCTTGCTATGTAAAAATGTGCGCACTTTCGGCTTATAATTCACGATCCAACGAACCGAGAGTTCAAAATGGCTAAATTTATAAGCATATTCAACAATAAAGGCGGCGTCGGAAAAACAAATTTGACATGGAATATTGCAGACTCTTTAGCTGAAAAAGGTAAAAACGTCCTTCTGATAGACTACGACCCGCAATGCAATCTGTCTATCGCGATGCTGGGCACCGAGAAGTTTAAATCTTTAGTTTCAAATCCGGCAGCAAAAACCATAAGAGCATTTTTGCAGGGATATCTGCAAAGCACAGGCCCTGGAAAGATACACACACATACCGGACCCCACACAAATACAAAAGTAAAAATCGTAGCCGGAGATTTCTGGTTAAATGTATACTCCGATGCATTGAACGTCGGCAATGATCTCCTTACAGGAAATGGCATATCCAAGTTCACCGCAATCAGGACGTTAGAGCATACATTAAATCAAGATGGCGAAAATTTCGACTACGTAATAATAGATTTACCACCATCCTTTGGCGGACTCGTTCGATCAGCCCTATATTCATCAGATTATTTAATAATTCCATGCACATCTGACACTTTTAGTGAGTATTGCATCAGCTTAATTGCCCAGATGTTACCCCAATTTATTAATGATTGGAACACAGGGATTCAACGATTTAAGCAAAACAATTATGGATCGGCCGACTTTGATCATATTGGAAAGCCAAAATTTTCAGGATGGATTTTCAACGGATACGATACAAGATCCGGCAAAAAATTGCGAGCAGACCAAGCCCATGAAAACAATATCGAACAAGCCATCCAACGGCTTGTCAAAACGCTTTCCGCCGAAATTAAGAACTACAACGCTGTAATCGATGACCACGAAAAGGACTACAGCCTTGGTGGAGTGGAAGACATGAACGTCATAATTCAGAATAGTCTATGGCAAAACATACCTGCTTCAAAACTCGCCAATCATCAACAGGTAAAATCTCTGACTGGAGACAAGCAGAAATGGTCTTTAGAACAATTAAATTTGATACAAAAAATTAAAACGCAAATTGAAACGATATCTGACAATATAATATCGAAACTTGTATAAATTTAGCTCTTCACGCCCGCCAGCACGCCTCCAGATGGTCGTCCACGAGGCCGCAGGCCTGCATGGCGGCATAGACGATGGTGGGGCCGCAGAATTTGAAGCCCGCCGCCTTCAATTTCTTGGAGAGGGCGCGGGAGGCGGGCGTCTCGGCGGGAATGTCCTTCAGGGTGCGGGGACGGTTCACCTGCACGGTGCCGTCCACCGCCTCCCACATGAAATCGGAGAAGGCGATGCCCTTCTCCCGCAGGTCCAGATAGGCGCGGGCGGACAGCACCGCGCCTTCGATCTTGGCCCGATTGCGCACGATGCCGGCGTCCGCCATCAGCGCCTCCACCTTCTCCGGCCCGTAGGCGGCGATCACCTCCGGCTCGAAGCCGTCGAAGGCGCGGCGGAAATTGTCGCGCTTGCGCAGGATGGTGATCCAGGCAAGCCCGGCCTGGAAGCCGTCCAGCAGCAACTTCTCGAACAGCGCCCGCGAGTCGCGCTCGGGCACGCCCCATTCGGTGTCGTGATAGGTCACATAGAGCGGGTCGGTGCCGCACCAGGGGCAGCGGCACTTGCCGTCGCTATGCGGCGTCAGAATACGATCGGCGCTCACGCCCCCTCCATGTCGAAGCTCGCCCAGTCGGGCGCCTTCAGGGTCACTTCCACATCGCCGGCGAGAAGCGGCAGGCCGCTGGCCTTCGCCTCCGCCGCACGGTCGAGGCGCACGAGGGCGATGCCTTGAGCGCCGGCGATGGAGCCGATGCGGCCGACGGTCTTCTCGCCAGCCTTGATCTCGGTGCCGCTCTCCGGCGCCCCGGCGAGCAGGGCCGCCACGGTGCGGGTGCGGGCGATGCCCCGATGCTGGGTGCGCGAGACCACTTCCTGCCCGATGTAGCAGCCCTTCTTGAAGTCCACGCCGCCGAGCTGGTCCATGTCCGCCTCATGGGGGAAGGCGTCGCCATAGAGGAAATCGGCGCCGCCCTCGGGAATGCCAAGCGCAATGCGATGGGCGGCATAAGCGAAGGCATCGCCGCCCAGCCCTTCGGCAGTGGCGCGGGGCGCGACGGCGCGGGTGCCGAGTTCATCGAGGCGCGGATCGGCGAAGGCCTCGACGCCCTCTGGTGCGGCCTCATCGCCCCAGAAGGCGACAATGGCGCAGTCGGCCTGTGGCTCGAACCCGACATTGGCGCGCAGGCGATACATGGTGAAGCGCTTCACCAGATCCTCCAGCCGCGCCGCCGGCAGGTCCAGCAGCAGTGTCTCGGGCGTCGCCACCGGGGCATAGATGAGGAAGTCAGAGATGATCTTGCCCTGCGGCATCAGCAGCGCGCCATAGCGGGCGCCGCCGGGCTTCAGGCTGTTGATGTTGCAGGTGACGACATTGTGCAGAAAGGCGCGGGCGTCGGGGCCGGAGACGGCGAGGACGGCGCGCTCGGGCAGAAAGGCGTGGGCCATGGCCATGTCCCTGATCGGCAGGCCCGATGCGAAAGTCCGCATGGGCGCCGGGTGACGAAAAGGCACCCGCGCCGGAGCACGGGCCGTTCAGGCCATCATATATGCAAGGTCCGCGCCCGGCGCAGCCCGATATGCGCCACCGGGAACGACTGACAGGCTTACTGTCGCTGGCCGATAAGGGTGTATTCGCCGCCGCGCACGCGCTGGGCAAGGCTTTCCACATAATCGGCGGTCGGCTCCTCGCCATAGATGGCGACGAGGGTGCGCAGGGCCGAGAACAGGGCCGCCTGCACCAGGCAGTCCTCATCGAGACCGTCGCGCAGCGCTTCCGTCCAGGCATCTTCCAGATAGGACAGCGCCACGTGCCGTTCGTCCGAGGCCGGCTCGGCGACATGCAGCGGATGGCTGGCGAAATTGGACGTGCTCGACAAGACCGACCTCCGCGCCGCTCCCCGAATCAGGCGGCGAGCCAAGGAGTAGCACGCCCCACGGTCCCGTCACGGAAGTTCTGAACGAAAGGTTAACCGACCCACAGGGGGATGGGGGCGGCGCGATGAACGAAAGGCTGGAAACCGGGGCGTGGCCGTTACCTTTAAGGCCAAAACGCCGGAGTGCCCTCAGTTGCCGCCGTAGCGGACCACGATCTCATGGGCGAGCTTGGCGCCCTGGTCCATCTGGCGCTGCACGGCCTCGACGGCGGCGGGCGTGCAGGTGCGGTAGACGGTGGCGTAGCTGTTATAGCCGGCATTGAAGGCGGCGATCAGCTTGCCCTTGCGCGGGTCGGACGGCTGCTCCGCATCGATCAGCGTCTGCATCTCGGTGCGCCAGCTCTGGCCCTCGTTGGGGGCGCCGCAGAGCGGGCGCAGATAATGCAGCGATCCCAGCAGTTCCGCGATCTTCAGGAGATCCTGCTCATAAGGCGGGGTCGAGCCTTCAGACGACGCGGCCTGCGCCGGCCCGCACGCGAGCCCGGCGATCCAGACGGCCGAGGCAAGGAGAAGGGCGGCGGAGCGGAAGGTGCGCATGGCTTTTCGTGGCCCTGCGCGCACGCGCCGTCAAGGGGCCGCCATCAGCCGGGCGGCGGCGGCGACCACCTCCGCGAGCCCGTCCGTGCCCGGCAGGGCCGCCACCTCGTCGGGGGCGAACCAGCCGACCTCGATGGCCTCCTCGCCGATGGTCGGCTCCCCGGCGCGCCAGCGGGCGGCATGGGCGACCACGACGAAATGGGCGAGAAGCCGCTCGCCATCGCGCACGATGATGTCGCGGGCGGCGGCGACAGCGAGGATCTCCGCCTCCACCGCCACTTCCTCCATCACCTCGCGGGCGGCGGCCTCCGCCAGCCGCTCGCCCGGCTCCACCCGGCCGCCCGGCAGGCTCCAGAGGCCCGCGCCCGGCGCCTTGCCCCGGCGGGCGAGGAGGACGCGGCCGTCGCGGAAGACGGCCGCGCTGGCGGCAAGGGTGGGGCGGACGGGATCGGACATGGGCGGCCTTTCGCGTAGAGCGCCGCGAAACTAGCAGGCTTCTCTCCGCCGCACAGCGCCCCGGCTTCCGCCGCCCCACGGACCGCGCTAAGCCTCAGGGAATGACGGATTCGCCCGCACAACCGAGCCTGCCCCCCACCCCGCCTTCTCCGCCCGCCGGCAAGAAGCCGCGCGCCTGGCAGCGGATGCTCTCGGGCCGCCGCCTCGATCTGCTGGACCCCTCGCCGCTCGACATCGAGATCGAGGACATCGCCCATGGCCTGGCCCGCGTCGCCCGCTGGAACGGCCAGACCAGCGGCGACGACATCTTCTCGGTGGCCCAGCATTCCCTGCTGGTGGAACGGGTCGCCCGCGCGCAGACCCACGACCTTGACCGGAGCTGGCGCCTCGCCGTGCTGCTGCACGACGCCCCGGAATATGTGATCGGCGACATGATCTCGCCCTTCAAGGCGATGATCGGCGGCGACTACAAGACGGTGGAGGCCCGGCTTCTCGCCGCCATCAGCCAGCGCTTCGGCCTGCCGGTCCGCTGGCCGCAGGCGCTGGTGAAACTCACCAAGGCGGCCGACCGCGCCGCCGCCTTTCTGGAAGCCACCCGGCTCGCCGGTTTCTCCGAAGGCGAGGCGGTGAAGGTGTTCGGCCGTCCGCCCCGGCTCGACGCCGGCCTCGAAGCCGCCTATCTCTCTCCATGGCGCGCACAGGAGGCCAAGGAACGCTTCCTGGCGCGGTTCGAGGAAATCGCCCGATGATCTATGTCTGCTCCCTCTCGCGCCTCCACGAGACGGTGGAGCGCACCGGCGCCCGGCACGTCATCACCCTCATCAATGGCGGCACCGCCGTGACGCGGCCGAGCAATGTGGACCCGACCCACCACCTCTTCCTCGGCATCAACGACATTGTCGAGGAAGCCGAGGGTCTGGTGGCGCCGGGCGACACCCATCTGCACGACCTTCTGGACTTCGTGCACGCCTGGCCGCGCGAGGCGCCGCTTGTCATCCATTGCTATGCGGGCATCTCCCGCTCCACGGCGGCCGCCTACACCACGCTCTGCGCCCTCCTGCCGGAGGCGGACGAGATGGAGCTGGCGCTGCGCCTGCGCCAGGCCTCGCCCACGGCAACCCCCAACGCCCGCATCGTCGCGCTGGCGGACCGGGCGCTGAAGCGCGAGGGCCGCATGGTGAAGGCCATCGCCGCCATCGGCCGGGGGGCGGATGCCTTCGAGGGCGAGCCCTTCGCCCTACAGATCGACTGAGCGGACGAGAACGGCTACCAGCCCGGGCACGGGCGCGCCCTTCTCGGTGCGGGTGGAGCGGTCTTCCAGAAGGGCGACGGCGAGGCCCGCCCCCGCCGCCTGAGTCTGCACCAGCGCCCGGCCATGGGCATAGCGCAGCGTGTCGCGCAGCAGCAGGCCCTCCCCCTCGTGGGTTTCCAGCGTGAAGGCGAACAGGCCGTGCGGCGCCAGCGCTCTGGACGCTGCCGCGAAGATCGGGGCCAGATCGCCCACATAGCAGAGCGCATCGGCGGCGAGAATGAGATCGAGGCTTTCCTGCGCCTCGGCGGCCAGCGCCGCGCCCATCTCGCCCACCTCCAGCCGCGCATAGAGGCCGAGCGCGCGCGCCCGCTCCACCATGGCGGGGGAGAGATCGACGCCCGCCAGCGCCGCCACCTTGCCGGCGAACAGCCCCGCCGCAAGGCCGGTGCCGCAGCCAAGATCCAGCCCGCGCGCGAAGCGTTCCGCCCGCCTACGCCCGGCGCAGACAGCGCTCACCGCCTCCGCCAGCACCTCCGGCCCGCGATAGGCAAGCTTGCCGCGCAACGCTTCGTCGAAGCGCGGGGCATATTGATCGAACAGCGTGCGCACATAATCCGCCGACATGGCGCCCTCCGCCTCCGCGCCGCCAAGGCGCGCGAGCCTCAGGCCTGCGCCCAGCGCATCGGCGGGATCACGCGCGAGCACGGCGCGGAAGGCCTCCGCCGCCCCTCCCTCATCGCCGGCGGCCACCCGCGCCTCGCCCAGCAGGAACCAGGCGGCGACGAAATGGGGCGCTTCCGCCACCGTATCGGCGAGAAGCTCGGCCGCGGCGGCGGCATCACCCGCCTCCAGATCCGCCCGCGCCCAGTCGAGCCGGCGGTCGAGGGCGGGATTGCCGGAAGAGGCGGACAAGGGCTGAGTGCTGGACTGGAACGCCACGAAGGCCTCGCGGATTGCAACTGCGCACCCATATAGCCTTTAGCCATGCGCCCGGAAGACCTTCTCTGCCCCTCGCCCAAGGGCCTCTACTCTCCCGCCGGGGATTTCTACGTGGACCCGGTGCGCGCCGTGGACCGCGCGGTGATCACCCACGGCCATTCGGACCATGCCCGGCGCGGACACGGCAAGGTGCTGGCGACGCGCGAGACGCTCGACATCATGGCCCTGCGCTACGGGCCGGATTTCGCCGGCGAGACGCAGGCCATCGCCTATGGCGAGAGCGTCGAGATCAACGGCGTGCGCATCACCGCCCATCCCGCCGGCCATGTGCTCGGCTCGGCGCAGATGGCGCTCGACTGGCGCGGCCTCACCATCGTGGCCTCCGGCGACTACAAGGATGCGCGCGACCCCACCTGCGCGCCCTTCGTGCCGGTGAAGTGCCACGTCTTCATCTCGGAGGCGACCTTCGGCCTGCCGGTCTTCCGCCATCCGGATGCGGCGGACGAGACGGCCAAGCTCCTGCGCTCCGTCGCGCTCTTTCCCGAGCGCGCGCATATTCTGGGGGCCTATTCGCTCGGCAAGGCGCAGCGCATGATGGCGCTCATCCGGCAGGCGGGCCACACCGCGCCGCTCTACATGCACGGCGCGCTCACCGAGATCACCGCTTATTACGAGGCGCAGGGCATCGCCCTCGGCCCGGTGGCGCATGTGACGAAGATGGCCAAGGCGAAGCTCGCCGGCGCCATCGTCATCGCCCCGCCCATGGCGATCACCGACCTGTGGACGCGCAACTTCCCCGATCCCGTCACCGCCTTCGCCTCCGGCTGGATGCGCGTGCGGGCCCGCGCCCGCCAGCGCGGCATCGAACTGCCGCTGGTGGTCTCCGACCATTCGGACTGGGATGGGCTCACCGCCTCCGTCACCGCCACCGGCTGCGAGGAATTGTGGGTGACGCACGGAGCGGAGGACGCGCTGGTGCATTGGGCGCAGACGCAAGGCCTGAAGGCGAAGCCCCTGCACATGGTGGGCTATGCGGAAGAGGATGAGGCGGCCGAGGGCGAGGCCGTGGCGACGGCCGGCCCCGAGGCGCCGCCGCAGGATGGTGCGGCGGAGGAAAGCGCCCCATGAACCGCTTCGCCGAGCTTCTGGACCGCCTCTCCTACGAGCCGCGCCGCAACGCCAAGATCCGGCTCATGAGCGAGTATTTCCGCTCGACGCCGGACCCCGAGCGGGGGGTGGCGCTCGCCGCCCTGACCGGCAAGCTCTCCTTCACCAATGCCAAGCCCGGCCTTATCCGCGCCCTCATCGCCGAGCGCACGGACCCGGTGCTGTTCGAGCTCTCCTACGACTATGTGGGCGACCTCTCCGAGACCGTCGCCCTCATGTGGCCGGCACCAAAAGAAGAGCCGGAGACGGGCTCGAACCACGCGCCCTTCCTCTCGGAAATCGTCGAGGGGCTGGAAACGCTGCCCAAGCGCGACCTGCCCCGCCAGCTCGCCCTCTGGCTCGACGGGCTGGACGAAACCGGCCGCTGGGCGCTCTTGAAGCTCATCACCGGCGCACTGCGTGTCGGCGCCGCCGCACGCCTTGCCAAGACCGCCGTGGCGGCGCTGGGCGATCTGCCGCCGGATGAGGTGGAACTGGTCTGGCCCGGCCTCACCATGCCCTATCGCGAGCTTTTCGCCTGGGCGGAAGGCAATGGGGAGCGGCCGCAGACCACGGACCCGGTGCCCTTCCGCCCGGTGATGCTCGCCCATGCCATCGAGGAGACGGATTTTTCCGCCCTCGTTCCCGCGAGCTTCGCCGCCGAATGGAAATGGGACGGCATCCGCGTGCAGGCGGTCTGCGCTCGCAGCAGCGACGGCACGCGGGCGGCACGCCTCTACAGCCGCACGGGCGAAGACATTTCCGGCGCCTTCCCGGACCTCGTGGAGGCACTCGATTTCGACGGCGCGCTCGACGGCGAACTGCTCATCGTGCGCGAGAAAAGGGTCGAGACCTTCAACGTTCTTCAGCAACGGCTCAACCGCAAGGCCGTCACCACGAAGATGCTGGCGGAATTCCCCGCCCATATCCGTGCCTATGACCTGCTCGCCGTCGATGGCGAAGACCTGCGGCCACTGCCCTTCCGCGACCGGCGGGCGCGGCTGGAGGCGCTGATCGCGCGGCTCGAGACCCAAGGCCACACGCGGCTTGACCTCTCGCCGCTCGTGCCGTTCGCGGATTGGGAGGGCCTCGCCGCCGCCCGCCGCGATCCGGCCTCGGCCGGAGCCGGCCTTGATGCGGAGGCGGTGGAAGGGGTGATGCTGAAGGGCTGGGACACCGCCTATCTCCCCGGCCGCCCCAAGGGGCCGTGGTGGAAATGGAAGCGCGATCCCCACACCGTGGATGCCGTGCTCATGTATGCCCAGCGCGGCCACGGCAAGCGCTCCTCCTTCTATTCCGATTACACCTTCGGCGTCTGGACGCAGGGCGAGGAGGGCGATGTGCTGGTGCCGGTCGGCAAGGCCTACTTCGGCTTTACCGATCAGGAGCTCATCGAGATCGACAAGTTCGTGCGCCGCGCCACCATCAACCGCTTCGGCCCGGTGCGCGAGGTGCTGCACGAGCCGGACGAGGGGCTGGTGCTGGAAGTCGCCTTCGAGGGCCTCGCCCGCTCCACCCGCCACCGCTCCGGCGTAGCCATGCGCTTCCCTCGCATCGCCCGCCTGCGCTGGGACAAGCCGCCCCGCGAGGCCGACCGGCTGGAGACGCTGGAAGCGCTGCTGCGGAAGGAGGAGTAACCTCTCCCCCGGCGCCTACTCGACCGGCACGCTGCGGCGCGTGGCAAAGGACAGGCGGGTCTTGATGCGCGTCGCCTGCTGCGACACGGCAATCGCCCGGTCGGGCATGTCGCGCCGCACCACCGCATTGACGCCGATCCGGCAATCGTCGCCGATGGTCACGCCTGCATGAATGCGCGCGCCCATGCCGATCATGCAGCGTTTTCCGATCCGCACGTCGCTGGCAAGCGTCGCATGGGGCAGAATGACCGTGAAGTCACCAACCCTCACACGGGCGCCCAGAACATTATGCGCAAAGAGATGCACGTGACGCCCGAGGACGACATCCGTGAGAATGGCGAAGGGGCCGACATAGCATCCCTCGCTGATGTCGGCATGGGATGAAACCACCGATGACGGATGCACGAAGCGGGGCCACCGGCAGCCCCTAAGGGCCGGCCGCTCCCGCACCTGCGCGGCGTGATCGGGATCGGCGATGGTCAGGAAGGCCGCAACGTCCGAGCCGTTCAGATCGTCGATGAAGCCGACCGTGTGCCCCAGCACCTTGCCCGCAGGCCGGTCATCCGCAATGCCCCGCACCGCAACGCCGGCCGTCTCGAAGATGCAGATCAGATTGCGGGCATTGCGGCCGCCGCCGATCAGCAGCAGGCCATCCGGAGTTTCGGGAGACAGGGGCGCGATCAGGGACATGGGCATCTGAGCGTTCGGAACTCGACAGGGCGGGTGCATCGGACAGGGAGTGGCCGGGAGGGCGCGGTTCCTCTGAGAGGCAAGGCGCGGCGGCCCATCCACCGGCCGGACACCTCGCCATGTGATAGGCAGTCTCGCCGCGGCGGGCAATTCCCATTTCATGGATGCATCAAATAATACCACCCACAGCAATCCAACTTGAAGTCTACCGCCCCGGTCCTCTAAAATTATGTTCGAACGCTTCTTGCGCTTCGCTGTGGCGCGGAGCGCATGGGCGCACGGGTAAATCTGAAGCGTTCCGACCGAAGAACAATGGTTCTCTTATAAACCGAGCGACCGAAAACCGCTCCAACGAAAAGAACAATCGTGATCCTGATCCTCACCTACGCCAAGGTCTGCACCACCTCGCTGCATCACCTGTTGACCGAACGCTTTCCCGGCGACGTGTTCCGCAGTCATGGCCTGGAGCCCTGGATTCTCGATCCGCTTGAGCGCTTTGCCGCCGCAGTCACGGCCGATACGTCGGGCCTGCGTGGATCGTTCGACAACGGGCCGATCCGGGAGCGCCTCGCCCATGCCCGCGCGACCGGCGAAACGATCACGATCATCAGCGGCGTGCGCGATCCCGTCAGCCGTTCGCTGTCGGTCGCGATGCAGAATCTGGAGGCCGCCTTCGCGGATTGCGTGAGCCCATCCGTCCAGGCCAGCGCGGAAGCCATCGCAACGCGCGTTGCCGACCTGTGGCTGCGTGAGACGACGGACGGCGATCCGGTCCGCACCTTTCTGGAAAAGATGATCCGGGCCCCCTTCGAGTGGTTCGAGCAGGAACTCGCGGGGCCGTTCGGCTTTGATCTCCGCGAACAGGCCTTCGACACGGCGCAGGGCTATTCCATCCAGAGCCGCGACAATGTGCGCCTGCTGCTCTTCCGCCACGAGCGCGCACCGGCGGCCATCGAGAAGGGCCTCACGGAGCTGTTTCCGGGAATGGACTTCGTCCTTCCCCATGACAATACGGGCGAGGACAAGCCGAGCGGCGGCATCTACCGCGCCCTGCGGCAGTGCTTCCGGCTGCCGCGGGCGACGCTTGAGGCGATCTACGCCCATCCCGACGTCCGCCCCTATTTTGGCGAGGACGAGATCACCGCCGCCATGGAGCGCTGGGCGGAGCCCGCGCCGCAGTCCGCCTGGGTCATGCCGCCGCCGCCGGCGGCCCCTCGGCAAACCTTCGCCGCAACGGTCTTCATCCCGCTGCGCAACCACGCCCAGTGGATCGGAGCGCAGATCGACAGCCTGCTGGCCCAGTGGCGGCCGGACGTGGAACTGGTGCTGGTGGACGACGGCTCACAGGACGGCAGCCTCGCTGCCGCGCTGGACCGGCTCGGCGGCCGGCCCGAGGTCATGGCGACCGTCATGCGCAACAGCACGGCGCTCGGCCATGGCATGCTGCCCGCCGTTCTCGGCCTGTCCCGCGCGCCGGTCATCATCCAGGCGGACAGCGACGACATCGCCCTGCCGGGGCGCCTCGACACCATCATCGGCCATTTCGCGGCCGATCCCGATTGCCGGCTGGTGACCTCCAATGCCGTGCTGCTGAGCGAGACCGGCATTTCCATCGGCGTGCTCGATCCGCATGCGGCGGACGCCCGGCTCGACGACCCGGTGGCGCTGCCGGACCTCCAGCACAATTCCTATTGGCTGGGGGCCTCCTCCGCCTTCCATCGCTCGGTCATCGAGGCGTTTCCGCCGCTCGATCCGGAGCTGTGCGCCTATGGCCTCGATCTCCTGACCGGCTTTCGCGCGATCCTCCTTGGCAGCCAGCACTATCTGGCGCAGCCGCTCGTCGGCTGGCGCCAGCACGCCCGCAACAGCCACCGCGTCATCGGAGCACTCGATGCCACACCCGCCGGCAAGGAACATCTGGCGGCGATCCTCTTCATGACCCGCGCCCAACGGCTGCGGGACCTCGCGTGGCTTCAGGCGCAGGGCCAAGTCACTCCCGAGCAGGCCGCCCGGATCGACGCCCGGTGGCGTGCCGACCACTCGGCGCAGGCGGATGAATGGATCCGGCTCCGCAACCGGCTCACCGGGACCCATGCGGCACCCAACCCGCTGGACTCCCGCGCGTCCGAAGGCGCGGCGCATGTCCCGGCCGTGCCGCCCATTCTCACCCTCACGCGCGGGTTTGAATGGAGCGCGGCGCAGATGGACCCGGCGCTGTCCCGCTGGTCGGGCACCTATGGCGGCGACAGCCGGATGCTCTGGATCAGCCGGCAAACGGCCATCACGCTACGGATTCCGGAGCCCGACGCCGAGGCGCTGGTGCTGACGCTGGCCGGCATTCCCTATGTCGATCGGCAGTCCGTTTTCCTCTCCCTCGATTTCGCGCCGCCCCTGGAGATCACCCTCGTTGCCGGAGAAAGCCGGCGCGTCACGGTGCCCATCGTCCAGCGCCGCGATCCGGCCGGCGGCCTCATGACGCTGATGATCCGGGCGCCGGAAGCGGTCCGGCCATGCAATCTCGATCCGGCCAACCCTGATCAGCGAATGCTCGGCGTTGCGCTGTTCGCGATGCAGGTGATCTGACCGGCGGTGGGGCACGGGCGGCCGGAAAAAATCCGCCGCTTATGTCACACCCGGTCATTCTCCCTCGTCTTGTCCTCGAACGCGCATGGAGCGCGCCATGGAGACAGGACGATGAGCGAACGGATCAAGGAGCCCTTCCGGCTGGCGCCCGAGGGCATCAAGGCAATGATGGCACTGGAAGCCAGCATCCGGCATTCGACGCTGGAGACCAGCGTGCGCGAGTTCGTGAAGCTGCGGGCCTCGCAGATCAATGGCTGCGCCTTCTGCCTGCACATGCACGCCCGCGATGCCCGCGCCCAGGGCGAGAGCGAGATGCGGCTGCACCTGCTCGCCGGCTGGCGGGAGGCCACCTGCTACACCCCGCGCGAACGGGCGGCGCTTGCCTGGACAGAGGCCCTCACTCTCCTGCCGCAGACGCGCGCCCCCGATGCGGACTATGCTGAGATCGCCGCGGTCTTCACCGAGGAGGAACGGGTGCAGCTCACCTTGCTCATCGGCGCCATCAACACCTGGAACCGCCTTCAGGTGGGCTTCCGCGTGGCGCCTGCGCTCGAGACCGCGCATGCCGCAGCCTGACGGGGCGACGGCGATTTTCGAGGCGCAGCGGCCCCGGCTGCTGCGCCTCGCCTATCGCATGCTCGGCTCGTTCAGCGAGGCGGAGGACGTGGTGCAGGACGCCTGGCTGCGCTGGCAGCGGGCGGACCATTCCGCCATTGCGGCGCCGCCCGCCTTCCTGTCCCGCGTGGTCACGCGGCTGTGCCTCGACCTCATGAAATCGGCCCGCCGCACACGGGAAACCTATGTGGGCCCGTGGCTGCCTGAGCCCCTGGTGGATGGCCTCTCCCTGCCCGAACCTGTGCCGGATGCGGATGATCTCACCCTGACGCTCATGCTGGCACTGGAGCGGCTCTCGCCGCTGGAACGCGCCGCCTTCTTGCTGCACGACGTGTTCGGCGTGCCGCTGAACGAGGTGGCCGCCACCCTTGAACGCGAGCCCACCGCGGTGCGCCAGCTGGCCGCCCGCGCGCGGGGCCATGTGCGGGAGGCGCGGCCGCGCTACAAGGTGGAGGAAGAGGAAGGCGCGCGCATCGCGCAGGCCTTCTTCACCGCCAGCCGCAGCGGCGATGTCACGGCCCTGGGGAGCCTGCTGGCCGAGACGGCCACCCTGCGCTCGGACGGTGGCGGCAAGGTGCTGGCATTCCGCAATCCCATCATCGGGTCTGCGCGCATCCTGC
Source organism: Azorhizobium sp. AG788 (assembly GCF_004364705.1). Classification (NCBI taxonomy): domain Bacteria; kingdom Pseudomonadati; phylum Pseudomonadota; class Alphaproteobacteria; order Hyphomicrobiales; family Xanthobacteraceae; genus Azorhizobium; species Azorhizobium sp. AG788. Next base: position 236,026 of record NZ_SOBM01000003.1, read on the forward strand.
GTCTTTATGCCCGCCTTGCGGTGAAGGACACCGATCACGGCGCCCTGCTGCGCCCGCTCGTCATCGACGGGCTGCCGGGCTTCCTCAGCCGCGAGCGGGGCGGGCTCATCCAGACGACGGCCTTCGCCATTGCCGACGGGCGCATCACCGACATCTTCATCACCCGCAATCCGGACAAGCTCGCCCGCCTTCTGGCGGCGCTGGGCGAGACATCCGCGACGGAAGGAGCCGCGTAGACCTACTGGCTCGCCCAGATGATGCGGGCGATCCAGACCACGTCGGTAGCGGCCAGCGTGCGGCCCTCATATTCCGGATTGAGGGAGCGCAGTTCCACGGTGCGGGCGGTGCGGCGGACCAGTTCCTTGGCCAGCACCTCGCCGTCGCGGGTCTTCACCACCACCCGGTCGCCCTTGCGCACGGAGGCGGCGGGGGAGACCACCACGAGGTCGCCGGGCCGGTAGAGCGGCAGCATGCTGTCGCCGGAAATCTCCAGCGCATAGGCATGCTCGTCCTCCACCTCCGGGAAGAGGATCTCGTCCCAGCCGCTGCCCACCGGAAAGCCGGCATCGTCGAAGAAGCCGCCGTCACCCGCCTGCGCGAGGCCGATGTGGGGAATGGCACGCTGCGGCCGGAAGGGCGGCGCCGGCTCCTCGCTGAAGCCGGAGGGGCCGATGTCCTCCCCCTCCAGAAGGGCGAGGAAGGCCCGCATGCTGGTGTTTGTCGCGGAGAGAATCTTGGACACGCTTTCGGTCGACGGCCAGCGCGGGCGGCCATCGGAGGTGATGCGCTTGGAACGGTTGAAGGCGGTGGAATCAAGCCCCGCGCGCTTCGCAAGACCGGAGGCGGAGAGGCCGTTGGCCTCGGCGAGCCGGTCGATCGCCGTCCAGATCTGGCCGTGGGTCAGCATGGGGCGCCTGCGCGTGGAAAATATATAGGAAAGGATGTATCGCCGATCCGGGGTGCAGGAATCAAGTCCTCCGCCGCATAAAGATACTCCCTCTGGCGTGCCCGGATGCAAATGGCTACATGGGCGGCATGAGCCATCCCTGCATCATCTACAAGATCTGCCCCCGCACGTTGTGGGAAGCCGCCGAGGCGACGGGACGCTTCGAGGGCGCGCCCGTGGACCTCGCCGACGGCTACATCCATTTCTCCGCCGCCGAGCAGGTGCGCGAGACGGCGGCCAAGCACTTCGCCGGCAAGGACGACCTGCTGCTGGTGGCGGTGGATTCCGCGCGCCTAGCCCCGCACCTCAAGTGGGAGCCCTCCCGCGGCGGGGCGCTGTTCCCCCATCTTTATGCACCGCTGCCGGTGGCTTCCGCCCTGTGGGTGAAGCCCCTGCCCATGGGGGCCGACGGCTCGCACATCTTCCCGCAGCTCTGAAGGCGGTCAGCCTTCGGCAAAGGTCCGCCGCACCAGCGCCGGCAGGCGCCATGCCTGAAGCACGCCCCGCGCCGCGAGGAAAAGGAGCAGCGCGCTCCAGAGCCCGGCATTGCCGAAGGGCCTGAGCGCCCACCACGTGGCGAGATAGAAAGCCAGCGCCGCCAGCATCAGGTTGCGCATGTCGCGCGACCAGAGCGCGCCCACATAGACGCCGTCATAGGCATAGGCCGCGACCCCGAAGAGCGGCAGCAGAGCGGCAAAGGGCAGATAGCGCACCGCCTCGGCCACCACCTCCCCATTGGTGCTCATGAGCCCGAGGATGGTGGGGCCCGCCAGCAGGAAGAAGGCGACCGCCGGCACGGCAAAGCCATAACCCCAGCCGAGCACCAGCCGCAGCGCGGTCGAGAAGGCGGTGCGGTCCCGCGCCCCCGAGGCAGCGCCGCAGAGCTGCTCCGCGGCGGTGGCAAATCCGTCGAGGAAATAGACCGACAGCAGCACCATGGTGTTGAGGAGCGCATTGGCTGCGAGCGTCACGTCGCCCGCCCGCGCGCCCTGCGCGGCGAAGAAGGCGAAGGCGGCGAGGAGCGCGGCCGTGCGGATCATGATGTCGCGATTGAGCGCGAACATCTCCATCAGCCGGGCGCGGTCCGTCACCACGGCGCGGGGCACCTCCAGCCGGAAGCCGAGCAGGCGGGCGCAGAGCAGCAGGCCGGCGAGCGTGCCCGCCGCCTCGGCCCAGAGCGCCGCTTCAGCCGCCCCTTCGACACCGCGATCGAGTCCGAGGACGAACAACACGCAGAGCGCGATATTGATGCCGTTGATGCCGGCCTGGAGCGCCAGCGCGTGTCCCGTGCGCCCGAGCCCGGTGAACCAGCCGAGCAAGGCGTAATTGGCAAGGCTGACGGGCGCCGCCCAGATGCGCACGCCGTAATAGGTGGCAAGCGCCGCATCCGCTGCCGGGCTGGCACCGGCGAGATGGCGGGCGAGGCGCCCGATGGGCCATTGCAAGAGCACCATGGCCCCGCCGCAGGCAAAGGCGAGCAGCAGGGCGCGGGCGAGCACTGCCCGCTGCTCGAGCGCATCTCCCCGTCCCAGCGCCTGCGCGGCGAGGCCCACCGTGCCCATGCGCAGGAAGCCGAAGCCCCAGAACAGGAAATCGAACACCACCGCACCGAGCGCGACGCCGCCCAGCGCCGCCGCATCCCCGAGCCGCCCCACCACAGTGGTGGCGACGAGCCCAAGCAGAGGCGTCGTGAGATGGGCGAGCGTCATGGGCGCGGCGATGGCAAGCACGCTGCGATGGGTGACCGGCCCGGCCGGAAGGGAGGCAGACCCGCTCATGGCCGGGACAGGCGACCGCTCACCGCCCGCTCCGGAAAAGTCGGGAGATCAGCCACAGCGGGATGACCACCACCGCCCCGAGCAGGAAATAGCGCCAGATGCGCTCCACCGTATCGAAGCCGAGGGAGAACACGGTCTCGATGAGGCGGCGGAAGCTCTCCAGCAGATGCGCGGGGTCGAGGCCCAACGCGGCGAGGATCACCCCGACCACGATGCACAGGATGACGAGGCGCAGCAGAACCGAGACCGGAGAGCCACCGAGAAACCGGGAAAGCTGGTTATTGCCCTCTGCCATGACTGCCTCGCATCCACCTTCGCTCACCGCACGTGCCGTTCGGCGCGGCGGCGGAACCCCGTCTATCATGCCGCGACTGAAGGCCAAAAGGCGGCGGTCAGTAAGGCGAGACGATGCCGATGCTGCGGGTGAGGAAGGCCCGGCGCAGATAGCGCCGCGTGCTCTCGATGCGATGGCCGAGGGCGCCGCGCGGCTTCAGCACCGGCGGTGGGGCTTCCGGCACGGCGGCATCGAAATCGAAGCGGGCATAAAGGTCGGCATAGCGCTCCAGGAACAGCGCCTGCGTCGGCGCATCCATCTCCCGGTAGCGCTGCGGCTTGCCGACATTGAACTGGCCGATGATGGAGCCGTCGCGGAAGGGCGCCAGCACCGCCGCCGCATCCACCCTCAGTCCGAGATGCGCGGCTACCCGGCGGATCGCCGCCTCGGTGGAGAAGCAGATCTCGTTATAGGTGAAGAGCTCGACATCCGGCACGGACGACCAGGCCGCGAAATAGTCCATCTGCACGTCAAGGGAATGGATAGCATCGGCGGGCGTGTGGATCTCGGCAAACGGCAGGAGGCCCAGCTTGCGCGCCCGTGCGCCGTTGTCCGCCATGGACATGGCCATTTCGCGCGGGTCGCGGATGCTGGCCGAGGCCTTCACCGCGCCCGAGGCAATGCGCTCGCCCACACCCGGATCGAGCGGTCCGTGGGTCTTCAGCACCACGTCGCGCCCCCGCGCAGCCGCCGCGATGCGGTCGAGAAAGGCGGGAGAGATGCGGTCGAAATAGTTCTCGAGCTTGGCGCTGCCGGGCTGGCGGATGCGCCCGCAGCTGCGGCCCGACACCACCAGGATTTCCTCGGTGAGCTGATAGAGGAAGGTGCTCGCCGACTTGGTGACGCCGTAGCAGATATAGATCATCGCACCCCGCGCCGCCGGCGCCATCACTCTCCTGTCCTTCTATCGCGAGGGCAGGAGGGGTCAAGTCGGCGGGCGCGGGCCTGCGCAAAGGCCGCCGCCCCGAGGAGCAGGCGGCAGCGCTAATGCAAAGGGATGTACGTCAGGCGGAGGCGGTGCCAGGCTGGCGCACGACGCGCAGATAGGGCTTCACCGTCTTCCAGCCTTCGGGGAATTTCTCCTTGGCGGCCTCGTCGGAGACGGAGGGGACGATGATGACGTCATCCCCCTGCTTCCAGTCCACCGGCGTGGCGACGGAGTGCTGGGCGGTGAGCTGGAGCGAATCCACCACGCGCAGGATTTCCTGGAAGTTGCGGCCCGTGCTCGCCGGATAGGTCAGCGTCAGCTTCAGCTTCTTGTCCGGCCCGATGACGAAGACGGACCGCACGGTGGCGGTGTCGCTCGCATTCGGATGGATCAGGTCATAGAGGTCGGAGACCTTCTTGTCGCTGTCGGCGATGAGCGGGAAATTCAGGTTCGCGCCGGTGGCGTCCTTGATGTCCGCGACCCAGGCCGGATGGTTTTCGATCGTGTCCACGGACAGGCCGATGACCTTCACGTTGCGCTTGTCGAACTCGCCCTTCAGATGCGCCACCTGCCCCAGCTCGGTGGTGCAGACGGGGGTGAAGTTCTTCGGATGCGAGAACAGGATACCCCACGAATTGCCGAGCCACTCGTGGAAGCTGATGGGCCCCTCGGTGGTCTGGGCGGTGAAGTCGGGAACCGTATCGCCAAGGCGGAGCGTCATGGATGCCTCCAAACTACAAATAGAAAATGTGACTATTAAATATCATACACATGATCGATGAAGTTTGAAAGACGCACGGCCTGTCCACTGTCCACATGGCGCATCGGTCGCAGTTTAGGACGCAGTGGCCAGCCGGGCGGCCATTGGCCGAACGGACCAACCGGCGTGCAGGCGAGGCTCTGAACGTCCGTGAAGCGTCTTCCTCACCCGCCCAATTTGGGATGAGGCAGGCAACGCATCGCGGAAGCGACCCCAGAAGGCCACACCTTGCAAACGGACAGGCGGCTCGGCATAAGCAACGCGGCGCCTACCAAAGCACCGTACCGTTAACAGGCCTGAGGGGTGGGCTCCTCGTGAATATTCCTGCGTTGACCGGCGCCCGGTTTTTCGCAGCCGCCGCGATTGTGCTCTGGCACTCGCAACTGCCGCCTTTCTTTCCCGCCGATGCCTTCTGGCCGCTGGACCTGAATGGAGGGGTGCCGTTCTTCTTCGTGCTGTCAGGCTTTGTCCTCACGCTGCACGCGGAGAAGTACCGGTCCCATCTCCAGTTCATGATCGCCAGAGTGGCCCGCGTCTGGCCGGCCTATCTAGCGGCGGTGGCCTTCTGGTTTGCGCTGTTCTGGCCCTACAGCCTCATGCTGATCCAGCAAAGCCTGACCGAAGCCGCCATCCTCGCGGCGAACATCAGCATGATCCAGGCCTGGTTTCCCTCCAAGGCGGTCTACTGGTCGATCAATGCGCCGTCCTGGTCGGTTTCCGTTGAGATGTTCTTCTATGCGACCTTTCCGGCAGTGCTCTGGCTGATGCGGCGCAACGCCCTGCGGCGCCTCGCGGTCATCACGCTGGCGGTGATCGCCGCGCTGATCCTGGCGGCGGCGCTGTTCCCAAGCCTGGATGCCACGTGGCTGGGCAAGTATAATCCCTTGGTCAATCTGCCGGTCTTCGCAACCGGCGTGGTGGCCGCGCAGTGGTTCAAGACGGCGGGCCGCGCCACCGGTAACGGCACGCGCATCCAGTTGGCGAGCCTCGGGTTGCTGCTGGTGGCGAACATGATGTTCAAGGTCGAATGGCTTGGTGCGCTGCCCGCGCCGCTGGCAGCCTTCATCTCCACCAGTGCCGCCACGCCGGCCTATGCCGCCATGATCCTGGCGCTGGCCCGTTACGACGGCGGCCCGAGCCGCTGGCTCTCGCAGCCGTCCCTCATCTTCCTCGGAGAGATCAGCTATTCGCTGTATCTGTTTCATCAACTGATCATCCGCTGGCATTCGGACAATCTGGCGGCCTTCGCCGGCATCCCGGTCTGGCTGCAATATGCCGGGATCTGGGTGGCCTCGCTCGGGGTCTCGTCGCTGTGCTACCTCCTGATCGAACGGCCCGGTCGGCGCGGCATCGTGGCCTTGGGACGCTATGCGAGAGCCGGCATCCGCTGATCCGACGTGTTGCGGGCCACCCGCCGGCGGCGGATGGCCCGTGATGAAGCGGACCGTGTCGGCGGCCCCGTTGCGCAGGAGGGAATAGGCCCCGGAACGCGCCAAAGCTCAGCGGGTGAGCTTCTTCTCCACCAGCCAGTTCTGGATCACGCCCGCCACCTCATCGCTGTTGCGGTCCATCATGATGAGGTGGCTGTTGCCCTTGATGCCCTTCTCCGGAAGGTTGATGACATCGACGCTGCCGCCGGCATCGCGGACCAGCTTCACGAAGTCCATGGCCCGCTCGCGAATGGTCGGCCAGCGGCTGTCGGTGGCGATGTAATCGCCATAGAGCACCAGGATCGGCACGCCGGCGAGCTTCGCCGCCAGCTTCGGATCGCCCGTCACCGCCGGCTCCACGGCGATGAGCGCCTTCACCTTGTCCGGATGCTTCTGGGCCATCTCGAAGCCGAACTTGCCGGACTGGCTGTGCACGAGGATGACACAGGGGCAAACCTTCTCGATCTCCTGGCTATAGGCATCGAGGATGAAGTCGTCCGTGGTGGTCCAGCGCGGCACGTTCTGCTTCACGAACTGGATGTAGGAATCGACCGGGAACTGGTTGCCCGGCAGCACCTTGCGCTTGGCCGGATCCTCCGACCAGGAGCCGGCGCCATCGCCGATGCGGAAGCGCTCGAAGGGACCGTTCACGGTCAGGAACACCGGCTCGCCGGGGAAGATGTCGGGCGATTGCGCCCAGCCGGAGCGGCCCCGCTCCACCGCATCGGAGTTGTAGACCGCCCAGCCCTTGCGCAGGAAGTAATTGAGCCAACCCTCACGCCCGTCCGGCGTGGTCTCATAGGTCACGCCGGTGAGGCCGCCGCCGTGCCACAGCAGCAGGGGCACGGTGCCTTTCTGATCCTGCGGAATGAAATACTGCACATACATCTGGCCGGCGATGTAAGTGCCGTTGGGGTCGATCTTGGCCGGTACACCGCCGGGCGAGAACACCACTTCCTTCACCGGCTTGCCGGAAATATCGACGGTCTTGCCGCCGATATGGAAGGAGCCCATGGCCTTGAGCGTGATCGGCGGCTGCGCCGGGGGCGTGGCCTGCTGGGCGAAGGCGCCCGTGCAGGCGAGGGCAAGGGACAGCGCCGCCGTGGCGACGGCGGTTTTCAGAATGGGCGTCATGCGAGCCTCCCCGGATGCCGAAGGCACCCTTATGCGTCCGTGCAGCCGAGCGACAGCCGGACCTTGGGAACATCCGAATCGGACGTTCGCCGGGGATTAGAGCAACGGGCCAGCCGGAGGCCAAGCCACTCCAGAGCAAGCGATCGATAAGAGACGCCGCCCGCGCAAAGCGCGGACGGTCAAGCCTCAGGCCGCCAGCGTGCCGTCGAGGGCCTTGGCGATGAGCGCCCGCGTCTCGGGAATGCCATAGATGGCCACGAAGGAGCCGAAGCGCGGTCCGCGCTCCTGCCCGATCAGCACCTGATAGATGGTGTTGAACCATTCCACCGAGACACCCGGCTTCTCCGGCGTCGCGCCCTTAGCCTTGAGGTCCTGATAGCGCGGGATGGGGCGGGCCACGTCATAGAGCACCGTCTGGATATCTTCCGCGCTCGCGCCTTCCGGCAACGCCGCCAGCGCCGTATCGAGCTTCGCGAGGGCGTCCCGCTCCACGTCGTCCGGGGCGCGGAAGCGCTTGTTCGGCTTCACGAAGTCATTGAAATACTTCACCGCATAGCCCACCAGCTCGTTGAGCTTGGGATGGGTCTGAGGCGAGATACCTTCCACGTGACGGTTGAGGAAGCCCCACAGCACGCCCTCGTCCTCGGTGTTGGACGCCGAGGCGAGGTTGAGCAGCATGGAGAAGGACACCGGCATGTCCACCACCGGCGGATTGCCGGAATGGATGTGCCACACCGGATTGCCGAGACGCAGCTTCCAGTCCTGCGCCGGATAGCGGGCGAGGAAGTTGAAATATTCGTCCACCGCCTTCGGGATGACGTCGAAATGCAGCTTCTTGGCCGAGCGCGGCGACTGGAACATGTAGAGCGCGAGGCTCTCCGGGCTCGCGTAAGTCAGCCACTCGTCGATGGTCAGGCCATTGCCCTTGGACTTGGAGATCTTCTGGCCATTCTCGTCGAGGAACAGCTCATAGACATAATGCTCGGGCGCCACGCCACCGAGGATCTCGCAGATCCTGTCATAGACCGGCGCGTTGGTCTGGTGGTCCTTGCCGAACATCTCGAAATCGACGCCGAGCGCCGCCCAGCGGGCGCCGAAGTCCGGCTTCCACTGAAGCTTCACCTTGCCCCCGGTCACGGGGAGGGTCTTGTCCACCCCGTCCTCGTCCGTGAAGGTGATGGTGCCGGCCTTGGCGTCCACCGCCTTCAGCGGCACGTAGAGCACGCGGCCGCTGGTGGGCGAGATGGGCAGGAACGGGCTGTAGGTGGCCTGCCGCTCCTCGCCGAGCGTCGGCAGCATCACGGCCATGATGTCATCGTACTTCTCGGCCGCGCGCAGCAGCACGGCGTCCAGCTTGCCGGTCTTGTAATAATCGGTGGCGCTGGCGAATTCGTAATCGAAGCCGAAGGTGTCGAGGAAGCGCCGCAGCATGGCGTTGTTGTGGTCGCCGAAGCTCGGATAGTCGCCGCCGAACGGATTGGGCACGGAGGTCAGCGGCATCTGGAGATAGGGCTCCAGCGCGGCGCGGTCCGGCACGTTGTCCGGGATCTTGCGCATGCCGTCCATGTCGTCCGAGAAGCACAGCAGCCGGGTCTTGATCTTGTCTTCGGTGAGCACGCGGAAGGCGTGGCGCACCATGGTGGTGCGCGCCACTTCGCCGAACGTGCCGATGTGCGGCAGGCCGGAGGGGCCATAGCCGGTCTCGAACAGCACCTCGTCCTTGGGCTTGCGCTTCAGCCGCTCGACGATCTTGCGCGCTTCCTCGAACGGCCAGGCGCCTGCGGTCTCCGCAAACGTGCGCAGTTCAGTGGCAAGGTCTTCGGTCGTCGCGGCCGTGGTCATGTCAAATCTCCGGTCAGGGCGCCAACGGGCGAGGCAGGCGGCCTGGTGGCTGCGCGGCCGCGCCAGCCGTCCTCGAAAGGAAGGCTACGGCCGGGCTCGCGTGGACACGCATCCGCCAGCCTTCGCCAGCGCATACGCGCCCCTGCTCTAGAACATGTCGATAGAAAGTGCGATCCGCTTTTGTGCAGGGCGGCTGCGCGCCACCCGCTCCCGCGACAGCATCCCTGCCCCGTCACATGGCGGGAACCACGTCGCCCCGGCCGACGATGACGCGCTGGCTGGCGATCGCCCCATCGCTGCCCTTGGTGCCGCGGATCACCACATGGGCGCCGGGCTTCACCTCGGCCATGGTGCCCGGCACGAAGCGCACCAGCGACGTCTGGGGCGTCACCACCACCTGTTTCTCCCCGCCGGCATAGGCGATGGTGAGGCGGTCGCCCGTCTTCTCCACCAGCTTCTGCGCCATGGCCCCATTGGTCATGGTGGCGTTGGGAGCAAGGTCATAGCCGCGCGAGCCTTCGCCCGCGCCCCGCATCTCCTCCGGAAACACATGAATGGACACCGCCACCTCCGGTGCCCCGGCGGGCGCCCCCGCCTGCGGCATGGAGGCGACGCCCACATAAGCGTTGGCCGGAATCTCGGCGAGGGTGATGCGCTCCAGCCCGGTGACGCGGATCGGCTCGCTCAGCACCACCGGCACATCCTGCCCCTCGCGGCTGTGCACCTTCAGGTTCCCGCCCTCGGCGGCAACGACGGTGCCCCGCACGCTCGCCGCCTGCTGGGCGAGGACGGGTGAGGCGAACAGCACGGAGAGAAGGGCGGCGGACAGGAGGGAAGAGGCGCGCATGGACGAACTCCGACGATAGGCCGCGATCTTGATCCGCCGCCGAGACGCGCGCGAGCCACCCCGCGCACACCATCGCGTGAGAACGTCAGTAGAAGCCGATGGGGAACCAGCGCAGATAGAGGTCCGTATAGACGCCCTTTTCCCACACGCGCTGGAGCGCATAGTCGATGGCCCGGCGGAGCTGATCGTTGCCGGACTTCACGGCCACGGAGAGGCCATCGCCGAAATAGCGGCTCTCGGTGAAGGGGCCGCCCACGAAGCGGCAGCAGCCATTGGCCTGCGTGCCATTGAGCCAGAGCGACAGGCCGATGCCATCGCCGAACAGGAGGTCCGCCTCGCCGGCGAGGAGCGCGGCGCGCGCCGACGCCACATCGGGATAGGGCTGGATCTTCGCTTCGGGGAAGAAGGCCTTCAGATAGGCCTCGTGGGACGTGCCGGCCGCCACCGCCACACGCCGTGCCCCTACATCCGCCGGGGTCGCGCCCGGCAGGGAGAGGCCGGTGCGCGCGACGAAGCGGGCCGGCGTGCCGAGATAGCGCTCGGAGAAATCCACCTTGGCGCGGTTGGCCGGCGTCGCTGCGAGGCCGGCGATGACCGCGTCACCCTTGTTCTGGTCGAGGGCGTCCAGCAGCGTATCGAAGTCGACCGCCTGGAGCGTGCAGGTCAGGGCGAGTTCAGCGCAGACGGCCCGTGCGAGGTCCACGTTGAAGCCCATCAGCGCCCCCTCGGGGCCGCTGAAATTGAAGGGCGGATAGTCATCGCTGGTGAGGAAGCGCAGGGTCGATGGCAGGCGCGTGGTGTCGGGCCGTTCGAGGCGCCGCGAGGCACTCCAGAAGCTCGGCACCACCGGCCCGGCCGGCGCCGGCTGGGCGAGAAGAGGGACAGGCGCAAAAGCTACAATCATTGCGAGCAATGATTGAAAAATAAGACTTTTACGCGATTTTTTCCCTAGCGGCATCGTGAGCGCCTGATTATCGTTTGACCGACACGTCTCCGGGGGGAGAAGACGATGGTGGGCGAGGCGGCATCTGACCGCAAGCGGACCTTCTATGCCAAAGCGGACGCCCTGTCCCCTCCCAGCCGGTGGCCGGTCGAACTTCAGGCCCTGCATGGGACCCTGCCCGACAGTCTGATCGACTGGGCCGCCGCACGGGCGCGCGACCTGCGGGTCGGCGGCGACGAGGTGCTGATCTGCTCCGGCCTTCTCACCGGGCCGCAGGCGAGCGCCCGGCTCGCCGCCCATCTCGACCTCGCCCTCCAGCCCCCGGATGTCCCCCTGCCGGTGCCGCCCGACCTTGCACCCACCGTGCTCCGGCTCCAGACCTTCCAGACGCCGCCGGAAGACGATCTGCCCGGCTATGTCATCGCTGCGCGGGGGCTCTATGCCCGGCGCCTCGCCTCCGCGCTCAGAGAGGACCCGACCCTGAAGCGGCGCGCGCGGGTGATCGCGACCGAGCATCTCCACGGCACTCTCGCCCGCCAGTGCGCGGACGGCATCGGCCGCGCCGCCGCCTTCGACCTGCGCACCCATCGTCCGGACGTCTCGGCAGGCACCATCCGCTTCACCCGGCGTATGCTCCTGCCCGCGACCATGGCCGGCGCGGCGGTGGCGACGGCCGGCCTCAGCGCACCGCTCGAAACGCTTCTGATCGTCCAGTCCCTGCTCTCGGCCATCTTCCTCGCCAGCGCGACGCTGCGCATCGCGACCTGCCTCGCGCGGCCGGAGGAGCCGCCGCCGCTCGGCCTGCCGGACGCCGCCCTGCCGCTCTACAGCATTATCGTGCCGCTCTACCGGGAGGAGCGGGTGCTGCCCCGTCTCGTGCGGGCCTTGCAGGCCATCGACTATCCGCCGGAGAAGCTCGACATCAAGATCGTGGTGGAGCCGGACGATGCGCCCGTTCATGCCGCTCTCGCCCGCATGGCACTGCCGCCATGGTTCGAGATCATCGTGGCGCCGGATGTGGGGCCGCGCACGAAGCCCAAGGCGCTCAACTGCGCGCTGCCCTTCACCCGCGGCAGCTTTGTGGTGGTGTTCGACGCCGAGGACGTGCCCGACCCCGACCAGCTGAAGCGGGCGCTCGCCGCCTTCCGGCAAGGCGGTCGTAACGTGGCCTGCGTGCAAGCCCGCCTCTCGGTTGAGAATGCCGATGAAACCTGGATCAGCCGCCTGTTCGCCGCCGAATATGCCGGACAGTTCGACGTTCTGCTGCCCGGCCTCGCGCAATTGCGCATGCCCATCCTGCTCGGCGGCACGTCGAACCATTTCCGCCGCAGCATGCTGGAGCTGATCGGCGCCTGGGACCCCTACAACGTCACGGAGGATGCCGACCTCGGCGTGCGGCTCGCGCGCGCCGGCTGGACGACGGCGGTCATCGGCTCGTCGACTGCGGAGGAGGCGCCCATCACCCGCGCAGCCTGGATGCGCCAACGCACGCGCTGGCTGAAGGGCTGGGCCCAGACGCTGCTGGTGCATGGCCGCCAGCCGCTGCGGCTGGTGCGGGAGCTCGGCTGGGGCAACCTCGTCCCCCTGCTCCTGCTCACCGCCGGTCCCTTCGCCTCAGCCCTGCTCCATCCCTTGTGCGTTACGTGGCTGATTGCGGATGTCGTGCGCGGCGTTTTCCTGACAACACCGGGCACCACGCTCGGCGTCGTCGCCACCGCGCTCTCGCTGACCAATCTCGCCATCGGCTACGGCGCGGCGGCGTGGAGCTGCGGCCTCGGCCTCAAGCGGCGCGGCCAGTTCGCTCTGGCCCCCATCCTGATCCTGCTGCCGTTCTACTGGCTGCTGCTCTCGGTGGCGGCCTGGCGGGCGGTGGTGCAGCTCATCGTGCGACCGTACTGGTGGGACAAGACCGAGCACGGGCTGGGCCGGCTGCGGCCACAGGCGCCGCTACCGGCCGGCGCCCCGACCCGCGCGCCCGCCGGCATCCTCACAGATAGCGCTTGAGATCCGCCGCCGCCTCGGCAGGGGGACGCTTGGTGTTGAAGGGCGCGATGAAATTGCCCGCCTTGTCCATGAGATAGACCACCGCCGTGTGGTCCATGGTGTAGTCGCCATCCTTCAGCGGCACCTTGCGCGAGAAGACGCGATATTCCTTCTTCACCACCTCGATCTGCTCCGGCGTGCCGGTGAGGCCGTGGATCTGCGGCACGAAGCTCGACACGTAGGACTTCATGATCTCGGGCGTGTCGCGCTCCGGGTCCACGGTGATGAAGAAGGCCTGCGCCTTGTCCGCATCGGGGCCAAGGGCGCGGAAGATCTCGGACATCTCGAACAGCGCCGTCGGGCACACGTCAGGGCAGTGGGTGAAGCCGAAGAAGACGAGCGAGGGCTTCCCCTTGAGGACGGCCTCCGTCACCGGCTGGGCGCCATCGTCCACGAGCTTGAACGGGCCGCCCACCGCCGACGACAAAGCGGGACCAGCGCGCCCCGGCATCAGGAGCGTCACGCCGGCCACGAGCACGAGCGCACCTGCCGCGAAGGCGCAGAACAGGGCGATGATCTTGGTACGGGAGGACAAGGCGGCCATGGGCGGGAGAAATCCATGCGGCAGGAAGGCGGAGGCGTCGGACCGTCAAAAGCACGTCGCGAGGCCGGCGACCACCGTATCGAAGAAGATTGCGACGCCGTGGCGCATCCAGAGAAAGCTGGCGGCACCGGTGAGCAGGACCGCCACCAGACCCATACCGACCAGCGCGCCGCGATTGAGGCGCGCCTCCCCGTCGGTGGCCGCGGGGCCGCCGTTGGTTTCGGCACCGCCCCGGGGGGCGGCAGGCTGGGGGAGGACCTGCATCTCGATCCGTCTGGGCTGTCCATGATGGCGCGACATGCGCATGAGCCGACAATCTAGCGGAAGCCGCCTTGCGCCAAAAGCAACTTGCCGCGACCGGCCATGAGCGACGCGCAAAGCTACGCCCGTTGACGCGGCGCGCCCATCCCCCTAACGTCCAAAAGATGAGCATTTCTGGGCACGAGATGCGCGCGCTCGTAGGCGCGCCGCGAATTCTCCGCCCGGTCGACCAGGTCGGCCGGGCACGCTGAATCGCATCTGACGTCTCGTTTTTCCGGATTCCTTCCCATGTCTGACCATGCCAAGGTGCCTGCCGGCGCCCACTATCGCCTTGTCGTCGAAGCCGCGGCCGATTCCAATGTGCTGCTGCGCCTGCTGGAGCCCTTCGTGATCCACGACGTTCTGCCGCACCGCATCGACGTGGCCCATGCCAACGATGCCTTGCAGGTGGAACTGGAGATCACCGCTGCGCCGGAGATCGCGGACCGCCTCGAAAGCCGCCTGCGCGCCATGGTGCCGGTGTTCGACGTGGCTATGGCCTGCTTGCGGCCGGCACCCGTGCTCACCGCCGCCTGATCTCATTCCATGCTGGGCATTCTCGCAGACCTTGCGCTCATCGTTCTTCCGGTCTTCGGGATTGTCGGCGTGGGATATGGGGCGGCAAAGACCCGCCTCATCAGCGACAGCGCGTCGGACGGCCTCGCGGAATATGTGTTCAGCCTCGCGGTGCCGATCCTGATCTTCAAGACGCTGAGCGAGAGCAAGCTGCCCGACGCCCAGCCCTGGGGCTACTGGATCGCCTATTTCACCGGTGCCTTCGCGGTCTTCGCGCTCGCCGCCGTGGTGGCCGCGAAGGTGTTCAAGCGCTCGCACACGGAAGCCGTCATCCACGGCTTCTCGGCGGGACAGGCCAATACGGTCTTCGTCGGCGTGCCGCTGATCCTCAAGGCCTATGGCGAGGCCGGCGCGGTGCCGCTGTTCCTGCTCATCGCCGTGCACCTGCCGGTGATGCTGGTGGCCGCCACCATCGCGGTGGAGGGCGGCTCCGGCTTCTCGCGGGCGACGGTGAAGCGGCTGTTCCGCTCGCTCGCCTTCAATCCCATCCTGCTCGGCATCTATGCGGGCGGGATCGGGCGGCTCATGGGCTTCGAGGCCCATGGGGTACTCAAGCAGGTGCTGGACATGATGGCGGCCTCCGCCACGCCCTGCGCCCTCGTTTCCCTCGGCCTCGCCCTCAAGCGCTACGGCATTTCCGGCGATCTGCGTCCGACTGTCTTCATCTCCACGCTGAAGCTCATCGTGCATCCGCTTCTGGTGCTGGGGCTCACTCGCATCCTGCCCATGCCCCCGGTGTGGGCGGGCGTGGCCGTGCTGTTCGCGGCCATGCCCTGCGGCATCAATGCCTATCTGCTGGCCCAGCGTTATGGCGTCGGCGTCGGCACCAGTTCCAGCTCCGTCTCGCTGTCCACGGCCCTCGGCCTCTTCACCATCACCTTCTGGCTCTACGTGCTCGGGGTGGGCTGAGACGCCGGCTCCAGCCCGTGGGCGATGAGCGCGCGCACCTCGTCCGGTGTGGTGCCGAGCGCACGCAGCGACGACAGGCTCGCCGCCCCCGTGCTTTTCGACAGCTTGCGCCCGTCGCGGTCCAGCACCAGCGCGTGGTGATGATAGATGGGCGCCGGCAGGCCGAGCAGCGCCTGGAGCAGGCGATGGATGGCGGTGGCGGCATGGAGGTCGCGGCCGCGGATCACATGCGTGATGCCCTGCAGGTCGTCATCCACCACCACCGCCAGATGATAGCTCGCCGGCACGTCCTTGCGGGCGAGCACCACATCGCCCCAGGCTGCCGGATCGGCCTGAACCGGCAGGGGCTCCGCCAGCGGATCGCCAGGCGCCTCGTGCCAGGAGAGGCCGGCACCCGCCGGCGCATAGGCCTGCCCCATGTCGAGGCGCAGCACATAAGGCTCGCCCTCGGCCTTGCGGCGGGCGCGGGCCGCCTCCGTCATGCTCTCGCGGGAAAAGGGATAGAGCGGCACACCGTCGGGATCACGCGGCCAGGACCGGCCCGCCGCCTCGCGGGCGAGGACGGCGCGGGCGATCTCCGCGCGGGTCTCGAAAGAAGCATAGAGCAGCCCCATCTCCTCAAGGCGCGCGAGGGCTGCGGCGTAATCGTCGAAGTGCCGGCTCTGGTGCCGGGGCGGCTCGGGCGGGAGGATGCCGAGCCAGTCCAGATCGTCGATGATGCCCTGCTCGTATTCCGGGCGACATCGGGTGGTGTCGATGTCTTCCATGCGCAACAGGAAGCGGCCGGCGGCGCGCGTGGCGGCGGCATGGTTCACCAGAGCCGAATGCGCGTGGCCGAGATGCAGGAAGCCGTTGGGGCTTGGGGCGAAGCGGCAGACGATGGTCATGGCGGGTCATGTCATCGCATGACCGCCGCTCCGGCGCGAGAGGGCAAAAGGGCAAGGAGGCGCGGCATGATAAGCGAGGTTCACCTGAGCGACCAAGCGACCTTCGAGGCGGCGCTGGACCGGCTGCTGGCGCTGGACGACCGCCTGCATGCGCTGGTGGCGGAGGCCGGCCGGCCGCCGTTGCGGCGGCGGGCGCCGGACTTCGCGGGGCTGGTCAACATCATCATCGCCCAGCAGCTCTCCGTCGCCTCCGCCCGCGCCATCTCCGCCCGAACGGAACAGGTGCTCGGCGGCCCGCCGACGGTCGAGGCGCTGTTGAACGCCTCGCCGGAGACGCTGAAGGCCGGCGGCCTCTCGGCGCCGAAGATCCGCACCCTCACCGGTATTGCTCGCGCGCTCGCCGACGGGGTGGTGGACCTCGCCCATGTGGAGGCGATGGAAGCGGACGCGGCGGCCGACTATCTGACCCGCCTGCCCGGCATCGGCCGCTGGACGGCGGACATCTATCTCCTCTTCTGCCTCGGCCGCAGCGATGCCTTTCCCGAGGGCGACCTTGCCTTGCAGGTGGCCGCAGGCGATGCCTTCGGCCTGCCCGGCCGGGCCTCGGCGCTGGGCCTCAAGGCGATCGCGGAGGACTGGCGGCCCTATCGCGGCGTGGCGGCCCATCTGCTCTGGGCCTATTATGGCGCACGCTGCGCCCGTCTCGGCGCCCCCGCCTGATCCCGGATTTTCCGAATGTCCCTCACCGAAGGTCCCCGCCTCGCCCCGTCTGCGGGCGGTCCCGCCGATTCGCTCGTGGTGCTGGTGCACGGTTATGGCGCGGACGGCCGCGACCTCATCGATCTCGGCGCCGCCTGGGCGGAAATCCTGCCCCACACCGCGTTCGTCGCGCCCCATGCCCCGCATCCCTGCGACCAGATGCCGGTGGGGCGGCAGTGGTTTCCCCTCTCGCTCGCCGATCCTCACGCCATTGCGCGCGACACGCTCTCCGCCCTGCCCGCCTTCGCCCGGCTTCTGGATGAGGAACGCACGCGCCTCGATCTGCCCTGGAGCCGGGTGGCGCTGTTCGGCTTCAGCCAGGGAGCCATGATGGCGCTCTCCTTCGCGGTGACGGCGCCCGAGCCCATCGCCGCCGTGGTGGGCGCGTCCGGCTTCCTGCCGCCGCTGCTACCGCCCGGCCTCGCGCCGTCGCGGCCGCCCGTGCTGCTGATGCATGGCGGGCGCGATGAGGTGGTGCCGGTCTATGCACTCACCGCCACCGCCGCCGCCCTCTCGGCCGCCGGCGTCCGCGCCGAGACGCACCTTACCCAATCGCTCGGCCACGGCATTGACGAGGAGGGCGTGGAGCGGGCCGGCCTCTTTCTCGCCGCCCACCTCGCCCCGCCGACCGGTTGACGCGTTAACCATTTGGGCATGAAGACACTTTCCGCCGACCACCGGCAGATTCCGGCAATGTCAGGCATAGTTTCCAGCGGTAACGAGATGGGCGTCCACGCGTCTATCCGCCGCTTCGGCGGGATTTTGTGCGGGCCTTCACAAGGCTGACATGGAGCCTATACAGTATCCGCGCGTGCCGAACGGGACTGCTCGATTCGGCTGGGATGGAGGGCGAGGAGAAGATCCTTGACCGCTGCTTTATCACCGGGCGCGTGGCCAGCTCTTGTGCTGAATGCGGACTACCGCCCGCTCAGCTATTACCCGCTGTCTGTCTGGTCGTGGCAGGATACCATCAAGGCGGTCTTCCTCGACCGCGTGAATATCGTCGAATATTACGACAAGGCGGTCCGAAGTCCGGGCTTTGAACTGAAGCTACCGAGCGTCGTTTCGCTTCGCACCTTCGTCAAGCCGACCCGTCAGCCGGCTTTCACCCGCTTCAACGTCTTCCTGCGCGACCGCTTCACCTGCCAGTATTGCGGCACGCGCGAGGATCTCACCTTCGACCACGTCATTCCGCGATCGCGGGGCGGCCAGACCACCTGGGAAAACGTGGTGGCGGCCTGCTCCCCCTGCAATCTGCGCAAGGGCGGCCTGATGCCAGACGATGCCAAGATGTGGCCCGCGCAGACGCCCTTCCAGCCCAGCGTCCACGACCTGCACCAGAACGGCCGGCACTTCCCGCCGAACTATCTGCACGAGAGCTGGCTCGACTATCTCTACTGGGACACCGAACTCGACCCCTGAGGATGCGAGCCTCAGCGCCGGGCGAGCGCGCCCTTGAGGCTGATGCCGGTGAGGCCGAGGGCAATGAGGGCGTTCCAGCCGGCCATGGAAATGCCGAACAGGCGCCAGGCTGCCTCGTCGCAGCGGGGCACCCGCGTCGTCTTCAGCGCCGACATGATGTCCGTGACCATGGGAGGCGTGGAGCCCGTGCAGGTGGTCGGCCCCGGCCAGAACTGCCATTCGACGCCCGCATGATAGATGGCGATGCCAGCATCCACCGCCATCAGGGCGGCGAGGAGCCAGAGGCCATGGCGTGCAAGGTCCGGCCGGCTGCGCCCAACGAACGCGAGCAGCAGCCCCACGGGCACCGCCGCATAATAGGGCAGGCGCTGGTCGAGGCAGAGCGGACAGGGCGCAAGCCCCACCACGAGCTGGAAGAACCAGGCCGCAGCAAGGGTCGCCGCCGCCGCCAGCGCGACGAAGAGGGCCACCAGGACCGGAGAGCGAAAAAGATGCGTCACGCCTCGGCTCCGCCTATGGATCATGAACCGTCCCGGCCTCACGCGAGCCCCGCGCCAGCTTTCCCCTGGAGGATGGCGGCAGCGGAACCTGAGGCTGTTGCAGCGCGATAGCCCGCGGAAGACGGCCTGTCCATGCGCCCCATGATCACGAGGAAGGCATTGCAGCGGCTTGATTTACTTTAGTCCAGCTACAATCTGTAATGGTGGCAATGAGGCGCGGGATCAGGTATAGCTGAAAAATGATCGCCGCCTCACAGTGGCTCCCCCAGCAGCAATGCGATTGCATAGATTGAGATTGCTAGCGCGACCATGAACGAGATGACTCGAATCCGTACGAGCCTGGGTTCCGGCGCCGCCCGTGTCCAGGTGGACCCTGAAGAGGCCGTGCTGCCCGTGGCGCAGCTGCGCGACGTGAACAATGCGCGCCGCACCGGCTGCCCGTTCCACGACGTGCGCGAGATGCTCCGTGAGGTCGGCCTGCGTCCCACCCGTCAGCGTCTGGCGCTGGGCTGGCTTCTATTCGCCAAGGGTGACCGCCACGTGACGGCCGAAATGCTGCACGAAGAGGCCATCCGCGCCCGCTTCCCGGTGTCGCTCGCCACCGTCTACAATACGCTGCACCAGTTCACGGAAGTGAGCCTGCTGCGCGAGGTCGCCGTGGACGGGTCGAAGACCTATTTCGACACCAACTCCTCCGACCACCACCATTTCTATGTCGAGGGCCACAACGAGCTCGTCGACATTCCGGAGGCATCCGTCACCGTGGACCGCCTGCCGGAAGCCCCCGAGGGCTTCGAGGTGGCGCGTGTGGACGTGGTGGTGCGCCTGCGCAAGAAGAGCGCCAAGGCCTGAGGCGCAGCCGGCGTCCCGCCGGCGCAAAAGACAGATCAGACCCCGTGCCGGCTCCGGCGCGGGGTTTTTCTTTGCCTGCACGCCGCCCCTGACACACCAGGCCCGGGCATCGCCACGCCGGGCTGCGGGAAGCAGAACCGCCGCGCCGTCAGGCGGCCGCGACGCGCTCGAGAAAGTCTTCCAGCGCCGCATTGAGCTGGGCGTTGTCGTCCGCCAGCCGGCGCGTGGCGTCGGTCACCCGGCCGGCGCAGGTGTCGGTCTCGTTCACCGCCTGCATCACATGGGTGATGTTGGACGCCACCGTGGCACTGCCCTGCGAGGCGGCGACGATGTTCCGCGTGATCTCGCCGGTGGCGGCATTCTGCTGGGTGACGGCCGAGGCGATGGCGCTGGTGTAGCGGTCCACATCGCCGATGGTGACGACGATCTGCTCGATGGCCTGCACCACATCGGCGGTCGCGCCCTGGATGCTCTGGATCTGGTGGCCGATCTCTTCGGTCGCCTTGCCGGTCTGGGCGGCGAGTTCCTTCACCTCCTGCGCCACCACGGCGAAACCCTTGCCCATCTCGCCGGCCCGTGCCGCCTCGATGGTGGCGTTGAGGGCCAGGAGGTTGGTCTGGGCAGCAATGGCCTGGATGAGTTCCACCACCTTGCCGATCCGCTCGGCGCCTTCCGACAGTTCCCGCACCTTGCCACCCGTGCTCTGGGCGCCGCGGGTGGCGTCGGCGACGACGGTCGAGGCGCGTGACACCTGGGAGGTGATCTCGCCGATGGACGCCGAGAGCTCTTCCGTGGCGCCGGCCACGCCCTGCACGGAGTTGCTGGCCTCCTGGGAGGCGCGGTCGGCCTCCACCGTCCGTGCCGTGGTGCGGGCCGCCACCTGCGAGAGACTGCCCGCGACGTCCAGAAGCTCGCCGGTATTGAGACGCACCGCGTCCACCATGCGGCTCATGCGGGTGCGGAAGGCGGCGATGATGGCGTCCACCTCCTCCTGCCGGGCAAGGCGTTGGGCGGTCTGGCGCTCCTGCTCTGCCTGAAGCACGCGGCGCTCGTCCGCATGGTCGCGGAACACCTGAATGGTGTGGGCCATCACGCCGAACTCGTTCTTCTTGTCCTGGTGGGGGATTTCCACGGACAGGTCGTCCTGCGCGAGGCGTTCCATCACGCCCGCCAACTGGCCGATGGGACGCAGCAGGCGGCTCGCCAGCAGCACCGCGACGCCGGCCAACAGCAGGGTGAGCACGATGGAAAGGCCGATGATGGTCCGGAGCAGGGAGTTGAGGCGCGCATCCACCTCATCCTGCTTCACGCCGCCATAGACCACGCCGATGACCGAGCCGGACGGATCGAAGACCGGCAGATAGACCGTATAATAGGGCACATCGAGAATGGTGGCCTCGCCACGATAGATGGCGCCAGCCTTCATGGCCGGATAGGCCGCGGACTGGCGGCCGAGGACCGTGCCCACGGCCCGCGTGCCATCGGCCTTCTTCACGGAGGTGGAGAGGCGCACGAAATCGTCCTTGCCGGCGTCATACGCGAACACCGTGGCCGTGCCGCCGGAGATGCGGGAGACATCATCGATGAGGCCGTGGTCACCGGGCTCCGGCAGGCGCGGCAGCACGATGCGGCTCACGGTATTGCCGGACCAGTCGATCCGGCTGCCGGGCACGGCCTTGGCCAGCGCGATTGCTGTAGCGCGGATCGCAACATTCTGCCGATTAACGGCATTTTGCGCTGCATCATCATCCAGCATCCAGGCGACGACGGCGATCAGCAGGGCGGCGGTGACGGCGACGCAGGAGAACACCATCAGCGCGACGGCGTGCGAGACCTTGAGATTCAAGCGGGGCATGGGCGGCACATCCTCGGGCGGAGAGGGCGTACGCCAAGGGCATACGTATTATTACGTATAGGCTGGAAAGCTTGCGTGGGGCGGTCGAATTCTTGCTTGAGGCAACATGTTGAAGGCGATTGAGAGTCGACGCTCGTCAAGGGATCGCCATACCGTATGTAAACAAATGTATATCGGAGCAAAGCATTCAGAAGAGAATATTTTTAGACTCAAACTGCCGCATTGCAGCAATATCCACCCACCGCCGCGCCCCACATCCGCCCCCTCGGACGCAGGCCAATCTCGACATCCCCTGCGCGCCATTTTATCTATAATTCATGACCAGCCGCACTGAAGACACCATCGCCATCCGCATCAGCCGCACCCTCGCCGACCGGATCATCTCCGGCGAGATCGAACCGGGGAGCCGGCTGCGGCAGGATCATGTGGCCGCCGAGTTCGAGACCAGCCATGTCCCGGTCCGCGAGGCCTTCCGCCGGCTTGAGGCACAGGGACTGGCGGTGAGCGAACCCCGGCGCGGCGTGCGGGTGGCCGCCTTCAACCTCAGGGACGTCCGCGAGGTGGCCGAGATGCGGGCAGCGCTGGAAGTGCTGGCCCTGCGCAATGCCGCGCCCAACATCACCGCCACCATCCTGCAACAGGCGGAGGAAGCGACGCGCGCCGGCGACATCTCACGCGACGTGCGCTCCTGGGAAGAGGCGAACCGCCGGTTCCACCGCCTCATCATCACGCCCTGCGCCATGCCGCGCCTGCTTGCCACCATCGACGACCTGCACGCCGCCAGCGCCCGCTTCCTCTTCGCCGCCTGGCGGCAGGACTGGGAGGCCCGCACGGACCATGACCACCGCGCCATCCTCGACGCCCTGCGGCGCGGGCAGGTAGAGGCCGCCTGCACCATCCTCGCCAACCATGTGCAGTGGATCGGACGCCGGCCGGTGAAGTCACGATCGGGCCCGGAGCGGGAGATGTTCGCCATCGAGGGGTGAACCCCTTGCATTCCGGTCACGCCCGTGGACTCCTATAGATACTGGAATCAAATTATCTATAATTGGAGTTCACCCATGTTAACCGCTCTGCTCGACGGCACGCGCCGCAGCCTCCTGCTGCGGCAGGCGGCGCTCATCCTGGCCGGCGTAGCGCTGCTCGCCCTCAGCGCCAAGGTGCAGATCCCCTTCTGGCCGGTGCCCATGACCCTCCAGACCGCCGCCGTCATGGCCATCGCGCTGGCGGTGCCGCCGCGCATGGCGCTCGCGGTCTTCGGCGCTTACCTCGCGGCCGGAGCGCTCGGCCTGCCTGTCTTCGCCGGCACCCCGGAGCGCGGCGTCGGCCTTGCCTATATGGCGGGGCCCACGGGCGGCTATCTGGCCGGCTACTGGCTGGCTGGCGGCCTCGTCAGCGCCCTCGCCCGCAGCGCCCCCCTTGCCCCCCTCGGCGTATGGGGACGCACCATCGCCATGCTGGCAGGCCTCGCTGCGGTCTATGCGCTGGGCCTGCTCTGGCTCACCGCCTTCGTGCCGGCCCGCGCCCTTCTGACACAGGGCTTCCTGCCCTTCATCCTGGGCGACCTCCTGAAGATCGCGCTGGTGGCGGCCGCCTCCGGCGCCCTGCCGGGCCGCCGCGCGGGCGACGCGCAATGAGCGCCGCAATCGCCGCAACCGCTCGACCCGCCGCCGAGACGCGCGCGCGCGGCCTCTATGACCTCCCGCTCCCGGAGCTCATGTTCCGGGCGCAGGCGGCACACCGGGCCCATTTCGATGCCTGCTCGGTGGAGACGGCGCAGCTTCTCAGCATCAAGACCGGCGGCTGCCCGGAGGATTGCGGCTACTGCTCGCAGAGCGCGCATCACGACACCGGCGTTGCCGCCACCCGGCTCATGGACGTGGAGGCAGTGCTCGCGGAGGCCCGCAAGGCAAAGGCCGGGGGCGCCGCCCGCTTCTGCATGGGCGCGGCCTGGCGCGCGCCCAAGGACCGGGACTTGGATGCGGTCTGCGCCATGATCTCGGGCGTGCGGGCGCTCGGCCTTGAAACCTGCGTGACGCTGGGCATGCTCACGCCCGCGCAGGTGGATCGGCTCAGCGCCGCCGGGCTCGATTACTACAACCACAATGTGGATACCTCGCCGGCCTATTATCCGCGCATCACCTCCACCCGCACCCTCGATGACCGGCTGGAGACGCTCGGCCATGTGCGGGCGGGCGGCATCAAGGTCTGCTGCGGCGGCATCGTCGGCATGGGCGAGACCATCGAGGACCGCCTCGCCATGCTGGAACTGCTCGCAGGCCTCGATCCGCATCCCGAAAGCGTGCCGCTCAACATGTGGACGCCCATCGAGGGCACGCCGGTGAAGGCCTTCGAGGAGAAGGTGGACCCCATCGCCTTCGTAAGGCTGGTGGCGGTGGCCCGCCTGCTCATGCCGCGCAGCGTGGTGCGGCTCTCGGCCGGCCGCCACACCCTCAGCGACGAGGCGCAGGCCCTGTGCTTCCTCGCCGGCGCAAACTCCATCTTCGTGGGCGACACGCTGCTGACGACGCCCAACATGGAGGAGAGCCGGGATGCGGTCCTTCTCGCCCGTCTCGGCCTGCGGCCCGCCCCGGCGCAACCGTCCGCCTGAGGCAGACCTGCCATGCCCGTCAGCCGGCCATGCCGCGTTTGCGGGCGGGGAAGGCGGTACGGATGCGGGCGCAATCCTCGGCCTCCTCCACCAGCACGCTGCCGCCGAGCTGGCCGGCAAAGCCGTGGGCGAGATCCGCCTTACCGACGTCGAGCCGGCCCTCCGCAGGCTCGGACGCCTCGGCCACAAGCTCGAAGGTCCCGCCCTGAAGGGCGGCCTTGAGGGTGATGCGCACCGGCCGCGCCGCGTCGGGCCGGGTGAGCGCCATCACGATCTCGGTCACCAGCAGCGCCAGCGGCACGGCGAAATCGGTGGGCAGGGTGATCTCGTCCCCCGCCTCCACCAGCACGGCGGCGCTGCGGTCCGAGGCGCCTTCCAGCAGCACGGCGAGTTCGCGCAGCAGTTCGCGGACGCGCACCTCCGAGCCTTCGGCAGCCTCGTAGAAGACCCGGTGGACCACCGCCAGCGAGTTCATCCGCACCCGCAGGCGCTCGAAGCGCGGCCGGTCGGCCGGCGCGACGCCGGCGCCATAGAGACTTAGGAGCGACACCACCACCTGAAGGCTGTTCTTGATGCGGTGATGGATCTCCCGCACCAGCGCGGTCTTCTCCGCGAGGCCTTCGCGCAAGCGGTTGTCGCGCTCGCGCACCGCAAGCGCCATGTCCTCGATGGCATGGCCGAGCACCCGGAATTCGCTGGGCGCGCGATGCATGCGGGTCGGCCGGAAGCCGTAATGGCCCTGCGCATACACCACCGTGACCCGGCGGATGTAGAGCAGCCACTGCAGCACGATGCGGTCGGTCGCCAGCCACATGGCCACCAGCGTGAACACCACCATCACCACCGGCAGAACGAAGCCGAGCAGCACGTGGAAGGTGGTCCAGCGGAAAAGGTCCGCCGTCGGCCGGGCGATGGCGACGAACAGGCCGTGCCGCTCCAGAGGGGCGGCAGCAAAGCTCCAGGCGCGGCCCTGCGCGTCCTTCGCCTCTCCGAGCCGCTCCATGTAGTTGTCGATGGTGCGGCCGTCGAACAGCTGGCTGGCGGCATCGGCCGCATTGGAGGCGACCTGCACGCCCTTGTCGTTGATCAGCGCCACGACGCCGACCGACGGCGGCACCGCCTCGCGCAGCAGATTGTCCAGCGAGGCAGCATTGATGGCCATGGCCAGCGCGCCGTCGAACACGCCGTCCGCGCCGAAGAGGGGCAGGATGCCCACCAGAATGTCCGAACGCGTGACCGGGCTGATCTGGCGCGGCCCGATGGTGAAGCCCCGCTCGTTGCGTGCCGCGAGCCACCACTTGCGATCCCCCACGGAGGACTGGGTCTGCGGCAGGGCGGAGCAGAGCACCTGCCCGTTCTTGTCGATATAGGCGATGTTGGAGCTGAACAGCACGCTGAGATTGGCGCCCGCCAGCGTCGCCTGGCAGTCGGTATTGGCGTCGCGGACGTCGTTCGTGTTCTTCAGCGCCTGCAGGACGTTCTCGGCGGAAGAGAAGATGTTGCGTGCGCTCGCGGCGGCGGCGGCCGCGGACTGGACGAGGCTCTGCTGCG
Source organism: Azorhizobium sp. AG788 (assembly GCF_004364705.1). Classification (NCBI taxonomy): domain Bacteria; kingdom Pseudomonadati; phylum Pseudomonadota; class Alphaproteobacteria; order Hyphomicrobiales; family Xanthobacteraceae; genus Azorhizobium; species Azorhizobium sp. AG788. Next base: position 261,777 of record NZ_SOBM01000003.1, read on the forward strand.
CGTCCTCGCCGGCGCGGCGCAGTTGCAGCAGGCCCTGAAGCATGCAGGCGGAGGCAAGCGGCAGAACCGCAATGAGGATCACCAGCATCAGCCGGCGCCGCACGCTGTCCAGCAGGGAGCGGGGCTGTCCGACGGCGGATGCGAAGATGGCGGCGCGCTCCCGGCCCCACGCCTCGACCAGTGCCCGCCGCCTTGATGACATACACAGCTCCGTCCACACCCGGCCGCATCCGGGCATCCGTCTACGCAGAGCATCCGCAATGGGATGCCCCCTCCCCATGCGCTCGCTATAATGCCACGAGCCGCAACCTTGTTCCTCGGAACAGGGAACTTTCTCCCCAACGCTGCGTTGTTAGCGACTTGTTCGAAGGCGATGCCCAGAATGCCACAGCAACAGCTCATCAAGCAGCTTCCGCTCCTCCGCCGTTATGCCCGTGCCCTTCTGGGCTCCCAGGAGGCGGGTGACCGCCTCGTGCGCGACACGCTGCAGGCGGTGGTGGACGGACAGGTGTCCATCGACCCCAACGTCTCCCCCCGCGTGGCCCTCTACCGCGCGCTGCATCAGATCTGGGAACCCCGCAGCACCCCGGACGTCGCCGTGGGCAGCCATGCCGACCAGCGCCTCCAGTCGCTGAACGCGAGTTCGCGCGTGGCGCTCCTGCTCACCGCCATGGAAGGCTTCTCCTATGCCGAGGCGAGCGCCATTCTGCGTGTCGGCCTCGAGGATGTGGAGCAGCAGGTGGTGGCGGCGCAGGCCGAGATCGACCGGCAGCTCGCCACCCGCGTCCTCATCATCGAGGACGAATGGGTCATCGCGCTCGACCTGAAAACCCTCGTCACCGATCTCGGCCACGAAGTGGTGGGCGTGGCGCCGACCCACACCAAGGCGCTGGAACTCGCCAAGGACGGCGATTTCGGTCTGGTGCTCGCGGACATCCAGCTGGCGGACGGGTCCTCCGGCATTGATGCGGTCACCGACATCCTCGGCTCGTTTGACGTGCCGGTGATCTTCATAACCGCCTTCCCGGATCGCCTTCTGACGGGCGAGCGGCCCGAGCCGACCTATCTGATCACCAAGCCGTTCCTCAGCGAGACGGTGAAGGCGACGATCGCTCAGGCGCTCTTCTTCCACCAGACGAAGTCCGACGCAGCGCAGGAACGCGCCCAGCGCATCGCCTGACCGCGCGGCACCACGGCCGCGCGCAAGCTGGAACTTCGCCGCCGCGGGGACGTTCTGACCGGTGTGCCTCCAGAGCGGGGCACACCCTCAGACCCAACGGAGATCCCCATGTCGGAAAAGCCGGACCTCTCGGCCACGCAAGACAATCTGGCCGACCTCAGGGCGGACCTCGAACAGCTACGCGGCGACGTGGCCAAGCTGGTGGAAACGCTGGGCAAGACCGCCAAGCAGGGCGTGAAGAGTGCCGCTGCCGACGCGGAGAACGCCGCCGGCGAGATGACCGACTGGGCGGAAGACCAGGCGGAAACGCTGCGCAGCTCGATCCAGGCGCAGCCCTTCACGGCGGTCGCCATTGCCGCCGGCGTCGGTGCCCTGCTCGGCCAGCTTCTGATGCGCCGCTAGGCCCGACGATGGCCAAACGCGCGCTGCTGCTCTTCCTCGCCGCGGGCTTCGCCTGGATCACGCAAGTGTTCCTGGCGATCAGCCTTTATGCCGCCATCGAACCGCATCTGAAGGCGCCCCTCGCGGCGCTCATCACGGCGGCGGCGACCCTCGCCCTCACCGGACTTCTGGCCGCCATCGCGCTCTGGCGTCGCCGGCAGCCGACACCTGTGCTGGGCGCGTCGGCACTTGGCTTCAGCACACTTTCTGCGGTGTCCCGATTTGCCGAGCGCCATCCCATGGCGACGGTGGCCGTCGCGGCCGGGGCCGGCCTTCTCCAGGCGCTTCTCGCGACGCGGCGGCGCTGAGCCGCGGCGTCACCGGGCGGGGCCGAGGCCCCGCCGCCCTCCTCAGGCCTCCACTGAAAATCCGAGTGTCCGCAGCGCACTGCGCAGCGCGGCCGTATCGTAGGGCTTGGGCAGCAGCGCCGTGCGCCCGCCGGACGGAAAGCGCTGCAGCAGTTCGTCCGCGCCATAGCCGCTGGCGATCATCACGGGCAAATCCGGACGGAACGCGGCGATCTGCTGGACCAGCGCGTCACCCGACATGTCCGGCAGGCCGATATCGACCACGGCCAGCACCAGTTCCTGGGGTCCCGCCTCCAGCACGGACAGCGCGCCGGCGCCCGTATTGGCGTGGGAGACATGGAAGCCCTCATCCTCGAGGATCTGCCGCGCGACCATCGCCACGAACGGCTCGTCCTCGACCAGCAAGGCCATTCCCCGCGCCTCGAGTTGCTCCGACACATTTCACCTTTCGCTGCGGGTTCCACCGGTCGGCCGATCCCATGAGGAAATAGGCCAAGCCGGCGCCGTGTCCACTGCCAAGAGCGACACGGAGAACGCATGCCGATCCAGCGTGACCGGCACAGTGCATAAACAATAACAGGCTTGGAGCTTGACGGTTCCAAAGTTGTCACGGGCGCGTGACAGGTTGTCGAGCCGCGGGTGCAAGCTCGCCTCTGGCATCAAGCGTGCTGGCCGGAGCACGAGAGCCCCGCAACCGGTCAAATTGCGTCAAGCATTTTTCCCCAACTCGCCGATCATCCATGCCCACCTTCCACCGGAACACGCCATTCCTGCGCAAAGCGGCGCGGGATTCTGAAAATTAGGATTTTGGCAAGGTTTCCGGGCCAGCCTGCGCGGGCCGTCAGTTGCTCGCGCCCAGCAGCAGGGCCTGACGAAAAAGAACGCCCATCCGCGGAACGAACGCACCGCAGCGGCGTTTTCGACCACGATTTCGCCATCAACGCGCCAGGAACGAACCATCATGTCCATGCTCAGGGAAGGCTCCTTCGTGCTGATGGCCACGGTGCTGGCGATCACGGCCGGCATCAGCATCAGCCGGCTGGTGGACAGCCCGCAGCGCTGGGCAGAAGGCCAGGTGGTCATCCACGACGCCGACACCCCGCCGGCCGTGCCGGCCACCGGACGGCTGGTGGTGAAGCCGGCCACCCGGCCCTGAGCCATTGCCTTTTGCCCGCCCGGCCTCCATCTACTGAGGCAGAAGGATCAAGACCGATCAGCCGCACCGGCGGCATCGGCCAGCGGCGGGAGGCCGTCTTGACGCACACCGACCATCATCGCCCGTCTCATCGCCTGGGAGCCTCCGCGCTTGCCGTGGCGATCGCCTGCACGCTCATGGGTGCGTCCGTCGCGCAGGCCCAGCAGACGAAGCCGGTGATCGTATCTCCGACCTACATCGCCCCCATCCCGGGCCAGAACCTTTCCCCGCCCGCGCCGCGACAGAACATGGTGCCCACGCCCCCGCCGCCCACGCGGCCCGGTGAAGGCGATTCCGCACGGCGCATCCAGGGCGGCAGCAGCCAGCGCCAGCCGCTGCCGAACAACAACAACTGACCGAAAGACGGCGGATCGTGTATTCGCCGCCACAGTCGCGCAGAATTCATCGCAAACTGATTTAAAGCAATGCGTTGTGGAAACGGCTGAGCTTGCCGCCCGCGCGGATTTCATGGCACCACGGAACAGGCATCCGACCTGCGAGGCTCCATGTTCCGCGCGCTTTCCGACTTCATCTCCGACATCGCCGGCGAGCGACGGGAAGCCAGCGCCTTCCAGGACAATGACTATCGCCTCGCGGCTGCGGTCCTGCTGGTGCATGTGATGGCCATCGACGGCGCGGTGACGGATGAGGAGCGCGGCGTGCTGCGGGACATCCTCTCCAGCCGCTTTGACCTGAGCGCAGCCGACACCGACAGCCTCGTGGAACTCGCCATCGCGCGCGATGCGGAAGCCGTTGATCTTTATGCCTTCACCAGCGTGCTGAACCGCGCCCTCGACGAGGAGGGTCGGCTGCGCGTCGTGGAGATGATGTTCGAGGTCGCCTATGCCGATGGGAGCCTCACGGAATTTGAAGACAATCTGGTGTGGCGGGCGGCCGAATTGCTGAACATCGGCTCGCGCGATCGCGTGCGGATCCGCCGCGAGGTTCGCAGAGAGGTGGAAGGGGACGGTGGACATTCGGACTGACGCGCGCGCCCCCTGGGAGGCACGCCACAAGGGTCGCATCCTGACCATCCTGCATCAGGCGACCTCCACGCCCGGCCGGATCGGTCGCTTCCTCGAGCTGCGCGGCTACGAGCTCGACATCCGCCGCCCTGCGCTGGGCGAAGCCCTTCCGGACACCCTTGAGGACCATGTGGGCACCGTCGTCTTCGGCGGCCCCATGAGCGCCAACGATCCCTTTCCCTGGATCGCCGAGGAAATGACGCTCATCGGCAAGGCGCTCGACGCCGACGCGCCGTTGCTCGGGGTCTGCCTCGGCGCCCAGCTCATGGCCCGCACGCTCGGCGCGACCGTCTCCCGGCACGAGGCCGGCCTCAGCGAGATCGGCTATTATCCGCTGCGCCCGACGGCGCTCGGCTCCGAGCTGCTGCCCTGGCCCGATCATGTCTATCACTGGCATTCGGAAGGCTTCGAGCTGCCGGCAGGCGCCGACCTTCTGGCCCAGGGCGACGTCTTTCCCAATCAGGCCTTCCGCTACGGCCAGCACGCCTTCGCCGTGCAGTTCCATCCGGAAGTGACGCACGAGATGATGTGCCGCTGGACCACCAAGGGCGCGGCCAAGCTCTCGACCCCCGGCGCGCAGCCGAGCGACGCCCACTTCGATGGCTGGTATCGGCATGATCCGGCGGTCTGCCACTGGCTCGAGCATTTCCTCGATGCCTGGCTGGACCTCACCGTCGTCGAGGTCGAGGAAGAGGCCTGAGCCGTCTTTCTCTCGGCGGCGGCATCCTGTTACGGTTCGCCATGCCCTGCCGATCGCGCGCCTTCCTGCCCTCCGCCGCCGCCCTCCCGCGGAGCGGCCTGCCATGCTGATGCAGCGCCGCCCCAAGGACCGCCGCCGCTTCCGGCGCGGCATCCGCAACGTCTCCATAATCGCGGTGCTCGGCGCCTGCGTCTCCATCGCCATCGTGATGGCCGTGGGCTTCGCCAGCTTCCGGGAATTTGCAGCGAGCCAGCATGCGCGCGAGGATCTGATCTATTCCTCAAGCATCCGCGCCGAATTGCAGTCGATCTATGAGCAGTTGCTGACAGTGGAGAGCGCCACGCGCGGCTTCATCATCACCGGCGAAGCCGAATTCCGCCCGCCGCTCGACGAGGACCGCACGCGCATCCTCGCCCGCATCGCGGCCGTGACGAAATTCGCCGTCGAACGCCCGGAGCACACTGACGACCTTGCCCGCCTCAAGAGGCTCGCAGAGGCGGAGCTGCGGCTGCTGGGAGAGATGATCGACGCCCGCATGCATTCGGATGCGACGCCCGCCGGCAGCATCCTTCAGGTGCGGCAGAGCAAGGGCCTGATGGACCAGATCGCCGAGACGGTGGAGAGCATCGCCGAGGCGGAGATCGGCGCCATCAACGCCCGCACCCAGGAGGTGCGCGTCGTCGGCCAGCGCACCAAGACAACCCTGCTCGCCCTTCTCGGCGCGGCCATCGCCGTGGTCTTCGGCTCCACCGCCGTGATGCTCACCCATCTCGTGGGCCGCCGCCGGGCGGAGCGGGCGCTGGGCGATGCCCTCTCGCGCCAGCGGGCCATTCTCGCCAGCGCCATCGATTCCATCGTCACGGTGAATGTCGAGGGTCGCATCGAGAGCGCCAATCCCGCCACCACGCGCCTGCTCGGCTGGCAGCCGGAGGAGATTGCAGGCAAGCCGCTCGGCACGCTGTTCAGCCTGCCGGAAGGCACGACGCCGGCCGATTTCATGACCGAACTGTCCTCGACCGCCAAGGACGGCGGCGGCGTGCGCGAGTTGATCGGGCTGCGCAAGGACGGCGGCACGGTGCCGGTGGACGTCGCCATCGGCCGGATGCGGGACAGCGGCGGCCAGAATCTCGTTGCCGTGCTGCACGACATCACCGAGCGCAAGCGGGCCGAGGTGATGAAGAACGAATTCGTCTCCACCGTCAGCCACGAGCTGCGCACCCCGCTCACCTCCATCGCCGGCTCGCTCGGCCTGCTGGCCGGCGGCGCCACCGGCTCCCTGCCGGAAGGGGCGCAGCGGCTCGTCACCATCGCCTCCCAGAACTGCCGGCGGCTGGTGCGGCTCATCAACGACATTCTCGACATCGAGAAAATGCAGTCCTCGGGCATCACCTTCGCGCGCGATACCGTCTCGCTGGCCGAGGTCGCCGAGCGGTCGGTGGAGCAGAACAGCGGCTTTGCGCTCGAACACCAGGTCGCCCTCACCCTTGAGGTGGAGCCGGGCGACCTGCGGGTGACGGGCGATGCGGACCGGCTGATCCAGGTGCTGACCAACCTTCTGTCCAATGCGGTGAAATTCTCCCCCGCCGGCAGCACGGTGGAGGTGAGTGTCGCCCGCCGCGGCGACCATGTGCGGGCCACCGTGCGCGATCACGGCATGGGCATTCCGGAGAGCTTCCGCTCCGCCATCTTCACCCGCTTCGCGCAGGCGGACAATTCCGATACACGCCAGCGGGGCGGCACCGGGCTAGGCCTCGCCATCGCCCGCGAGATCGCCGACCATCACGACGGGACGCTGAGCTTCGAGACCGAGGAAGGCGTGGGCACCGCCTTTCATCTGGACTTGCCGGCGCTCGAGGCGCCATAGCGGAACGTCCGGACAGCCGCGAGATCCGCCATGGCGCTCACCATCCTCTATGTGGACGACGAAGCCGACATCCGCGAGATCGCGAGCCTGTCGCTCGGGCTCGACCCCGGCCTCACGGCGCTCACCGCGGCTTCGGGCCCCGAGGCGGTGGCGCGGGCGAAGGCGGGCGGCATCGACCTCATCCTCATGGACGTGATGATGCCGGGCGTGGACGGGCCGACCACCCTCGCCACGCTGCGGGCGGATGCGGCCACGCAGGCCATTCCGGTCGCCTTCGTCACCGCGCGGACCCAGGCGCACGAGGTGGAACATTTCCGCTCGCTGGGGGCGGTCGGCGTCATCGCCAAGCCCTTCGATCCCATGACGCTCGCCGCCACGGTGCGGCGCCTTCATGCCACTGCCATGGAATGACCGTCTGATAGGCAGGGCAAGATTCGGGCAGGCCCTCCGCGAACGGCTGTGCTAAAGCAACCGGGCCGCAAGGCTCTAGTGTGCGCTCAGCGTTCCGGCCTCTCCGAGAGAACGTGCCGATCGAACCGGTTTTCGCGCCGATCGGACGCACGGTCTCGTCAAAATCTCAGGGACCGCCTCACCGATCAGGTCCGCCCGGCCGGATCGGCGCAGCCTCCCGCGTGAAGGAACCGATTATGGACGCGCTCTCTCCCGCCCCCGCCCTTCTCGGCATCGGCTATTCGATCCGCGCCACCTCGCCGGACTTCGACGACCTGCCCGCCAAGCTCGACGAGGCCGAGCGACTCGGCGTCGTTTTCGTGGAGCTGCCCACCTTCGCCTGGACGCTGGTCGTAAACGGCCGCGTCCTCGACGACCGGCTGAAGCGCCTCGTCGCCGCCACCCGTGACCGGCCCTTCGGCTACACGGTGCACGGCCCGCTCGCCATCAACCTCATGGACGTGCCGGCCCGCCTGCCGCGCCACGAGGCGCTGCTGGCCGCTTCCATCGAGATCGCCGGAGCGCTGGGCGCCGAGAATTACGTGATGCACACCGGCTGCGTGCGCGAGCAGGACGACGACATCGAAGTCGCCTACAAACGCCAGCGCGACGCCCTCGCCCGGGCCGGCGACCTGGCCGCCCGCCATGACCTCACGGTGTGCGTCGAGAACGTCTTCCGCTTCGAGAAGATGCGCGAGACGGCCCTGCCCTCGCGCCTTGCCGCAGAGCTGGACGCGCTCGATCACGCCCATGTGCGGGCGACCCTCGATGTCAGCCACGCCTATCAGCGCTGCACCGAGGCCAAGGTGCCGCTGCTGCCGGAACTCGCCGCCCTCGCTCCGTTCGCCAAGCATGTGCATGTCCATGACAGCTTCGGCCGCGCCATGGAGAGCTGGAGCGTGGATGAAGCCGAACGCCTCGGCCTTGGCGAAGGCGACCTCCACCTGCCGGTGGGCTGGGGCGACCTGCCGTGGGAGACCATCGCCGCCCAGTGCCGGCTTGCTCCCCGCGCCATCCTGAACCTCGAACTGCACCGCCGCTACTGGAGCGAGCTGCCCAGCCAGATCCCGGTGATGCGCCAGCTTGCCGACGCCTTCGCGACGGCAGCCGCCACCGCCGCCTGAGCCGCGCTCGCGGCGCTCGGGCCGGTCTTCCATGCGATCGCCCCGAGATTTGACGGGCAAGCGGTAATTGAATGCTTCCGGTCCGCCGGATGGCACTCTACCTTCGCCGTGCGGCGCCAGACCGCGCCGGACGGTCCCTCCCGGAGATGACCGGCCGGCGTGCTGCCCCTGTGGCGCGCGAGGAGGAAAACCATGTCCGGCGGACTTCAACCCGGCACCGTTCTTTGGCTGCGGCGCTACAGCTTCTTCTTTGCCGTCGTCGCGCTCGCCACCCTCGCCCTCATCCTGTCCTTCGCCAGCCATGCGGCGTGGACCTGGGTGTTCGCGGTGATGATGCCCTTCGTGGCCATCGGCCTGTTCGATGCATTCCAGACGCGCCACTCGCTGCTGCGCAACTATCCGCTCATCGGCTCCATGCGCTGGCTGTTCGAGGCCCTGCGGCCCTATCTGCGCCAGTACATTGTGGAAGGCGACGAGGAGGGGCGGCCCTATCCGCGCATGGACCGCAGCCTCGTCTATGCCCGCGCGAAGCAGGAAGAGGACCGCCAGCCCTTCGGCACGGAGCTGAACGCCTATTCCAGCGAATATGAGTGGATGACCCACTCCCTCGCCCCCATGCCGGTGGCCGAGGAGCCCTTCCGCGTCACCGTCGGCGGGCCGCAGTGCGCGAAGCCCTATTCGGCGTCCGTCCTCAACATCTCCGCCATGAGCTTCGGCTCGCTCGGCCGCAACGCCATCGAGGCCCTGAACCTCGGCGCCAAGACCGGCGGCTTCTATCACGACACCGGCGAAGGCGGCCTCTCGCCCTATCACCGCACCTATGGCGGCGACATCGTCTGGGAACTGGGCTCGGGCTATTTCGGCTGCCGCAACCGCGACGGCTCCTTCTCTCCCGAGCGCTTTGCCGAGAAGGCTGCGGACGACCAGGTGAAGATGGTCGAGATCAAGCTCAGCCAGGGCGCCAAACCCGGCCATGGCGGCGTGCTCCCGGCGGCCAAGGTGACGCCGGAAATCGCGGAGATCCGCGGCATCGCGCTCGGCGAGGACTGCATCTCGCCCTCCCGGCACCCGGCCTTCAACAGCCCGGTGCAGCTCATGGAGTTCGTGGCGAAGCTGCGCGAGCTGTCCGGCGGCAAGCCGGTGGGCTTCAAGCTGTGCGTCGGCCATCCCAGCGAGACCTTCGCCATCGTGAAGGCCATGCTGAAAACCGGCATCCGCCCGGACTTCATCGTGGTCGACGGCTCGGAAGGCGGCACCGGCGCCGCTCCGCGCGAGCTCGCCGACCATGTGGGCATGCCGCTGCGCGAGGGGCTGGTGCTGATGCGCAACGCGCTCGTCGGCGCCGGCCTGCGCGGGGAAGTGAAGCTTGCCGCCAGCGGCAAGGTCACGTCCGGCTTCTCCATGGCGGCCAACATGGCCATCGGCGCCGACTGGTGCAACGCCGCCCGCGCCTTCATGTTCTCGCTCGGCTGCGTGCAGTCCCTGCGCTGCCACACGGGCCTGTGCCCCACCGGCGTCGCCACCAACGACCCGCACCTCCAGCGCGGCCTCGTGGTGGAGGACAAGGCGGAGCGCGTGGCCAACTTTCAGCGCCACACGGTCCACGCGCTCGCCGAGCTCGTGGCGGCGGCGGGCCTCTCCCATCCCTCGGAGCTGCTGCCGCACCATCTCTGGCACCGCGTGAGCCCCATCGAGGTGCGCCCGCTCGACAAGCTCTATCCCTTCCTCGCCCCCTTCGCCCTCGTGGAGGCGCCCGAGGAGACGCCCTATGGCGCCGAATGGCGGGCAGCGGACGCCGAGAGCTTCACGCCCCGCATGGACGTCGGCCCGCTGCGGGCGGCGTGACCGACCTCAAGCGTGGCGCTGTAATGGAGAACCATCCCCAGGCAACCCTCCGGGCGGACACTTGCGCCATGGGGGGTTGAGTCCCATATGCGCAATCGTCGGGGTGCCTTGCAGGGCCCCGTCGGGAACGGACCGGACAGGTTCGTGCCCAAGACCCGCAAAGTCGCTTGATGAGGACTTTGATACATGTCGCGACTCTCTTCGCTGTCGAGCCCGTTTCTGTTGGGTTTCGACGAGGTCGAGCGCACGCTCGACCGGGTTGCCAAGAGCGCCGATGGATATCCTCCCTACAATGTGGAGAGGATTGAAAGCGGTTCCGGTTCGCCCCTTCGCCTGCGCATCACGCTGGCGGTGGCCGGCTTCAGCCAGGATGAACTCGAGGTGTCCATCGAAGAGAAGGAACTGACCATCCGCGGCCGTCAGGTCGAGGATGGAGAGGAGCGGATCTTCCTTCACAGGGGGATCGCCGCCCGGCAGTTCCAGCGCACATTCGTTCTGGCCGAGGGGATGAATGTCCTCGGAGCCGAACTGCGCAATGGCCTCCTGTCCATCGACCTTGTGCGGCCCGAGCCCGTCCGGCAGGCGAAACGGATCGACATCGTTTCGCGTTCCTGATCCGGCAAGGCCCAAGCGCGCTGCGGGAAGAGAGGGTTGCATCATGAATACCGAGAAGATCAACGAGACGAATATCCCCATGACCCCCGAGGCACTGGCCGTGCTGGGCGGGGGCGAGATCGCCTATCTGCGGACCATCAAGTCGGAAGACGCCCAGCGGCTGTTCCCGCAGGCGCCCGAAATGCAGCCGGGCCTGACGCTGTTCACCCTGCACGCCGCCGACGGCACGCCGATCATGCTGACCGACAGCCGTGAGGCCGCCCTGGCGAATGCATTCCAGAACGAGCTGACCACGGTGAGCGTCCACTGACGCTCACCCCGGCCGGGCGGGAAAGGCCTTGCCCTGATGGCCGACATCGCCTGTTCTGATGACAGCGCGGCCCCCGCCGCGCCGAACAGGACGGCAGGCATGGCGTTTTCCATCGACCCGGGCACGGGCAAGGAACACCGGGAATTCTTCGAGATCGACGAAGTCGACGGCTGGGTGGAAGTGGCCCCCGGCATCGAGGCCAAGGTGCTCGCTGGCAGCATCGATGAGGCCGCCCGCAAGGGGCATCTGAACCGTCTCGTGCGCTGGGCGCCCCATCCCCGCATCGACGAGGTGAAGGTTCACGATTTCTACGAGGAAGTCTTCGTCGCCCGCGGCAGCCTGATCGTTGCCGCCCAGACCCCGCCCCACACGCCCGAAACCTTCAACGCGCCAAGCTTCGCCTGTCGGCCGCCGGGCGCGCTGCACGGCCCCTTCCAGGCGGGGCCGGACGGCTGCCTGCTGTTCGAGACGCAATTCTATCTCTGACCGGTGGATGCGCTGCCATCGGGTGCGTCGCGAGGCGGCGGCGGATGGCAGCCGACACCGGCGCGAGAGCTCCATGTCGCAGCCCGCCCTCAACCGGAACGGCGTGCGCTATCATCTGCCGGATTTCGGCCCACCGGGGCGCTGGCTGAAGCTGGTCTTCCCCGACCCGGCTGGCGGCAGCGATCTGCCGGCGCTCGGCTATCACGAGTGCGAGGCCGACGACCTGTGCCGCCGCGCCATCGACATCCGGGTAGATGGCCGTGTCCGGTTGGCATTTCCCGGCGGGCCCGACGGCGACCGGCTGCCCAAGAGGCCCCTCCATGTGCCGCCCGAACGCGAGGGGGGAGACACGCTCTACGGCGCGATCAGCCGACAGGAGTTCGAGGCCCTCTGGCGGGCCTTCAGCCGAACCTGAGGTCGTTCGCCAATCCTGACCTAACACAGAGACGCCGCGCCCAGCGGAGGCAGCAGCGCGGGCCGTTCAGGCCGCGTCGGAGGCGGGTGTGGTGGTGAGGAGCGCGTAGATGTCCGCCGCCTCGCGGGTGCCGCGCAGCTTGTCGGCGGTGGCGGGGTCGCGCAGCATCCGGGCGATGCGGGCGAGCGACTTCAGATGGTCGGCACCGGCCGCTTCGGGGGCGAGGAGCAGAAACACGAGATCCACCGGCTCGCCGTCCAGAGCCTCGAAATCGATGGGCTTCTCCAGCCGCGCGAAGGCACCGAAGAGCTTGTCCAGCTTCGGCAGCTTGCCGTGCGGAATGGCGATGCCGTTGCCGACACCGGTGGAGCCGAGGCGCTCGCGCTGGAGGAGGGTTTCGAAGATTTCGCGCGCATCGCGGCCCAGAAGGGTCGCGGCGTGCTGCGCCAGTTCCTGAAGCGCCTGCTTCTTGCTGCTCGCCCTCAGGGAGGGGAACACCGCTTCGCGGGCCACGAGATCGGCGAGGGGCATCCAGTAAAATCCCTGACGACGGATGGCCGGGTGGAGGCAAGGGCACGTCCCGGCCCGGCCGGATGCCGGCCGGATCGGGAAGCATCCCCGACAACGCGATGTGGAGACTGGCGCACCGGTCAGGTCGCACGCAACCTGACCGGCTCAGGCCCCACAGACGGCGGCGGACGCTAGTCCCAAGCCCCCACGTCGGTCAATGGCTTTCCTCGGGCGAAATCGCGGAGGGGTCGATCCAGCCCACATGCCCGTCGGCGCGCCGGTAAACGACGCTCACGCGGCCATGTCCGGCATGGCGGAAGACCACCACCGGCGCGCCCGTCACCTCCAGTTCCACCACCGCATCGCGCACGGAGAGCGTCTTGAGGCGGGTGGGATGCTCGGCCACCACCGTCGGGCTCCAGCCCTCGATATCCTCCTCCTCGGCTTCCTCGAGGGGCGAGATGTCGAGCACGTAGCTCTGGGCAAGGTAGCTGTCGACGCCGTTGACGGGCTGGGGATGGCGGCCCTTGAGGCGCTGCTTGTAGCGGCGCAGGCGCTTCTCGATCTTCTCCATGGCCGCATCGGCGCAGGCATTGGGTTCCTGCGCATTGCCGTGGGCCTGGAGATTGGTGCCCGAATCGAGATGGAGCAGCAGTTCGGACCTGTAGCCCGACCCCTCGCGGCAGACAGTGGCGTGGCCGGACCACCCACCATCGAAATACTTGCCGACCACCTCGGAGACGCGGTCCGAAAAACGCTGCCTGAGCGCTTCACCGACGTCCATGTTCTTTCCCGAGACACGAAGAGCCATGCGATTTGATCCCTGTTGGGCGCAAGTGACGGAGTGCCCTCCGCCGCCTGCGCCTTTGTTCTTGCAAACCGGCCGGCCTATCAGTGGTAGGAGCGCTTTGGAGAACTGTCAACGGAGCGTCATTCCGTTCTGGAAGCTGTTGACGGCGCAGGGCCCGCTTCCCCGCCGGCGCCCGGCGGGGCCAGGATTCGCCGGGCCTTGCGGCGCTTCGGCCCGGCCGCGCCACCTTGCCAGATACCGCTGCGCACGCGAGAAGGTGATCAGGTCCGCGACGGATCGCCACGAAGGAGCTTTCCCATGACGGACGCCACACCGAACCTGTCCATCGACGAGCAGATCCTGATCGAGACCCGGCTCGCCAATGAAGGACCGAGCCTTGTCGTCGCCTATCTCCTGTGGATCTTCCTCGGCATCGTCTCGGCCCACCGCTTCTATCTCGGGCGCGCGGGCACGGCGGTGATCCAGATCCTCACCTTCTTCATCGGCATCGGCTTCATCTGGCTGCTGGTGGACGGCTTCCTCATCCCCGGCCTTGCCCGCCAGAAGCGCGAGCGGATGCGCCAGCAGATGATCGTGGAGCGCGTCGCCCAGCTCGCCACCGCCCCGCGCGCCGTGCTGCCGCAGGGCTGAGGGCGCTCAGGCACCCTCGCGCACGCCCTCCAGCGCCGGACGGTCCAGCCGGGCGGAGAGCAGGCTGAGGCCCAGCGCCGTCGTGCTCAGGGCCACGCCCACCAGCGGCAGATGCTGGTAGGCGATGCCATGGGTGATGGCGACCGCCCCGATCCAGGCGCCGATGGCGTTGCCGAGGTTGAAGGCGCCCTGATTGAGGGTGGAGGCAAGGTTCGGCGCCGCATGCGCCGTATCCACCACGCGCAATTGCAGCAGCGGCACGAGGGCGAAGGCGAGCACGCCCCACACCAGCAGCGTCGCCAGCGCCGGGACCGTCGAGGCGCTGGTGCCGGTGAAGGCGGCGAGCACGACGATCAGCACCACCAGCGTGCCGATGAGCGAGGGCATGAGCCGCCAGTCCGCGAGCCGCCCGCCCAGCATGTTGCCGGCGGTGAGGCCGACGCCGAACAGCAGCAGCGCGCCGGTGACCGCTTCCGCAGAGAAATGCGTCACGTCCCGCAGCAGCGGCGAGATGTAGGTGAAGACGCTGAACAGGCTCGCCGAGCACACCACGCTGATGACCATGGCGAGGAAGACCTGCCGGTCCTTCAGCACCCGGAATTCGGTGAGGATGCGGCTCTGCTTCATGGGGATGCGGCCGGGCAGCAGCAGCACGAGCGAGACGAGCGCGGCAAGGCCGATGCCCACCACCGCCCAGAAGGTGGCGCGCCAGCCGAGCCACTGGCCGAAGGCGGTGCCCGCCGGCACGCCGAGCACATTGGCGAGCGTCAGCCCGGCGAACATGAGCGCGATGGCCTGCGCCCGCTTGTTGCGCGGCACGAGATCGGCCGCCACCACCGAGCCGATGCCGAAGAAGGCGGCATGGCAGAAGGCGGTGACGATGCGCGCGCCCATCAGCAGCCCGTAGGTGGGCGAGAGGGCGCAGAGCACGTTGCCGACGATGAACAGGCCCATGAGGCCCACCAGAGTCGCCTTGCGCGGCAGGCGGGCCGTGAGGATGGCGAGCAGCGGTGCGCCGATGACGACGCCGAGCGCATAGCCGGACACCAGCAGCCCGGCATCGGGAATGCTCACCCCGAGATCGCGGGCCACATCGGGCAGCAGGCCCATAATGACGAATTCGGTGGTGCCGATGCCGAAGGCGGCGACGGCAAGCGAAAGCAGTGACAAGGGCATCGGGGGCGGGCCGAGCTGACGTTTCGGGATTTGCCCTCAGGATGCGCGGGTTGCTGCGATGCAGCAAGTGACGCCTGCGGGAGGCAGCCATGCGGGGCGGCGGCGGAACCGTTTCGGTGGCCCCACTTGGGGAAACGACCGGAGCCGCCACGTCGAGGATCGGATCAAGTCCGGTCCTGCGGCAAGGGAAATGGCATGCCTGACCCCGACCGCGCCGGCCCCCTCCCCATCCCTCCCCCGCAAGCGGGAGAGGGCTTTTCCGCGTTGATTTCAAATGACATCCCGGCGGAAAGCGCGACGGGAGCCTCCGCCGGCCACCGGGAAAGGCATTCCCACCGGGATTTCAGGCGGGCCGGAACGGTCGGCGCGACAGGCTCCCTCTCCCGCTTGCGGGGGAGGGTTGAGGAGGGGGAAACCGGGGCAGCCGGAAACGCCGAAAGACGCCGCCCTTCAAACTTCAGAGCGGGCTCCGGAGCCCCCTGCCCCACCTCAGCCTCAGGCCGGGAGGACGATGACCTTCGTCTTCACCGGGGTCTTGTCATAGAGGTCGATCATGTCCTGCGTGAGCAGGCCGACGCAGCCGCTGGTGATGCCGGAGCCGATGGTCTCCGGGTCGGAGGTCGCATAGATGGTGTAGAGCGTGTAGCTGCCGTTCTGGTAGAGATGCAGCGTGCGCGCACCGAGCGGATTGTCGAGGCCGCCGGGCATTCCGCCGGCCCATTTGGCCGCCTCGGGCTGGCGCTTGATCATCTCCCTGGGCGGGGTCCAGGTGGCCCACTCGCTCTTGCGGCCCACATAGGCCTCGCCATTCCAGCGGAAGCCGTCGCGGCCCACATTGGCGCCGTAGCGGGTCGCCTTGCCGTCTTCCTCGATGCGGTAGACGTAGTAATTGGCCGGATCGACGATGATGGTGCCCACCGCTTCCTTGGTCTCGTAGGGCACGGTGCGGCGGAAGTATTTCGGGTCCACCTTGCTGACGTCGGCGGCGGGGATGGCGAACTTCTTGTCCGGCACCGGCCCGTAGAGCTTCTGCGCCTCGGCCAGCGTCATGCCGTCCTGCGAGGCGCAGCCAGCGAGCCCCAGCGCGCCGAGGCTGACGGCCGAGCCGGCCAGAAACGCGCGGCGGGAGAGGCCGGCGCGCGGCGCCGTGCCCGTGTGACGGCCGGCGGACGAGAAAGATCCAGCGCTCCTGATCATGATCTGGCGGTATCCCGTATTCCGATGCGTGAGCCGGCCTTGTGGGGCCGGCCCTTTTCAGCGCGGGACATTGCCGTCTTGCGGGGCGGGTTGCAAGGGTTGGAGAGAATGGTATGCGTTAACTTCGGCTCAGCCCACGTTATGTGCGATAGCTGATCTGGTTCAGCGATGGCCGAACAGGTTCCAGGCGAAACCGTAGATTTTACACGGATTGAGAATCCAGTTATTTTCAAGATCGATGAATAGAGACTCTGAATACATCCCATTTTCACAGCGAACTGGCCTTGAGCCAGCCCCTCCCCAGCTAAAGCTGGGCGAGATTTCTGGCGAGCTTAGACGCCTTCTTTATTATTATACAAGATTGGAAATCACGAGAGGCGCAAGCTCTGGCGTTGATAGATCTTATTTTAACAAAACATGGAATCGTGTGGCGATGGATTTTCATGTTTTATTTCTTAAAAAAGGCATAGAAACATACTTAAACTCACCTTCTTCATTTGGAGAAATGATCAGAAAAATTTTTCATGACCAGGGCATTGGAACCATATTCAACTGCGTCGAATTTTTCGTCCGACATAAAAATTGTAGCGATGAATTGAAATATGATCTTTCTGGTGCTTTTGTTCAGGCTCGTGCAGCATACCGCATCCTTGACCAACAAGTTGTAGCCATAGGCACAGATGAGCAGGCCGCCGCTTTCGAGCGCGCATTGGCTGACGGAGCCGCAAAGGGGGCCGTCGCGGCCCGAGCACACCTCATCGCGGCAGGCAGGGCTCTTCGTGATTCCGATTGGCCTGGAGCCGTCCGGGAAAGTATTCATTCCGTTGAATCAATAGCCCTTCGGCTGGCGCCGGACACCGCGACGCTTGGTGCAGCATTGAGCGAAATAGAAAAGAAAGGCCACATTCATCCTGGCCTGAAGAGCGCCTTCAGTAAATTATACGGATATTCGAGCGACGAGAAAGGAGTTCGCCACGCGTTAGTCTTTGACGACCAAGCTCAAGTCGATGAAGCGGATGCTCTATTTATGATGGGCGCATGCGCGTCTTTTGTCTCGTACTTGCTGGTACGCGGAGGCTAAACCTCACCCCCTCACCGCCCGTCTCGGCGGCTCCTCCTCGTCGAAGGAACCCTCGAACACCCCGATCAGCGCGCGGCGGATGGTGGATTGGCGGGCGGCGCCGGTGATCTTCGCGCCCATGAGGTCGGTCACGTAGAACACGTCCACCGCCCGCTCACCGAAGGTGGCCACATGCGCCGAGGCGATGTTGAGGTTGAGGCGCGAGAGCGTGTTGGTGAGCTCGAACAGGAGGCCCGGCCGGTCGATGCCGGAGACCTCCACCACCGTGTGGCGGTTGGACCAGGTGTTGTTCACCGTCACTTCCGGCTCCACCGAGAAGGTGCGGCGGGCCTTCGGCAGCTTCTTGGCCATCACCTCGGGCAGGCGCACCTCGCCGGTCAGCGCCTTCTCGATGGCGTCGCGGATGCGCCCTGCCCGGCGCTCCTCGTCCTCGTCCCGGTCGAAGGCGCGGCGCACGGCGATGGTGTCGAGCGCGAGGCCGTCCGTGGTGGTGGAGATCTGCGCATCCACGATGTTCGCCCCCGCCGCCGCGCAGGCGCCCGCGATCACGGAGAGAAGCTTGGGATGGTCAGGCGCCAGAACGGTGAGCACGGTGATGCCCCGCTCCGCCACGATCTCCGCGCAGGTGGCGAGCGCCTTTCCCGCCTGTTCGGTTGAGAGGATGAAGCGGGCGTGCCGCACCTTGGTCTCAAGGTCCACCCGCAGCCAGTAGGGCGGGTAATGGCGGGCGGCATAGGTTGAGAACTGCTCGTCGGTCCAGTCCGCCAGCGCGTGGCGGAGCTGGGCCTGTGCCACCTGCACGCGCTTGCCCCGGTCCACTTCCGAGAAGCCGCCGGTCAGCACCGGCTCGGTCTCGTAATAGAGCGTGCGCAGGAGCTGCGCTTTCCAGCCGTTCCACACGCCGGGGCCGACCGCCCGGATGTCCGCCGTGGTGAGCACGGTCAGCATCTTCATGCGGTCGAGGTTCTGCACCACGGCGGCGAAGTTCTCGATGGTCTTGCGGTCGGAGAGATCGCGCGACTGGGCGACGGTGGACATGACGAGATGCTGCTCCACCAGCCAGGCCACCGTCTCCGTCTCGGCCGCCGAGAGACCGAAGCGCGGGCACAGCTTGCGGCAGATGCGGGCGCCGGCGATCGAGTGGTCCTCGGGCCGGCCCTTGGCGATGTCGTGCAGCAGCAGCGCCACATAGAGCAGGTGGCGCGGCTTGATGGTGGCCATCAGATCGTTGGCGAGGCCGTTCTCGGGATTGGTCTTGCGCTCGATCTCCGAGAGGATGCCGATGCAGCGCAGCAGGTGCTCGTCCACCGTATAGTGGTGGTACATGTTGAACTGCATCATGGCGACGACCTTGCCGAACTCGGGCACGAAGCGCCCCAGAACGCCGGTCTCGTTCATCCGCCGCAGCACTTCCTCGGGCGCGTTCTTCGAGCACAGCACATCGAGGAACAGCCGGTTCGCCTCCGGATTCTCGCGCAGCTTGCCGTCGATGAGGTTCAGCGAGCGGGCGGCGAGGCGCAGGGCATCCGGGTGGAAGTTCACGTCCCGCTTGTCGGCGATGGCGAACAGGCGGATGAGGTTCACCGGATCGCGCCGGAACACCTCGTCGTCGATGACATTGAGGCGCTCGTTGTCGATCCAGAAGTCGGCGCTCTCCTTCAGCTTCACGCGCTTGGGCGCCCCGCGCAGGCGGGCCACCATGCCCTTGAGGCCGGGCACGCTCTTGTCGTGGCGCGCCTCCAGCGCGGCGGAGAGGATGGCGGTGAGGTCGCCCACCTCCTTCGCCACCAGGAAGTAGTGCTTCATGAAGCGCTCCACATCCTGCTGGCCGGGATGGGAGGTGTAGCCGAGCCGCTCGGCCATCTCGCGCTGCACGTCGAAGGACAGGCGCTCCTCGGCCCGGTTGGTCAGGAAGTGCAGATGGCAGCGCACCGACCAGAGGAAGTCCTCGCAGCGGGTGAAGAGGCGGGCCTCCTCCTTTGTGAAGACGCCCTTCGCCACCAGCTCGTCCGTGGAATGGACGCGATAGACGTATTTCGCCATCCAGAAGAGCGTGTGCAGGTCCCTGAGGCCGCCCTTGCTCTCCTTGACGTTGGGCTCCACCAGATAGCGCGACGTGCCGGCGCGGCGCAGGCGCTCCTCCCGCTCGGCCATCTTGGCGGCGACGAACTCGGCGGCGGTGCCCTCCACCACCTCCTTGTCGAAGCGCGCCTCCAGATCCTCGAACAGCGCCTTGTCGCCCACGAGGAAGCGGGATTCGAGGATGGCGGTGCGGATGGTGACGTCGGCACGTGCCTGCCGCAGGCACTCGTCCACCGAGCGGGTGGCGTGGCCCACCTTCAGGCCGAGGTCCCACAGGATGTAGAGCATGGCCTCGGCGACGCTCTCGCCCCAGGCCGTCTGCTTGTAGGGCAGCACGAAAAGGATGTCGGTGTCCGAGCCCGGCGCCATCATGCCGCGCCCGTAGCCGCCCACCGCCACCACGGCCATGCGCTCGGCCCGGCTCGGGTTGTCGATGGGATACATGACGGTGGTCGCCACCTCGTGCGCTGCGGCGATCACGGCATCCTGAAGGGCCGAGAGGCGGATGGCGCACATGCGGCCGGAGCCGTCCGCATTCAGGAGGCGCTCGGCCTCGGCGCGGCCTTCGGCCATCGCCTGCTTCAGCCGGGCCACGAGCGCCGGGCGCAGGTCCGCCTTGGGGCCGGCGTGGGCCTTGGCGAGCGCCAGCACCTCCGCCTTGAGACGCGTGCCCTCGAAGGGCTCGCCGATGGTGCGGGAAGGGCGGGAGGGGCGCGGTGCGGTCATGGATGTCTTCAGGCTGCCCGACGGGGCTTCTCTCTCTGGCTTAGCCCAATCCTGCGGCGCCGTCACGGCGCGAGGCTTGCACGCCACGCCCGCGCGGGAATTGCACCGGCATCGGGGATGATCGGGTAACCGAACCTTAAATGGCCGCAATCGAAGGTCTTTGAGGGTCTCCTCTCACGCAACGGATGACGGGACTCTTCATGGCTGGGCGCGGAACGGGCGGGCAGGAACGGCGCGAACCCTCGATGCGCGCAGCATCGGGATCGCCCGAGCCGTCGTTCGACATCCGGCTCGATCCAGAAGACCGGCCGGGGGGCGGTCGCAAGCCCGCCCGCAAGGCGGACGCCGCCGGCGGGGGCCGGCCGGCACGGGACCAGCGCGCGCGCGTCGAGCCGAGCCTCGATGGCGACGCCGCGGAAAGCGAGGACATGGCCGCAGCCCCCCGCCGCAGCAAAACCGAGGGTTCCTCCCGCGCCTCCAAGGGCGCCGCCTCTGGCGGCCGGGGCAAGGCGAAGCCCGAGCGGCGCCGCAAGCGCGGCTTCTTCTCGCTGTTCGGCCTCATCAAGTGGCTGTTCATCCTGGGGCTGTGGGCGGCGGTGGGCGTGGGCGCGCTGGTGGCCTATGAGGCTTCCAAGCTGCCGCCCATGCAGACGCTGATGGTGCCCAAGCGCCCGCCCACCGTCATGATCCAGTCCTTCGACGGCAAGCCGCTGGCCACGCGCGGCGACATGGGCGGGGCGGCGGTGCCCATCAAGGAACTGCCCGCTTATCTGCCCAAGGCCTTCGTCGCCATCGAGGACCGGCGCTTCTACGACCATTTCGGCCTCGACATCTGGGGCCTCGCCCGCGCCATGGCCGCCAATGCGGTCTCCCGCCGCGTGCGGCAGGGCGGCTCCACGCTCACCCAGCAGCTCGCCAAGAACCTCTTCCTCACACAGGAGCGCACCTTCTCCCGCAAGATCCAGGAGTTGGTTCTGGCCCTTTGGCTGGAGAAGAAGTTCACCAAGACCGAGATCCTCGATCTCTATCTGAACCGCGTCTATTTCGGGAACGGCGCCTATGGCGTCGAGGCGGCGGCGCAGCGCTATTTCAACAAGTCGGCGCGCAACGTCACCCTGTCGGAGGCGGCCATGCTGGCGGGCCTCGTCAACGCCCCCTCGCGCCTTGCGCCCACGCGCAACCTCAAGGCCGCGCAGGACCGCGCCAATCTCGTGCTCGCCGCCATGCGCGAGCAGGGCTTCATCACCGAGGACATGGCGAAGGTGGCCCTCGCCCGCCCGGCGACGCTCGCCAAGCCCTCGACGCCCGATTCCATCGGCTATGTGGCCGACTGGGTGATGGACCAGCTCGATTCCTACGTGGGCACGCTGCCCGGCGACGTGATCGTGCGCACCACCATCGACCCCGTGCTCCAGCAGACGGCGCAGGCCTCCCTCACCGATGCGCTGAACAAGCAGGGCCAGAAATACGGCGTCGGCCAGGGCGCCGTGGTCTCGCTCGACACGGACGGGGCCGTAAAGGCGCTGGTCGGCGGGCGCTCCTATGAGGACAGCCAGTACAACCGCGCCGTCACCGCGCGCCGTCAGCCGGGCTCCTCCTTCAAGCCATTCATCTATCTCACCGCGCTGGAAAAGGGCCTGACTCCCGAGACGGTGCGCGAGGACGGGCCGATCCAGCTCAAGGGCTGGAAGCCGGAGAATGCCAGCCACCAGTATCTCGGGCCGGTTCAGCTCCAGCAGGCGCTCGCCATGTCGCTGAACACGGTGTCCGTGCGCCTCGCACTGGAAGTGGGGCCGAAGGCGGTGGTGGCGACCGCCCACCGGCTTGGCATCACCTCGACGCTCGATCCGAACCCGTCCATCGCGCTCGGCACGTCGGAAGTCTCCGTGCTGGAGCTGGCCTCCGCTTACGTGCCCTTCGCCAATGGCGGCATCGGCGTCATCCCCTACGTGATCGAGAGCGTGAAGGGGCCGGACGGCAAGATGCTCTATTCCCGCTCCACCTCGGGGCCGGGGCGGGTCATCGATCCGGCCTATGTGGGCATGATGAACCACATGCTGGAGCAGACCATCGCGGTGGGCACCGGCCGCCGCGCCGAGCTGCCCGGTTGGGATGCCGCCGGCAAGACCGGCACCTCGCAGGATTATCGGGACGCCTGGTTCGTGGGCTACACGGCCCGCATCGTGACGGCGGTGTGGATCGGCAATGACGATTCCTCCCCCACCAAGAAGGCCTCAGGCGCCAATTTGCCGGCGGAGATCTGGAGCCGCTACATGAAGGTGGCCCACAAGGACCTGCCGCCCACCGAACTGCCCGGCGCCGGCCGCAGCTATGTGGCCTCCGGCACCTTCGGCTTCGGCCAGCAGGGCGGCATGCTGCCCCCCGGCCAGGTGCCGGACGAGGCGCCACCGGCCATCGTCGGCAATCTCCCGCCCCAGCAGCCGCGCCCGCAGCAGGATGAGCCCATGACGCTCGACCGCTGGTTCGTGGACACCTTCCTCGGCGGCCGCAGGTGACCCGACCACCTCGCACCACCGACGCCCTGCGAGGCGTCGGCAGCGGGGACATCACCGGCTGCCGCCCGCGAGGACAAAGCCCTTTTCCGTGAGCTGCATCGCGCCGACGTCGAGCCCCATTCCGCCGGCCATCTTGCGCGCGGCGGCGCTGACCTGACGCATCTGCGCCGGATTTCCCTTGGCCTGATCGACGGCACCGTCGATCAGGACCGCCTGGACCAGCAGCGCTTCGGCGAGTTCCTGCTTCTGCGCATCGGTGGCCGTCCGGATGCCGTCGGCGCCACTCAACGCCTCGGCGGCCTGCCGCCGCACCGCGTTCACGGTGCGCGGAGGCGGCGTATCGTTGCTCCCCCGCGCGGCGGCCCAGACGGTCGTCCACCAGACGGCAAAGGCATCGCCGAGGTCATCCACCCTCAAGCCCTGCGGCCGGAGGCGCGCGTCGATGCTGGCGATGATGTCGCCTTCCGCGAACAGCTTCTGGAGGTCAGCCGCGCCGGCTGGATCGCTCGCCCGTGTCTTTTCGACCATGCCGGCGAGGTTCGCGGCCCGGCGGGCCTTTGATGGCGTGTAGCGCAGGACAGCGGTGTCGACCGCCGGCTGGCTGCGCGGCGCAGCCGCTTGGCCCTGCGCCGCGCGGCGGGCCCGCTCCTCATCCTGCCGCCTCAGGTCGCGCAGGTGGAGGCCGAGCACATCGGTGCCGGTGATGGACGGGATGATGATGCTCCACCCCCAGCCGTCCACGACCTGTGCGCCGGCCGGCCCGCCCCAGATCAGCGGAGCGGCCAGAGCCGCAACCCTCACAAACCGCCTCATGCCGGGCTCCCGTCCTCGAACCGTTGAAGGGAGACGGACGACCCATCGGCCTCCCGGCGGACACGCTCTCTATGGAGGGTGCGCCGTCAGCCGAGAGCGCAGAACGCCGGGCGGATGGCCGGGTTCCCGTCCCCGGAGCCGCAGCCGGCTCCACGGGATGGGTAAAGGCGGCTGCATGGACCGGAGATGAACGCCGCCCGTGGCCGACCGGGCAACGGGATGGCGCGCCCTCTAACCTCAAGAAAGAGAATGCGTGATCCGATCAGATAGCGATGCAATCTGATCGGCGCGTGCTCTAGCGGGCCGGGTTCCCGGACGGTTGGCGCGTGGCGAAGAAGCTGCCGTCGATGGTGGATCGGAACCCGCAAAAGGGCGGGCTGCCGAACTCCGCCTCGCGGGGGCGCTGGAGCTCGGCGGACAGCGTGGCCCCCTCGCGGGTCAGCTTCACCGTCCAGCCGTCATTGTCCTTGCGCTCCTCCTCGCTGCCGCCGACGAGCAGCGTATTGCCCGAGGCGACGCCGGAGGCTGAGAGCGTGCAGGTAGGATAGCTCGGATAGGGCTGCACGGTGGAAATCTCCACCTTGAAGCCGCTTCCGGCCGTGCTGACGCTGACGTCGCCATAGACGTTGGTCCAGGTGCCGGTGAAGCCGGCGCGCGGGGCGGTCTCGATGGATTCGAGGAAGGCCGCGCGGCCGGCGAGATCGGCCTTCAGGTCATAATCGCTGCGGCGGGCCTGGATGTCGCGCGCTTCAAGGAACGTCCGCTGGTCCATGCGCAGCGCCGTGCGGCCCGGCGCATCGAGGGCGGCAAGCAGCTTCTGGTAGGCGGCCGCGATGCGGCGGTCCAGCGCCGCGAGGGCCGGATCGGCGCAGATGGCCTTCTCGATCTTGGAGCGGGCGGCACGGCAGTCGAAAGACGGCCCATCGGAAGCGGCTCGGGCCGGCGTCGCACCGGCGGCCGCAGCACACAGGAGGAGAAGCGCCATGCCAGCGCCCCTCTGGCACAAGCGGCGGCGGGCGACATGGGCGGGCAGCATGGGGCTCTCCGGACAGACGCATCACGCGCAGCCCCGCGCCTCCACCGCGCGGGGCCGACACCGTTCAGATGGCATTCCGGACGCCTTGGACGCAAGCAAGCGATCGACCGCCGGCTGCGGCAGAGACGCTCCCCCACAGCAAAAAGCCCGGCGCGACGGCCGGGCTTTGGAAAGGACAAGGTTTCTGTCTGTGCGCTCAGCCGCCGGCGGTGGGCATGGCGAGCGATGCCGCGCCGGCCGCCACGAGGCGGCGCTCGCTGCCGGTGTCGCGCACGCGCGGCAGGTCGAGGCGATTCCACACGTCGTTCAGCGCATCGGCAAGGTGCGCGATGAGCTTGTCGTTATGGAAGGGCGTCGGCGTGATGCGCAGGCGCTCCGTGCCGCGCGGCACCGTGGGGTAGTTGATGGGCTGGATGTAGATGTTGTGCTCGTTGAGGAGCACGTCGCTGGCGGCCTTGCAGGCCTTCGCGTCGCCCACCATCACGGGAACGATGTGGGTGGGGGTTTCCATCTGCGGCAGGCCGGCAGCGGCGAGCGCCGCCTTGACCTTGGCGACCTGACGGCGCTGGCCGTCGCGCTCGGCGTTCGAGGCCTTCAGATGCCGGATGGAGGCCGTGGCGGCGGCGGCCACCGCCGGCGGCAGGGCCGTGGTGAAGATGAAGCCCGGGGCATAGGAGCGCACGGCGTCCATCACCACGCGCTTGCCGGTGAGATAGCCGCCCACCACGCCGAAGGCCTTGCCCAGCGTGCCCTCGATCACGTCGATGCGGTCCATGACGCCGTCGCGCTCGGCAACGCCGCCGCCGCGCGGGCCATACATGCCCACCGCGTGGACCTCATCGAGATAGGTCATGGCGCCGTAGCGCTCGGCCAGATCGCAGATGGCGGCCATGGGCGCGATGTCGCCATCCATGGAATAGACGCTCTCGAAGACGATCAGCTTCGGCCGGTCCGC
Organism: Azorhizobium sp. AG788; assembly: GCF_004364705.1. NCBI lineage: Bacteria > Pseudomonadati > Pseudomonadota > Alphaproteobacteria > Hyphomicrobiales > Xanthobacteraceae > Azorhizobium > Azorhizobium sp. AG788. The sequence continues at coordinate 287,268 of NZ_SOBM01000003.1, forward strand.
GACCGCCTGGAGGATCTCTTCCAGATGGGCGAGGTCGTTATGGCGGAAGATGAACTTCTGCCGGCCGCCCTGTCGGACGCCCTCGATCATGGAATTGTGGTTCAGCTCGTCCGAGATCACCACGCAGTCGGGGATCAGCTTGGCGATGGTCGAGATGCCCGTGGCGTTCGACACATAGCCCGACGTGAAGACGAGGCCCTGCTCCTTGCCGTGCAGGTCGGCCAGTTCGCGCTCCAGCAGGACGATCTCATGGCTGTTGCCCGAGATGTTGCGCGTGCCGCCCGCGCCTGCCCCCCGGCGCAGCGCGGTCTCGCGCATGGCTTCCACCACGGCGGGGTGGCTGCCCATGCCCAGATAGTCGTTGGAGCACCACACGACGATTTCCCGCGGGCCGCCGGGCGAGTGCCACGTGGCACGGGGGAAGCGCGTGGCGTCCCGCTCGACATCGGCGAAGGTGCGGTAACGACGCTCGCGGCGAAGCGCATCGACAGCGTCGGCGAAGAAGTGATCGTAGCTCATTCGATATCCGGGGGCGGAACGTGGACGCGAACTTTTCTAATCTTATGCTGGCACCTTGCGCCCTCCCTTGCGCTCGATCAAGTGCGGGAAAGCCGCAGGGTGCCCAAGGGCGCGCCATCGTGATCGTCGCCATGACAGCACGGGCATCCGCTGGCGACACGCCTGCCTAAGCGATTGATAAAAATAATACTTCTCTCTGCGTGCCCCGAACCACTCAGGCGGGCCGCATCCTGCGCAGGGGAGGCATGCGGCGCTGCGTGGCACCGGCCTTTCCCAAAGGCCGTCGTGCGTTCGCGCCATTTTGGAGCCGATCGGACGACCCTGAGCCGGCGATGCTCCCAGATAGGCGCAAAATGAGGCGCCCTGCCGCGAAATTGCCGCTTGCGAAGGCGAGCGAATTTCCCTAAATCGCGTCCTGCCCAATTTCGCACGTGCCTGTGGTTGCGTGCCGATCGGCGGAAGTCCGGACAAGAGGCCGGAAAGCCGCCAGCCAGATCGGTAGCCGGAGGGAACCGGCCCACCCTGCTCTCAGCAGGGGACGTGACTTGAAGCAACGACGTAGCGGGCTTTTTTGGTCTCTGCCGGCCCTCCAAAGGTCGGGGTTACTGAAGAGGCACTACATCTTGCCGGCCGTGCGGAGAGGGAACTCCCTTTCCAATCGTGCGCATCATCTTCCCAACGCCTGGCGTTTTTGCCGCGCGAAGGGAGCGGTGCCGCTCGGCGCGATTTGCGGCCGGTGAGAACCCGGCGAAGCGGGTACGGCCCGTCGGACGAAGGCGCTTCCATCACGCCTCCGGACGCAGGTGCGCGTGCCCCGGATTGGCGGCGATGAACGTCGCGATCCGCCTGACTGTCGTCGCGCGGCGAAGGCCGCGCTTCACGAGGCTTCTAGGTCACGGGAGGTTGCCATGACCGATCGCATCCGCGAATTCCTTCGGAACCGACGTGAGGATGGTCCCTGCGTCGTCGTCGATCTCGATGTGGTGCGCGCGAACTACACTGCGTTCGCCCGTGCGCTGCCTGACACCCGTGTCTTCTACGCGGTGAAGGCCAATCCCGACGCGGCCATCCTGAAGGCCCTCGCCGAGCTGGGCTCGTGCTTCGACTGCGCCTCGGTGCAGGAGATCGAGATGGCGCTGTTCGCCGGCGCCACTCCCGACCGCATCTCCTTCGGCAACACGATCAAGAAGGAGCGCGACATCGAGCGCGCCTACAAGATCGGCGTGCGCCTGTTTGCGGTCGATTGCTACGAGGAAGTCGAGAAGATCGCCCGCGTTGCCCCCGGCGCGCGCGTGTTCTGCCGCATCCTCTGCGACGGCGCGGGCGCCGAATGGCCGCTCTCGCGCAAGTTCGGCTGCGTCCCCGAGATGGCGCCGGACGTGCTGGAGCATGCCTTCCGCCTCGGCCTCTCGCCTTATGGCGTGTCCTTCCATGTGGGCTCGCAGCAGAAGAACGTGCATGCCTGGGATCAGGCGCTCGGCTCTGCGGCCTATATCTTCCGCGAGTGCGCCGTGCGCGGCATCTCGCTCTCCATGGTGAACCTCGGCGGCGGCTTCCCGACGAAGTATCTCCAGGATGTGCCGAAGGCGCAGGCCTATGGCGAGGCGATCTTCGATTCGCTGCGCCGCCACTTCGGCAACGCCATCCCCGAGACCATCATGGAGCCCGGCCGCGGCATGGTCGGCAATGCCGGCATCATCGAGACCGAGGTGGTGCTGATCTCCAAGAAGGCCGAGAGCGACACCATGCGCTGGGTCTATCTGGACATCGGCAAGTTCGGCGGCCTCGCCGAGACCATGGACGAGGCGATCCGCTACCCGCTGCGCACCCCGCGCGACGGGGACGACACCGCCCCGTGCGTGCTCGCCGGCCCGACCTGCGATTCGGCCGACGTGCTCTATGAGAAGACCCCGGTGGAACTGCCGCTGTCGCTGTCCATCGGCGACAAGGTGCTCATCGAGGCCTGCGGCGCCTACACCACCACCTATTCGGCGGTGGCGTTCAATGGCTTCCCGCCGCTGAAGTCCTACGTGATCTGATCGCAGCCGGCGGCAGCGACGCCGCCGGCTCCGGGCGAGGCGCCAACGGCGCGCGGCTTCCGCCGCGCCGCGCGGGTGGCCTCGCCCGTGCTTTCCCGAGGGGCGGGTCCCCTTTTTCCTCCGCACCCCTTCCATAAGCCTTCGGGCTGGCGCGGCTTGCTGCGCCGGATGGGCATCCTTCGGCCGCCGAAGGCGGCACGGGAGATGTCGATGATCGAGATCGTCGCTGAGAAACGGGAAGAAGCCGCCGCGCGCGAGGCCCTGCTGGACCTCTGCCTGCCGGAGCGGTTCGAGAAAGCGTCCGAGCGCATCCGCGAAGACCGGCTGCCGGCCGAAGGGCTGGCGCTCGCCGCCCATGGTCCGGACGGCCGCATGGCCGCGACGGTGCGCCTGTGGCACGTCTCCGCTGGTCCCGCCCGGCCGGCGCTGCTGCTCGGTCCGCTGGCGGTGCATCCCTGGTTCCGCGATCGCGGCCTCGGCGGCCAGATGATGCGTGCGGCCCTCGAACGCGCCGAAGCGCTCGGCCACGACGCCGTGCTGCTGGTGGGCGATGCGCCTTATTATGCGCGCTTCGGCTTTTCGGCACAGAAGACCGGCGGGCTCTGGATGCCCGGCCCGTTCGATCCGGCACGCCTGCTCGGCCTCGAACTGAAGCCCGGCGCGCTCGACGGCGCCCGCGGCCTCATCAGCCCCACCGGCCTGCCGGCGGAGAAGCCCTCCCTCGACGCGCTCATCGCGGCCACCGCCAAGCGCTCGGCCTGAACGAGCGCCCTGCCCGCCAAGGCGGATGAAGCAGACAAAAGAAAAGCCCCGGTGCGCGCACCGGGGCTTTTCTCGTTTCAGACGGGCTTGGACGTCAGGCGACGTCCACCTTGCCCTTCATGCGCTTGCGCTCGTTCGGATCGAGATAGCGCTTGCGCAGGCGGATGGACTTGGGCGTCACTTCCACCAGCTCGTCGTCCTGGATCCAGGCCAGCGAACGCTCCAGCGTCATGCGGATCGGCGGGGTCAGGCGCACCGCCTCGTCCTTGGAGGTGGTGCGGATGTTGGTGAGCTTCTTGCCCTTCAGCACGTTCACTTCCAGGTCGTTGTCCCGGTTGTGGATGCCGATGATCATGCCCTGATAGACCTTCCAGCCGGGCTCGATCACCATCGGGCCGCGATCTTCCAGGTTCCACAGCGCATAGGCCACCGCCTCGCCCTGTTCGTTGGAGATGAGCACGCCGTTGATGCGGCCGGGGATGTCGCCCTTGAACGGCTGATAGGAGTGGAACAGGCGGTTCATGATCGCCGTGCCACGGGTGTCGGTCAGCAGTTCGGACTGGTAGCCGATGAGGCCACGGGTCGGAGCGTGGAACAGGAGGCGCTGGCGATTGCCGCCGGAGGGGCGCATCTCCACCATCTCGGCGCGGCGCTCGGACATCTTCTGCACGACCGTGCCGGAATATTCCTCGTCCACGTCGATGACGACTTCCTCGATCGGCTCCAGCGTGTTGCCGTCCTCATCCTGGGAGAAGACGACGCGCGGACGCGACACGGCGAGCTCGAAGCCCTCGCGGCGCATGGTCTCGATGAGGATGGCGAGCTGGAGTTCGCCGCGGCCGGAGACGAAGAACGAATCCTTGTCGGCGGATTCCTCGATCTTCAGCGTGACGTTGCCCTCGGCCTCCTTGAACAGGCGGTCGCGGATCATGCGGCTCGTCACCTTGTCGCCCTCGGTGCCCGCGAGCGGGCTGTCGTTGACGATGAAGCTCATGGTGACGGTGGGCGGATCAATCGGCTGCGCCTGGATGGGCGTATCCACCGAGGGATCGCAGAAGGTGTCGGCCACCGAGCCCTTCACGAGGCCGGCGATGGAGACGATGTCACCCGCCTCACCCACTTCGATCGGCGAACGCTCGATGCCGCGGAAAGCGAGGATCTTGGAGACGCGGCCCGTCTCGACCAGCTTGCCCTCGCGGTCGATGACCTTGATGGACTGGTTGGGCTTCACGGTGCCGGAGGCGATGCGGCCGGTGATGATGCGGCCGAGGAAGGGGTTGGCTTCCAGAAGCGTGCCGAGCATGCGGAACGCGCCGTCCTCGGTCTTCGCCGGGGGCACGTGCTTGACCACGAGCTCGAACAGCGGGCCGAGGCCCTCGTCCTTCGGACCTTCCGGGGTCAGCGCCATCCAGCCGTCGCGGCCGGAACCGTAGAGGATCGGGAAGTCGAGCTGCTCGTCATTGGCGTCCAGCGCCGCGAACAGGTCGAACACCTCGTTGATGACTTCCTGCGGACGCCCGTCGGGACGGTCCACCTTGTTGATGGCGACGATGGGCTTGAGGCCGATCTTCAGCGCCTTGCCGACCACGAACTTGGTCTGCGGCATGGGGCCTTCGGCCGCGTCCACGAGAACGATGGCGCCGTCCACCATGGAGAGAATGCGCTCGACCTCGCCACCGAAGTCGGCGTGGCCGGGGGTGTCCACGATGTTGATGCGGATGTCGTTCCACACCACCGACGTCGCCTTGGCGAGAATGGTGATGCCGCGCTCTTTTTCGAGGTCGTTCGAATCCATCACGCGTTCGGCCACGCGCTGGTTCTCGCGGAAGGAGCCGGACTGCTGGAGGAGCTTGTCCACCAGCGTGGTCTTTCCGTGGTCGACGTGGGCGATGATGGCGATGTTGCGCAGCTGCATGGGGTTCCTGAACAGCAAAACGCGGGCCCGATTGGCTCGAACCCGCTTCCTTGATTTTGCGGCGCAAAATACACGATGCCCGGCGAAGATCAACGCCCGTGCGCATTTCCGGCGGCACGGACGGGACCGGGATTGATCCGCCGGCTAAACGCAACCCTGCGCTGTGGTTCGCACAGGCCTCAGATCGCCCGCAGCGCCCAGCGGCGGTAGATCTGGTCAGGCTTCATCACCTCGCCCTTGTCTGTGCGCAGCCAAGCCAGTTCGCGATTGGCCGGCGACTGGGTCATGGCGAACACCACCGCATCCTCCACCGTGTCGAAGCCATAGGGCTCCGGCCAGCTGTCGGGGGCGTCCACCGTATGGGAGCTCGGCCAGTATTGCAGCTTGACCGGCTTGTCCTGTGCTGTGTTCGGCGTCATGAGCGTGCCTCCTTGTCTGGAGAGGTCGCGCGCCGTTCCTTTTCGTCCGCGCCGGCGGGAACATGACCTTTCCGGGAATGGCCGCCCGGTTCACCGGCTCGCGGGCGGCGGGGCTTCCGCACGGCGTCGCGATGGGTCGCATCATAACACATCCCGTCCTCGCCGGGTTCCGGCGCCCGGGGGGCGCGGCACGTCCGCCGGGACGCGCGAGAGGCCTTGTTATTTCCCCACTCGACGGCCATGGACGGAAACGGCGCAGGTGGAGTTGGATGAATGCCCGCAGAGCTGGTCTACGGAATCCTCATCAGCCTCATCACGGTGGTCATCCATTCGGTGGCCAGCGTTTTCCTCGTGCGGGCGTTGCTCGTGTTCACGAAGCGGGTACGCCTGCGCCACGCCATGCGCGGCCTGCTGCTCGGCATGATGCTGACCGGCGCCATCCTCACCTTCGCCCATCTCGTGGAGGTGGCGGTGTGGGCCGTGGCCTATGTCGCAGTGGACGGCGTGGTGCAGGACAAGGATTCCTATTACCTCGCCTTTGTGAACTTCACGACGCTCGGCTATGGCGACCTTCTGCCCGCCAAGCCCTGGCGCCTGCTCGGACCGGTGACGGCGGCGAACGGCATGCTGCTGTTCGGCTGGTCCACCGCCCTCATCTTCGCCGTGCTGACGCGCCTGTCCGAGCAGCTGGGCGTGCACCACCTATCGGACAAGGGCGAGTAGGGCCTGCGCCGCCGCCGGCGCCCGCACCTTGGCGCCGTTGATCATGTAGACGAACACGTCGCGCCTGGCGGCCTTCTTCGGCTTGGGAGCGGGATCACCATAGGACGGGAGATCCTCGGGCACGCCTCCGGCTTCCCAAATGCGCGCCCGTTCGAGCCATCCCTTGAGAACGTCGGGGCTGTAGCCGGTGGGCTCTTCCTCCCGCGCCCGCTGGAGGCGGGCGTAGACGAAATCCGCCGTCACGTCGGCGATGGCGGGATAGTCGTCATCATCAGCGAAAATGACCGCCACCTTGTGCTTTCGGGCCAGCGCCACGAATTCCGCCGTGCAAAAGGAGGCATGGCGCACTTCCACGGCGTGGCGCAGCTTCGCCCCGCCCACCGTCTCCGGCAGATGGTTGAGGAAAGCGCCGAAATCGTCGGGGTCGAAGGCCTTGGTGGGCGGGAACTGCCAGTTGATGGGGCCGAGCTTGTCGCCCAGTTCCGCAAGGCCGCTCTCCACGAAGCGGGTGATGCTCTCTCCGCCCTCCGCCAGCACCCGGCGGTTCGTGGCGTAGCGCGGCGCCTTCAGGGAGAAGACGAAGCCGTCCGGCACCTGCGCGGCCCAACTGGCGAAGGTCTTCGGGGTCTGGGTCCGGTAGAAGGTGCCGTTGACCTCGATGGTCGTCACCTGGCCGGCAGCATATTCCAGCTCGCGGGCATGGGGCAGGCCGGGCGGGAAGAAGGTGCCGCGCCAGGGTTCGAAGGTCCAGCCGCCGATGCCGACGCGAATGGTCATCGCTTTCTCTCCCTTGGGTCCGTCCTGATGCGCGATCCGCTCAGCTTGAACCCATCCGAGCCGGGAATCGCCTCAAAATCTGCGAGGAAGCGGGATGTGGCCGGCGGCGTCTCTCGGAGCAACCCGTTTCCGCCGCGGACAAGGCGTGCCGCAAGAACTGGAATGTCATACCGCGAGATGACACCCCGTCGGCAAAATCTACCAAACCGATCGCCATCCGGAGGATAGATCGGCAAGAACCACCCGCTGGACAGCGCTATCCTCCCGGAACCGCCTCTCGCGCGGCACCAAGAAGCAGACCATCCGGAGGACGACATCGTGACCACGGCGCAAGAGCTGGAGATCCTCGCCGAACTGGAGCGCAAGGCGCTCTGGCTGGCCAGTTGGACCATCCACAATGCCAACCACCTGCGCCCCTCCACGGACGGCCTCAAGGTGGGCGGCCATCAGGCCTCCTCCGCCTCGCTCGCTACCATCATGACCGCGCTCTACTTCCACACCCTGCGGCCGCAGGACCGGGTGGCGGTGAAGCCGCACGCGAGCCCCATCTTCCATGCCATCCAGTATCTGCTCGGCGCCCAAACGCGCGAGAAGCTGGAGGCGTTCCGCGCCTATAAGGGCGCCCAGTCCTATCCCTCCCGCACCAAGGATACGGACGACGTGGACTTCTCCACCGGTTCCGTGGGCCTCGGCGTGGCGCAGACGCTGTTCGCCTCGCTGGCGCAGGATTATGTGCGCGCCCACGGCCTCACCGACCGGCCGGAGGGCCGCATGATCGCCCTCGTGGGCGATGCGGAACTGGACGAAGGCAATGTGTTCGAGGCCCTCCTGGAGGGCTGGAAGCACGACGTGCGCAACACCTGGTGGATCGTCGATTACAACCGCCAGAGCCTCGATGCCGTGGTGCGCGAGGGGCTGTACGAGCGCTTCATCGGCATCTTCGAGGCCATGGGCTGGCAGGTGGTCGTGCTGAAATACGGCTCGCTCCAGCAGGCCGCCTTCCGCGAGCCCGGCGGCGAGAAGCTGCGCCACTGGATCGATACCTGCCCGAACGGCGAATATTCCGCCCTCACCTTCCAGGGCGGCGCGGCGTGGCGCAAGCGCCTGATGGACGATCTGGGCGATCAGGGCGACGTGACCCGGCTCGTCGAGGCGCGCTCGGATGCGGATCTCTCCGCCCTGATGACCAATCTGGGCGGCCACGACCTGCCGACCATCCTCGACGCCTTCGACGGCATCGACCACGACCGGCCCGTCTGCTTCCTCTGCTACACGGTGAAGGGCTTCGGCCTGCCGCTCGCCGGCCACAAGGACAATCACGCCGGCCTCATGACGCCGACGCAGATGGACACGCTGCGCGCCGCCATGAACATCCGCGCGGGCCATGAATGGGACCGCTTCGAGGGGCTCACCCTGCCGCCCGCGACGCTGGAGCGTTTCCTGAAGGACGTGCCCTTCCGCCGCGAAGGCACCCGGCGCTATTCCGACGCTGCGCTGGCCGTCCCGTCCATCGCCCCGCCGCCCAATGCCTCGCTCTCCACGCAGGCCGGCTTCGGCCTCATCCTTCAGGATCTGGCGCGGGGCGACAGCGCGCTCGCGAGCCGCATCGTCACAACCTCGCCGGACGTGACCGTCTCCACCAATCTCGGCCCGTGGGTGAACCGGCGCGGCCTGTTCGCCCAGCGGGAGCTGGCGGACGTATTCAAGCGCGAGCGCATCCCCTCCACCTTCAACTGGGAGTTCTCGCCGGACGGGCAGCACATGGAACTGGGCATCGCCGAGATGAACCTGTTCCTCATGCTCTCGGCCCTTGGCCTCTCCCACTCGCTGTTCGGTGCCCCGCTCATTCCCGTGGGCACGCTCTACGACCCCTTCATCTGCCGGGGTCTCGATGCGCTGAACTATGCCTGCTATCAGGACGCCCGCTTCATCCTCGTGGCCACCCCGTCTGGCATTACGCTGGCGCCGGAGGGCGGAGCGCACCAGTCCATCGCCACCCCGCTCATCGGTATGTCGCAGGATGGGCTTGCGGCCTTCGAGCCGGCCTTCGTGGACGAACTGGCGGTGCTGATGGAATTCGCCTTCGATTACGTGCAGCGTGACGGCGGCGGCCCGGACGAGGCCCGCAACTGGCTGCGCGACGAGACCGGCGGCTCGGTCTATTTCCGCCTCTCCACCCGCGCGCTGGAGCAGCCCCGCCGCGCCTTCACGCAAACCCAGAAGCGGCACATGGTGGACGGCGCCTATTGGCTGCGTGAGCCCGGCCCCAATGCGGAGGTGGTAATCGCCGTGCAGGGCGCGCTGGCGCCGGAAGCCATCGAGGCGGTGGGCCTGATCGCCGAGGACCGGCGGGATGTCGGCCTGCTCATGGTCACCTCTGCCGACCGGCTGAACGCCGGCTGGACCGCCGCGTCACGGGCACGCGAGCAAGGCCATTACAGCGCCGAGAGCCATGTGGAGCGCCTTCTGGCGCCCCTGCCCCGCCATTGCGGGCTGGTGAGCGTGATCGACGGCCACCCCGCGACGCTCGGCTGGCTCGGCTCGGTGATGGGCCACCGGCAGCGGGCGCTGGGTGTCGAGCATTTCGGCCAGACCGGCAGCCTGCAGGATCTCTATCGCCACCATGGCGTCGATGCGGCTGCCATCGTGGCGGCGGCGCAGGCCATCGCGCCCGGCCGCCCCATGCGCCACCTCAGGGCGCTGGGCTGAAGAGCGGCCCCGCCATCGCGGCGAGGGCCGGGCCGAACAGGAGAGCCGAGAACACCCCCAGCGCCACGGCGGCGCTGCGGGAAATCCCGAGCGGGGTGGCAAAACGCCCCGCGGCTTTGGCCAGCACATGGCCCATGACCACCCACAGGGTGCCGATGAGCGCCAGTTCCGCCGCGAACAGGCCGAAGGCGCCGGGAAGGGCCACCGGATCGCCTTGCGGGAAGATCACGAGGGCGAAGATCAGCCCCTTGGGGTTCGGCAGCCTGACGGCCCGGCATCGCGACAGCTATGGCCGGCTGGCCCCGTCCGCGCAATTCGGGAATTGTCGGATACGTCCTTTCCGAGCCGTATGCGGGAAACTGCGGATTTTACCTCCACGCCGCGCGCGATAGTGTTCCGACGCACTTCCAGTGCCGGACCTGATCCATGACCTATGCGCTGCTGTTCGTGGCCATCGTCGCCGAAGTCATCGCCACCTCGGCGCTCAAGGCAACCGAGGGCTTCACCCGGCTGGTGCCGAGCCTGATCGTCATCGTCGGATATGGCGTGGCGTTCGTCTGCCTGTCGCTGACGCTGAAGACCATTCCGGTGGGCATCGCCTATGCCACATGGTCGGGCGTCGGCATCGTGCTGGTGGCCGGCGTGGGCTGGGCGCTCTACGGGCAGAGCCTCGATCTTGCCGGCGCGGTGGGCCTCGGGCTCATCATCGCCGGCGTCCTGATCGTCAATCTGGTGTCGAAGACGGCCGTGCACTGACCGCCGTGCGACTCAGGCCCCGGTGGGGCTCAGCACAAGGCTCAGCATGCGCTGACCGGCGGTCCACTGGGCCTGGAACAGCGCGCCGGCCATGCCCTGCGCATCGGCCGTGGCCTCGCGGGTGAGGGAGGCGAGCGTCGGGAAGGGCGCCTTCAGCTGCGCCACCACTTCATCGGTCTCGAAGGTGAAGTCGGCGTCGAACTTGCGGGCGATCTGCTGCATGCGTCGGTTGCGGGCGAGGCAGCTCATGTGCAGCGTGCGGATGCCGCGGTTGCGGGCGCACAGCACGGTGCGGCTCATGAGCAAAGTGCCGAGACCCAGATTCTGGAACGCGGCCTCGACGCTGAAGGCAGCCTCGCCTTCCGTGGGCAGGATTTCGGAGAAGGGATAAAGCTCGGCAGCGGCGCGGAGCACGCCGTCCACGAAGCAGCCATGAACCACGGAGCCGGAGCGGAACACCCGTTCGGAATAATGGGTGATGAACTCGTCGCTGACGGCGGAGCCGAAACGGCTGCGGCGGGTCTCGGTGTCCAGGCGCAGGAGATGCTCACGGAAGATCTGAACTTCGCCGGGCCACAGCTTGCGGATGATGCCCGGTGCGCGCTCGTCGCTCATGGTGAAACTCCTGATGTCCTCGCCAGCCTCCCCCATCGGCTTGTGCTGCGAAACTATGTGCATCGCAGCAAAGGTCAAGGGAACTGACCTACCACATTGGAGCAATTCCCCGCGCCTGCCGGGGACAGAGCGGAGCAAGCAGCTGATATATCAGAGCTTCATGAAGGCCATGCGAACGGCGCAGCCCTGCTGCGCCGCAGCAACATGCAACATTGTCGGCTATGGAGCAGAGCCGGCTCAGCGAATGAGGATGGCGCGGAAGTCGTTGACGTTGGTCAGCGTCGGCCCCGTCACCACCAGCCGGTCCAGCGCCGCGAAGAAGCTGTAGCCGTCATTGTTGGCGAGGAAGGCATCGGCCGAGAGGCCCTTGGCGCGGGCCTCCTCCAGAACGGCCGCGTCGAACCAGGCGCCGGCATTGTCCTCCGTGCCGTCCACCCCGTCCGTGTCGCAGGCGATGGCGCTGAGACCGGCCTCGCCCTTCAGCGCGATGGCGAGCGCCAGCAGGAACTCCACATTGCGCCCGCCGCGCCCCTTGCCGCGCACCGTGACGGTGGTCTCGCCGCCCGAGAGCAGCACGCAGGGCGCCTTCACCGGCAAGCCATGGGTGGCGGCCGAGCGGGAGATACCGGCGAAGACGTTCGCCGCTTCGCGCGCCTCACCCTCGATGGCGTCCCCGAGAATGAGAGGGATGAGACCGAAGTCGCGGGCTTTGGCTTCCGCCGCCTGAAGCGCCATGAGCGGGGTCGCGATCATGTGCACCTCCTGCCCGGGCAGGGCCTCTCCGGAGACGACATTGGCGCGGATGACGGCCTCAAGCTCCGGGCTCGCCTCGATGCCCCAGGCCCGCATGAGGCGCAGCACCTCTTCCGGGTCCGAGGCCTCGGGAATGGTGGGGCCGGAGCCGATGGCCGCGGGATCGTCCCCCGGCACGTCGGAGATGAGATAGGTCACCGCCCGCGCGGGCGCGATGGCGGCGGCCAGCCGCCCGCCCTTGATGGCGGAGACGGACTTGCGCACCCGGTTCATGATGCCGATGGGCGCGCCGGACTTCAGAAGCTGCTTGTTCAGCGCCTGCTTGTCAGCCAGCGTCAGCCCCTCGGCCGGCAGCGTCAGAAGCGCGGAGGCGCCGCCGGACATGAGGCATACGACGAGATCATCCGGTCCCGCGGAGCGGGCGAGTTCCAGAATGCGGCGGGCGGCATCGAGCCCGGCCTGATCCGGCACCGGATGGGCGGCTTCCACGATCTCGATATGCTGGGTCTCGCAGCCATGGCCGTAGCGGGTCACGATCAGGCCCTCGCAAGGCCGTCCCCACGCCGCCTCGAAGGCCCGCGCCATGCGCGCGGACGCCTTGCCGGCGCCGATCACGATGGTGCGCCCTTTCGGCGGTTCCGGCAGGCGGCCCTCGAACTTGCCCTCGGGCACGGCGGCATTCAGCGCGGCATCGAACAGGGCGAGCAGGATGTCCCGATCGGACGGCATGGCGTTCCCCTTTGTATACTTTATGCCAATAGTCCTAGCGCGGGTGCAAGCCGAGGGCAACGCCGCCGCGGCTCCGCCAGCGCTCACCATGGGAAATTCGTCGAAGGCCCGCAAAAGCCTCTGGCCTTTGGCCGGAGAGGCGATAGCCTCACTCCCAAAGCAAAACAAAACTGATTTGGGAGAACGCCCTTGAGAAAACTTGCGCTTGCTGCGCTTGCAGCCGTTTTCGCCCTCTCGCCGCTTGCGGCGCGGGCAGACTTCATCAACATCCTGACAGGCGGCACATCCGGCGTTTACTATCCGCTCGGCGTCGCCATCTCGAAGATCGTCTCGGACAAGGTGCCGGGGGCGCGCCCCTCCGTGCAGGCCACCAAGGCCTCGGTGGAGAATCTCATCCTCATCCAGCAGGGCAAGGGCGAGATCGGCTTCACGCTCGCCGACAGCCTCGCGGACGGCTGGGCGGGCAAGGAGGACGCCGGCTTCAAGACGCCGCTCAAGAAGGTGCGCGCGCTGGCGGCCATCTATCCCAACTACATCCAGATCGTCGCGTCCAAGGACAGCGGCATCAAGAGCATCGCCGATCTGAAGGGCAAGCGCCTCTCGGTGGGCGCGCCGAAGTCCGGCACGGAGCTCAATGCCCGCGCCATCCTGAATGCCGCCGGCCTCAAATATGAGGATCTCGGCAAGGTGGAATATCTGCCCTTCGCCGAATCCGTGGAACTGATGAAAAACCGCCAGCTCGACGCCACGCTCCAGTCCGCCGGCCTCGGCGTTGCTTCCATCAAGGATCTCGCCACCTCCGTGGAAATCAACGTGGTGGAGATTCCGGCGAGCGTCGTGGAGAAAGTGGGCACGCCCTATCTGAAGGCCTCCATTCCCGCCGGCACCTATACCGGGCAGGACAAGGAGGTGCCGACCGCCGCCGTGCCGAACTTCCTCGTGGTGCGCGAGGACATGAAGGAGGGTGATGTCTATGCCATCACCAAGGCGATCTTCGAGAGCCTGCCGGAGCTTCAGGCGGCCCATGTGGCGGCGAAATCCATCTCGCTGAAGGACGCCATGAAGGGCTCCCCCGTGCCCTTCCATCCGGGCGCCGAGAAATATTTCAAGGAGCAGGGCGTCACGCCCTGAGGGTTCCTGCGCCGCGTCAGGCGGCCCGTGATGCGACGTTTGAGTGGGCGCCGTGGGGTGCCCACCCGCCCGCGTTTTCCTCCTGCCTCATCGCGTAGCCGCCTCCGGCGGCGCCGACCCGTGGAGCGATGCCTTCATGAGCACGCCGAGCATCCCCGCCGACAGCGACATCACCCCGCCCCAGACCTTCGCCCCCATCGACGACATGGAGCATGGCCTGCCGCCCGGCTTCGGCACGGGCTTCAAGGGCACGCTGCTGTTCTGGATCGCCATCGCCTTCTCGGCCTACCAGCTCTTCGTCTCCACCTATGCCATCCTGCCCAGCCAGGTGATCCGCGCGCTGCACGTGGGCTTCCTGTGCCTCATCTCGGCGGCGCTCATCGCCAACCACCGCTCGACGAACAAGGCGACGCTGGCGCTCGGCTGGGGGCTGGGGCTCATCGGCTTCGGCACCGGGCTCTATCAGTGGATCTTCTATAACGACCTGATCCTGCGGGCCGGCGAGATCTCGCAGGCCGATTTCGTGATGGGCATCGCCCTCATCGTGGTGGTGTTCGTCATCTCCTGGCAGATGATGGGGGCGGCCCTGCCGCTCATCTGCGGCGCCTTCCTGCTCTATGGCCTGTTCGGCCAGTATCTGCCCGCCCCGCTCGACCATCGCGGCTATTCGCTGGAGCAGATCGTGGAGCAGATGTCCTTCGGCACGGAGGGCATCTACGGCACGCCCATCGCGGTCTCCGCCACCTACATCTTCCTCTTCGTCCTGTTCGGCACGTTCCTGGAGCGGGCCGGCATGATCCAGCTCTTCAACGACATCGCTCTGGGCCTCTTCGGCCGCGCGCGGGGCGGGCCGGCGAAGGTGGCGGTGTTCTCCTCCGCCCTCATGGGCACCATTTCCGGCTCGGGCGTCGCCAATGTGGTGACGGTCGGCCAGTTCACCATCCCACTGATGAAGCGCTTCGGCTATTCCGCCTCCTTCGCGGGCGGGGTGGAGGCCACCGCCTCCATGGGCGGGCAGATCATGCCGCCGGTGATGGGCGCGGTGGCCTTCATCATGGCAGAGACCATCGGCGTGCCTTACGCCACCATCGTGAAGGCCGCCATCATCCCGGCCATCCTCTATTTCGCCTCCGCTTTCTGGATGGTGCATCTGGAAGCAGGCAAGCACGGCCTCGTCGGCATCCCGAAGGACAGGGTGCCGCGCGTGATCCCGGCGCTCCGGCGCGGCTGGTATCTGCTGCTGCCGCTCGCCGTGCTCGTCTATCTGCTGTTCGCGGGCTACACGCCTTTGTTCGCCGGCGCCGTGGGCCTCGCGCTCACCGTGGTGCTCATCCTCGGCCAGAGCCTTGCCGGCGAAGCGGGAAAGCCCGCTCTGCGCCTCGCCTTCTGGATCCTCATCGGGCTCGTGTGCGCCAGCTTCTTCCAGTTCGGCGTCATGGTCATCGTCGGCCTCGTGCTGGCGCTCATCGTCGTGAACGCGATCACGCGCGGCGGGCGGACGACGCTGGCGCTCTGTCGGGACGGGCTGGCGGAAGGTGCCCGGCAGGCGCTGCCCGTGGGCATGGCCTGCGCCATCGTCGGCACGGTCATCGGCGTGCTCACGCTCACCGGCACGGCGACGATCTTCGGCGGCTGGGTGGTGTCCATCGGCAAGGAGACGCTGTGGCTCTCGCTGCTGCTGACCATCGTCACCAGCATCATCCTCGGCACCGGCATCCCGACGATCCCCACCTACATCATCACTGCCTCGCTGGCGGCGCCCGCCTTGCTTGCGCTCGGCGTGCCGCTGATCGTCAGCCACATGTTCGTCTTCTATTACGGCATCATCGCCGACCTGACGCCGCCGGTGGCGCTGGCCGCCCTCGCCGCGGCGCCCATCGCCAAGGCCTCGCCCGATGCCATCGGCTGGCAGGCCTGCCGCATCGCGCTCGCCGGCTTTCTCATTCCGGTGATGGCTGTCTACGAGCCGACCCTCATGCTCCAACAGGGCGGCGAGATCGCGGCCCATTACGGCTACTGGGTCGAGGTGGCCTACGTGTTCGCCAAGGCCTGCATCGTCATCGGGCTGCTGGGGGCCATCGCCATCGGATGGCTGTTCGGCCCGCTCGGCCTCATCGAGCGCATCGTGGCGGGGCTGGCGGCGCTGCTGTTCGTCGCCGCCGTGCCCATGTCGGACATTTCCGGCTTTGCCTTGCTCGCCGTCTTCCTCGGCTGGCACCTGCTCCAGGTGCGCCGCGTCCCGGCGCGCCCGGTGTGACCGATCCCCGCGCGGTGCGGGCCGCGCGGGGATGAGTTCGCGCTCAGAAGGGCGCGTCTATGTCCACCACGTCGATGAGCTTGTGGTTGACGAACTCCTTGAGCCCGAGACCGAGGAGTTCGCGCCCATAGCCCGAGCGGCGGATACCGCCGAAGGGCAGGTCCGCCTTCACCATGGTGGGATGGTTCACGAACACCATGCCGGTGGAGATGCGCTTCGCCACCTCCGCCCCATGCTTCGTGTCCGAGGTGAAGACCGAGCCGCCGAGACCGAAGGGCGAGTCGTTGGCGATACGCACCGCATCGTCCTCGTCCTTGGCGCGGAAGAGCATGGAGACGGGACCGAAGAACTCCCAGTAGCGGGCCGGATTGTCCTCGGTGATGTTGGTGAGGATGGTCGGCTGCACGAAGGCGCCCTGGTTCGGCACCGGCGCGCCCACCTCGATGGCGGTAGCGCCATGGGCGACCGCCTCCTGGATCTTCTGCTTCACCTCGTCCGCAGCCCCCTGCGAAGACAGGGGCGCGAGCGTCGTCTGCGCATCGAAGGGATCGCCCGCCTTCAGGCCCGCGACACCCGCCTTGTACTGCTCGAAGAAGGCGTCATAGACCTCGTCCACGATGATCATGCGCTTGGACGAGACGCACACCTGCCCGCCGTTCCAGTGGCGGCCGAAGACCGCCCATTTCACCGTCTTGGCAAGGTCCGCATCCTTAAGCACGACGAAGGCGTCGGCGCCGCCAAGCTCCATGGTGGATTTCTTGAGCGCCTTGCCAGCAACGGACGCCACCTCCGCACCCGCCCCTTCCGAGCCGGTGAGGGCAACGCCATGGACACGCGGATCGTTGAGGATGAGTTCAATCTGCGCGCGGGTGGCGTAAAGGTTGCGGAAGGCGCCCTTGGGCAGTCCGGCCTCCAGCATCAGACGCTCGAAGGCGGCGGCGCTCTGGGGCACGTTGGAGGCGTGCTTCAGCAGGACGGTATTCCCCGCCGAGAGCTGCGGCGCGATGATGCGGGCGATCTGGTAATAGGGGAAGTTCCACGGCTCGATGGCCAGCAGCACCCCAAGCGGCTCGCAGACCAGAACAGCCTTCCCTTCCGCCGGATCGGCCACGGGCAGCGGCTCGGGCTCCAGCAGGCGCTCGGCATTCTGGACATAATATTCGAAGATGCGGGCGGAGAGTTCCACCTCTCCCTTCGCCTCGGAGAAGAGCTTGCCCATCTCCAGCGTCAGCAGGCGGGCATAGCCGTCCACGTCGCGACGCAGCAGGTCGGCGGCATTCTGGAGGATGCGGGCGCGATAGGCGAAGGACGTCTCGCGCCAGCCCAGGAATGCGGCATGGGCGGCATCGATGGCCGCCACCACCTCGGCATCGGTGGCGTTGGGAAAGGTCTGGAGGACCTCGGCGGTGAAGGGATTGGTGCTTGCGTAAGCCATGGCCGTTTCCATTCGGTGAGAGGACCGGGCCCGCCGGTCGGCAGGCATCCTGCTGGAGCCCCAAGGGACGCCGCCCGCACGCGGCACCGCCCGGGCGCCGTGCGCCCCGCTCCCCGTCGATCAGCGATGCGTCCGGGGATGCGGCACTGTCCTGCCGCGCCGCATCGGCTGCGTTGATCCGCATCAAGCAATGCAACGGTGCCGTTGCGACACCTGTTGAGCAAAAATTCCAATAACGCCATACCGCCCACCGAAGTGAACGCTCCGTGACTGGCAGGAGCTTGATGCGGATCAAGGTGCGCCCCGGCGGCCTGCGGTCTTCTCCGCGGCAGAAGGAGACCGGCCATGACCAACATGATGAAAGCCGCCGTCGTCCACCAGCTGGGCCAACCCCTCGTGATCGAGCAGGTGCCCGTGCCCGAGCCCGGCCCCGAGCAGATCCTGGTCCGCATCGCCGCCACCGGCGTGTGCCACACCGACCTGCACGCGGTGAAGGGCGACTGGCCGGTGAAGCCGAAGCCGCCGTTCATTCCCGGCCATGAGGGCGTCGGCACCGTGGTCGGCGTCGGCAGCCGGGTGAAGCGCGTGAAGGAAGGCGACCGCGTGGGCATTCCGTGGCTGCACACCGCCTGCGGCTATTGTCCCCACTGCCGCACGGGGTGGGAAACGCTCTGCGCCGACCAGCAGAACACCGGCTATTCCGTCAACGGCAGCTTTGCCGAATATGCGGTGGCCGATCCCAATTACGTGGGCCGCCTGCCCGACAAGCTGGACTGGGGTCCGGCCGCGCCCGTGCTGTGCGCCGGCGTGACGGTCTACAAGGGCCTGAAGGAAACCGAGGTGAAGCCGGGCGAATGGGTCGCCATTTCGGGCATCGGCGGGCTCGGCCACATGGCCGTGCAGTATGCCAAGGCCATGGGCATGCATGTGGTGGCCATCGACGTGCATCCCGACAAGCTGGAACTGGCGAAGAAGCTGGGCGCCGAACTGGTCGTGAACGCCCGCGAGGAAGATCCGGGGGCCGTGGTGCAGAAGGCCATCGGCGGCGTCCACGGTGTGCTCGTCACGGCCGTCTCGCCCAAGGCGTTCGAACAGGCATTCAACGTGCTGCGCGCCCACGGCACCATGGCCTTGTGCGGTCTGCCTCCGGGCATGTTCGCCATGCCCATCTTCGACACGGTGCTGAAGCGCATCACCGTGCGCGGCTCCATCGTGGGCACCCGCCAGGATCTGGAAGAGGCCCTCGAGTTCGCCGGCAACGGTCAGGTGGCTGCCCACTTCTCGTGGGACAAGCTCGAGAACATCAACGAGATATTCCACCGCATGGAAGAAGGCGGCATCGACGGGCGCATCGTCCTCAACATGAACTGAGGGACGCCGGGCGGCAGTGCCCGGCCCCTCGATAGCGCCGAGGCCGCATCTCCTGCGGCTTCCGGCCCTCCGGCCCCGCGCCCGTCGGCGCGGGGTTCGCTTTTTGGAGGCGGGCCCATAAACTCGCGTCCATGGCTGCTCCCCTGCTCATCTGCCTGTCGGGCGCCGGTGCCACGGTGCGCCTCGGCGCCGCGATCACGCTCCTGTGGACCCATTCGGTGCAGAAGACGGAATGGGCGGAGGACTGGCGCGCGAGCGCAGAGGGCCTCACCCTCACCGAGATGCGCATCGAGGGATCGGGGGCGGGCATGGAGCCGCCGCCGGACGCCGTGCTCCAGGGCGACCGCTATGTGGCCCACCCCAGGGCCGCGCCCCTCCCCTCGCTGGCGTTGCGCCGCTCGGGCGCCACCGCCGACTACCGCATCTGCGTTGAAGGCCGCTGCACGCAGATGAGCGATCTCCTGCCGGCCGGAGCCGATCCGGTCACGCTTTCCGTCTGTCCCTGAGACGGATGCATCGCGGCCGTGAAGCGCCTATATGCACCCGCATGAGCCATCCCCTCGTCTTCGATCGCGCCCTGCTGCGCGCCCGTCAGGCCCGCGCCCTCGCCCTCGGCCCCGAGCCCTTCCTTCTGGAGCGGGCGGCGGAAGACCTGTCCGAGCGCCTGCTCACGGTGAAGCGGCGCTTCGAGACGGCGGTGGATCTCGGCACCCCCACCGATCTTCTCTCCCGCGCCCTCGCCGGCCATCCCGGCATCGGCACGCTGGTGCGGGCCGCGCCGCTCGCGGCGGGGCTTGCCGCATCGGAACGCACGATCGTGGCGGACGAGGAGGCCCTGCCCTTCGCCAATGGTTCGCTCGATCTTGTGGTGTCGGCGCTCGCACTCCAGATGGTCAACGACCTGCCGGGCGCCTTCGCGCAGGTGCGCCGGGCGTTGAAGCCGGACGGGCTGTTCCTCGCCGCCCTCATCGGCGGCGGCAGCCTTGCTGAGCTGCGCGAAGCCTTCGCCATAGCCGAGAGTGAGACCACGGGCGGCGTCTCGCCCCGCGTCGCCCCCTTCGCGGACGTGCGCGACATGGGCGGGCTGCTTCAGCGCGCGGGTTTTGCTCTGCCGGTGACCGACGTAGATCGCGTGGTGGTGCGCTACGGCTCCCCCTTCACGCTGATGAACGAGCTGCGGCGCATGGGCGCGGGCAACGTGCTGGCCGAGCGCCGCCGCGTGCCGCTGCGCCGGGCGACCCTGCTGCGGGCGGCGGAAATCTACGCGGAGCGCTTCTCCGATGCGGACGGACGGGTGCGGGCGACGTTCGAGATCGTCTGGCTGTCCGGCTGGGTACCGCACGAGAGCCAGCAGAAGCCGCTGCGGCCCGGCTCGGCCAAGATGCGCCTTGCGGACGCGCTCGGCACCACGGAAAAGCCGGCGGGCGAGACGCCCTGATGGCCGAGCGGGCTTGACCTTCTGGCCGGCGTGGTGACCATCGCCCCGTCCGAGACGAGGGTGATCCGTGATGACCAAGGCCGAAGCTGCTCCCCGTGACGCCGCGCCCAAGGGGGAACGGGAGGCACCCGCGTTGCGCTCGTCCTTCCCGCACTTCCTGCCCATCACCACCCGCTGGTCGGACATGGACGTCTATGGCCACGTGAACAACGTCGTCTATTACGCCTATTTCGATACGGTGGTGGCCGAGTATCTGATGCGGACGGACGGGGTGAACCCGCACGAGAGCGCGGCCATCGGCCTCGTCGTCGAAACCCGCTGCTCCTATTTCCAGAGCCTCACCTTCCCGGAAACGGTGGAAGCCGGCCTCCGGGTGGTGAAGCTCGGCAACACCTCCGTGCGCTACGAAATCGGCATCTTCCGACAGGGCGAGGACACGGCCTCGGCGCAGGGCTATTTCGTCCATGTCTATGTGGATCGCGACACACGCCGCCCGGTGCCGCTGCCGGAGCATCTGAAGCGCGCCCTGGCGCCGCTGGTGGTGTGAGGCCGCAGATCGGGACCTCGGGTCTCACGCCCTCCGGCTCTAGGGCCGGGCATAGACCCAGGAGCCACCTTCCACATAGAAACGGCCCGGCCGCTTCTGCTGCATGCCGTCGAGGCTCATCTCGAAATAGCAGATGTAGCCGGGCTTCGAATCGGGGCGCACGCAGTCGATTTTCTTCAGCTGGGCGATCACCGGATAGGATTTTTCGGCGAACTTGGCCCGGCCGAGGCGCTTGTTCTCTTCCTTCACCTTGGCGTTATAGGTGTCCACCTCCTGTCGGAACAGGCGGTCCATCGCCTCCTTCATGTCGGCCTCCCCAGGCCCACTGGAGCAGGCCGCGACCAGAAGCGCGAGCATGACCACCCAACCGACCCGAGCCGTCCCCATCCAACGCCCCAAATCCCGCCCCACAACTTATGATTGTCCAAATCCGGAAAAACACCGGACGCAGAGAGCATGATATTGGATGAAAGAGGTAGCGCGGCGCAACGGTCATGGCCACGCTTAATTGGTGCTTTTCTGCGACGAAAACTTCCGGATGCAGTCTGAAGGACAGATGAAGGTTTTTTGTTACCGCCACTTTTCAGGTAACAACGGGAGCGGAACCGTCGGGCCGCTCACAACATCAAAGCCCACGCGCGAGCGTCCGCACCGCACGCTGCGGGCGGACCGAGCAGGCGGGACACTCATCTATAAATACTTGAAGAAAAACCTTGAACCAGCCGCACACCCATGCGGCCGCCGCCTCAGGGACCGAGAAGGTCGATCAGCGGCGGAATGAGCGGTTCGTCCGCCGGCGGCATGGGGATCTCGCGCAGCTTGCCTGCACGCAGCCACTTCAGCGCCTTGTGCTCACGAGCGATGACCTGCCCTTCCCAACGGCGGCAGATCCACAGCGGCATCAGCAGATGGAAGGTCTCATAGCCGTGGCTGGCAAAGGTGAGCGGCGCAAGGCACGCCTCCTTCACCGTGATGCCGAGTTCCTCATGCAATTCCCGGATAAGGCAGGCTTCGGGCCGCTCGCCGGGCTCCACCTTGCCGCCGGGGAACTCCCAGAGGCCGGCCAGCGCCTTGCCTTCCGGGCGCTGGGCCACCAGCACCCGGTTGTCGGCATCCACCAGCGCGCAGGCGGCGACGAGCGTGATCTTCACGAGCGGTAATCGCCGTTGATGGCCACGTATTCCTTGGTCAGATCGCAGGTCAGGACGCGATCCGCCCCCTTGCCGAGGCCGAGGTCCACGCGGATGTCGATGACATCGCCCTTCATGTAGTCGGAGACCACCTGCTCGTCATAGGACGGGTCGCGCGCGCCTTCCGCCGCCACGCGGATATCGCCGAAGGAGATGGCGAGGCGGTCGCGGTCGGCAGGCTCACCGGCCTTGCCCACGGCCATCACGACGCGCCCCCAATTGGCGTCCTCGCCGGCGACCGCCGTCTTCACCAGCGGCGAATTGGCGATGGAGAAGGCGATGCGGCGGGCGGAGCCCTTGGAGACGGCGCCCGACACATGCACGCGGATCAGCTTGCGCGCGCCTTCGCCGTCGCGGGCGACCTGCTCGGCCAGATCATTGAGAACCGCTTTCAGCGCCTTGCGGAAGGGACGCAGCACCGGATCGGCACTGTCCTTCACGGCCGGCGCGCCGACTTCCTTCGCCGCGCCCGTCGCGAAAAGGAGAAGCGTATCGGAAGTAGAGGTGTCGCCATCCACGGTCACGGCATTGAAGCTGTTCACTACCAGCTTGGAGAGCAGCTTCTGGAGCACCGGCGCCGCGATGGGCGCATCGGTGAAGACGAAGGAGAGCATGGTCGCCATGTCGGGGGCGATCATGCCCGCGCCCTTGGCGATGCCAGCGATCGTGACCGTGGTGTTGCCGAAGGGCACCTGCGCGGTGGCGAGCTTCGGAAAGGTGTCCGTGGTCATGATGGCACGCGCGGGGCCTTCCCACGGGCCGGCGGCGAGGCGGCCGGCCATATCGCCCATCACGCCCTGGAACTTGGTGGCATCCAGCGGCTCGCCGATGACGCCGGTGGAGGCGAGGAAGATCTCCGTGGGCTTGCAGCCCAGTGCATCGGCGGCGATGCGCGCCGTCAGCGCGGTGGACTCGCGCCCCTTGAGGCCGGTGAAGGCATTGGCATTGCCAGAATTGACGACGAGGCCGCGCGCCTTGCCCTTCTTCAGGGCCTCGCGGCACCACTCGACAGGCGCGGAGGGGCAGAGCGAGCGGGTCGTGACGCCCGCGACGGCCGTTCCCTTGTCGAACGCCACGAGCAGCGCATCGGTGCGGCCCTGGTAGCGAATGCCCGCCTCGGCGGTGGCGAAACGCACGCCCGGCACAGGCGGCACCTCGGGCAAGGCGGACGGAGCGAGCGGGGAGATGGACGCGGACATGACAGCCCTCAAAGAGTTGGCAGGCTGGGTGTGCCGCACCTCGATGACATAGGCAAGGCCCCGCTGCGTCAGTTCCGCGACGCCCGCCGCACCCACCTCCCGCCGATGCGCTGAACGCCCGGAATGACGCCGAACACCATGCAAGGCACCATCACCGGCACGATGGCGAGCGTCTTCTGCCACACCTCCCACGTCTCGGTGAGAGGACCGAGCCCGTAGAGGATGCCGGTGATGAGGGGATAGGCGCCGAGCGAGGCACCCACGGAGAGCCGGTAGCGGCAGAGCGGCGCAGGGGGAGAAGGCTGAGCGGGGGGCACGGACTCGGTCATGGGAAGCTCATATTTGAACGAAACGGACCGTTTCAATAAAGCTAGAATGAGGGCCTCCGCCGGTCAAGGGGCACCGGCCACATTGCCATTGCGCCGCCCGGTGCTCTAACCAATTCCCATGACTGATGCTGCCGAGACCGCCCAGACGCGCCGCCGCACCTCCATCGGGGGCCGGCGCAACC
Organism: Azorhizobium sp. AG788; assembly: GCF_004364705.1. Taxonomy (NCBI): domain Bacteria; kingdom Pseudomonadati; phylum Pseudomonadota; class Alphaproteobacteria; order Hyphomicrobiales; family Xanthobacteraceae; genus Azorhizobium; species Azorhizobium sp. AG788. The sequence goes on from NZ_SOBM01000003.1 coordinate 311,063, forward strand.
CGGAGAGTGCCGCAGCCATTCTCGATGCGGCAGCGGCGATCCTCGCGGAGGATGGGCTGGGCGGTTTCAGCATCGAGGCGGTCGCGCGCCGGGCGGGCGCCGGCAAGCCGACCATCTATCGCTGGTGGCCCAACAAGGCCGCGCTGCTCATCGATGTCTATGCGCGGCAGAAGGAGACCGTGCTCCAGGCGGACACCGGCTCCCTGCAAGGGGATCTGGAAGACGTCCTGAGCCGGCTCTTTGATTTCTGGCGCCACACGCCCGCCGGCGCCGCCTTCCGCTCCATCATCGCCGAAGCCCAGTCGGACCCTGAAGCGCTGGAGCGCCTGCGCGCTTTTCTGATCGAGCGGCGGGCCTATGTGCGCGAGATCGTCGAGCGTGGCATCGCCCGCGGCGACCTTCCGGCCGATGCGGACGGTGCAGCCATTGTCGAAATGCTGTTCGGCTTTGCCTGGATGCGCCTGCTGACCGGCGACCTCGGCGCTGCCGGGGACATCCCGCGCCGCGTGCACCTCATCCTCAAGGGCGCCGCCTGAGGCCCAAAGAAAAGGCCCGGCGCGCGCGAGCGGCCGGGCCTTCTCCATGCGGACGGAGAACCGCCCGGATCAAGAAACGTCAGTTCTTCGGGGCCGCAGGCGCAGCGCCGGCCGGAGCCGCAGGGGTCGCGGGCGCAGCCGGGGCGGCCGAGGGCGCAGCCGAGGTCTTCTCGACCTTCGCATCGGAGCGCAGCTTGGTCACGAGATCGGACTGCGCCTTGCGGATGAGATACTGGTCGATCTGGTCGGAGACCTGCTCATAGGTCGGGATCGGCTTCTGGCGCTTGTCCTCGACCTTGATGACGTGCCAGCCGAACTGGGTCTTCACCGGATCGGAGACCTGGCCCTTGTCCAGCTTGAAGGCGGCGTCGGCGAATTCCGGCACCATCTGGTCCTTGGTGAAGTAGCCGAGATCGCCGCCGTCCTCGGCGCTGTCCTTGGAGTTTTCCTTGGCAAGCTTGGCAAAATCGGCGCCAGCCTTGGCCTTGGCGGCGATTTCCTTGGCCTTGGCCTCGCTGTCCACGAGGATATGGCGAGCGTGGACCTCGGTCTCCGGCTTCGTCTGCTTGACGAACTCGTCATAGGTCTTGCGCTTGGCATCCTCGGTCACGGCCTTCTTGGCCTCGGCAGCCATGAGGGTCTCCATCAGCGCCTTGGTGCGCAGATAGTTCATCTTGGCCGCGAATTCCGGGCTCTGGTCGAGCTTCTGCGCCTGCGCGGCCTGGGCCAGCAGGGTCATGTCAGTCAGGAAGGACAGGATGTATTCCTGACGCGCGGCGCCCTGCACCTGCGGCAGGCCGGGGCCGATGTCGTCTTCCGCGATGGCCAGTTCGCTGGCGCGGATGGGCGCGCCGTTCACCGTCTCAACCACCGGGTCGCTGTCGGCCGGCTTGGCCGGGGCTGCCGCCGCCGGCGGGGTGGCGCCCGGCGCCGCCGTCTGGGCGAACGCCTGGCCGCCGAAGGCGAAGGCGGTGAGAGCAACCGCGAGCGCGGCGGTGGGAGCGGGACGCATCATGTGATCCACTGTCCTTGAAGCTGTAACGGGTCGTCCGTTGCGGCGGCACCCTTGCCCAGGTCACATTCGCTGACAAGGGGGCATTCTTGAGGCACCACACCCGCGGAGGAGAAAATCCGCGCCGCCCTTGCGGCAGTTTCCGCAATGGAATCAAAGACCGCACGTGCGGCATTAAATCTTGGCAAGGCGGCCGGGCCGGTGGGAATGGCCCCGCCTTGCAACATCGGCGGGCTTTTCGGCGCGCAGGGCCTTCCGCTTCCGGTCCTGACGCTGTATAAGGCGCCCCTCTCAATCGAGATGATGGTTTCGCATGGCCTGCGCGAACCGACGCAGCAGGCCCTGGCATTCGGACGTTCCTGGAGTTTGGACAATGGCTGTCCCTAAGAGAAAGACCTCGCCGTCCCGTCGCGGCATGCGCCGTTCGGCCGATGCGCTGAAGCAGCCCACCTATGTGGAAGACAAGGATTCCGGCGAGCTGCGCCGCCCGCATCACCTGGACCTGAAGACCGGCATGTATCGCGGTCGCCAGATCCTGAAGCCCAAGACCGCCGAGGTCTGAGCTTCATCAGCCGTCGCACGCGCGGCGGCGTCGGGACGGGCATTGCCGCACAGCGTGCGGTTGCCCGCCTGAGGAGGCGGATATCCAGGACCCGTGTGTTGGAACGCCGGAATCGGTTCGCCGAGGCCGGCGTTTGCATATGCCGGAAGGTCCTTCGACAACTTCTTAACCCGTCCGTGCGACCCATGGCGCCTGTTGCCGCACGGCCGGGCGTCAGGCGCCTGCCTCGCGGCTTCGATGCCTCGGACCGGAACGCGGATCGCCCGTTCCGGAGCCCTCCGGTGCGATAACGTTGTCATGGATCACCGGCACCGCACGCCGTGCGGCGCAGGACGGTCCCAGGAGCCCGACATGCTGACACCCATCCCCCTGCTGATCATCCCGCTGGCGATCTACAACATCATCGCCTTCATCACGCCGGGATCCGATTGGCGGGCGACGGTGGCGAGCTTCAACCTGCCCTCGGGCGCCAGCTGGCAGATCTCGCTCGGCGACGGCTTCGTGGCGATCAGCCTGCTGATCCTGTTCGTGGAGCTGATCAAGGCGACGCGGGTTTCGTCCCGCTCGATCGTCGACCACATGCTGTCCATGCTGCTGCTCATCGCCAGCGTGGTGGAGTTCCTCATGGTCCCGCAGGCGGGCACCAGCACCTTCGCCCTGCTCATCTGCGTGATGCTGCTGGACGTGCTGACGGGCTTCTCGGTTTCGATCCGCGTCGCCCAGCGCGATGTGTCTGTCGCGCCACCGACCACCTGACGGGTGCGGGGCGTTCCGAAGGGGCGCCGACATTTTTTGATAGCCGCGCAATTGTACCTTTCGCACCTCTCGGGTTTCAGGGACAATTCACGCGCGAAAGCTGCGCGCATGGCTGGAAAGGTCAAATGGAGTTCCGGTGGCCGGTCGCAATCCTAGCTCGCCCGTGACGCCGGCCCCCCCTGCCGGCGAGCCCAAAACTGTGCTCGATACGCCCGAACAGACCCTTCAGGCCCTGCAGACCTTGCAGTGTCTCGTCTATCGCTGGGATCTCACCGCCAACACCGTCCACTGGAGCGCCAACAGCGGCGAAGCCCTCGGGCCGGCGCTGCTGGAGCAGCTCGGCCGCGGCACGACGTTTCGCGCCTTCCTCGGCTGCACGGACGAGAGCACCGACTACCACCGCTTCGCGCGCGCCCTGCCACTGGCCAGCATGCCCTACGAGGCGCTGGTCCGGCCGGCGATCGACGGCACGCCCGCAGCCTTCCGCGTCCATGACCAGGGCCGCTGGCGGGCGGGCAGCGACGGCCAGCCGGAGCAGGCGGTCGGCACGCTGGAGATCCTCCCTCTCCTCGCCCCGGTCATCCCGGGCGGGACCGCAGACCCGCTCACGGGCGCCCTCACCCGCCGGCATCTCACGGAGGCCCTCGGCACCCTCCCCTTCGGACCGCAGGCGCGCTGGGCGCTGCTGCTCGTGGGACTCGATGACCTCGGCCGGATCAACGACCGCTTCGGCTTCGAGACCGCCGACCGGCTTCTGGTGGCGCTGGCGGGCCGGTTGCGCCAGCAGCTCTCCAGCGCCGATCTGCTGCTGCGCTTCTCCGGCAACAAGTTCGCCATCCTCCTGACCGAAACATCGGTGGAGGCCCTCGGCGCGTTCGGTGAGCGGCTCATCTCCGAAATTCGCGAGGCGCGGCTCTCCGCCGGCGAGGGCCAACTGCCGGTAAGCGTCACCATCGGCGCCATCCTGCCCCCGCACCAGGGCGAGGCGCCCGATGCGATCATCGCCCGCCTGCAGGAAGCGCATGAGATGGCCAAGCGCCGGGGGCGCGGGCGCTTCTTCCTCGACCTGCAGGGCACACGGAACGAGGGCCGCCGCCGGGCCAATCTGCAGATGGCCGACGAGATCGTGCAGGCCATCGACCGCAATGACGTCACGGTTGCCTACCAGCCCGTGGTGCGCGCCACCACCCGCACCCTGGTGTTCTGCGAGGCGCTCGCCCGCATCGCCCATGACCGCTACTCGCGGCAGTATTCCGGCCACCGTCTCGTGGCTGCGGCGGACTCCCTCGGCCTCATGGGCCATCTGGACCGCAGCATGCTGAAGCAGGTCGCCGCCGACATGCGCCGCGACCCAACGCTGCACGTCTCGATCAACGTCTCCGCCTCCTCCATCATGGACGAGGCGTGGATCGCACTCTACCGGCGGGAAGTGGACACGGACATCGGGCGCCGGCTCATCGTCGAGCTGACGGAGTCGGTGGCGGTGGATCATCTCTCGGCCGCGCGCAACTTCATCGCGCAGGTGCGCCCCTCCGGCGCACGCATCGCCATCGACGACTTCGGCGCCGGCGCCACGTCCTTCCGCAACCTGCGCAAGCTCGGCGTCGATCTGGTGAAGATCGACGGCGGCTACATCATCAACATGGCAAAATCGCCGGACGATCAGGCTTTCGTGCGGGCGCTGCTCACCCTCTCCCGCCAACTGGGGATCGAGACCGTCGCGGAATGGGTGCAGAACGAGATCGTCGCCGCCCAGTTGCTCGAATGGGGGTGCGACTATTTCCAGGGCTCGCTGAGCGGGCTTGCGCGCCCGCTGGCGACAGAGCACGGCACCTGAGGCCACGGCGCCCGGTGCTGGCGCCGCTCTGGAAAGGTCTCTCTCGCTCGAAGGGGAACTGGCGCGCGATGGGCCGAACCCATCGCGCGGTTGTCGCAATTACTGGCTTCCGCCTTCCGGCTTGGAAACGAGCTTCTCCAGCTTCTGCTGCATGTCCGCCATCTGGCGCTTCAGCGCCTCCAGCTCGTCGCCGGAACTGGCCGCAGCGGCAGGCTGCGCGGCGGGCGTGGTGGTCTCTGCCGGCGTCTCATCGCCCTTGAAGGGGATGAACATGTTGAAGGCGCGCTCGAACACCTCCATGTTGCGGCGAACCTGATCCTCAAAGCCACCGAAGGGCGTGCCGACGATGGTCTTGGAGACCTGGTCGCGCATGCGTCCCTGCTCTTTGGTGAAGCTCTCGATGGACATCTCGAGGAAGCGCGGCACCATCATCTGCATGCTGTCGCCGTAGAAACGGATGATCTGCCGCAGGAAAGCAATGGGAAGAAGATTCTGCCCCTTGTTCTCCTGCTCGAAGATGATCTGCGTCAGGACAGAATGCGTTATGTCGTCACCGTTCTTCGCGTCATAGACGACGAAGTCCTCCCCCTCCTTCACCATGTTGGCGAGGTCTTCGAGGGTCACATAGGTACTGGTACCCGTGTTGTAGAGGCGGCGATTCGCATATTTCTTGATGGTGACTGGCTCTTGCGTCTTAGCCATTGTCCGGTCATCCGTTTTTCCCTTGGGCGGGATCACGTTAGAACCTTTCCGGCAGTCCGGCTACCACTTTGTGTGCGCCGCGCGCGTTTCCATGATGCGGCGCGCAGGAAGCTCTGAACCACTGATCTGGATCATTGACAGCGGGTTCGCGGGGCAACCACGATGCGACCGCATCGAGTGCGGCGCACGCAAGGCCGCCCCAGGAGAGAAGCCCATGACCGACGACGTCGTCATCGTCAGCGCCGCCCGCACCCCCGTGGGGTCCTTCAACGGCGCCCTGTCCACGCTTCCGGCGCACCAGCTGGGCGCCATCGCCATCAAGGCCGCTCTGGAGCGGGCCGGCGTTGCTGCATCCGAAGTCAGCGAAGTGATTCTCGGCCAGGTGCTGACCGCCGCCCAGGGCCAGAATCCCGCCCGCCAGGCCTCCATCGCCGCCGGCGTTCCAATCGAGAGCCCGGCCTGGCAGGTCAACCAGGTGTGCGGCTCGGGGCTGCGTTCCGTGGCGCTTGGATATCAGGCCATCAAGAATGGCGACAGCTCGCTGGTGGTGGCCGGCGGCCAGGAATCCATGAGCCAGTCCACCCATGCCGCGCACCTGCGCAACGGCACCCGCATGGGCTCGCTCGACCTTGTTGATACCATGATCAAGGACGGCCTGTGGGACGCCTTCAACGGCTACCACATGGGCAACACCGCCGAGAACGTGGCGACCCAGTTCCAGATCACCCGCGCCGAGCAGGACGAATTCGCCGTCGCTTCCCAGCACAAGGCCGAGGCGGCCCAGAAGGCCGGGCGCTTCAAGGAGGAAATCGTCCCCGTCACCATCTCCAGCCGCAAGGGCGACGTGGTGGTGGATACGGACGAATATCCCCGCCACGGCGCCACCATCGAGGCCATGCAGAAGCTGAAGCCGGCCTTCGTCAAGGACGGCACGGTGACCGCCGCGAACGCCTCCGGCATCAACGACGGCGGCGCCGCCGTCGTGCTCATGAGTGCCGAGCGGGCCGCCAAGGAAGGCAAGACCCCGCTCGCCCGCATCGTCTCCTGGGCGCAGGCCGGCGTCGATCCGGCCGTGATGGGCACCGGCCCGATCCCCGCCTCCAAGCTGGCGCTGGAGAAGGCCGGCTGGACCGTCGATGATCTCGACCTCATCGAGGCCAACGAGGCGTTCGCCGCCCAGGCCATCGCCGTCAACAAGGGCCTCGGCTGGGATACCGCGAAGGTCAATGTGAACGGCGGCGCCATCGCCATCGGCCATCCCATCGGCGCCTCCGGCACCCGCATCCTCGTGACCCTGCTGCACGAGATGCAGAAGCGCGACGCCAAGAAGGGCCTCGCCACGCTCTGCATCGGCGGCGGCATGGGCATCGCGCTCTGCGTCGAGCGCCCCTGAGCCGGGGCCCGGACCCGCGCGGCCGCCGGGGGGCGGCCGCGGTTTTCCAGATGACGTTACCCGTTTGCGAGAAGCCCGAAGATTGCCCGGCCTGTGCCGGACATGCGGTCTTGCGGCCGCCGGAAGGGCTCATTGAGGGAGAGGGAGGCAGACATGTCACGCGTTGCTTTGGTGACCGGGGGTACGCGCGGAATTGGCGAAGCCATTTCCATCGCGCTGAAGGACAAGGGCTACAAGGTGGCCGCCAATTACGCGGGCAATGACGCTGCCGCGCAGGCCTTCCACGAGAAGACCGGCATCCCGGTGTTCAAGTGGGACGTCTCGGATTTCGAGGCCTGCAAGGCGGGCATCGCCAAGGTGGAGGCCGATGTCGGCCCCGTTGAAGTGCTCGTCAACAATGCCGGCATCACCCGCGACGCCACGCTCCACCGCATGACGCTGGAGCAGTGGAACGCGGTGATCAACACCAACCTGAACTCCGCCTTCAACATGTGCCGGAACGTGATCGAGGGGATGCGCGCCCGCAAGTTCGGCCGCATCGTCTGCATCTCGTCCATCAACGGCCAGAAGGGCCAGTTCGGCCAGACCAACTACTCTGCCGCCAAGGCGGGCGAGATCGGCTTCGTGAAGGCGCTGGCGCAGGAAAGCGCGGCGCTCGGCATCACGGTGAACGCCATCGCGCCGGGCTACATCGCCACCGAAATGGTGCGCGCGGTGCCGGAGGACGTGCTCAAGAAGATCATCTCCACCATTCCCGTCGGCCGTCTCGGCGAGCCGGAGGACATCGCCCGGGCCGTGGCCTTCCTGGTGGCGGACGATGCCGGCTTCATCACCGGCTCGACGCTGACCGCCAACGGCGCCCAGTACATCACCTGACCGCACGCCCCGCGCGTGCGTAGCCGCCCGGCCGGGACACCGTGCCGGGCGGTTTCGCATCCGGCCGCGATCGGCGCCGTGCCATTGCCTTGCGATCGCCCGTCTCGATCGCTCCATGCGCCTTTCGGCTTGTCACACAGGGCGCGAGCCTTTAGCACTCCGCGCCAAACAAACTGAAGCACCCCAAGGATCCTTCCCCATGGCGACCCACAAGCTCCTGCTCCTCGCCGGCGACGGCATCGGCCCCGAAGTGATGGCCGAGGTGAAGCACGTCATCGGCTTCCTCGACAAGCAGGGCATCGCTTCCTTCGCCATCGAGGAAGATCTGGTCGGCGGCAGCGCCTACGACGCCCATCAGGTCGCCATCTCGGATGCCGCCATGGCGCGCGCCGCGGCGGCGGACGCCATCCTGCTCGGCGCCGTTGGCGGCCCGAAGTGGGCGAGCGTGCCCTATGAGGCACGCCCCGAGGCGGGCCTGCTGCGCCTGCGCAAGGATCTCGGCCTGTTCGCCAACCTGCGCCCCGCGCTGTGCTATCCGGCGCTGGCGGATGCCTCATCGCTGAAGCGCGAAGTGGTCGAGGGCCTCGACATCCTCATCGTGCGCGAGCTGACGGGCGGCGTCTATTTCGGCGAGCCGAAGACCATCCTCGATCTCGGCAACGGCCAGCGCCGCGCCATCGACACGCAGGTCTATGACACCTACGAGATCGACCGCATCGGCCGCGTCGCCTTCGAGCTCGCCCGCACCCGCCGCAACAAGGTGACGTCTTCCGAGAAGCACAATGTGATGCGCTCCGGCGTGCTCTGGAAGGAGACCATCACGACGCTGCACGCGAAGGACTACAAGGACGTGGAGCTGGAGCACCAGCTGGCGGATTCGCTCGCCATGCAGCTCGTGCGCTGGCCCAAGCAGTTCGACGTGATCGTCACCGACAACCTCTTCGGTGACATCCTCTCCGACATCGCCTCCATGCTCACCGGCTCGCTGGGGATGCTGCCCTCCGCCTCCCTCGGCGCGCTGGACGAGGCCACCGGCAAGCGCCCGGCCATGTATGAGCCGGTGCACGGCTCGGCCCCCGACATCGCCGGCCGCGGCATCGCCAACCCCATCGCCATGATCGGCTCGCTGGGCATGGCCCTGCGCTATTCGTTCGGCCTCGGCGAAGTGGCGGACAAGATCGAGGAAGCCATCGCCGCCGTGCTCGCCTCGGGCAAGCGCACCGGCGACATCCGCACCCCCGGCGGCCCGGTCATCGGCACCGCCGACATGGGCGCGGCCATCGTGGAAGAACTGGGCAAGCTCATCGCCTGATCGCGAGCCGCCCTCACGGAAAGGCCGGGCCTTGCGCCCGGCTTTTTTGTTGGCTTGGAAGGTTCAGATGCGCGGCACGATCACGAGCCGTTCCACCAGCGCGCCGCCCACCAGATGGGTGGTCACGATCTCGTCCACATCCTCCGGCGTGCGCGGCTGATACCAGACGCCCTCCGGATAAACGACCATGATCGGCCCTGCTTGGCAGAAGCCCATGCAGCCGGTGGCGGTCATCACGATATCCCGCTGGCCCGTGGCCTCGATCTGCTTGCCGAGCCGCTCCCACAAAGGCTGGGCGCCGGCCGCGCCGCAACTGCCCCGCGGATGGGTCGGCGGACGCTGCTGGAAGCAGGCAAAGACGTGCCGCTTGTAGACCTGCGGGACGTCGGTGAGGGAGAGGGTGGCGGTCTCGGTCATGGAGGGTTCCGGCTCTGCGCAAAGAGGCAGCCGGAACCGATTCAAGGAGCGTGCCGCAGGCCCCACAAAGCCACATACAACTGACATATAACGTCTTTTTTACTCTACCCGCGGCGGCAGCCGCGTGAACGCACGAAAGCCGACACAACCACTGTCGCATGCGGACTACGGCAGACGGACGGGGCTGAAGGTCCACGGAAGGGCCGCGCTCTGTCAGCCAAGCCGCCGCTCTGAAAAAGCGGTGCCTTCTCCATTCGTCATGGCCGGACGTGATCGGGCCATCCAAGGCGTTGGGCCCCGGAGCCCCATCAGACGTTCTCGCCAGCCGCGCGTGGATGCCCGGGACGAGCCCGGGCATGACGGTCCTCTTGCGAAAGGCGAGGGACGGCTGACGGAAATCTTAAGGGACCGCCGCTCAGCGGGCGCCGAAGACCTGGTCGAGTTTCCCGCCGGAGACGAAGTGATCGGCATTGGCCTTGTCCCAGCCGCCGAACACGTCCTCCACCTTCACCAAGCGCACGGGCGGGAACTGATCCTTGAACTTCTCCTCCACGGTCTTGTCCACCACACGGTGATAAGCCTTGGCCGCCACCGTCTGGCCAGCGGGGGAATATAGGAACTCCAGATACTGCTGGGCGGCGATGCGCGAACCGCGCTTGTCCACCACCTTGTCCACCACGGCCACCGGAAACTCGGCCAGCACGCTCACGGACGGCACCACGGTGGAGAGCTTCTTGTCCTTGTAGACGTCCGCAATGGCGCGGGTCTCGGCCTCGAAGCTCACCAGCACGTCGCCCGTCTCGCGTTCCACGAAGGTGGTGGTGGCGCCGCGTCCGCCGGTGTCGAACACCGGCACATTGGCGAGCAGCTTCTTCACGAAGGCGTCGGCCTTGGCGGTGTCACCCTTGTTCTGCTCCAGGGCATAGGCGTAGGCGGCGAGATAGGTGTAACGCGCATTGCCCGAAGTCTTCGGGTTCGGAAAGATGACCTTCACGTCGTCGCGGACGAGGTCATTCCAGTCCTTGATGTTCTTCGGGTTTCCGGCGCGCACGAGGAAGGCCGGAAAGGAATAATAAGGCGAGGCATTGTTCGGGAATTTCGCCTGCCAGTCCTTGGCCACGAAGCCCGCCTTCACCAGCGCCTGCACGTCCAGCACCTGATTGAAGGTCACGACGTCGGCCTCAAGCCCCTCGATGATGGCGCGGGCCTGGCGGGAGGAGCCGGCATGGCTCTGGTTGACCGTGATGTCCTGCCCCGTCTGCTGCTTCCAGAAGGGCACGAACTCCGTGTTCTCCGCCGTGAACAACTCGCGGGCGATGTCATAGGAGACGTTCAGCAGGGTGTTCGGGCCGCTGTACTTGATCTGCTGCGCCAGCGCGGCGGAGAGGCTGCCCATGCCGGCGCTGGCGACAAGGCCGCCGAACGTGAGGGACAGGACGGAACGGCGGCTCAGCATCGGAGGCTCCTGGCATTTCTCATTAAATTTGCGTGGATTTTTAATTCACGCTTGCGAAATGCGTAGCACAGACATTTCCCATTGGGAATATGGATGAAAGGGCGCGGCCGCACGCTCAACGAGAGGTGATGCGCCGGAACGCAAAACGCCCCGCAGAAGCGGGGCGTTCCAGAGACCGTTACGCGGGTCGGAAGAGACGGGATCAGGCCGCCGCGTCGCGCTTGTTCTGGCGATTGCTGACCAGATCCTCCACCACGCCGGGATCGGCAAGCGTCGAGGTGTCGCCCAGATTCTCGAACTGGTCCTCGGCGATCTTGCGCAGGATGCGGCGCATGATCTTGCCCGAGCGCGTCTTGGGCAGGCCGGGGGCAAACTGGATGAGGTCCGGCGAGGCGATGGGCCCGATCTCCTTGCGGACCCAGGCCACCAGCTCCTTGCGCAGCTCCTCGGACGGGTTCTCGCCAGCCATCAGGGTCACATAGGCATAGATACCCTGGCCCTTGATGTCGTGCGGGAAGCCCACCACCGCCGCTTCCGAGACCTTGGGGTGGGCGACGAGCGCACTCTCCACCTCGGCCGTGCCCATGCGGTGGCCGGAGACGTTGATGACGTCGTCCACGCGGCCGGTGATCCAGTAATAGCCGTCCTCGTCGCGGCGGCAGCCATCGCCGGTGAAATACTTTCCGGGATAGGTGGAGAAATAGGTCTGCTCGAAGCGCTCATGGTCGCCATAGACCGTGCGCATCTGGCCCGGCCAGCTATCAGCGATCACAAGATTGCCTTCCGCAGCACCCTCCAGCACCCGGCCTTCCGCATCCACGAGCTGCGGCACGATGCCGAAGAAGGGCCGCGTGGCGGAGCCCGGCTTCAGCGCGGTCGCGCCCGGCAGCGGGGTGATGAGGATGCCGCCGGTCTCCGTCTGCCACCAGGTGTCCACGATGGGGCAGCGGCCCTCGCCCACCACGCGGTGATACCAGTGCCAGGCTTCCGGATTGATGGGCTCGCCCACCGAGCCGAGCAGGCGCAGCGAGGCGCGGCTGGTCTTCTTCACCGGCTCCTCGCCTGCCTGCATCAGTGCGCGGATGGCCGTGGGGGCGGTGTAGAAGATGTTGACCTGATGCTTGTCGATCACCTCCCAGAAACGGGCGTTCGACGGATAATTGGGCACGCCTTCGAACATCAGCGTGGTGGCGCCGTTCGCGAGCGGGCCGTAGACGATGTAGGAGTGGCCGGTCACCCAGCCCACGTCGGCCGTGCACCAGTAGATGTCGCCCTCGTGATAATCGAAGACATACTGGTGCGTCATGGCGGCATAGACGAGATAGCCGCCGGTGGTGTGCAGGACGCCCTTTGGCTTTCCGGTGGAGCCGGAGGTGTAGAGGATGAACAGCGGATCTTCCGCATTCATCGGCTCGGCCGGGCACTCGTCGGTCACCATCTCGGCGGCCTCGTGGTACCAGACGTCGCGGCCCGGCTCCATGGCGACGGTCGCGCCCGTGCGGCGCACGACGATCACATGGTCCACCGGCTCGGGCAGGCGCTCGATGGCGGCGTCCACATTGGCCTTCAGCGGCACCTTGCGGCCGCCACGCAGGCCCTCGTCGGCGGTGATCACCACCTTGGACCCGCAGTCGGAGATGCGGCCCGCGAGGCTGTCCGGCGAGAAGCCTGCGAACACGATGGAATGCACGGCACCGAGGCGCGCGCAGGCGAGCATGGCGAAGGCCGCCTCGGGAATCATGGGCAGATAGATGGTGACGCGGTCGCCCTTCTGCACATCGCGGTTGCGCAGCACGTTGGCGAACTTGTTCACCTCGGAGGCAAGCTCGCGATAGGTGATCTTGCGGCTCTCGGTCGGGCTATCGCCCTCCCAGATGATCGCCACCTGATCGCCGCGCTTCTCCAGATGCCGGTCCACGCAATTATGGGCGATGTTGGTGACGCCATCCTCGAACCATTTGATGGAGACGGCGCCGGGGATGAACGAGGTGTTCTTCACCTTCGTGTAGGGCTCGAACCAGTCGATGCGCTTGCCCTGCTCGGCCCAGAAGGCCTCCGGATTTTCGACGGAGGCCTTGTACATGGCCTCATAACCCGCCTTGTCCACAAAGGCCCGCGAGGCCCATTCGGCCGGCACGTGGAAATAATTCTGCTCGGACACCGTCTTGCCTCCCGGTTCGCGGACGCTGAAGCCCGCTTGTTTCCTCATGGGGCGGGCGTTCGCTCGGGATTTCCCGCCCCGCTTTTGTCAGGATTATGGTGGTCGCTTGGAACCACGACAAGCCAAGCGCTGCTGAGACTTTGGACGAAGGCACGGGGCGGACAGGGCCGCTGTGACGCAGTGGGAATCGCATGCGCGCGACCCCACGCCGGGCTATGGAAGACCCGGTTTGCCTCTGCGTTCGCTCCAAGGACAGGTTTCATGACCCTCTGGCCGCGCCTGCTCATCGTGATCGCCGGCCTCTACGGCGCCGGCGGAGTCGCGCTGGCGGCGGTGTCCGCCCATCTCACGGGCGGCGCCTCGCTCGCCATCGCGGCCAACTTCCTGCTCTTCCACGCCGCTGCGCTGGTGGCGCTGGCGGCGGTGGCAAGACAGGTCGCGCACATGCGGGCGGTGCTGCTCGTCGGAGCCAGCGCGCTCGCTCTGGGCGCACTTCTTTTCTCCGGCGACCTCACGTTGCGGGCGTTGATGGAGATCAAACTTCTCGGCGGCAGCGCGCCCTTCGGCGGCATGCTCATGATCGCGGGCTGGCTGGTGGTCGGTGCCTCGGCGCTCTTTGGCCGGAGGGCGTAAGCGATCCGGGCCTGAGCCCGGACCACCGTTTCGCGTCACATCTCGATCTTGGCGTTCTCGCCGAGATCCGCGCGGCGATCGGAGAGGATGGCGCTCGCCATCTTGAAGCCGGTGGTCAGGACGCCATCGCCCTGCCAGATTTCCGCCTGCTCCGGCACCACACGCAGGAGCACCGCATTCGGGTCCTCCGGTCCGCCCGGAAAATAGGCCTCCATAGGCGCGCTCCAGATGTCCTTCAGCTTCGCGACGTCACGCACCACCTCGGCCCGACCCGAGACGGAGAGATAGAAGCGGTCGCCCTCGTCCGAAAAGCTCAGGCACACCTCGGGATGAGCCGAGACTTCCTCGTCCTTGGCGCTGTGGGCATCGGTGACGAACCAGACCACGCCGTCGTCGCGGCGGGCCACCGGCGCCATGGGCCGCGCCCGCAGGCGTGATCCGTCGCGGTCCACGAGCATGCAGGCGTGCCGCTCTTCCATGGCGGTCCAGACGTCCTCAACGTTCATGACGGTCTCCTTGGTGCCCCGATCCCCGGTCTCTCAGGGGAACCGCGGGCACCGGCAGAGGTTCCGTCACACCCCGGCGGGCAGACGCGGCCGCCAGACGCCGGTGCGCTTGATCTCCAGGTCCTCCAGCTCCCGCGTCACCGGCACGTTGTATTCAATGAGCTGCTCCAGTTCGGCGCGAGGCAGATAGGTGCGCCCCGGATCGCCGAGGAGCACGGTGGCGCCGCGGGTGGCCAATCCCTTCAGCCAGGCGAAGACCGCCTCGGCGAGATCACGCTCATAGCAGATGTCGCCGGCGAGCACCGTCTCCCACCCCTCGTCGCGGCCGATGAGGTTTTCACGCGTGACCCGGAAGGTGGTGTCCGCCGGCATCTCGCGGCCTGCATTGGCGGCGAAGTTCACGCCGATGGCCGCATGGGCGAAGACATCGATGTCGGCGCAGGTCACATCGGCAGCCCCGGCCTGACGGGCGGCAAGGCCCACGAGGCCCGAGCCCGACGCGAAATCGAGCACGCGCCGTCCCGCCACCACCTGCGGATGATCGAGCACGTAGCGCGCCAGCGCCTGTCCGCCTGCCCAGGCAAAGGCCCAGAAGGGCGGCGGCAGGCCCATGGCGCCCAGTTCCTCCTCCGTGCGGTGCCAGATGGGCACCGCCTCGTCGGCCACATGAAGGCTGATCTCCGGCACGAGGGGCACCGGACGCAGGCGCGTTTCCGCGCGCACGAAGGCGGCCGGATCGGAAATGGGGGAAGGGCTCGACGACATGGCGTGGACAGTGGCCCAGCCGGCGGCAGGAAGGAAGGGCTCGGGCCAAACAAAAGCCCCTTCCGGCGGGCCGGAAGGGGCTTCGGGAGACGGGAGGACGAAGGGGCGTCAGCCCGCCTCTTCCTCGAACAGCCAGAGCGTGCCGGCGGGCTGGTGCGCGCCGCCCGTATCCTGCAAGCCCAGGAACGGCGGGATGCGGCGCTTCTGCGCTTCGGTGAGGGACGCCACGAAGGGCCGGGCGGCTTCCACGAAGCGCTTCAGCTCGCGGCCGCGGATTTCCTCCGCCGTGCCGATCTGGTCCAGCACGCCGAGGAAATCCTTGGGCGGCTGGGCGGTCTCCATCTGCTTGCGACGGGCGACCGCATTCTTGCTGATGTCGCGGATGGCGGCCTCGAGAGGCGGCCACAGCTTCTCCTGCTCGGGCGTGAGTTCGATCACCGCCTTCAGCGCCGCGAGGCGGGCATTGAGGATCGCGCGGGCGTCGGCCTCCGAATAGGCCTCGGTGACGATGATCGCCGGAGCGGGAGCGGGCGCAGCGGCCGGTGCCGCGGCCGGGGTCTGCGGAGCCGCCGGCTGGGCGAAGGCGGCGGGGCCGGAGGCGAGGGTCGCGCCAAGCACGGTCGCGCTGATCAGATGCGTAACAAGACGGGCCATGATGTTTCCTCGATGGGGCTGCCCGGCGCGCGCGGAGCGCGATCGGCCGGGCCGGAGGCGGCGGCGGGCGCTCGACCCGCCACCCGGCTGCTCAGTTTCGGCTCACTGCCAGCCGCCATCGGGCAGGCGGCCATGGTAGGGCGTGTCGCGGCAGTGGCCCCATGGGCCGCGCCAGTAGCCGGGAGGGCAGCCGTTGCCGACGGGGCCGACAACAACACCGGGGGCCGGGGCATAACCGCCGCCGGGCAGCGGCCCGACATAAGGCGTCGAGCGGCAGCCGCCCCAGGGCCCGCGCCAGCGGCCCCAGCCGCAGCCCTCGGCCACGGGAATAACCGGAGCCGTCACGGCGACCTCGGACTGGACGGGGAAAGAAAAGGCGGGGGACGCGGCAGCCGTCGCCAGAACAACGGCAGCAACAGTGGCGGGGATGATCTTGAGCATGACGATGAACTCGCCTTCTAAGATGCGCGGCAGCGGCCGTGCATGGACCGGGAGAATACGCCGCACCCGCCCCGCGTCAACGCATCTTGGAAAACATGACCGCGAATTAATCGGAACGGATATGATGTATTGTAACAATACAACGCTTTCCTCAGGCGTAAACGCTGCGAATGCGCCAGTCAGCCAAGAGATATCTGTTTCAATTCAATCATTACCTTGGCCTTGGCCATAGGCACGGCTCACGATGCAGGGCCCCACGCGCCGGCCAAGGCACAAACGACAAACGCCGCGCCGGAGGTCCGGCGCGGCGTCCATTTCGCGATCAGCAATCAGATGCTCAGCGAACGATGACGTTCTTGAACTGCCAGGGATCTTCCTCGTCGAAATCGCCGGCGAAGAGCGTGTTGCGGCTCTGGAGCGGCGTCCAGTCGGTATAGGTGCCGATCACCGGGCCGAGATACGGCATCTGCACTTCGAGGCAGCGGCGGAAGTCCATCTCGTCCGCTTCCACGATGCCCGCCTGCGGGTTCTCCAGCGCCCACACCATGCCCGCGAGCACGGCGGAGGTCACCTGGAGGCCGGTGGCGTTCTGATAGGGCGCAAGCTGGCGGGTCTCCTCGATGGAGAGCTGGGAGCCGAACCAGTAGGCGTTCTTGGCGTGGCCGTAGATCAGCACGCCCAGTTCGTCGACGCCGTCGACGATCTCGTGCTCGTCGAGGATCTTCCAGTCGCTCTGCATCTTGCCGCCGGAGCCGAACATCTCGTGCAGCGAGAGCACCGCGTCACCGGCCGGATGATAGGCATAGTGACAGGTGGGGCGGTAGACGACCTTCTCGCCGTCGCGGACCGTGTAATAGTCCGAGATGGAGATCGCCTCGTTGTGGGTCACGAGGAAGCCGAACTGCGGGCCGGGCGTGGGCGTCCAGGAACGCACGCGGGTGTCCGCGCCGGGGCGCGTCAGATAGATCGCCGCGCCGCAGCCGGTGGCGTGGGTGCGGCCGTCCGGGGGCAGTTCCTTCTCGTGCGTGCCCCAGCCGAGCTCGGCCGGTTGCAGGCCCTCGGAGACGAAGCCTTCCACCGACCAGGTGTTGACGAACACGTCGCGGGGCTTGGGATTGCGGGCGCGCTGCGTGTCGCGCTCGGCCACATGGATGCCCTTGACGCCGAGGGCCTGCGCAAAGCGCGCCCACTCCTCGCGGGTCTTGGGCTCGGGCAGGCTGAGGCCGGTGTCGGCGGCGATGTTGAGCAGCGCCTGCTTCACGAACCAGGACACCATGCCCGGATTGGCGCCGCAGGTGGAGACGGCGGTGGTGCCGCCGGGATTGCGGCGGCGGGCGGCGAGCAGGCTCTCGCGCAGCGCGTAATTGGTGCGCGCCTCGGTGCCGAGGGAGGGATCGAAATAGAAGCCCTTCCAAGGCTCGATCACCGTGTCCACGTAGAGCGCGCCGATCTCGCGGCACAGTTCCATCACCGCCACGGAGGAGACATCCACCGAGAGGTTGACGCAGAAGCCGCGACCGGCACCGTTGGTCAGCAGCGGCGTCAGCAGTTCGCGATAGTTTTCCGCCGTCACCTCGGACTGGATGTAGCGGATGCCACGGGCGTCGAGCAGCTTGCGGTCATCATCCACCGGATCGATGACCACCATCCGGTCGAGATCGAACGAGAAGTGCCGCTCGATCAGAGGCAAAGTGCCACGACCGATCGACCCGAAGCCGATCATGACGATGGGTCCATCAATGGTGGCGTGAACCGGCCAGGCGCTCATTTCGCGGGCTCCTCGGAGGTTGGGGGAAGGCGACGGGCACACCGACGCGCGCCCATCAACCAAGGCTTGGACCGTGCGTCAACCGTGGAATGGCTCGCGCGCCCGGTCTGCTGACATCCCAGCCATGCACGACGTTGGTGTGACGGGAGCGGCAGAAAGTGAGCGTGACGCGCGGATCAGTCGCTGGCGAGGATGTGGTTGCGGACGATGGGATAGACCTGACCGGCCCATTTGCGGCCGCTGAAGACGCCATAATGTCCGACACCCGCCTGCATGTGGTGGCGCTTGCGGTGGGGCTTCAGGCCGGTGCAGATGTCGTGGGCTGCAACCGTCTGGCCGAGCGAGCAGATGTCGTCCCGCTCGCCCTCCACCGTCAGCAGCGAGGTGCGGCGGATGGCCTTGAAGTCGATCGGATTGCCCTTGTAGGTCAGCTCGCCCTTGGGCAGGCGATACTCCTGGAAGACGTACTGAACGGTCTCCAGATAGAATTCCGCCGCCAGATCCAGCACGGCGAAATATTCGTCATAGAAGACCTTGGTGGTGGTGGCCTTCTCCTCGTCGCCTTCCACCAGTGCGTCGTAGAGATCGAAATGCGCCTTCATGTGGCGCCCGAAATTCATGCTGACGAAGGCCGAGAGCTGCACGAAGCCGGGATAGACCCGCCGGCCGGAGCCGGGGAAGCCCATGGGCACCGTGGAGATGAGATTGTTCTCGAACCAGCGGATGGGCTTGGAGGTGGCGAGCTCGTTCACCTTGGTGGGGTTGATGCGGCAGTCGATGGGGCCGGCCATCAGCGTCATGGAGCGCGGATAGGCGGGGTTTCCCTCCTGCGCCATCACCGCCGCTGCCACCAGCGCCTGCACGCACGGCTGGCACACCGCCACGAGATGGGCGCCCGGCCCCATGAATTCGAGGAACTTGATGACGTGCTCCACATAGCCGTCGAAGCCGAACCCGCCTTCCTCCAGCGGCACGTCGCGGGCGTTGTGCCAGTCGGTGATGAAGACGTCATGGTCCGGCAGGAGCGTGCGCACGGTGTTCACCAGCAGCGTCGCGAAATGGCCGGAGAGCGGGGCCACCACGAGGACGCGCGGCTGGGCCACATCCACGTCCTTCTTCTTGAAGTGCAGCAGGGTGCCGAAGGGCATGCGGAACACGCCCTCCTCCACCACCGGCACCTCGCGATTGCCGACTTCCGTGGTGCGGATGCCGAAATCCGGCCGGCCGTGGGTAAGGCCCACGCGCTCCACCATCTCGCAGGCGGCGGCGAGCTGCCGGGTGGCCTGCGTCTGGAAGGGCGCCATGAACGGGCCGGACAGGAAGCGGCGCGCAAAATGGGCGCCGAACTTCACCGGCTCCATCAGGTCGGACTGGGCCTGGTAGGCAAGGTACATCAGCATGCCTTTCGCCCGGCGTTCGAGCAGGCGGCCGTGCCGCAGGACCGTCGCTTCTGCATGCGATCTTGCCTCCGTCCCGCCCCTGAGGAGCCACGCACGCCGAGGCGTGGGCCGTAACATATTGGCTCAGGGCGGATTTGCACCTTTCCCACAGCCATGTTCGGTTGTAGCTCTTTAATAAGAATTTGACGAGGGGTGTGGTGCATTGCAACACACTCCAGCTATGCTGCTGCGAACGGCATCGGGAAGGCGCGCATGTCGAAGGCCACGCTGACCATCTCCAGCAAGAATTATTCCTCCTGGTCGCTGCGCGGCTGGCTCATCTGCAAGCTGGCCGGCCTCGATTTCGAGGAGGAGCGCGTGCCGGTGGATGATCCGGGCGCGCGGGCCGAACTGCTGCTGCTCTCCCCCTCCTTCCTCGTGCCGCGCCTCGTCCATGAGGGCGTGACCGTGTGGGACACGCTGGCCATCGCCTCCTATCTCAACGAGGTGTTTCCCGAGGCTGGGCTTCTCCCGCCGGACCGGGCGGCGCGGGCGCATTGTCTCTCCGTCTCGGGCGAGATGCATTCGGGCTTTGCCAACATGCGCTCGGCGCTGCCCATGAACATCAAGGGCCGCTATCCGGGCTTCAAGGTGTGGGCGGGCGCGCAGGCGGACATCGACCGCATCGTCGCGATCTGGCGCGGCTGCTTCGCCGCCCATGGCGGGCCTTATCTGATGGGGCCGCGGCCGACCCTGGCTGATGCCATGTATGCGCCGGTCTGCTCGCGCTTCACCACCTATGACGTCAAGCTGGATGTCGCCTGCGATGCCTATCGCGAGCGCATCATGGCCCATCCGGTGGTGAAGGAATGGATCGCCGGCGCCATGGCCGAGCCCGAGGAACTGGAAGAGCTCGACGCGGAGTTCTGAGGCCAACCGGCAGGCCCCGCCTGCCGGTTCATGCGGCCGCTCTCAGCCGTAGCGCTTGGCGCCGGCGACGCACAGCACCACGAGACCGGTGACGGCGACCATGGTCCAGGCCACCGGCTCGCCCAGCAGCAGGCCGGCGAGCGCCAGCCCGAAGAAGGGCTGGAGAAGCTGGAGCTGGCCCACGCGGGCGATGCCGCCGAGCGCCAGCCCGCGATACCAGAAGATAAAACCCACCATCATGCTGAAGACCGACACATAGGCGAGCCCCGCCCAGGCGGACACGCCGATGCCGGTCCAGTGGACGGGCAGGGTCGCGAGCGCGATCACCGCCATCACCGGCAGCGCGCAGACGAGCGCCCAGGAAATCACCTGCCAGCCGCCGATCCGCCGCGACAGGCGGGCGCCCTCCGCATAGCCGAGCCCGCACACGATGATGGCCGCGACCATGAAGAGGTCCCCCGTCGCATCGCCCGCCTGGCTGCCGGCCAATGCGAAGCCCGCCACCAGCGCCGCGCCGAGCAAGGAGAACAGCCAGAAGGCGGGCTTCGGCCGCTCCCCGCCGCGCAGCACCGCGAAAAGAGCGGTCGCGAGCGGCAGAAGCCCGATGAACACGATGGAGCGGGCCGAGGTGATGTGCTGGAGGGCAAGCGCAGTGAGCAGCGGAAAGCCGACCACCACGCCGAGCGCCACCAGCACCAGCGGCCCGAGATCGGCGGCAGCCGGGCGCTTCTGCCGGAAGGCCATCAGCAGCAGCGCGCCAAGGCCCGCGGCGATGACCGCGCGGGCGCAAGTGAGAAAGAGCGGCGAGAAACCCTCCACCGCCACCCGCGTTGCCGGCAGCGAGCCGCTGAAGATGATGACGCCGATGAGGCCACTGCCCCACCCTTCCGTTCCGCGGTCCATGATGTGCGCTCCGTCCCCCGGTCTTCGAGATAGCGTGGACCGGGTTGCGCGCACAGGAACGGAGCCATACGGTTGAGCCGAACAGTATGGACATCCGGAACCACACAGTTGGCGGAAGCCGAGACCAGCAGTGCGCCCCGCACCGAGGCGGTGATGGCCGAGATCCGTCGGCGCATCACCGGCCGCGCCCTCACCGGCGGCGAGAAGTTGCCGTCCATCCGGCGCCTCGCCGGCGACCTCAAGGTGTCGCCGTCCACGGTGGTGGAAGCCTATGAGCGCTTGGTGGCGGAAGGGCTGGTGCGCGCCCGTCCCGGCTCTGGCTTCTATGTGGCGGGCAGCCTGCCGGTGGTGGCCCTGCGCGAAGTGGCCCCCAAGCTCGACCGGGCCATCGATCCGCTCTGGGTCTCCCGCCAGTCGCTGGATGCGGGCGCGGACATGCTGCGGCCCGGCTGCGGCTGGCTGCCGGCGGACTGGATGCCCAATGCCGCCATCCGGCGCAGCCTGCGGGCGCTGGCGCGGGCGGAGGACGGCATCCTGTCCGATTATGGCGGCACGCGCGGTTCGCTGGCGCTGCGGGGCCATCTCGCGCGCCAGTTCGCGGCGGAAGGCATCGAGGCCGGCGCCGACCAGATCCTGCTCACGCCCTCCGGCTCACGGGCCATGGACCTGCTCTGCCGCTTCCTGCTGAAGCCGGGCGATACGGTGCTGGTGGACGATCCCTGCTATTTCAATTTCCAGGCGCTGCTGCGCGCCCACCAGATCCGGATCGTCAGCGTGCCCTATACGCCCACCGGGCCGGACATCGACCTTTTCGGGCAGGTGCTCGCCGCCGAGCGGCCGCGCCTCTACATCACCAACGCGGCGCTCCATAACCCCACGGGCGCCACCCTCTCGCCCCGCACCGCCCATCAGGTGCTGACGCTGGCCGCCGCTCACGACCTCACCATCGTGGAGGACGAAATCTTCGCCGAATTCGAGCCCGAGCCCTCGCCACGGCTGGCGGCGCTGGACGGCCTTGCCCGCGTCATCCGGGTGGGAAGCTTCTCCAAGACCCTCTCGGCCTCCGCCCGCTGCGGCTATATCGTCGCCCGGCCGGAGTGGATCGAGGGACTGGTGGACCTGCAGGTGGCCACCAATTTCGGCGGCCCGAGCCCCATCGCCGCGGAACTCGTCTTCGGCACGCTGAGCGACGGCAGCTACCGCAAGCATCTGGCCGACCTGCGCACCCGCCTTGCCCGCCGCCGGCGCGAGATGCTGGCGGAGCTGGGCAAGCTCGGCATCACGCCTTGGACGCTGCCGCGCGGCGGCTTCTGCCTCTGGTGCCGCCTGCCGGACGGGCGCGATGCGGCCGCCGTCGCGCAGGCGGCCCTGCGCGAGCGGGTGGTGCTGGCGCCGGGCAATGTCTTCAGCGTCACCCAGTCGGCTGGCGACCTGATGCGCTTCAACGTGGCGCAGATGAACGGCGAGGTGCTGGGCGTGCTGGGGAACGCGCTGCGCTGAAATCAGCCCGCGCCCGCGAGCATGTCGAAGGCCTGACGGGCAAATTCCGGCAGCGCCTCGCGGTTGCGCACGGCCACCACCACCTTGCGGCGCGCCCAGGCATCGGGCAGCGGAAACAGCGACACCGCCATCCGCTCCGCCACCCGCCGGGCATCGGCGGTCGGAAGGACGGAGACGCCGACGCCCGCCTGCACCAGTTCACCCACCGCATCGATGCGGTTCACCCGCACCCGGTATTTCAGCGGCAGGCCGAGGCCAATGGCGGCATGCTCGATGAGATGCTGGATGGCGTTGCCGGGAGTGAGGCCCACATAGGGCTGGGCGGCCACGTCCGCGAAGGTCGGCCGCCCGCGACCGGCCAGCGGATGGTCCACGGGCAGAACCGCCATCAACACATCCTCACAATAGGGTCGCGTCTCGAACCCGGTGACATCGGCCGCATCGGCGAGAAGCCCGATATGGATGAGCCCCGCCCGCAGGGCCGGCGCGGTCTCCCGGCTCGGCCGCTCCTCAAGGTCCACGTCCACGTCAGGATGGCGAGCGAGGAAACGGGCGAGATCCCCGGGGAGTTGCGCGGAGAGGGCCGCCGTGCTGGTCCAGAGGCGCACATGCCCCTTCAGCCCCCGTCCGTAGCGCGAGAGCTCGCCGCGCATCCGCTCGGACTGCTGGAGGATGAGGCGGGCGTGATGGGCCAGGGCATCGCCGGCCGGCGTCGGCGTTGCGCCGCTGCGACCGCGCACGAGGAGCGGCGTGCCCGCCACCTCCTCCATCCCACGCACCCGCGCGCTCGCCGAGGGCAGGGCGAGGTTCGCCCGCTCGGCTCCGGCCGTGATGCTGCCGGTTTCCAATATGGCGAGGAAGAGCTTGAGATCGACGCTGTCGAAGCGCACGGATTGATCCTTCGGATTATGCGAAGGATATGGCCGGATAATCCACATTGCCGCAAGATGGGGCGTAGGCCAGCCTGCGGCGCATGACCGCACTGACCCTCACCCTCATCGCTCTCATCCTCATCCTCGCCGGCCTCGTGAAGGGCGTCACCGCCATGGGCCTGCCGACGCTGGGCATGGCCCTGCTGAGCCTCCTCATGCCGCCGGCGGAAGCTGCCGCGATCCTGCTGGCGCCGACCTTGCTCACCAATGTGCTGCAATTCGCCACCGGGCCGCGCCTCCTGCCGGTCCTCATCCGCTTCTGGCCCATGGGGCTCGCCACCTTCGGCGCCACGCTGGTGAGCGGATTTTGGCTTGAGGGGCTGGATTCCCATCTCGCCCCGGCGGTGCTCGGCGGCACGCTGCTGATCTACGGCCTCATGGGGCTCGGGCGCTTCCATTTCACCACGCCGGCCTGGATCGAGCCCTGGCTGTCCCCGCTCATGGGCTTTGCCTCCGGCCTGCTCACCGGCACCACGGGTGTCACGGTGATGCCGGCGGCCCCCTATCTGCAATCGCTGTCTCTCCATCGGGAGGACCTGGTGCAGGCCATGGGGCTCGCCTTCACCAGCGGCTCCATCGGCCTTGCAATCGCTCTGTCCGCCAAGGGGGCCCCGCTCGCCTCGCCGCACGCGCTGCTTGTGACGGGCGCGGCGCTCATTCCGGCCTTCGCGGGCATGGAGATCGGCCGGCGCATCCGCCTCGCCATCTCGCAGCAGGCCTTCCGCGCCTGCTTCTTCTCCGGCCTCGCCTTGCTGGGCGCCAACACCATGTTCCGAGCCCTGCCGCTGTGAGGGGAAGGTCTCTGGCTTCACCCGAAGGCGCACGGGATGGAAGGCGTTTCACCCCCCTCCCAACCCTCCCCCGCAAGGGGGGAGGGCTAATGGCCCTCGCCATTTGGGGCGGGAGAAGCGGTGACGCGGCCTATTCCGCCAGACGGTGCACGTCGTGAATGACGATACCATCGCTCTTGTCGGGCTTCTCCAGCCACTGACGATGGCGCAGGGTCTTCATCGTGTCTTCGATGCCCGACTGCCAGTGATCGCGCATGGACGAGCCGGAGAACTCGTAGTCCTTGAAGTCCCGCTCGTAGCTCTTCTCCTGATAGATCAGGTGGCAGATGTTGACCGGACCGGACTTTTCGTAGTCGGAGAGCACCTGGAGGTCGTCTTCCGTCCGCAATTGCTCGGGAATGCGCATGACCGCCTCCGCATGGGCGGTGCGCATGAGCTGGACGCGCCGGAAGAGGTCCGTCGTGTAGCGGGTGCGGCTCGAATAGCCGATGTCCTTCTGGCGCTCGATCACGCCGAACATGTCACGGGGAAGCTCGCCGCGGGCGGAGAACAGATCCACCTGGAAGACGAGGGCGGACGGGTGGTCGGGCTGGTCCAGCAGCCATTGCAGCGGCGTGTTCGAGACGACGCCGCCGTCCCAGTAATATTCGCCGTCGATGCGGATAGCCGGGAAGGCCGGCGGCAATGCGCCGGAGGCCATGATGTGCTCGGGCGCGATGTGATGCGTCGTATTGTCGAAATAGATGAAGTTGCCGGTGCGCACATTGGCGGCCCCGACCGAGAAACGGATGCTGCCGCTGTTGATGAGATCGAAGTCCACGAGCCGCAGAAGCGTCTCCCGCAGCGGCGAGGTGTCATAAAGGCTGGTGGCGTTGGACGCGCCGGTGGGCAGCAGCCAGGGGTTGGGGAAACGCGGCTTGAAGAAGCCCGGCTGCCCCATGTTCATGGTCGTCCAGGCACTCAGCTGGTTGCGCATGGTGCGGTAGACGTCGCCTTCGGGCGTGAAGGCCCAGATCTTGCGGCCCGACACCGTGTTCCAGAACTCGTGCAGGCGGGCGACCCGGTTTTCCGGCAGGTTGCCGGCGATGATGGCCGAGTTGATCGCGCCGATGGAGACGCCCGACACCCAGTTGGGCTCGAGGCCCGCCTTGTCCAGCGCCTCATAGACGCCCGCCTGATAGGCGCCAAGCGCCCCGCCGCCCTGGAAGACGAGGGCCACGCGATCGTACTCGGAAACGACATCCTTGATGTCGCAGGGCACTTCACTTCGCAGCGTGCTCATGTCTCACCCATGCACGGGAACCGCGCCGCGCGCGGAACCGAAGAACGACGGCCCGGTCATGAACGCCCGCCACGCCCGGACATGAAGCCGGGGCGGCACGGCGCCGCCCCGGCTGGTTCAGCATGACCGCAGCACGGCACGCGGGCAATCGGCCCGCGTGCCCGTTGACCGCGTATCAGCGGATCATTTCTGGTCCTTGAGATAGTCGAACACCACCTCGCCCATGCCGAGGGTGAGGTCGGCGCGCAGGTGGAGCGCCGAAACCACTTCCAGCACCGGAAGCTTGGCCACATCGGCGATGGCGTGGGGGAAGAGGCCGAGGGCGGCCGGGCCCGTCCAGCATTCCTTGAGGACGATGTCCTCCAGATAGTAGCGCACCAGTTCGCAGATGCGCGGCGTGGCGTCCACATGGGGAATGATCTTGATGAGGAAGCTCGGCGTCTTCAGCGCCGCGAGCACCGCATCCTTGTCCGCCGCCTTGTGCTTGTAGCCCATGGAGGCATCGACGCAGAGGGTCTTGCCATAGTGGAGGCGCCCGGTGAGGACGTCCTTCTCCACTTCCATCTTCGGGTGCGCGTACTTCTTGGGGAAGCCCCAGAGCTCGCGGCCGCCGGCGATGGGCGCCTCGTCATCGAGATACATGGAGTGGACATAGCCACCCTCCACGCCCTCATACTTCACCGGAATGACCTGTCCGGTTTCGGTATAGTCGCCGAAGCCGGTGGAATCGGGCATCCGGATGAATTCGTACTTCACCAGCGGCTCGTAAACCTCGAGCGGCTCGGGCACGACACGGCGGAGCGCCTCGATGTCGGTCCGGTAGGTGATGATCATGAACTCGCGATCGAAGAAGCGATACGGCCCCGGCGGATAGGCCGGGTTGGTCAGCGGCATCGAGTAGGCGGTACGGCGAACGTCTTCGATCTTCATGAGGCAGCTCCGACCGGACGACAGTGCTTCGCATTTGCGAAGCAACCGGAGGTTATCGGATAACCCGCCGCCGTGACAGGCCCGCGACGCGACCCGCGAGCCCCAAATGCAAGCCTCGCTTCAGCAATCGGGCTTGGCGGCCACGCTTCAACGGCCGAGCTTCAGAAGGTGACGATGCCGGCGCTGCCGTTTGCGGTGCCGAAGGCCACGGCCCCGCCATCCGCCCGCCAGCCGGTGGCGGTGACGGGCGAGCCGTCCGGCGCGCGCAGCAGGATCTCGGCGCCATCCGAGATGCGCGCCATCAGCACCATGCCGTCCTCATAGCCCACCGCCACCACCGGATCCTTGGGGTGGCAGGCGACCGAAGAGACGCGCGCGGTGGAGGAGGGTGCGATCATGGAGGGCTGCTTGCCCATAGGCCCCTCCTTGGACGCGAAGGGCCACAGGATGACTTCCGAGGAGCCGGAGGTGGCGAGCCACTTGCCATCGGCCGAGAAGTTGAACGATTTCACCCGCGCCGGATAGCCGGTCATGCGCATGTGGCCGCCGTCCGAGACGCGCCAGCCGTGCAGCGCCGCCTCCTGCATGGTGGTGACGAGGAAGCGCCCGTCAGGGCTGAAGGCGACGCCGAGATGCGATCCTTTCCAGCCGAAAAGATCGGGCTTGGCGTCCACGAGGTTGGGATACCAGAGCGTCACGCCGCCATAGTGCGCCACCGCGAGCCGCAGGCCTTTCGGTGCAAAGGAAAGTCCGCCTACCGTGGAGGCCACCTCAAGGCTGCGCGCCTCACCTTTCGCCGGCAAAACATAAGCCGTCTTGCCAGCGGAATAGGCGACCGCGCCATCAGGCCCGAGCGCAACGCGGTCGATCCAGCGGCCCTTGTGCTCGGCCCGCACCTGGACCTCGCCCTCGGCTGAGAGTTCCACCACCCGGCCATCGTCGCCGCCGGAGACGAGACGCTTGCCGTCACCCCGCACGTCGAGCACGCCGCCGTCATGAAGCGTGAACCGCGTCTCGGCCTCACCCTCTATGCGCAGCGCCTCGCCCATGCCGCCGATCAGGATGGCGGCCTTCTTCTGGAAGGCGACGGCGACGACGGCGCCCTCGACGCTGAAGGACTGGGCCTTGTCGGTGAGGCTGGACGGAACGCTGGACATGGAGACACGGCTCCTGAAACGGGAATCTGAACGTGCCGCTTACATAAGCCACGCCGGTCGGAATGTCCTCCCATGCCGCAAGCGGGGACGCCGGGATGGATTTCCGGCCCCCCGATGGCCTATGTGCTGGCACGCATGACGACCCAAGGTTCCATGTTCGACACCCGCCTGCCCATTGACGACGCCCTGCCGGCCCTGACCGCCACGCTGCGCGATCACGTCGCGGCCGTGCTGGTGGCGCCGCCCGGCGCCGGCAAGACCACGCGCGTGCCGCTGGCGCTGCTGAACGAGCCGTGGGTGAAGGGCGGCAAGATCCTCGTGCTGGAGCCCCGCCGCCTCGCCGCCCGCGCCGCCGCGCACCGCATGGCACAGACGCTGAAGGAAAAGGTGGGCGAGACGGTGGGCTATCGGGTGCGCTTGCGCTCGGAGGTCTCCCGCCGCACCCGCATCGAGGTCATCACCGAAGGCGTCTTCACTCGCATGGTGCTGGACGATCCGGAGCTCAGCGGCATCGCCGCCGTGCTGTTCGACGAATATCACGAGCGCTCGCTGGACGCCGACCTCGGCCTCGCGCTGGCGCTGGAAACCCAGCGCGGCCTGCGGGACGACCTGCGCCTGCTCGCCATGTCCGCGACCCTCGACGGTGCCCGCGTGGCGGCGCTGCTGGGCGAAGGCGCGCCCGTCCCGGTCGTGGAAAGCGAAGGCCGCGCCTTTCCCGTGGACACGCGCTATCTCGGCCGCGATCCGCGTGCGCCCATCGAGCGGCAGGTGGCGGATGCGGTGCTCAAGGCGCTTTCCGCCGAGCGCGGCTCGGTGCTCGCCTTTTTGCCCGGCGCCGCCGAAATCCGCCGCACGCAGACCCATCTCCTGGCCGATGTGCGCGACCGGGACACGGACATCGTGGCCCTTTTCGGCGCGCTCGATGCCGCCGAGCAGGACCGCGCGGTCCTCCCCGCCCCGCCCGGCAGGCGCAAGGTGGTGCTGGCCACCTCCATCGCGGAAACCTCGCTCACCATCGAGGGCGTGCGGGTGGTGGTGGATTGTGGTCTCGCCCGCGTGCCCCGCTTCGAGCCGGACGTGGGACTGACACGACTGGAAACCGTGCGCGTCTCCCGCGCCGCCGCCGACCAGCGGCGGGGCCGCGCCGGCCGCACCGAGCCGGGGGTGTGCTATCGCCTGTGGGGCGAGGGCGAGACGCAGAGCCTGCCCGCCTTCGCAACCCCGGAAATCCTCGCCGCCGACCTCTCCGGCCTCGTGCTTGATCTCGCGAGCGCCGGCGTGCGTGACCCCCGCGCCCTGCCCTTCCTCGATCCCCCGCCCCTGCCCGCCGTCACCGAGGCGAAGAACCTGCTGCGGGTGCTGGAGGCCATCGACGCGGACGGCGCGGTGACGCCGCTCGGCGCCCGCATGGCCCGCCTGCCTCTGCCGCCGCGCCTCGCCCATATGGTGGTGCGCGGCTCGGACCTCGGCGCGGGCGAGAGCGCGGCGGACATCGCGGCTTTGCTTACCGAGCGGGGGCTCGGCGGCGACAGTCCGGACCTTGCTCATCGGCTGGAAGACTTCCGCCGCGAGCGCTCCCGCCGGGCGGAGGATGCCCGCCGCCTTGCCGGCCGTTGGGCGGAACTGGCGCGCGAAGGCCATCCGCCCAAGGCGGGCGAGACGCCTTCTCCGGCGGCCCTGCTGGCGCTCGCCTATCCTGATCGTGTCGCCAAGGCGCGGGGGGATGGCACGCGCATTCTCCTCGCCAATGGTCGTGGCGCGGTGGTGGACCCGGCCTCCTCGCTCGCCCGCGCGCCCTATCTGGCGGTGGCGGAGATCAGCGGACGAGCCGATGCCGCCCGCGTGCAGCTCGCCTCAGCGCTCTCCGGCGAAGAGATCGAGCGCCTGTTCGCCGAGGCCATCACCTCCGGCCTCGAAGTCGCTTTCGATCCGGCCACCGCCTCGGTGCGGGCGCGCGAGACGCGGCGTCTGGGCGCGCTGACCCTCGCCGACCGGCCGCAGCCGGTGCCCAACACGCCGGAGACCGCCGCCGCGCTGGCGGAGGGGCTCGTGGGCCTCGGCATCGAGCGGCTGCCCTGGACACCCGCCCTCACCCAGTGGCGCGACCGGGTGCGCTTTCTCCATCAGGCGGAAGGCGCGCCGTGGCCGGACCTTTCCGACACCACCCTTGCCGCCACCGCCGCTGACTGGCTGGCGCCTTTCCTCACCGGGCGCACCTCGCTCGGTCAGGTGAGCGCGGGGGATCTGGGCAATGCGCTCCACGCCCTTCTGCCCTATGAGCTGACCCATCGGCTGGAAACGGAGGCCCCGAGCCACTTCACCGCACCGACGGGCTCCAACCTGCCCATCGACTATGCGGCCGAGGGCGGGCCGCTGCTGCCGGTGCGGGTGCAGGAACTGTTCGGCCTCACCCGCCATCCAGCCATCGCGGGGGGCAAGGTGCCGCTCACGCTGGCCCTGCTGTCCCCCGCCCATCGGCCCATTCAGGTGACGAAGGATCTGCCACAATTCTGGCAGGGCTCGTGGCGGGATGTGCGAGCCGAGATGCGCGGGCGCTACCCCAAGCACCCCTGGCCGGAAGATCCGGCGAACGCCCCGCCCACCAATCGGGCGAAGCCGCGCGGCACGTGAGGGACCGTGCAAGCCAAGCCGGCTCAAGGCTTCCGCTCGGAGAGGTGGCTTCGCCAAGGGGAACCACGGGCTTTGCCACGACGTTGATCCGTCCGGCGGCGCGCAGGCGTGGCCCGGCCAGATTTGGCCAGCGCCATACAGCTGCGCTTCAGATTAGACAGGTCACAATTTCGTGCTATCGGGCGTTCCTGCCCGGAATGCACTCCGCGCCGAGAGAGGCTTTTCATGTTCCCGACGCCGAAGCCCGCACTGACGCCGAACACCTACGCCTATGAATCCGAGCCCATGGTGAAGCCCACCGGGTTCCGCGAGTATGACGCCCGCTGGTTGTTCCAGAAGGAAATCAACCTCATGGGCATCCAGGCGCTGGGCATGGGCCTCGGCACGCTGATGCACGAAATGGGTATCAAGCCGGAAATCGTCACCGGCCATGATTTCCGCGGCTATTCCTCCTCCATCAAATATGCCCTGGTCTCCGGCCTGATGGCCGCCGGCATCAAGGTGCACGACATTGGCCTCGCCATGTCGCCCATGGCCTATTTCGCCCAGTTCGCGCTGGACGTGCCGGCGGTCGCCATGGTCACCGCCTCGCACAATGACAATGGCTGGACCGGCGTGAAGATGGGCGTCAACCGCCCGCTCACCTTCGGCCCCGACGAGATGACCCGCCTCAAGGAAATCGTCCTCGGCGCCAAGTTCGACCTGAAGGGTGGCGGCGCCTACCACTTCGTCGAGAATTTCCCCGAAATCTATATCAAGGACCTCACCGACCGGCCCAAGCTCAAGCACCCCATCAAGGCGGTGGTGGCCTGCGGCAACGGCACGGCCGGCGCCTTCGCCCCGCGCATCCTGGAGGCGCTGGGCGTCGAGGTCGTGCCGCTGGATACGGAGCTGGACCACTCCTTCCCCAAGTACAATCCCAACCCCGAAGACATGGAAATGCTCCATGCCATGCGCGACGCGGTGCTGGCCTCCGGCGCTGACGTGGCTTTGGGCTTCGACGGCGACGGCGACCGCTGCGGCGTGGTGGACAATGAGGGCGAGGAGATCTTCGCCGACAAGATGGGCGTGATGCTGGCCCGCGATCTGGCCAAGATCTACCCCAACCCAACCATCGTGGTGGACGTGAAGTCCACCGGCCTGTTCGCCACCGATCCCGAGCTGATCAAGCTCGGCGTGAAGGCGGATTATTGGAAGACCGGCCATTCCTACATGAAGCGCCGCGTCAACGAGACCGGCGCTCTGGTTGGCTTCGAGAAGTCCGGCCACTATTTCTTCAACAAGCCCATCGGCCGCGGCTATGACGACGGCCTCGTCTCGGCCATCGCCGTGCTGGACATGCTGGATCGCAATCCGGGCAAGAAGCTCTCCGAACTGCGCCTCGCGCTGCCCAAGACCTGGTCGTCGCCCACCATGTCGCCCCACTGCGCGGACGAGGCCAAGTACGGCATCGTCGAGCAGGTGGTGAAGCACTATCAGAAGCTTCAGGCCGAAGGCGCGAAGGTGACGGGTCAGGCGATCCGCGACCTCGTGACGGTCAACGGCGTGCGCGTCACCACCGAGGACGGCTCCTGGGGGCTGGTGCGCGCCTCCTCCAACAAGCCCGAGCTGGTGGTGGTGGTGGAAAGCCCCGTCTCCGAGGCCCGCATGCGCGAGATGTTCGCCGAAGTGGACAGCGTGCTGCGCACCCACCCGGAAGTGGGCGAGTACAACCAGAAGATCTGACGCGCGGACAATCCGCCTCATAAAGGAAAGCCCGCGCTCGGTGTCCCGTGCGCGGGCTTTCTGTTTTTGCGCTCCGTCCTATTCGGCGGCGACGGGGTTGAGCGCGCGACCGGCCTCCAGCCGCCCGGCCCACCAGGCCACGGGCACAGCGGCGAGGGGCACGAGGGCGGCCACCCACGGCACGGCACCGAGGCCGAGCCCGTGATCGATCACCACCCCACCCAGCCAGGCGCCGATGGCATTGCCCAGATTGAAGGCGGCGATGTTGAACGAGGATGCGAGGCTCTGGCCGGCGCCCTGCGCCTTCTCCAGCACCCACATCTGGAGCGGCGCCACGGTCGCGAAGGCCACCGCGCCGAGCAGGCCGACAAAGATCACCGCCGCAATGGCGTTTTGGAGAGCGAAGGTGAGCGCGCCCAGCACCACGGCGAGCACCACCAGCGAACCATAGACGGTCGGCACGAGCCAGCGGTCCGCGAGGCGACCGCCGGCAAGATTGCCCACCACGAGACCGGCGCCGAACACCAGAAGGATGGGCGACACCGCGCTCTCCGCAAAGCCGGTGATCTTGGTCAGCATGGGCGCGATGTAGGTGAAGGCCGCGAACACGCCGACCCAGCTCAGTACCGTGGTGAGAAGGCCGAGCAGCAGCGGGGCGCGGGTGAGCACCGCGAGGTCCTTCTTCAGATTGCTCGCCTCGGGCTTGGCGGCGTTTGCCGGCACCAGCAGCGCGATGACCGCGAAGGCCAGCACGCCCACCAGGGTCACCGCCCAGAAGGTGGAGCGCCAGCCATAATGCTGGCCGAGCCAGGTGCCGAACGGCACGCCGAGGATGTTCGCGACCGTGAGACCCGTGAACATGATGGCGATGGCGGAGGCCTTCTTGTTGGCCGGCACGAGCCCCGTCGCCACCACGGAGCCGACACCGAAGAAGGTCGCGTGGGCGAAGGCGGTGAGCACGCGGGCGGCCATCAGCAGTTCGTAGTCCGGCGCCAGCGCGCAGGCGAGGTTGCCGAGGGTGAAGACGGCCATCAGGCCGAGCAGCACCGCCTTGCGCGGCCAGCGGGCGGTGAGGATGGTGAGCACCGGCGCGCCGACTACGACGCCCAGCGCATAGCCGGAAATGAGCAGACCCGCCGCCGAGAGCGAGACGCCGAGATCGGCGCCCACATCGAGCAGCAGGCCCATGATGACAAATTCGGTGACGCCGATGCCGAAGGCACCGGCGGCAAGGGCATAGAGAGCAACAGGCATGGCGGACATCCTGAGGGGCCGGCCGAAGGCCGGAGAACGGGTTAAACCCGCATCAACGCGACAGCGCATGCGGCGTTGCAGCAAAATGGACGCACCGCCGCGGATGAACTAGAAGCAGTAAATTCAATTCATCTGTGATGTGATTTCCAAATGGCCCGGCTCGACGTCAACCGCACGGCGGAGATGGAGGTGTTCGTGCGCGTGGTGGATGCTGGTGGCTTCTCGGCCGCCGCCCGCGCCCTGCATCTCACGCCCTCCGCGGTCAGCAAGCTCATCACCCGGCTCGAACTGCGCCTCGGTGCGCGCCTCATCAACCGCAACACCCGGCGCCTCCAGCTCACAGCCGAGGGTGCCGCCTTCTATGAGCGCGCCGTCACGCTGCTGGCCGATCTCGAGGAGGCCGAGCGCAGTGTCGCCCGCAGCGAGGTGCCGAGCGGGCGCCTGCGGGTGAATGCCAATGTGCCCTTCGGCACCCTCTATCTCCTGCCCGCACTGCCGGAATTCCTCGCGCGCTATCCCGCGGTGACGCTGGATGTGGTGCTCACCGACAAGGTGGTGGACCTGATGGAGGAGCGCATGGATGTGGCCGTGCGCGCCGGGCCGCTGAAGAGCTCCCAGCTCGTCGCCCGCAAGCTGGGCGACACCCGCATGGTGATCGTCGCCTCGCCCGAGTATCTCGCGCGCCATGGCACGCCGCGCGGGCCCGCCGATCTCGATGCCCATCGCTGCATCGGCTTCTGCTATCTGCGGCAGGTGGAAGGCTGGCCGCTCAAGGCGGAGGAGGGTCGCGAGGCCACGGTGTTCCGCCCGCAGGGTCATGTCCTAGCCAGCGACGGCGAGACGCTGCGCCATATGGTGCTGGCGGGAACGGGCATCGCCCGTCTCGGCACCTTCCATGTGGCGGCGGACCTCCTGGCCGGTCGCCTCGTGCCCCTGCTGGAGGACTTCAACCCCGGTGATACCGACCCCATGCATGCGGTCTATCTCGGCCAGGGCGGCCACATGCCGGCGCGCGTGCGCGCCTATCTCGACTTCCTTGTGGAGGTGGTGGCGCCCCGCTTCCGCCGGGCCGCCGCGCTGGAGCCCGCCCGGCTGCTGCAAAACGCCTGAGCCGCTCCCAGCCTGAACGGAAAGGCGAAACAGGGTTAACGAAACCTTGCAGCCGATGAGAGCTTGTTAACCCTTTTGGCAAGCCGGACGGCGCGACGGTATCTCGTTCTGCCGCCTTTACCAGCCCGCAAGGGGTCGGGCCTAGCGTCCGGCAAGACGGCGGCCGGGGGGCCTGCCGCGCGAAGCTGCCGGGTGCGCGCATGAAGGTTCTGCTGCAGAGGTTCGTCAAGGAAGAGCACGGCTCGACGGCCCTTGAATACGGGCTGATCGCTGCCGGTCTCTCCATTGCCATTGTCACCGTGCTGACGCAGGTGGGCCTGACCCTGAGCCGCCTGAAGGCGGCCTCCGCCTCGGCCGGGAACTGACCGGCGCCGCCATGTCACCGGTCCTGCTCGCGGAAGCCTTCGCCTCCATTCTCGTGCCCGTAGCACTGGTGGCCGCGCTTGCCAGCGATCTCTCCCGCCGCACCATTCCCAACATCGTCGTGCTGGCCCTCCTGCTCGGTTTCGCCGCGCTCGCTTTCCTCGGCTATGTGGACGACCTGCCCCTGCGCCTCGTGCTGGCGGGAGCCGTGCTCTGTGTCGGCTTTGCGCTGTTCAGCGAGGACGTGATCGGTGCCGGGGACGCCAAGCTCGCCGCCGCCACCGCCTTGTGGCTCGATCCGACGCAATTCCCCCTCTACGTGCTGCTCTGCGGCGCCATGGGCGCGGTTCTGGTGGCCGCGGCAACGGTCGCCCGCCAGCAGGGCTGGGGCGGCCGCCTCGCCCGCGGCCTGCCCTATGGCGTAGCGCTCGCCACGGCCGGTCTCGCCCTCTTCCCCTATTCCAGTCTCGCCCTCGCCTGAGGCGCACACGGAACCCGAACCGTGCTACGGCAAGGCTGACGGTCGCCGGCCGCGGCCATGAATCAACCCGCTTTTGCGCGCTTTTCGGGGCGCACCGCCGGGCGCGATTCGTTGTGGCTGGCACCAGTTCGTTCGGAGTGAAGCAATGTCGTCCTGTTTCGCCGCGGCCGATGCGCCGAGCCTGCCCATCTGGTGCGTGACCCCCGACAGCTTCGCGGCCGCCGCCATTCCGGAGAGCGCGCGCCGTTTCGCCACCGGCACCGGCTTCACCGGCGAGGCGGGCAAGCTCGTGGCCGTGCCCGGCGCCGACGGGGCGCTCGCGGGCTATCTCTTCGGCTTCGGGCCGGACAGCGATCCCTTCGCCGCTGGCGGCCTGCCGGGCCAGCTCGCGGCCGGCACCTATCGCTTCGAGGGCGCCGTACCGGCCCTCGCGCCCCTCGCCTTCGGCCTCGGCACCTATCGCTTCGAGCGCTACCGCAGCCGCGCCGCCCGCGCCGTCTGCCTCGTGCCGCCTGCCGGCGTTGACGTCGCCGCGCTGACCCGCACGCTGGAGGCGGTGACGCTGGTGCGCGACCTCGTGAACACCCCGGCCAATGATCTTGGCCCGGCCGAAATCGAGGACGCCGCGCGTGCGCTGGCCGCCCGTTTCGACGCCGCGCTCAACGTGGTGGTGGGCGAGGCGCTGCTGGAAGAGAATTTCCCGATGATCCACGCGGTGGGCCGCGCCGCCACCCGTGCGCCGCGCCTCATCGACCTCACCTGGGGGCCGGAGGACGCGCCGAAGGTGACGCTGGTGGGCAAGGGCGTCGCCTTCGACACCGGCGGCCTCGACATCAAGACCTCCGCCGGCATGCTCCTGATGAAGAAGGACATGGGCGGCGCCGCCTCGGCGCTGGGCCTCGCCCAGATGATCATGGGGCGCGGCCTCAAGGTGCGCCTGCGCGTCCTCATCCCGGCGGTGGAAAATGCCATTGCCGGCAACGCCTTCCGCCCCGGCGACGTGCTGAAGAGCCGCAAGGGCCTCTCGGTGGAGATCGGCAATACGGACGCAGAAGGCCGCCTGGTGCTCGCCGACGCGCTGACACTGGCCGATGCGGAAGCGCCCGACCTCCTCATCGATTTCGCCACCCTCACCGGTGCCGCCCGCGTCGCCCTCGGCCCTCAACTGCCGCCGGCCTATACGGACGACGAGGGGCTCGCTGCCGATCTCGCCCGCCATGCGCAGGCCGAGCACGATCCGCTGTGGCGCATGCCGCTCTGGGCGCCGTACGCCGCCATGCTCGACAGCAAGATCGCGGACATCAACAACGCCGGCTCCGGCGGCTTTGCCGGCTCGATCACCGCGGCCCTGTTCCTGAAGCGCTTCGTGGGTGCGGCGAAATCCTGGCTGCACCTCGATATCTATGCCTGGAACCCCTCCACCCGCCCCGGCCGGCCGGAAGGCGGCGAGGCGCAGACCATCCGCGCCCTCGATGCGCTGCTGGCCGAACGCTATGGCTGAGCTGGACCGCCGCCTCACACCCGTGCGGCCGGACCTTGCCGCATCGAGCCTCAAGGGCGTGGTGGATGCCTCGCGCTTTGTGGAGGGCGAGGTGCGCCGGGTGTTCGCGGACGTGGCGCCCCTGCGCCGCGCCCCACGCCCGGACGCCATGCTCGATACCGAGGCCCTCTACGGTGAGACCGTTACGGCGTTCGAGGACGACATGGAGGGCTGGTCCTGGGTCCAACTCGGCCGCGACGGCTATGTGGGCTACATGCCCACCATCGCCATCGGCCCGCTCGGCCCCGCGCCCACGCATCGGGTGAGCGCGCCGCGCACCTTCCTGTTCCCCGGCCTCGACATCAAGCTGCCGCCGGTGGCGACGCTCGTCACCGGCGCCCTCCTCCATGTGCGGGACGTGCGCGGAAAATTTGCCGTGACCGATCGCGGTGCCGTGCCCGTGCGCCATATCCTGCCCCTTGATGCCGCAGAGCCGGATTTCGTAACCGTGGCCGCCAGCCTCCTCGGCACGCCCTATCTGTGGGGCGGCTGCTCCAGCCTCGGCATCGACTGTTCCGGCCTCGTCCAGACGGCGCTCGGCATCGCCGGGATCTCGGCCCCCCGCGACAGCGACATGCAGGAGGCCGCCCTCGGCGCCAGCGTCGACCTTTCCGGCCCGTTCCGGCGGGGCGACCTGCTGTTCTGGCCGGGGCATGTGGGCATTGTGGAGGACGCGGTGACCCTGCTCCACGCCAATGCCTTCCACATGGCGGTGGCCCGCGAGCCGCTTGGCCCGGCGCTTCTCCGCATCGCAGAAGCGGCCGGACCGCTGCGGACGGTGCGGCGGCTCGAGAACGGCGTCGGCTGAACGCCCTATAGGGCGCTTCCCGCCTCAGCGCTTGCGGGCGCCCTCCGAGACGGCGCTCGCCGCCATCACCACCCGGTTGCGGCCGGCGGCCTTGGCCTCATAGAGCGCCTGATCCGCCGCCGCCAGAAGGGCGTCCGGCGAATCCCCCTCCAGCGGCATGGCTACCGCCACACCCACGCTGACGGTGAGGCGGCGATAGGCGGCGGAAGGATGGACGATCTCCAGCGTCTCCACGAGGCGGCGGACATCCTGCGCGACGGCCTCGGCGGCATCCCGGCCGGCGCCGGGCATCAGCACCACGAATTCCTCGCCGCCATAGCGGGCGACCAGATAGGGCGTGCCGGCCACCGCCGCGATGAGCATGCGCGCCACCGCCCGCAGGGCTTCGTCGCCGGCAAGATGGCCGAGCGTGTCGTTATAGGGCTTGAAGTGGTCCACATCGATCATGAGCACGCCGAGCGGCTGGCCGGTCTCGCGGGTGCGGACCCAGTCCTCGGAGAGCTGCACGTCGAAGGTGCGGCGGTTGGCGAGCCCGGTGAGGCCATCCGTGCGGGCGAGTGCCGTGAGACGCCCATTGAGCATGCGCAGGGCTTCCGTGCGCTCGTTGAGGCGCCGGCCGAGATCGCCGAAGGCGCGCACCAGCGGCGCGAACTCCTGCACGCCCACATCGTGCAGCGCCTCCGGCTGGAGCGAGGCCTCCGGCCCGTCGCCGGCGCCAAGCGACGAGACCTGCTGCGCGAGACGGCGGATCGGCAGCACCACGAGCCGGTCGGCGGCGAACCACGAGATGACCAGCACCGCAAGCACCACGGAGAAGTGCAGGAGCACCGAGGAGAGGATCTCCCGATCGATGGGCGCGAGGATCGCCGCCTCGTCCATGCCGAGCACGATGCGCACATCGGTGCCGCCGAAGCGCGCGAAGGCCACATAGCGCCGCACGCCGTCGAGGCCTTCCACCCGCGCATGCCCTTCGTCGCGCCCCACCGTCGCCCGCACCAGCGGGGCATCGGCGAAATTCCGGCCCACGATGTCGGGGCTCGGCGGGTAGCGCACCAGGGAGGTGCCGGCCGAATCGATGACATCCACCGTCACGCCCGCCGACGCGCCCGTCTCGGCGGCGATGCGGGAGAGCCATTGCAGGTCGAGCCCTGCCGCCACCACGGCGATGACGCGCTGGTTGTCGTCGCGCTCGGCCTTGGACAGCACCAGCGAGGCGAGGAGGGAGCTGCCCCGGAAGAGGTCGCTCAGCACCGGCTGGCGGCTGGCGAGCGCCCGCTGGAAGTAAGGCCGCTCAGAGACGTTGCGGCCGACGGTGGCGCGGGAGCTGGCGCAGACCACCCGCCCGTCCGGCGCGGCCAGATAGAGCCCCTGCACGCCGCTCACCTCGCTGTTGAGGCGCTCCATGAGGCGCTGGCAGGCGGCCGGATCGGCCAGAAGCCAATCCGCCTGACGGCTCAGCACCTCCAGCATGGCGCTGGCCGAGACCAGCACTTCCTGCTGCGCCAGCGCCGCGCGCACGGCCATGTCGTGCAACATGGTTTGCGTATCCATGATACGCTCGGCCCGATCAGCCATGAGGCTCAGCACCCGCTCCACCGAAACGGGCACGGTAATGAGCAGAATCAGCAAGACGATGCGCAGCCGGATGCTGCCGCCCCGCGCCGGTTTTGCGGGCGGATCAACAGTGTTGTCCGCGAGGCCTGAGGGCCGATCGTTGCCACGCCAACGCAAAAGCTGCGGTTCTCCTTCCGTCCCGCCCGATCTCAGTGCAAAAGGGGGATCGATTGCAACGTATAAGGAGGCGGTGATGAACAGAAGCGGTGCGAACGCACAATCAGCTTCGATCACGCACAGCGAGGCGCCCGCCCGGCTCGCCGGCATACAGTCCGCCATTGAACAGGCCTGCCGCGACGCGAACCGCGCACGCGAGGCCGTCACTCTCATAGCGGTCTCCAAAACGTTTGGCGCCGAAGAAATCTGGCCCGTTATCGCCGCCGGCCAGCGGGTGTTCGGCGAGAACCGCGTGCAGGAGAGCCAGGCCAAATGGCCGGAGCTGCGCGCCCGGCAGGCCGGCCTCGAGCTCCATCTCATCGGGCCGCTGCAATCCAACAAGGCGGCGGACGCCGTGGCCCTGTTCGACGTTATCCACACCGTGGACCGGCCCAAGATCGCCTATGCCCTGGCCGAGGAAATGTCCCGCCAGGGCCGGCGCCTGCCGGTCTTCATCCAGGTGAACACGGGCGCCGAGCCGCAGAAGGCGGGTGTCCTGCCGGAAGCGGCCGACGCCTTCATCGCCGAATGCCGCGAGAAGGCGGGGCTCGATGTCCGCGGCCTCATGTGCATTCCGCCAGCGGAAGACGTGCCCGCGCCGCATTTCGCCCTGCTGGCGGAAATCGCCCGCCGCAACGACCTGCCCGGCCTTTCCATGGGAATGAGCGCGGATTTCGAGGTGGCCATCCACCAGGGCGCCACCCATGTGCGGGTGGGCAGCGCGCTGTTCGGCAGCCGCCCGCGCCCGGCCTGACGCCCGCCCCTGTGGCGCGCCCGGACAGGGCGTCATCCACAGGCTATACAAGATGTCACCCGACAGGGCTTGATGCGCCGCCGGGTTGCGGATATGTAGAGCGCCTTCCGCGCACGCTCCCATCGTCTAGCGGTCTAGGACGTCGCCCTCTCACGGCGAAAACAGGGGTTCGAGTCCCCTTGGGAGCGCCAGCGCTATCTCATTGAAATTAATGACAAATTCGGTGTGCAGCCCTGTGATCTACACAGAGGTCTACACATGCCCCGCTATCTCTGGTGCCGGCCATCGGGATGGGTCTTCCAGGTCAGTGTTCCGAAAGCCTCGCGCCATCTTGGCGTGTCCCCATTCCGAATCGGGCTTGGTCGCCTCACGGCAATCGAGGCTCGCTGGCGCGCCCGCATCCTGGCGGGATGGGCAGCCGTGGCGATGGAGAGAGAAGTGTCCCGGGAAGAGGTCTCACGCGGACTGATCGCCTTGGCAAGGGAGCTCGCGAACGTTCGGAGAGAGGCGTTCGGCGCAGGCATCCGGATGCTCAATGCACAGACGGTATGGTCGGAAGAAGCCGCCAACGGCGAAACGGCCGATCCGGATATCGTTCGTCATTTCCAGAAGGCCGAGGCAAAGCATCGGGAACGACGGGATGCCTTGCGCAGGATGCAGGTTCGGCTCGACCTGATCGGCTCGGAAATCAAGCGAGACGGAGAGGACTGGGCCATCGAGAGGGCGACTTACGAGCGAACGCTCGATCGCCTTTCCACCATGCGAGGACAATCGCAGCCGGACATTCCCCACCTGTCCATCATCGCCGAAGAGATCATAGGAGCGAAGGAGCAGGCGATCGGAGGGCGGTCGGGATACCCGGCGCGGCTGCGCCGCGCGGTCCGGTCTTTCATCCTTATCGTCGGTGACAAGACCGTGGATCAATACATGCCGCTCGATCTCCAGCGTTACGTCTCCATCATCGGCGCGCTGCCATCGACGTGGACGTCAGATAAACGCTTGCGCAATCTGACGCCGATCGAAGCCATCGAACGAGCCAAGACGATCAAGGGTCTGAAGCCAATCTCCAAGACAACCGTTGCAGAATACCTTGCTGAATTCCGCTCAGTCTGGATGGTGGTGCGGGCCACCTATCCCGACCACGCGCGTGCCCTCGGCCACGAGGACGTCCGTCTCACGCTTCCCCGTTCCGCCGCTCGCCCGGTTGAACGTGAAGGGTTGCCCATTAAGGCGATCAACACATGGCTCGCGAATGCCGCGCGGGAACGGCGTCCCGACGACAAGTACTTGCCCCTTCTCGGAGCACTCACCGGCGCTCGATTGGGCGAGCTCGTGGGGCTTCAGGTCGAAGACTTGCATCGATTTGAAGACCATTGGACGCTCTCTCTGGTGGAGGACGTTGAGGACGAGGACGGCGAGACGCACGAACGTCAGGTCAAGACAGAGCAGTCTCGTCGCGTCATAGCCCTACCCGATGCAATCGCTGACACCGGCTTTATCCAGTGGGCAGGAGGCCTCCGAATTGGCCCGCTTTGGCCTCAACTTCTCCGCAGCGTGCGGCCCCACGCAACGGCGTCGAAGCGGATGATGAGGGTGATGAAGCAACTTGGAATTCATGGCCCCGGGCAGACCTTTCATTCGCTCCGGCATGGATACAAGGATTACCTCAGAGTCATGAAGGTCGATAAGCGAACGATAAACCAGCAAGTGGGACACGCGCACGATAGCGTTGGCGAAGGGTATGGTGCCAAGACGCTGCGGCCCGACGAGATCCGGCTGATCGCCACTCTGGCATTGCCTGACGGCCTCGATTTGAAACCCTACTCCGAGGTTGGTGCAGCCCCAATACTTCGCCGAACCGGGCGCCCCCGTAAGGACGCAACCCGCGCTGGGTGAGCGTCGGCGTAGCCGGCGCGACTCGAGCGTACCGCGTCGCTCCCGCGAGAGGCGTGGGGGCCCCTACAGGGGGCGGAGTCCGGCCATGGCCCGGCGGATATGGCTTTCTCATTGCCATAATAGTGTTGTCGCTCCAATTTCGTGCGTCACGAAATTGGAGCGACAGATGGCCGACATCAGCACGATTCCCCCGAAGCGTGGGCGAGGCCGGCCCCCAAAGGGAAAGAAGGCCATGACTGCTGTTGAACGATCCCGCTTGCGGCGTGATCGGGCCGCAGCAATCCGCGCTCAATGCGACTTGGCCCGGCACCACGCGGAAGTTGGTTTAACCAGATTGGCGGCCATCACCGAGAGCACTGAAGCGGACAGAGATCGTTATGCCCTCATCTGGGCTGACCTTAGAGATGTAGCCCGAGAACTCCGGCAGATAGCCGGACTCCTTTCCGAGCGCGGCATAAAGGATTCGGTCCAGTGGCAACGCTACGCACGGGGAGAGACGAGGGGGTTTCATCCGGCGGACTGAAGCCTCGGAGGCTTGACGCCGGCGATCCCCTGCTCCCGGCCACGTAAGATCGGTCGCCTTCGGAAGGCATGAGCCTGCGTCGGCCGGCCCGGAGGGCTGACCGCGGACGGAGCGGGAGGGCCGTCAAGCGGAATTGCGCCGGGTGGTGCGGGCGCAGGATCGGAGTGCCGCGGCGCTCCGATCCGAGCCTCGGCCGGTGCCATTCCGCTTGATGGAACGGACGCGACCCCAACCTCCTGCGCCCGGGTGAGGACGTGACGAAGGGCCAAAGGCCCGAAGGCATGCCCTCACCCGGACTAGCCCCGCGGCAATGAGCGGGGGGTGAAGGGGGCAACGCCCCATGGGGTTGGGGCTGGGTTGGGCCAATCGAGATGGAGGCGTGTCGGCGTTTGACCTATGCACCGTCTGCCCACACCATGAAAAGGAAGGCCGCCCGGTCATCGTCCTGGCAGGGACTCGCGGGCGGCGTGTGAACGAGGTCATGATGATCGCCGGCATCGCGCATAGCAATCCTGCCCGCCACATCGGCGGGTGATCCCGGGGCTGGCATACCCTGCCAGCCGATCGACAGCCTCCCCTGCTCCAGAACGTCAACAGATTTTGCCTCACCGTCCGGTTCCGGGCGGCCTCGCCGCTCGGGCGCAGTCATGCGTCCAAGCACGTGGCTCGGCCCCCGGCACGGGGGCGGCGAAGGACGCCGCGGGGCGCCTGCGGATATTCGACGGCGCACCGTCACCATGCATCGCGATCGATCCCCATGTCGCGACGTCGTCGGCCGGCGCGAGGAGCGACGTCGCCAGCCTGGCCGGAAGGCCGGGCCTTGTCAGTAGAGGTGCTGCGTTTCTCCCTGTCCTCGACGACGAGGAAGCAGGGCATGGGCAGGGCGAGGAGGAAGCCGCCGAATGCCCGCTTACGACGACGAGAGGTCGGTACGATCTTCGCCATGGCATCGCTCGTCTTCTTCGTCCAGAAGACGGAACCCGAGGACCGGCAGTATGCGGATGCGGCCGGGCTGGGCATGAGGTTGACGATGTCGCCGTTCATCTTTCCGGCGAAGGCCGGGCCTACGCGACCGGCGTCTATCGGTGCGACTCTGCCGTCCTCTGTCCAACCTGCGTGCCAAGCCGAGCGTTCCAGATACAGCAGCGCCTCACCCGTGCCGTGAAGGCCTGCGTCGAGA
The DNA here is from genome assembly GCF_004364705.1 of Azorhizobium sp. AG788. Lineage (NCBI taxonomy): Bacteria > Pseudomonadati > Pseudomonadota > Alphaproteobacteria > Hyphomicrobiales > Xanthobacteraceae > Azorhizobium > Azorhizobium sp. AG788. Next base: position 354,689 of record NZ_SOBM01000003.1, read on the forward strand.
TGGGGGGATCGGTCTGGTTCGTGACGCCTACCGTTCGTCGTATCAAGGATGCCTCCTTGGCCGCAATGCGGCAGGGCTTCCAGGAAGCCTTCAGGGAAGCGCGGCAGGGGGCTGGCTGGGTGGGACCGTCCCGGCAAGCTGGCGTACTTGGCGTATCGGGAGTCATCGAGGCTCCCTGGAGTCCTGTTACCGGCTGGGGGCTTCACGGCCATTACCTGGTCTTCTTCGATCATCAGGATTCGCAAAGGGCCCAGGCTGCCTGCCAACTTCTCATCGGCCGTTTCCTCCGCCTGCTGCCGGATCACGGTCTCACCGGCACGTGGTCCGCGCAGGATGCAGAGGAATGCGTTGATGCCACGAAGGCTGCCCGATACTGCGGCAAGCTCGCATCCGAGTTGGCGCATGGATGGGTCAAGACCGGTAGGAAGAGGGGCTCCACCTCCGTCCACGCCTTTGCCCTCGCGGCGAAGGGGACAATGCAGGTCGACGTCGAAGGACTCGATCGTGTTTCCCGGAAGCGGTGCCGCGAGCTCTGGCAGGAATACGCTGGGGCCATGAAAGGCATCCGGCTTGGCGTCGTGTCCCATCATCTTGCGCGGAAGCTGGGCATCGTTGCCGAGGCCGACGACGAGCAGCCCGGTGTTCGCCAGCTCCTCGAGCTCGAACGGGTAGGCACGATCGAGGCACCGACGTGGGACGGGCTTGTCGGCCGGGGTCGGGTTGGCGAACTGCTTTCCCGAGTTGAGGGCTTCGTGCGGAGGATCGAGTTCGACGACGACGATGTCGAACCGGAATATGACGGCTGGCGGGATGTGCTGGCATGGGCGCTGGATGCAGGCCGAGAGGATAACGAGGGCGACGACGACTTCCTGCGCCGAGATGCAGGCCGCCCAGATCGACCATCGCCGTCGCCGGCGGAAGTGAAGGCGTCAGTCGACGCTGATCGCATGATGGCCCGCCGCCGGGTCCGGGCGAGCCTCAACGCGGCGACCGGAGCGGGCACGTTCGCCCGGCTACGGAGAGCCATCGCCGATGATGCCGCTGCGCATCCGGGTATCTTACTGACCGAGGCCGAGGTCCTGATGGCCGCGTGACGGAATGCCTGGTGGGGCGCTGGGCGTGACGGGTTCATCCCGATGGAGGCCGCGCATCCTGCGTGAACCCTCGGAGAGCCGACGGCTATGGAGCGCAGCGCAATAGCGGTAGTCGGTCACTACGACTTCCGCCGGCAGCGTTCTGGGCTCACGCTCTCTGTGACTCGCAGGAGAACATCCACATGACGAAACTCATTGACCATCCCGGCATCGGGCATCCAGACATCTACCCAAGGCTCACAGTGCTAACACGCTGTGGCGAGAGTCGGATGGAAATCGTCGCGGCGGGTACCGCGCTGAGACCGGACGGTACTCCGGTTCGTTTTTGGGTGCCTATCTTTTTTGGTTCGGAGAACGACAGCGCTCACTGCCCAGGCCTAGTCTGCACAGATGCTGCGCTCGGCGTGCGCGATGCGGTGGGCGAGGTCGAGCGGCAGATCGGAATAATCGCCCGCCAGGCCATCAGCCGCAGCGGCGACGAAGTTCCTCCTCTGGAGTGAATTGTCGTCATGGCCTACCAGTTCGTGCACCTCGAAGCTTACAGCCGGAAATCGGATTCGAAAGGCCGATCGGTTGGGTGGGTGATCTCTGAGGCCGCGCGCGAGCCGGGGGCGAGCCCGCATGTGCCGCAGCCCTTGCCACCGCAGGTCATCCATGGTGTCGATCTCGACGAGGTCCGTCGCCGGCACGATGCAGCGTGCGAGGGCGCGCGCACGACGCTCGCGAACGGCAAGAGCCGCGCCGTCCGCAAGGACCAGAAAAGCTTGTTGACAGTCGTTGCGTCGCACCCCGTGCCCATGGATCAGGCCCGTGCCAACACCGCCACGGCCGCCGACGTCGCGGCTTGGGAGGTTCGCACCGTGGCATGGCTCCGGCAGCAATACGGCGACGGCCTGCTGTCGGTTGTCAGGCACACCGATGAGAGCCATCCGCACGTCCATGCTTACGTCCTGCCCGACGATCTCCGCGCCGCTCGACTGCATCCCGGCACCGAGGCCAAGCGTCTCGTCGTCGCCGGGGGAGCGGCCGAGGGCGAGGATGCGAAGACGCTGAATAAGCGTGGTGACGTCGCCTACAAGCGGGCAATGAGGGAGTGGCAAGATTCCTATCATCGGCACGTCGGCATCCCCTCCGGTCTCGCTCGCCTCGGTCCCGGACGGCGGCGACTGAGCCGGGAAGAATGGCAGGTCGAAAAGACCGCGGCCTTGGCGGCGAAGACAGCCCTCGATCGTGCCTCCAGGATCGAGGGTCGCACCCGAGAACACGTCGCCTCCGTGAAGGCCAAGGCCGCTTCCGTGATTGCCAAGGCGCAGGAAAGGGCTGCCGCCACGGAGCAGCAAGCGGCGGCAGCGGCAGCCCTACAGGCGGCAGCCGAAACCAAGGAAAGGAAGGCCGCCGCGACGCTCGCTCGCGCCGGCAGCGTGGCCGAGCAGATCGTCGCCAAAGCGGAGCAACGGGCATCACGAATGAATTCGTGGGGTGGCCGTCTCCGGGCTCTTTGGGATGGCCTACGTCGGTCTTCGATCATGGCCGCGGCACGCCTCGACGCGGCTCGGGAGATCGCACGCGAGCGAGCCCGGGCGGACGATGCTGCTCGGCGCGCTCTCGACGAATCCACGCGGAGGCAAGAAGCGGAGCGGCGAGCCCGAGTGGCCACAGCCTCCGTACAGGTAACGGCGCGCGAAAGGGATCAGGCCCGTCAAGAACTGCTGGCGCTGCGGCCAGCGGCGTCAGCAATCAACGCAGGCAGGAGAATGGGAAGATGACGAAGCAAGAATTTCGTGCGTCACGAAAACGTAAGTCCTGCTCGGGGGTGGCCTCCGCCCGTGCCCGACATAGACGCGCACGCGCCGAGGGAACATCGCCTATGAAAGGGGAGATTCTGTTCGGCGTAACCTGGATCTCGTCATTCATGGCGGCGATGTCCGTGGCTCCCTTTGTTTGGACTGCGGCATGGCTGCGGCCGTGGATGCCGAAACGCGATGCTGAACCACCGCACGAGCCTCATCCGCGGGAGCTTGGAGTTCCCGGACCACTGCGACCGGGAACACGCGGTGTGATGCATGGCCGGTATCGGTCAGTGCCGTCGATGTCGTTGATCATGCGCGACCTGAAGCGCCCGGTCGCGCACGACGCCGCGCGGGCCGCTCTGATGGCCCGGCTCGGTAGCGATCCCGCTACTCGCAAGTGGGCAGCGGCTCAGATCGATGGCGACGAGATGCGGCGGCTGGCTCTGCATGTCCGTCCCGGGCGATCCGACGTCGACGTGATGGCAGCGTGGTGCGCCGAGGCGGCAGCCGAACGTGCTGCCTCCGAGGCTGAGGTAGCGGCGGCCATGCGTGCGAGGACCGGCGCAGCGAACGCGGTCGCCCAAGACGGTAGCGAGGGAGACCGCGGTGCGCCGGCGGCGCCTCGTATTCGATGATGGATCACCCACGACGCCTCGCTTTCATCGCTGCACGGCCTCGCAGCGCCCCTGCCTGATCGCTCTCATTCGCCAGGCGCTTCTGTCGGCCTGCGGTTGAACCGCCTTCTTGGTGGTTGATGCGATCACATCAGCGGCCCCTATCTTGAGGCTTATTCCGCTGAAATGGCGTGGCGTGAGGATCATCGCCGCGTTAGCAATGGGGAGCAGTACCTGATGACGGCCAGCGCGGCGTTGGCACCCCCAGATAGCCGGGTGTGGAAGAGCTATTGGCAGCGGGGCAACATAGCTTGATCTTCACGACTTGAGCCGATCAATATGCAGCCCACGCATTCGGGGGATGGTTATGGCGCGGTCAACGATTGTCGCTCAAGATGATGCTCGTGAGAACAGATTGGTAGATATTTTCAATCTTGTTCGTCCCGCCAATAGAGTCAGGCACGGAACTGACGCGATATTGCTGGTGGATGGGCATGAATTGGAGTTCGAGCTAAAATCAGTGACATCCGCTGGCGGAAGCGTAAGCACTGTGCGCGATCTTGGGCCGGATCATATCGCAAAGTGGCGAAATAAACATTGGATAATCGCTAAATTTGATGGATTAGACTTAGCCGAATGTAGATACGGAACCCCGGATGACATGGCTGCATGGATTTCTAAAATATGGGAGTATGTGCGCGTCGATTTCGAGGCTGCGGATCTTGTGCCGGGATTGGTTGACAATTCAACTATGCATCGACTTTTGGGAAAAAAGGAAAAATATTCATACGATGAAGCCAAGAGATTACAAAAAAATCAACTAAATTCAAAAGAATACAAGGCGATGATGGATGCTGGAGATGGATACTCGGAAGAGCGAATGCTCGAATTATTTAGAGGACGCGTAAAATATTTAATAAATCGAGGATCAACACTCAACAACCCTCATATCCCTGCGGAATATTTCAAAAGCTGGACTCTTATAGAGCGGGACCATGCCGCAATTTTAAGAGAGACAGCTAGGAACTGGCTTTCGACAAAGCCACCTGTATTGATGCCGCCAAATGATACGCCATAGGTGGTGCGACCGAGTTTCCGATTAGCCCAAGTGCCGCATAAACAGTTTGGCCAACAGGCCAGTCCGCAGGAAACCCTTGGAGCACCAAACAATCCGGGACCGACAACCGAAAATGACCGTTCTTGGTCACATATTGGCTCGCCCTATCCCTGTCGAGCGCGACGCCGTTAGGCCAAATTTGGAGCGCTTCCCACGCCCGCTGGGCAGAAACGGAGTTCAATACGCTGGTGGTGTGGCGAGGGCCAGTGAACCCGCTACGGATCGTTGGAGCCAGCCCGTCGATACCGATGTCTGCAAGCCCGAGAGCCTCTCTCGTCCCCATCGTTGGCTTAAGACCTGCTGGGGTGCCCCCACCATCAAGGTGGGCAGCGGAGTATGTCGGCTTTGGCGGATGGAATGACAACGCTGCATTTTTATTTCTGAATCCAACGAAAAACACACGACGGCGCTTCTGCGGAACGCCGAAATCCGCAGCTTCCAACGTAAACATCGATATTTCGTACGTACTCGACAGAGGTTCATATATATTTTTCTGTATATATTCAGAAAAACGCTTAGTTGCGAGTCCAGTTACATTTTCGCAGACGAAAACAGGAGGCTCAGACAATTTTACAGCGCGCACCAGTTCGGGGATGAGGTCACGCTCATCAGCGGCCCCGTTGCGCCGGCCAGCCTGACTGAATGGTTGGCAGGGAGGTCCGCCGTGCAAGACATCAACCTTTCCTCGGTATGCTCTCCAATCTACCTGCTTAACGTCGCCATCCGACCCACTGTGGACTGTCCATGACGGGCGCGCGCGCCGCAGGGTATCTCCAGCGACTGATAGGATTTCATAGCTCGCTATGTGCAAATAGCCGGCGCGATCGAAACCAAGATCCATGCCGCCTCCGCCGCTGAACAACGACAAGGTGCGCAACCCATTACCGCGTTTTTTGGGCATAAGCTTAAGAGGATCTAGACGCGGAACATTCACCGGGTGTTTAGGCTGGACGCATTCTCCGTTTTCCGCGCGGCGCTTCGCGTCCTGAGCCGCCAATGTCGTTAGGCGGAACGACTCGCGCTCGGCATCGGTCAGTTGCCGGGCGTGATACCAAGGCGCATCAGTTCCCCGTGCGGACCGGCGCTTTTGACTTCCAACCGAAGTGGTCCAGCCAGCGTCATTCATGGGATCTCTCGCGCCGGGAACGGATGAACGATCATAGATTCAGAGGGTACGCCAAGCGTCAAGTGAGTTGAAATGTACAAGGTGTCCCAGATCCCGAGAAATCCATTGATGTCATGGATTTAGCGAAAAACCACAGCACCCAAAATAGCTGTGAGGAGGCCACTCCGCGTGATTGTAACCAGGATTCGCCGTGCACCGCAGATTGGCCGGCGCAGCTCGAATACCCCTCTCACCGGCCGCGCTGGTCGCCAGTATGAAGCCGAGTGGTGCCCTCCACCCGGATCACGGCTCCTCCTTTGACGATCATGACCGTGATCGCGGGACCGGCGGCGGCGGTCGTCCCCGAGAGCCGCTGAGAACTTACCGAAGTCGTATCGAGTCTGCACGCGACCCCGTTCGCATCCATCCGATCGGCGACCACACGCTGAATGGCGTATCCTGAGCGACCGGGGGAGATGGCGATTCAGCATTCGACGTCTCGTCCGCACTCTCCGGCCCACTCCCCAACCCAACCCAACAATCCCGTACCGTCGCAGGCGTCGCTGCCAGCACGATATAGTTCATCACGAATCCTCCCCATTCAGCCGCGAAGATGCCTTGAGAAGGGGGAAGGCACAATTGTTGACACCCGCAGGATTCAAGCCTACACGGCCCTCAGCACAGGGTGCGCCGGATATGTGCCTTATTTCAGTGACTTAAGTAAAAATCGGCATCTCAGTCCCCTTGGGAGCGCCACCTTCCCTTATATTTCAATGCGTTGTGACCCGGTGATACACGGGGGTCATACACATTGGCGGGTTGGCCGCGGCGCTTCCCCCATATTGAAACCGCGAAGCACGGTGTTTTTCGCTATCGCAGACGCGCGCCCGGCCACCTGATCAGCACCGCCGACAAGCGCGCGGTGCTGACGATGGATGCCCGCCCAATATCTTCGCTGCACCCCCAAGCGACCGCGTTTGAACCCCTTGCCGCAACGGGGCGGATGTCTCGTGCCAAGTTGGCGCCGCACCCGACCCGGCGGGTGAGACCCAAGGTGCTGCCTCCGGGGACGATGGGCGCCCGTCCCAGAAGGCGGCGCGCCCGAGGCCCCACCCGATATTCCCGCGCCGGGAAACGCCGAGCAGTTATCGCGCCCCAACCCGACCCGGCCCGAAACGATCCGACTCAGCCGCGCGCCCGGCCGGAAAGGAAAGACGGTCCGACACGAGCATCCGGGGGTACGCACCTTGGAAACCGGGCCTTGATTTGTTAAGGTTCCCCTTAAGTCAGGGATCATTTCTGACTATTTTAATATTTATTCATGGACCGACATGATGTCGGCCTTTCGTGAACCCGCGCGCATATGACGTGATTGCGCGGCTTCTCTCCGTGGGGAGGGAAAGATGGTTTCGAGCATTGGTGCATCCTATAACGTGCTGTCCCTGTTTCGGAGCAGCACGAGCCCGCAGTCCTCCGCCAGCAGCGAGGCCGTTGAGTCAATCATAGAAAAAGCGCGGCAGATGCGCGCCGACGTGAAGCCCTCCTACATGCAGGGCGTGAGCCTCGGCACGGCGGCCTGGATGTCTCAGGCGGAGACGGCCGGGAACTATATCTACGTCAAGGATCTGGATCTCACGAAGCTTCGAGCCCAGTTCGGCAGCGACGACGAATTCAGTCGGTTTACGCAGAGATTGGCGGAGAACACGACGGGGTATTGGCCGACATACAATGATTTTAACGAGGCGGTCACCGTTTTCCGTGCCGATTACAAGATAATGCAGGAGTATCAGCAAAAAGAATCTGCCTACACCTCCCGCGTGGAGGCGACCGGGTCAGAAACCCTTAAAAAGATGCTCGAGATTCGGAGCAGTGAACCGCTCACCATGGCTTCTGCGATCCGCAGCTACAATGCGCAGCATCTGATCGCCCAGGACGGATATAAGTTTGTCGAGGAGCAGCAGAAAAGGCTCGAGACGGCGACGCAACCCGATGATATCGCAAAGATCAAAGACGGCATTATGCTGGCAAATGATTATATAGAGAGATACGAGAAGGTATCTGAAATATTTGATACCTATCTCGCATATTTCGACATGGAGTGGAATTCACGCGCTTATGAAGTCGTCGGCGAGCTCTATCACAAGAATGATGACGGGACCTATGCCATCGGGGCGTTCCAGATCCAGACAAAAGACGAAAATCTCGTCTACTGGTCTTCCGACGGCAGCGGCATAGCCAAGATGTATTATGCCATGGGCGGCTACGACGAGGTCGATCTCGCGTTCAGCTATATGCCGCCGAACCCCATTGATACGATGGCAAAGCGCATCGACCATCTCCAGAGCCTGCCCTACAGGGCGGTCACGGCGGATGGACAGATGGCGTTCTCCGCCAGGCCCCTTCCCTTCTGAACAAGGGAAAGCTCCGACGCCACAAGCCGGAGGGTAGAGCCGCATCCCATGACATAGACCGCCGCACGCGGGAGCGGCGCCCGGGCGACTGCGGCATGCCCACTGCGTCTTGTGTGCGGAGCGGCGCCCCGCTCAATCTGATCCCGCGCAGGCTGGCGGCGGCGGATATCGGCACCGCTGCCGTCTGCACATCGGGTCTTAAAACATCAGAGCAGGAAGACGCCGCCCCGGTGGTGGCGGTGCAGACGCAAGGCGGTGCGTTTCTCCCAAACGATGGATGCGACCGACAGCGCCCGGGAAGGAGTTTTCCCGACGCACAAATGGAGCCCCGACGGGGAAAGCCCCCGCCACCGTGCGGGGCTTTCGTCTGTCTGCCGCCCCCCCCTCCAAAAACCGACGCTTGGCACGCCGGACGCGCGACCGACACGCTCAAAACACCCGGCGCGTTCCCCGACATGCCGCAATGCAAAAAGGGAGGAAACAAGGTATCCGCGGGACCGGATATAAGGTTTCACGATATAGCGTATCGGGCGCGCGATGATCTTCTATATCTTCACATGCTTGTAAAGGCGATCACACAGTCGCCACAAACAAGTACACGGAACGCCAAAGACGGCCCCTACCACTCTACCCGGTTCGAAACCGAGAAAGTCTAGGGGATCATCATGGCTATCTATGTGAACTACGACGGTATCCAGGGCGAAGCCACGCAGCAGGACCACAAGAAGTGGATCGACGCTCTCTCGCTCACCTGGGGCGTGGGGCGCGGCATCTCGACGGTCGCCGGCTCGGGCAACAACCGCGAGGCCTCCGAGCCGTCCGTGAGTGAAGTCTCGATCGTGAAGGCCTTCGACGCCGCCTCTCCCAAGCTCTTCACCGAATCCTGCACCGGCAATGTCGGCAAGACGGTGAAGATCGACCTCGTGAGCACGGGCAACCCCGGCGTCACCTACTGCACCTATACGCTGACCAACGCGCTGATCTCGTCCTATTCGGTCTCCTCCGGTGGCGATCGCCCGACGGAGTCCGTCTCCATCAGCTTCACGAAGCTCGAATTCAAGTTCACGCCCTATGACGACAAAAACAAGGCTGGTACCCCGGTGACGGTGTCCTACGACCTCGCGACCACCAAGAGCTCGTGATACGCATAAAGCCAAGCTTATGATCTTACCGCGCGCCGCCCGGCGCGCGGTCGTTATCTGACACGTTAAGCGGCAGCCGCCCGCGCCGGAGGTTTGGGAATGGGACGATTGAATTCTACGCCCAATGAAAGACGGCTCGGACGGACTGGCCGCGCCGAAGCGATGTCATTCCGGCTCCCAGATCGATGGTTCCTGCGCCCTTCATTTCCGAATGACGATGGGCACGCTCACGTTTAGCGGCCTGCACTTACACCCGAGTTGGGCCACGATACCTTTTGAAAGCAGAGACCTTCCCCCTCTGATGTAAGCCGTCATCGATCATCACGACATACAAAGGAAATGAAAATGACGAGCACCGAGGAATTCACCAAACTTGTCGAAAAAGCGATGAATAAAAAGATCTTCAAACAGGTCTACGCCTCGAAGCCCTCGATGCAACTCATCGACCAATACGGCCCCCTTTGCGACAAGATCACAAAGAAGAGGTCAATTGAATCTGCAATATACTTATGGAACAAATATCGAAAAGATCCATCGTTTATCGAATCACTTAATCGTATCACAACAAAAATTGACGTACTGCCCGTATCCGTGACAACAAGCACCATCATATCCCAATCTTCGCTAGCTTCACTCATCCAACGTTTCGATTCCATCATGAATTCTGTTTTAGGCACCGTAAACGGAGATCGGGACAGGCTCGCGCCCATTATTGCGGCCACAATGGACTTACAGGTCGCGAACGCGCTTTCCAGCGTGCCAAAGATCGGTCCGGTCGCAGGCATGATGGTTCAAGGGATTACAATCGCACTCACCCGCTTTTTGTCTTCTGATCAGGACATAAGGGACGCCTCAGTGAAGGGGCTCCCGTCATTGTTTTTGGCACTCGCAGATCGAAACAGGAAGATTAAGGAAGAAGACATTGTTGCGCACGCCCAGGTAAATTCGTTTGGTAGACTTTTTCAATCTTCACTCCAATCGATAAATCAAGAAATATCCAGCATGCCACAGGATACGAGATATATAAGAATAAAATCTCAGGAATGCCTGCGCATTGTCAATGAATATGCAAATTATTCCATTAACGAGAAGCAGACTATAAATTCTTTTAAAAATAAAACATCGCGAATGTATAAAATGTGTACAGTTTTATTTGAAGATATAATAGGATCAGGCATAGAGTATGCATTTTCAGACGCGACCGAAAAACTTTTCGATCTTGAAAAAGATAATATGCTTGATGTAACACGAAGCCAGCGAATTGGCCTTATATTGATGGGATATTATTACAGCAAGGACTGGGAACGAGTCAAATTACCAAAAATTGAACGAGCTATGGCAATAGATAGTAAAAATGTTGAACTAAGAAAATCAATTCTAAACAATCAAGCAGAAAACCCTGAGGAAACTCAGAAGGAGATCGAAGAAAACGAAAATATCAGTAGAGCACTTATTTATGGTCACCCCTACCAGAAATTTTGGGGGCATGAAAATATCGAAAAATTTCCCACTGCTTACCGGCATTACCAAGCTGCAAAAATACTTTCGACCAAAAAGGGATTCTCCAATGATGAAAAAATGGCTCCCCCATTCTCTGCAATAGCCACGCGCGGCTTGGAATACCTGAGTATCCTTAAGGGCACGCTCGTGTCAGATATTACAAGCAGTATGGTTGATTTCGCTAAAAATGTTGATGATAAAGAACTAATACGGATGTGGAAACTTTACATTGGATCAAATCTAGTTGTAAATGAGGCCATTCGCAATTCAATTCTCGGAAAAAATTCAAGGAAAGGCATGGAGGTGAATAATGAATATGTGAAAATGATTGAAGATGCTGGTTTTATACATACACACAACAAGCTCACAATAAACAACGAAGAAAAAATCAAAATGGCAGAAGCGGGCAAAATGCGATGGAGAAAGTCGGCATTCGGCTCACCTAGCGCGAGCGAGAGAGCAATGCTGATCGCATTTTGTGCGGCTATCACATTCTCGCTCGATATCGGAAGGCTGTCCTTGGGCTTGGCAGATTGGAAAGACACTGAGGCATCGATCCATAAGCTGTGTCGCGACATTTCCCTCCTATTTGCCGATGATCAATTGGCGCTGAATTAACGCAAATGGAGGAGATATGGGAGTTCGCCATCGGTCTTAGCGTCCTTCCGAAACCGATTCTAAGCGCACGTAGGCCGCCAGATCCGAGCGAGCTTCGCGGATACATGCATCGATGGTGTTTAAAACCAGAAAAACGCGCCACCCGAAGCGCCCCAACGTCGCCCGCCCTCCGGCGGGCGACGCCCCTTCCGCTCAGAGCGCGGAGATCACCGTCCACCAGCCCCAGGCGGTGAGCATGGAGAGCGGCACGCCGATGCCGATGAGCGAGGCGATGAGGTCCGGCTCCAGATCATTGTCCATGGCGATGACGCTCGCCCCCAGCATGGGCGGCATGGCCATCTCCAGCATGGCGACCTTGGCCACCATGTCGCCGGTCTGGCCGAGCAGCGTGTAGAGCCCGATCAGAAGCAGCGGCGCGACGCCGAGCCGGTAGACGAGGCCGACGCCCAGCGGTGCGAGGCGGCTCGCCACCTGATCGAGCCGCAGCGCATAGCCCACAGCGGCCAGCGCCAGCGGGGTCAGCGTGCCAGCAAGCGCGGTGACGAGCTGGTCCAGCCATTCCGGCCGCGCCATGTGGTTGGTGGCAAACGCGATCAGGATGGCGATGAAGGGCGGGAAGGTGACGATGCGCTTGCCCACCGCCTTCAGATCGAGCCGCCCTTCGCTCGCCACCGCCGCAATGGCCAGGCCGAGGGTGGAGAGGGCGAGATAGGAGCCGAACAGATCGATGACGATGCCGAGCCCCAGCCACTGGCTGCCGGCGAAGGCGGCGATCATGGGCAGGCCCACGAAGGAGGTGTTGCCCCAGCCGGCGACAAGAATGAGCGCCCCGGCCCGCCCGCGCGACCAGCCGAGCGCCCGGCACAGCGGCACCATCACCAGCACGGAGACGACGACGCCGATCCAGGGCGTGGCGGCGGCGAACCACCAGTCCGGCCGCGTCTCAAGGCCGTGCATGCTCTCCAGCGCCGCCGCCGGCAGCGCGACATTGATGACCCAGCCGGAAAGCACCTTGGCCGCATTGTCCGGCAGCTTCCCGCTCCAGCGCAGCACGACGCCGATGACGAGGCAAAGAACGATCATCACGATCTGCTGCACGCACACACTCCCCGGCCCGCCCGCATGACGGCATCAGGGTAGGATGGCGGGACGAGCTATGGCTAGGCCGTTTCGATCATTTCTGTCGGCCCGTCAGCGTGCTGCGCCCATGGATTGCAGCACGCCCTCGCTCGGCCAGCAGTCCACCTTCAGCCCGGCGGACTTCTGATAGGCCCCCACCGCCGCGCGCGTGAGCATGCCCGCCTTGCCGTCGATCTTGTCGCCATAGAGGCCGAGCCGGGCGAGATGCTTCTGCATCGCCTCCACGGAGGCGGTGCGCAGTTGCGTCGAGGCGGCCCAGGGCGTGGCGAAGGGCTGCGGATTGGTCATCCGGTCTGAGAGATGGCCGACGAACAGCACGTAGAGATCGGAGAAATTGTATTCCTTGATCACGAAGTAGTTCTTCGTGGTGAGGAAGGACGGGCCGTAGATGCCCTCGGGCTGGAGCAGCGAGGCCGGCTGCGCCAGTTCCGCCGCCGACAGCCGGACGCCGATGGGCTGGAAGCCGGCGCGGACCCAGTCCCCGATGGGCCGCTGCACCTCGGGCACGCCCAGCGTGCAGTCCGCATTGGCCGGCGCGCGCACCTCATAGGCCCAGCGCAGGCCGGGCTGCCAGCCCTTGTCCGCCAGTTGCTTGGCGGCGGAGGCGAGCGCGTCCGGCACGGAGCGCCAGATGTCGGGATGGGCGTTGCCCTCCAGCGAAACGCCGTGGGCGAAGTAATCGGAGGGCAGGAACTGCGTCAGCCCCGTCGCCCCGGCCCAGGACGCGCGAAACGCCTTGCGGGGCACGACACCCTCATCGAGGATCCTGAGGGCCAGGATGAACTCGGTGCGATACTGCGCCTTGCGCCGGCCTGCGTAGGCCTGCGTCGCCATCACCCGCAGCGCATCGTGCGGCTCGGTATAGCGGCCGAAGTCCGTCTCCCGCCCCCAGATGGCCAGCACCACCGGCCCCGGCACGCCGAACTGCCGTTCGATCTGGGCGAGCACGGGCTGATACTTCTGCATCAGCCGCCGGCCCTCGGCGGCGAGGCGCTCGATGGTCGCCTCGCGCACGTAATCGGCGGGCACCTGCACGAATTCCGCCTGCTTTCCCGCGCCCGTCGCGGGCCGGCCCGGAAGGGCCAGGTCCGGCAGCTTGTAATCGGGCTCAAGGCCCCGCGTCTCGCGCTCGAACGTCTCCCGCGAGACGCCCGCAGCCTGCGCCTCCGGCCAGAGGGAGGCGATGAACTGGGTGAAGGCGGCATCGGCGCGGGCGGGCGCGGAGGCGAGCAGGAGCAGTAGCGTGCCCAGAAGGCCGCGCAGGAAGAGATGCAGCTTGCCGTTCACCGATCGAATCTCCCTGTCACGACGGCCGACGCTAGCACGCCGGACGCCGATAGAAGGGCGCTCCCTTAAACTGCGGCCGGCACCGGCTGGCGCGGCGGCCATTCGCCCCGCGCCTCGATCTCGTCGGCATACTCCGCAACCATGCGCCGGATCAGAGCCTCCAGCCACTCATAGCCGCCGTCGGGGACGCCCGCGCGGCGCACGCTCACGATGGGAAAACCGGGCACGGCGATGGGCATGGGCAGGCGGGCGAGGCCAAAGGTCTCGGCATGCCGTTCGCAGAGTGAATAGGGCACGGCCGCCACCGCATCGCTCTGCGCCACGGCATCGAACACGGAGAGGAACAGAGGGAAGGAGGCAACGACCCGGCGGGCAAGGCCAAGCGGTTGCAGCACCCGGTCCACCACGCCGGTGAAGCGGCCCGAGAAGGAGACGAGCACGTGGTCGGCGGCGAGATAGCCGGCAAGGTCCAGCGGCGGGAAGCGCGGATGTCCCTTGCGGGCGATGGCGACGAATTCCTCCTCCCAGAGGGTGGAAGCGGCAAATCCGCGCGGTACGCTGGGGAAATGGCCGATGGCCATGTCGATCTCGCCCCGCCGCAGCGCTTCAAGCGCCGCGGCCCCGACGATGAAGCCGAAGGAGAGGCGGGCGTTCGGCGCGTGCTGGGCAAAGCGGTGCGCCAGCGGCCCGGCCAGCACGGTGGAGACGATGTCCGGACCTGCGATGCGGAAGTGCCGCGTGGAGGCGGCAGGATCGAATTCGCCCGGCTCGCCCTTCAGCGCCTGAGAGAGCCGCAGCATCTCCACCACGATGGGCAGCAGCTCGTGGGCGCGGGGCGTCGGGGTCAGGCCGTCCGGCCGGCGCTGGAACAGCGGATCGCCGGTGAGGTCGCGCAGGCGGCGCAGCGCATGGCTCACCGTAGATTGCGTGAGGCCGAGGCGGCGCGCGGCGGCGGTGGTCTGGCCCGTCGCCATCAGCTCCCGGAAGACCAGCAGCAGCGCCCCGTCAAAGCGGCGGATATGGTTGAGATCGATATCCATTCAGCGAGTAATTTCATTAGCCCACATATCGGGGCTTGGCCATAGTCCGCCGCGACGGATCGCAACGGGCGCGGTGGGGCATCATGGACATCGCCATTCTGGGAGCAGGTCATCTGGCGCGGCTGGCCGGCGCGCGCTGGCTGCGCGCGGGGCACACCGTGCGCTTCGGCCTCGCGGACCCGGCCTCTGCCGACGTCCCGGCCGGCGAAGCACCCGCCCTTCCCTTCGCGGCCGCGGCGGCCGGGGCGCGCGTGCTGCTTCTGGCCCTGCCCTGGTGGGACGTGGAGGGAGCGCTTTCCGCCTGTGCGCCCCACGGTGGCCGGATCATCATCGATGCCACGCACCCGTTGCGCATCGGCGCTACGGGGCCTGAACTGGCCCTCGATGCCGCCACATCCGGGGCCGAGGTCGTTCAGGCGCTGGCGCCCGACGCGGTGGTCTTCAAGTCGCTTAACGCGCTCAGCGGGCCGGCGCTCGGCCGCATCTCCCACCTGCGGCCCGTGGTGCCGGTGGCCGGCCCGGAGACGCCGGAGCTCGAAACTTTGCGCGCGCTCATCATGGATCTCGGCGGCGACCCGCGCCATGCCGGCGATCTCTCGGTCGCCGCCCTGCTGGAAGCGCCCATGCTGGTGCGCCTGCGCCTCGTGCTGGCGGGCCAGCCGCCGGAGGAGGCGGCCCGGACGCTAGCAACCGCCGCCTGATTATCGACGTTTACGGGATAATCATTGCCGAAAAAGCTGCATTATCCCGCGAACGCTGCGGCGCTATCTCTCCTGCATCAAACGGGGCGCCACCAAGGACGCTCCGCCACAGATCAAGGAGACATCCCATGCGTACGATTTCTGCTACCGCCCTCGCCCTTGTTGCCGGCCTTGCCTTCGCTGGCGCCGCCTCGGCCGATGAATATCTCACCAACGCCAATCGCGAGAATTATGCGTCGAGCGCCCAGGGCTTCATCCCGAGCCTGACCGCCCAGCGCGCCGCCAACGAGGCCCTTCTGCCGGCCTCCGCCCAGGGCACGGTGCGCGTGCAGGCTCAGGCTGCCTCCGTCAGCCAGAGCCTGGATCCCCACTGGGGCCCGGCCCTCGAAGGCACGCCCTCCCAGCTCTGAGCGCTGTCCGCTGACCGCCCACTTCTGAGCTGACGGTCATCCATCAATGACGCGGTGCCGCCGTTGGCGCGGCACCGCCCGGCCTCCCGCCTCGCCGCGCCGGGAGCACCGGCCGCCCCGCGGAGCGACGACAGCTCCGTTCTTCTCTTCAGCGCGGCTTTCCTTCCGAACATCCGTTCCGGCCGCCGGCACCGCCGCCCGGACCCGACCATCAGGAGATCATCATGCGTTACGTCAACACGGCAGCCCTCGCCCTTCTCGCCAGCCTCACCTTCGCCGGCGCCGCCTCGGCCGATGAATATCTGACCCGCTCCGTCCGCGAGAATTATGCGGTGAGCGCGCAGGGCTTCATCCCCGGCGTGACCGCCCCGGCCGCCAACACCGCCCGCTCCGCAGAAGCCCTGCTGCCCGCCGCAGCCCAGGCGACCTCCGCTCCCAAGGCCGGCTTCCAGATCCTGAACATCCAGGGCCAGTTCAACAGTCCCGCGGCTGACCAGGATCCCCACTGGGGCCCGGCGCAGGCTTGAGGCGAGGCCGGAATTTCGCTCCCGCCTGTGAGGGCAGCGGGAAACCCGGCCTCACCCTGCGGTGAGGCCGGAACGCCCACGGCGGCGGAGCGGTCCTCTCCCCGCTCCGCCGCCGATGTCCGACAGGCAGAACGACAAAGGGCGCACGGCATCAGCCGTGCGCCCTTTCCGTTTGGGATCGCGGACACTGTCCCCCCGGACGATGCCGTCGTGCCGCCGGTCCGGCCGGAACCGGAACCGGAACCGGGCGGGAAGCACGAGCGCCAGCGCCGCAATCCCGAATGCCGGAAGAGACTTCCGGTTGAAGGCGTCAGCCGTTGCGGAAGGCGTAGGCGTAGCCGTTGAGGGCCGGGGCGCCGCCGAGGTGGGCGTAGAGCACCTTGGAGCCTTCCGGGAAGTAGCCCTTCTTCACGAGATCGATCATGCCCTGCATGGACTTGCCCTCGTAAACGGGGTCCGTGATCATGCCTTCGAGCTTGGCCGCGAGGCGGATCGCCTCCTTGGTCTCCTCGGAGGGGACGCCATAGGCCGGATAGGCATAGTCCTCGACCAGCACCACATCGTCGGAGGTCAGATCCTGGCCGAGTTCCACCAGATCAGCGGTGCGGCGGGCGATCTCCAGCACCTGCGCCTTGGTCTGGGCGGGAGTGAAGGAACCGTCGATGCCGATCACGTTGCGGGCGCGGCCGTCAGCGGCAAAGCCGACAAGCATGCCCGCATGGGTGGAGCCGGTGACGGTGCAGACCACGATATAGTCGAACTTGAAGCCGAGCTCGGCCTCCTGGGCGCGCACTTCCTCGGCGAAGCCCACGTAGCCGAGGCCGCCGAACTTGTGCACGGAGGCGCCCGCCGGGATCGGATAGGGCTTGCCGCCCTTGGCCTTCACGTCGGCGATGGCGTCTTCCCAGCTCTTGCGGATGCCGATGTCGAAGCCGTCGTCGCACATCTGCACGTCCGCGCCCATGATGCGCGAGAGCATGATGTTGCCCACCCGGTCATAGACCGCGTCCTCGTGCGGCACCCAGGCTTCCTGCACCAGACGGCACTTGAAGCCGATCTTCGCCGCCACTGCCGCGATCATGCGGGTGTGGTTGGACTGCACGCCGCCGATGGACACCAGCGTATCGGCATTGGAAGCAATCGCATCGGGAATGATGTATTCGAGCTTGCGCAGCTTGTTGCCGCCATAAGCGAGGCCGGAGTTGCAGTCCTCGCGCTTGGCATAGAGCTCCACCTTGCCGCCGAGATGGTCGGTGAGGCGCGAGAGCTTCTCGATGTGGGTCGGGCCGAAGGTGAGGGGATAGCGCTCGAATTTCTTGAGGTTCATGGCAGGTCGTCCGGAAGGAAATTTATGGCCGGAACTCTAGCCGAGACAGGCTGAGAGGTGCTTTCAAAGTTGATGGCGGAACTACCGCATCTGACTTGCCAGATCGGCCATCTCGTGGAATTTCTTCAGCTCTGACGCAATTTTCCGGAAGATCCTTCCATGGACGAAACGCTCGACCGGATCGACCTCAAGATCCTGCGCCTGCTGCAGGCGAACGGGCGCATGTCCAATGCGGATCTCGCCGAGGCCGTGGCCGTGAGCCCCGCCACCTGCCACCGCCGCACCCAGCGCCTGTTCGAGCAGGGCTATCTCTCCGGGGTGCGGGCGCAGGTGAACCCGCACAAGGTGGAACGCGGCACACTGGTGATGGTGGGCGTGGTGCTGGACCGCTCGACGCCCGAAAGCTTCGGCGAGTTCGAGCGCGCGGTGGCGAAGCTGAAATTCGTGCTCGACTGCCATCTGGTGGCGGGCGACTTCGACTATTTCCTCAAGATCCGGGTGGGCGACATGGCGGACTTCAACCGCATCCACGCCCAGCAGCTCATCGCTCTGCCCAGCGTGCGCCAGACCCGCACCTTCTTCGTCATGAAAGAGGTCGTGGACAATGCGCCGCTGGAGTTTTGAGCCGGCCCGCCCTCTTCGCCGCACAGGCCCAGAACACCGATGAAGCGGGAGGCCCGCTCACCCCTCCGCCAGTGACAGCACGATGTCCCATTCCTCGTCGGTCACCGGCTGGACCGAGAGGCGGGAGAACTTGATCAGTGCCATGTTCTCGAGGCGCGGCTCGGCCTTGATGGTGGCGAGCGTCACGGGCTTCTTCAGCGCCCGCACGGCTTTGAGATCCACCATGCCGAACTTGCCGGTGGCATCGGAGGGGTCGGGATAGAATTCGCGGATCACCTCCACGATGCCGACGATCTCCTTGCCCTC
The DNA here is from genome assembly GCF_004364705.1 of Azorhizobium sp. AG788. Classification (NCBI taxonomy): domain Bacteria; kingdom Pseudomonadati; phylum Pseudomonadota; class Alphaproteobacteria; order Hyphomicrobiales; family Xanthobacteraceae; genus Azorhizobium; species Azorhizobium sp. AG788. Next base: position 373,442 of record NZ_SOBM01000003.1, read on the forward strand.
GTTCGAGTGGTAGAAGAAGCCCTGGTCGCCCAGCTTCATGGCCTGCAACTGCTGCTTGGCGAGATGGTTGCGCACGCCATCCCAGTGGGTGCCCTTGGCGCCCGCCTTCGCCTGCTGGTCCCAGGACCATTTGAAGGGTTCGGACTTGTAGAGCCAGTGGGCCATGGGCGATCTCCGGAGCGAACCTTTCCGCTCTAGCTGCGCCGGGGCGACCTTGGCAAGCGGGGGACACGATCGCGCACCGGCAGCTTTCGCGCCGCCCGCCGCCCCTCTATGGTCACGCCGTCCGCAGGGAGGGCGTATGGCCCGCCATCGCCGGCCGCCGCCGGCAAGGCCCGCCTTCCGCATGAAGGAGACGTTCCGATGGTTTATGAGTTGGCGGTCCTGCGCATCCACGAGGGCAAGCAGGCCGAGTTCGAGGCCGCCGCGCGGCAGGCGATCCCGCTGTTCCAGCGCGCCAAGGGCTGCTCCGGCATGGAAATCCGCCACTCGGTGGAAACGCCCACCGAATACCACCTCATCGTGAAGTGGGCGACGCTGGAGAACCACACGGTGGATTTCCGCGGCTCGGAGGACTTCCAGTCCTGGCGCGCGCTGGTCGGCCCCTTCTTCGCGCAGCCACCGGAAGTGCAGCATCTGGAAAGCACCTTCGTCGGCTTCTGAGGATCGCCGCCTTACGCTTTCAAGATCACGGCCCTCCCCGCCGCCGGGGAGGGCTCCCGCCTCAGGCTTCTGCGCGCTGGGGGCGGGCCATAAGGGCCTCGATGGCGCCGTCCACCGAGAGGCGTCCGGAGAGCACCGCATCCACCGCCGCGCAGATTGGCATCTCGACGCGCCGCCCAGCCGCCATGGCCACCAGCGCACTCGCCGTGAAGGCGCCTTCCGCCAGCTTGCCGCCCTGCGGCACCTCTCCCGTCTGGCCCAGCGCAAGGCCGAAGGCGAAGTTGCGCGATTGCGGGCCACCCGCCGTCAGAATCAGATCTCCGAGGCCGGAGAGCCCGGTGAGCGTATCGGGCTGCGCGCCGAAGGCCCGGCCGAAGCGCTGAAGCTCCGCAAAGCCCCGCGCCGTGAGCGCCGCGCCCGCGCTGGCCCCGAGCCGGCGGCCGGCGACAATGCCGGCAGCGATAGCGAGCACATTCTTCGCCGCGCCGCCGATCTCCACCCCACGCACGTCACTGGAATGATAGAGCCGGAAGGTGGAGGAGCCGAGCGCCGCCGCCAGCGTTTCCGCCAGCATCGCATCTTCCCCCGCCAGCGTCACGGCGGTGGGCAGGCCGCGGGCCACGTCGTCCGCGAAGCTCGGGCCAGAGAGCACCATGGGCCGGGCGGCGGGAGCGGCGGCGCGGATCACGTCGGTCATGAAGGCGGCGGTGCCGCGCTCGATGCCCTTGGCGCAGGAGACGAGCGGCGTGCCCGCCGCAAGCAGCGGCGCCAGTTCGCCGGACACCGCCCGGCACACCTGCGCCGGCACCACCAGCAGCACGGCTTCACAGGCGGCCGCCTCGCGCAGATCGGCGGTGGGCGTGACGCCCGCCTCCAGCGCAATGCCCGGCAGGCCGCGCGCATTCTCGCGCCGGGCCGCCATCTCGGCCACCTGCGCGGGATCGCGGCCCCACAGCCTCACTGCGCGGCCGGCGCGGGCCGCCACATTGGCGAGCGCCGTGCCCCAGGCGCCCGCGCCCACGACACCGATGCGGTCGAACGCACTCATGCTTCACTCGGGAGGTTCATCATCAGGCGCGGGGCGTGATGGGCGCAGGATCGAGCGGCCAGCGGGCGCGCGGACTCAGGTCCAGCGGATCGGTGAGGCCACGCGACAGGCGCTCGGCCCCGGCCCAGGCGATCATCGCCCCATTGTCCGTGCACAGGACGGGCGGCGGCACGGCGAGCCGGGTGCCGATGTCGGACGCGGTCTTGTTGAGGGCATTGCGGATGGCGCCATTGGCCGCGACGCCGCCCGCCACCACAAGCGCGGTGGGCCCGGAGCCGAGCCGCTCGCGGAAGAAGCGGGCGCCGGCCTTCACCCGGTCCATGATCACGTCCACCACCGCCGCCTGGAAGCTGGCGCAGAGATCGGCCACGTCCTGATCGGAGAGCGGGGCGAGGCGGTCCGCTTCCAGCCTTACAGCGGTCTTGAGGCCGGAGAGCGAGAAGTCCGGCTCGCGCCGGCCGGCCATCGGGCGGGGAAAAGCGAAGCGCTGCGGATCACCGAGGGCCGCCTGCCGCTCTACCTCCGGGCCGCCGGGATACGGCAGGCTCAGCATCTTCGCTACCTTGTCGAAGGCTTCGCCAATGGCGTCGTCCAGCGTGGTGCCGATGCGGCGATACTTGCCCACATCCTCCACCGCGAGGAGCTGGGTGTGGCCGCCGGAGACCAGCAGCAGCAGATAGGGAAAGGCCACGCCGTCCGTGAGGCGGGCGGTGAGTGCATGGGCTTCCAGATGGTTCACCGCCACCAGCGGACGGCGGGCGGCGAGCGAGATGGACTTGGCGGTGGTCAGACCGACGATGACGCCGCCGATGAGGCCAGGGCCGGCGGCCGCGGCGATGCCGGAAAGGTCGGAGAAGGCGACACCCGCGTCCGCCATGGCCTGGGCGATCACATGGTCCAGCACCTCCACATGGGCACGCGCGGCAATCTCGGGCACCACGCCGCCATAAGGCGAGTGGTCCTCGATCTGTGAGCGCACCACATTGGAGAGGATGTCGCCCGCGCCCGAGGGCGAGCGCGACACCACCGCCGCCGCGGTCTCGTCGCACGTGGTCTCGATGCCGAGCACCAGAAGATCAGCCACGCTCTCTCGCCTCCTTGCGGCCGGGACCACCGGCACATCTCTTGTCGTCTCGGGAGACAGGGCACTGCGGCATCGGCCGTTTACCCCCTCCGGCAGAACCCGGACTGGACCCGCCGCGCACCCGCCCTTACATGGACCCTGAACCTGCGCGTGCAAGCCAAACGCCGGACCGCCGCGCTATCCCGTTGCGATTCCGGCTATCATTGTACGCGCCCCCGACACAAGACGCGATGCCGCAAGCCTGATGCCCGATCCGAACGCCTCCTTCGCCCCCCGTCTCGCCATCGGCACGCGCGGCAGCCCGCTCGCGCTCTGGCAGGCCCATGCGGTGCGCGATGCCCTCGCCGCCGCGTTGGCGCGCCCCGTGGAGAGCATCTCCATCACGGTCATCCGCACCTCGGGCGACAGCATCCAGGACCGCGCCCTCTCGGAAGCTGGCGGCAAGGGCCTGTTCACCAAGGAGATCGAAGAACAGCTCCTCGACGGGCGCATCGACCTCGCGGTCCATTCCGCCAAGGACATGGCGACTGCTCTGCCGGACGGCCTGTTCCTCTCCGGCTTCCTGCCGCGCGCCGATGTGCGCGACGCTTTGATCCTGCGCGAGGGCAAGAGCCTCGCGGACCTGCCCGCCGGCGCGCGCATCGGCACCGCCTCGCTCCGGCGCGAAGCCCAGTTGCGGCGGCTGCGGCCCGACCTCGACGTGTCGCTGCTGCGGGGCAATGTCCACACGCGCCTCGCCAAGGTGCGCGAAGGCACGTTCGACGGCACGCTGCTGGCGCTCGCCGGCCTCACCCGCCTCGGCCTCGCCCATGAGGCGAGCGCAGTTCTGGACACGGACGCTTTCCTGCCCGCCGTGGGCCAGGGGGCGGTGGCCATCGAGAGCCGCGTGGGGGATGAGGCCACCAACGGCGCCATCGCCGCCATCGCCTGCCGCGCCACCGGCATCGCGCTCGCGGCCGAGCGGGCGCTGCTGACCGCGCTGGATGGCTCCTGCCGCACGCCCATCGGCGGGCTCGCCACCGTGGAGGGCGAAATGGTCCGCCTGCGCGGCCTCATCCTCTCGCCCGATGGGCGGGATGCCGCCGAGGCGGACGAGACGGCCCCGGTCTCCGACGCCGCCCGACTGGGCGCGGACATGGGCGCGCGGTTGCGCGCAACGGCTCCCGCCCGCGCGCTGGGGCTCTAGGGCGTGCGGCTGCTCGTGACCCGCCCGCAACCGGGCGCCGGCGACACCGCCCGGCGCCTCGCGGCGCTGGGTCACGATGCGATCGTGGACCCCATGCTGCGGGTGGCGCAAACCCACGCGCCTTTGCCCACCGGCGATTTCACCGCCATCGCCTTCACCAGCGTGAATGGCGTGAAGGCGCTTGACGGCCACGCGGAGAAGACCCGTGTACGGCATCTGCCCGCCTTCGCCGTGGGCACCCGCACCGCCCAGGCCGCCCGCGCAGCCGGCTTCGCGGACGTGACCGACTGCGCCGGCGATGTGATCGCGCTCGGTGTAGCGCTCAAGGCCCTGCCGCCGGGCAGCCGCGTGCTCCATGCGGCGGGCGCGGAGCGGGCGGGCGATCTGGAAGGCGACCTCGCGCCGGCCGGCATCAGCCTCGCCCTTGCGGTTCTCTACCGCACCCTCCCGGCTGATCAGCTCGCGCCGGAGACGATCACCGCCCTCAAGAGCGGCGCGGTCGCGGCCGCGCTCCATTATTCCGCCCGCACGGTGGAGAGCCTGCTGGAGGCCACCGCACGCGGGGACGTGACCGGACCCTTTCTTGCCCTGCGGCAGTTATGCCTGTCCCATGCGGTGGCGGCCCCGCTGCGGGCGCTGGGGGCGACAACAGAGGTCTCACAAACTCCCGATGAGGACGCGCTGCTGACTTTGCTATAAGGCTTCTAGGAAACGTGCCGTTCGCTCAGCGAAGGCGGATGAAACAAGGTGGTGAGCGGGCGCCGGCCGCCCCGAAGCCGCCTGAATCAGAGCGACGGATCAGCTTTCCGGCGGTCCGGACCCAACTGGCGGCGAGGAGGCCCATGGCGAGCAAGAACCCCACCTCCAAGGCAGCGGCGGAGGCTTCCTCCAAGGCGGACGATGCGCCGAAGGCGCCGCAGCCGGAGACCACGGCGCCCGAAACCGCAGCCGCCCCCGTTTCCACGCCGGAGCCCGTGACGCTGGAGGAAACCCCCGCGCCCGACACGCCCCCCAAAGTGGAAGCCGCGGCGTCCGCCGAAGCCGCTTCCTCCGCGAGCGCACCCGTCAGCCCCGCCGAGGCCGCAGCGCGCGACACGGTGGTCGAGCCCGACGCCTATGAGGAGGCCGACGCCGCCGAACCGCCGATCCCGGTTGTGCGCGCGCCCCGCCCCTCGCCCTTCGTACCCATTCTCTCGGGCGCGCTCGCCGGCGCCGTGGTTGCGGTAGCCGCCGCGTGGGTCTTTACCCATTACGTGCCTCCGCCCGCGCAGGGCGTCTCCGGCGGCCGGCTGGATGCGCTGGAAATCGACGTGGCGCGCGACCGCGCCGCGGCGACGCAGCGGATCGAGAAGATCGAAGCTGCGCTGCGCGCCCAGCCCCCGGCGCAGGATCTCCAGCCCATCGCCTCCGGCCTCGCCAAGGCCACCAGCGATATCGCCGCGCTCCGGGCCGAACAGCAGAAGCTCGCGACCGCCCTCCAGTCGGGCGTCGATGCGGCGAAGGCGCAGGCGGGCGATCTGCGCGCGGCTGTGGATGCCACGCAGAAGAAGCTTGAGACGCTCGCCACCACAACGCAGGCGCTCGACCGCGCGTCCGCCTCGGTGGCGGTGCTCGCCGTGCTGCGCGACGCCATCGTCTCCGGCCGTCCCTTCGCCACCGAGCTGGAGGCCGCACGTGCGGTCGCCGGACCGAAGGCGACAACGCTCGATCCCTTCGCGAATGCTGCCGGCCGGGGCTACGGCTCCACCGCCGCCCTCGCCAAGCGTCTCTCTGATGAGGGCGCGACCGCGCTCGCGGGCGAAGCCTCCACTGGCCCCACGGGCAGCGGTGTCGTGAACCGCCTGCTCTCGGGCGCGGAAAGCCTCGTGCGGGTCACGCCGCCCGGCGGCACCAGCGCTGCCCCTTCCGAGGAGACGCTCCAGAAGGCGGTGGTCGCTCTTCAGGCCGGCGATGCCGATGGTGCGCTCGCCACGCTCGCCACCCTGCCCGAAGGCGCGCGCCAGAAGCTCCAGCCGGTGGTGAGTGCCATCCAAGGCCGGCGGGATGCCGCCAATGCCGCTTCCGCCCTGTTCCAGCAGGCGCTCGCCGCCATTTCCGGGAAGACGCCGTGATTCGCCTCGTTCTCTTCCTCATCGTCCTTGCCGCCATCGCGTTTGGCGCCTCCTGGCTCGCGGACCGGCCGGGCGAGATGCTCGTGGTCTGGCAGGGCTGGCGCATCGAGACCACGGTGCCCGTGGCGCTGGCCGCGCTCGCCGCCTTCAGCGTGGCGCTGCTCATCGTCTGGCACCTCGGTGCCCTCCTGCTGCGTTCGCCGCGCATGATCGCGACATTCTCCCGCCGCCGCCGGCGCGAGAAGGGCTGGGCGGCCGTCTCGCGCGGGCTCGTCGCCATCGGCTCGGGTGATCTGGAGGCCGCCCGCCGCGCCCGCGCCGAGGCGCTGCGCTATCTGCCGAAGGAGCCGCTGACCCAGTTGCTCGCTGCCCAGTCGGCGCAGGCCACGGGCCATCAGGACGATGCGCTGCGCACCTTCCGCACCATGCTGGATACGCCGGACACCCGCCTGCTCGGCCTGCGTGGCCTGCACATGGAGGCCCGCCGCTCCGGCGATGTCGCCGCCGCCCGCATGCTGGCCGAGGAGGCCGCCAACCAGTCGCCCGCGCTCACCTGGGCGGCGGATGCGGTGATCGAGGCCCGCTGCGGCGAAGGCGATTATGCCGGCGCCCGCGAGGTGCTGGAAAAGCAGATGGCCCATCGGGGCATCGACAAGCTCCAGTATCGCCGCCGCCGCGCCGTGCTGCTGGCCGCAGAGGCGCTGGCGCTGGAACAGACCGACCCGCCGGTCGCCCGCGAGCGCGCGGTGGAGGCGGTGCGCCTCGCCCCGACGCTGGTGCCCGCCGCTGCCGTCGCCGGCCGCCTGCTGGGCGCCAATGGCGAGCTGCGCAAGGCCACCAAGATCGTCGAGACCGCTTATGCGTCAACGCCCCATCCGGAGCTGGCGCAGGTCGCCGCGCACCTGCGCCCCGGCGATGCCGCCCTCGACCGGCTGAAGCGCATCCGCACCTTGGCGGCCAAGGCGCCCGATCATGCGGAAAGCCTGATCGCGCTTGCGCACGCCACCATCGATGCCAACGAGTTCGCCGAGGCTCGCGCCCTGCTCCAGCGCCTTTCCGCCGAGCCGACCCAGCGGGTGTGCCTGCTGATGGCGGAGCTGGAAGCCTCCGAGCATGAGGACGTGGGCAAGGCCCGCGAATGGGCCGCCCGCGCCCTGCGCGCCCCGCGCGATCCGGCCTGGATTGCGGACGGGCGGGTGTTCGATGCCTGGGCGCCGGTCTCCCCCGTCACCGGCAAGCTCGACGCCTTCGTCTGGGCGGTGCCGCCGGGCGTCTCCGCAACGCCGGTTCTGGAGCACGAGGCCGAGCGTGTGCGTCTCGCCATTGCGGCCATCCGCGAGAAGGAGGAGGCCCGCCGGGAACTCGCCCGCGCCGCCGAGCTGGAGAAGCTCGCCGCCAGCGAGGCCGTGGCCGAGGCGGACGCCAAGCGGCGCATGGCGGAGACCGAAGCCGCCGCTGCCGAGCTCAAGACGCCGGAGAAGCCCGACGCCCCGCCGGTGATCGCACTGCCCCCGCTCCCCGACGACCCCGGCCCCACCGGCGAGCCGGACCCGGTGGCCGCTGCCCCGGTGCGCAAGCGCATGTTCGGGCTCTGACGGTTCCGGCGCGGCGGGCTCCGCCGCGCCACGCCCTGCGCCGGAATGGCACAGGTTTGACCGGCCGCGGGGCTGCAGCGCCGGTTGCAGCCTTGTGGCGCCTGACGCCCGATGCTATGCGGCGCCCATGACCGCGACCGCTCAGAAGAACATCCGCAACTTTTCCATCGTCGCCCATATCGACCATGGGAAATCGACCCTCGCCGACCGCCTGATCCAGCTCACGGGCGGGCTCTCCGAGCGCGAGATGTCGGACCAGGTGCTCGACAATATGGACATCGAGCGCGAGCGCGGCATCACCATCAAGGCCCAGACCGTGCGCCTCTCCTACAAGGCGCAGGACGGCGAGACCTATACGCTCAACCTCATCGACACCCCCGGGCACGTGGACTTCGCCTATGAGGTGAGCCGTTCGCTCGCCGCCGTGGAAGGCTCGCTGCTGGTGGTGGACGCCTCGCAGGGCGTGGAGGCGCAGACGCTCGCCAACGTCTATCAGGCCATCGACAACAATCACGACATCGTCCCGGTCCTCAACAAGATCGACCTGCCGGCGGCCGAGCCGGAGAAGGTGAAGAGCCAGATCGAGGACGTGATCGGCCTCGATGCCTCCAACGCCATCGGCATCTCGGCCAAGACCGGCCTCAACATCGACCAGGTGCTGGAAGCCATCGTCACCCGCCTGCCCGCCCCCGTGGGTGACCGCGAGGCGCCGCTGAAGGCGCTGCTGGTGGACTCCTGGTACGACACCTATCTCGGCGTCGTCGTGCTGGTGCGCATCATCGACGGCGTGCTGAAGAAGGGCATGCGCATCAAGATGATGGGCGCGGATGCCGTCTATGACGTGGACCGCGTCGGCGTGTTCACGCCCAAGATGGTGGCCATGGAGAGCCTCGGCCCCGGCGAGATCGGCTTCCTCAACGGCTCCATCAAGGAAGTGGCGGATACCCGCGTCGGCGACACCATCACCGACGACAAGCGCCCAACGAGCGAGGCGCTGCCGGGCTTCAAGCCCGCCCAGCCGGTGGTGTTCTGCGGCCTCTTCCCCGTGGACGCGGCGGACTTCGAGGACCTGCGCGCCGCCATGGGCAAGCTGCGCCTCAACGACGCCAGCTTCTCCTTCGAGATGGAAACCTCGGCGGCGCTGGGCTTCGGCTTCCGCTGCGGGTTCCTCGGACTGCTGCATCTGGAGATCATCCAGGAGCGCCTGTCGCGCGAGTTCAACCTCGACCTTATCGCCACCGCGCCGTCGGTCATCTACCAGATGGAGCTGACGGACGGCTCGACCATCGATCTGCACAACCCGGCCGACATGCCGGACGTGGTGAAGATCGAGGAAATCCGCGAGCCCTGGATCCGCGCCACCATCATGACGCCGGACGATTATCTCGGCGCGGTGCTGAAGCTCTGCCAGGACCGGCGCGGCAACCAGATCGAGCTGACCTATGTGGGCGCGCGCGCCATGGTCACCTACGACCTGCCGCTGAACGAAGTGGTGTTCGACTTCTACGACAAGCTGAAGTCAATCTCGAAGGGCTACGCCTCCTTCGACTACAACATCACCGACTATCGCCCCGGCGAACTGGTGAAGATGTCCATCCTCGTCAACGGCGAGCCGGTGGACGCGCTCTCCATGCTGGTCCACCGCACGCGGGCGGAGTTCCGTGGCCGGGCCATGTGCGAGAAGCTGAAGGACCTCATCCCGCAGCACCTGTTCAACATCCCGATCCAGGCTGCCATCGGCGCCAAGGTGATCGCGCGCGAGACCATCAAGGCCCTGCGCAAGGATGTGACCGCGAAGTGCTACGGTGGCGACGTCTCGCGCAAGCGCAAGCTTCTGGACAAGCAGAAGGAAGGCAAGAAGAAGATGCGCCAGTTCGGCAAGGTGGAGATTCCGCAGGAAGCCTTCATCGCCGCGCTGAAGATGGACGACTGAGGCTTGGTCTCGGTCAGCGGATCTCGCCCTTCGCGGTTCCGTCATCTGAGCTCGTTACCATCGGCGCGCTTGGTGCTGGGCCGGTTCGCGGCTTAAGCTCGGGCCTGCGGGCGGCGGGGGCGGCGGCCGACGCCGCGATGCGCCTTGCCGCCGGCCCGAGGCTCCATGCCCAGAACCCTGTCCCTGCGCGAGCTGCATGCGGAAACCCATCTCGTCTCGCGCATCGGCTGGCTGCGCGCCGCCGTGCTCGGCGCCAATGACGGCATCGTCTCCACCGCCAGCCTGATCGTCGGTGTCGCCGCCGCGTCTGCCGGGCGCAACGAGATTCTGCTGGCCGGCCTCGCGGGCCTCGTGGCGGGCGCCATGTCCATGGCGGCGGGCGAATATGTCTCCGTCTCCTCCCAGTCCGACACCGAGGCGGCTGAACTCGCCCGCGAGCGGCGGGAGCTGGCGGCCGATTTCCAGGGCGAGGTCGGGGAGCTGGCCAGCATCTATGAGGAGCGCGGCGTCGAATCCGCGCTGGCCCGGCAGGTGGCCGAGCAGCTCATGAAGAAGGACGCGCTCGTCGCCCATGCCCGCGACGAGCTGGGCATCTCGGAACTCACCACCGCCCGGCCCATCCAGGCGGCGGTCGCCTCGGCGGCCTGCTTCAGCATCGGCGCCGTGCTGCCGCTGCTGCTCGCCATGCTCGCCCCGGCTTCCGTGCGGGTGGCGCTGGTCTCGGGCGGCTCGCTGGTGTTCCTCGCCGTGCTCGGCGTGATCGCGGCGAAGGCCGGCGGCGCGCCGGTGCTGAAAGCCACCCTGCGCGTCACCGTCTGGGGGGCGCTGGCCATGGCGGCGACCGCCGGCATCGGCGTGCTGTTCGGCGTCGCCGCCTGAAATCGGTGCGATTGAAAGGTCACGGCGCAGCCGCGGCAGGCGGCTGTGCCGCGCTTCTCACCAGAGGCCCAGCACCTTCCACCAGAGATTGCCGACCACCGCATAGATCAGCAGCTCGATCACGCACATGACGAAACCGACCCGCCACCACAGGCCGAGGCCCACATAGCCCGAGCCGAAGATGATGGGCGAGGTGCCGGTGGCATAATGGGTGAGCGTCATCATGATGGCCGAGCCCGACGCCATCATCAGCAGGAAGGGGATGTGAAAGTCGGGCGGCACGATCTGCAGGCCCACCGTGAGGAAGGCCAGCATCATGGCGCTGATGTGCGCGGTCGTGCTGGCAAAGAAGTAGTGCGAGAAGACGAAGCACAGCACCAGCAGCGCAGCCGCCGGCTGCCAGCCCATGCCGGACGCCAGGATGCCGCTCTTCAGCAGGTTGGAGAACCAGGCGATGACGCCGGTCTTGTTGAGCTGCTCGGCCATCATCACCAGCGCGCCGAACCAGATCAGCGTGTCCCATGCGCTCTTCTCGGAGAGCACGTCGTCCCAGTCGATGGTGCCGGTGATGATGAGCGCGAACAGGCCGAGGAAGGCGACGGCGGTCGGGTCGAGCTCGAAGGCCTTGCCGAAGATCATGGCCGGCACGTTCGCCCACAGCACCAGCAGCAGCAGGAAGGTGCCGATCATCACCCACTCGCCGCCAGAGAGCGCGCCCATGCGCTTCAGCTCGCCGCGGGCATAATCCACCGCGTCGGGGGTCGCCTTCACCTCCGGCGGGGACAGGAGGGCGATGGCGAGCGGCATCAGCAGCAGGCAGACGAGACCCGGCAGCAGCATGTAGAGCGCCCAGGACGTCCAGGTGAGATGGAAGCTCTGGTTCGTGACCTTCGCCACATAGTCCACCACCAGCGGATTGGGCGCGGTGGCGGTGATGAACATGCCCGAGGTGATGGGATTGGCATGCATGTTCACCAGCGCCAGATAGGTGCCCATCTTGCGCTCGGTGCCCTTGGCCGGGTCGGAGCCGAAGGCGCCGGCGATGGACTTCATGATCGGGTGGACGATGCCGCCGCCGCGCGCCGTGTTGCTGGGCGTGAAGGGCGCAAGCACCAGTTCGCAGACCGCAAGGCCATACCCGATGCCGATGGTCCGCCGCCCCAGCAGCGCAATGAAAAGGAGGCCGATGCGGCTGCCCAGCCCCGTCTTCTTGAGCCCCCGCGAAATGAAGATGGCCACCACGATCAGCCAGATGAGCGGATTGGAGAGGCTCGCCAGCGCATCGGCGATGGCCGCCTTGGAGGAGGTGGCGGTGACCTGCGAGAGCGCCACGATGGTCATGGCCATCATCGCCATGACGCCGATGGGCATCACCTTGAGGATGATGGCGACGATGGTGGTGAGGAAGATGGCCACCAGCGCCCACGCCTTCGGCGTCAGGCCGGCCGGAACGGGCAGCAGCAGCAGGGTGAAGAGCACCAGCGTGGTGATGATGGCCGGCTTGATGCGGAAGGGCACCACCCTGGCAAAATAGGCAAACAGACCACGCACGCGTTCGATCATCTCAAAACCCCGGCACATCGCGCGCCGATGATCGGCAACGCTCGTTGCAGTCTCAGGTTTTCATCTCTCACGGCGGGGCGCCAAGGCCTGCGTCAATTTTCACAGCGCAAACCATGCAATTCATGCACGGCAGCCGCGCGCGGAGCCCGGAGGCCCTGCGCACGGCGGTTGGAAGGCGTCCGTCCGATCAGGCGGCGCGGACCGTGCCGAGGAATTCGGCCATCACCCGGCGCAGCGTCTGCGTCTGGGTGGCGAGGCTCGCGGCCGCATCCTGCACCTGAGCGGCGGCGGAGGAGGTGTCGGCGGCCGCGCCGTTGATGCCCGAGATGTTCACGGACACCTGCTGCGTGCCCTGCGAGGCGCGGGCCACATTGTGGGCGATCTCGCGGGTCGCGACGCCCTGCTGGTCCACGGCGGCTGCGATGGAGCCGGCAATGCGGTTGATCTCCTCGATGACGCCGGTGATGCCGACGATGGCCTGCGAGGAGGCGCGGGTGGAGCCCTGGATCTCCTCGATCTGCGCCTCGATCTCGGCGGTGGCCTTGGAGGTCTGGTCGGCCAGTTGCTTCACCTCGGCCGCCACCACCGCGAAGCCCTTGCCCGCGTCACCGGCCCGGGCCGCCTCGATGGTGGCGTTGAGGGCGAGCAGGTTGGTCTGTCCGGCAATGTTGCGGATGAGGTCCACTACCTTGCCGATCTTCTCGGCGGAGTTGGACAGTTCCTGCACCTGCGCCGCGGTGTTGCCGGCCTCGGCCACAGCGGCATTGGCGATGCGCGCGCTCTCGTCCACCTGCCGCTTGATCTCGATGATGGAGGACGCCAGTTCCTCCGCCGCCGAGGCGACCGTCTGCACATTGTTGGAGGCTTCTTCCGAGGCCCCGGCGGCGGTGTGGGATTCGTCCGCCACCTTGCGGGTGGCGGAGGTCATGGTGGACGCGGCACCTCCCAGCTTGTCGGAAGCGACGCCCACATTCTCGACCACCTGGCCCATGGCCTGCTCGAAGCCGTTGGCGAGGTTCTGCATGGTGGCGCGGCGCTCCTCTTCCTGGCGGACCCGATTGGCCTCGGCTTCCTTGGCCTTGCGCGCCGCCTCTTCCTCGACGCCGATACGGATCTGGTCCACGGCGCGGGAGATGTCGCCGATCTCGTCCTTGCGGTTGGCGCCCGCGATCTCCGCCACCTGCTCGCCCGCCGCGAGGCGCCGCAGGGCAAGGGTGAGGCGGGTGATGGGGTTGGAGATGCCGCGGGCGACCAGCGCCATGGCCACCAGGGCCGCCGCCGTCACCACCGCCGCAGCGACCATCTGCCAGAAGGTATCGGCGCGGCTCCGCTCGGCCAGGGAGGCGCCGAGCTTGTCGGCATCGGCCATGACGACTGCGCGCGGCACGGTGATGATGACCGACCATGCTCCGCCGGTCCGGCCGAGGGCCACGGGAGCGAAGACCTTGATGGCGTCCTTGGCGGTGTCCAGCTTCACCGCTTCCTCGCCCTTGCGCAGGGTGTCCATGTCCTGCTCGGCCTGCGGCTCGATGGCCTTGTAGGGCCCGCCAATGCTGCGGGGATCGGCGCTGGAGGCGACGACGAGGCCGGCATTGGTGACGATGGAAACCGTGCCCTGCCCCTTGTAGATGGAGCGGTCCACCTTCTCCGCGAGGCTCTGCACGAAGGAGAGGTCGAAGTCGGCGCCCGCGACGCCGGCGAACCTGCCGCCGACCATGATCGGAACCGACATGGTGGCGAGATAGACCGACTTGCCCTGCACCACATAAGGCAGGGGGGCGAGGATGCTCTCCTTGCCGGTGGTCTGCGGGCCGATAAACCAGCCGCCCTTCATGACGCCGTTCGGATGCAGGTCGCGGCTGTCGTACTCGACCAGCGGCTGAAGGGCGATGTTCCCCGCCGCGTCCCGCGTCCAGTAGGGCAGCGCGCGACCCGTGGCGTCCGAGCCGATGTCCTTGCGCCCGATGTTCAGCGGATCGGCGCCGTCGAGGGCGTCGGGCATCCAGGCGCTGTACGTGCCGTTGAAGCGGGCATTGTCCTTCAGCACGCTGAGCAGAAGCGCATTGAGCTGGCCCCGCCGCTGGTCGCGGGCGCTGCCGACGCCGTCATTCTCGGCCACGATCTCCAGCGCGCGCGCCATGACGCGGGCGGCATCGAACGCGGAATCGATCTCGGTGCGGATGGCCGCGGCCTGCACGGAGGCCAGGCGCTGGAGGGAGTCGCGGCTCGTACTGTCGAGCAGATCGCCGACGCTCTCCGTCACGTAGCGCGACGTCTGGGACGCCGCATAGAGCCCGTATCCGAGCAGCGCACCGGCCACCGTGACGACGCACAGTGCCGAGAGCGCGATGATCCTGATCTTGATCGAATGAATGTTCATGTCCGCCACCACCACAACCTAAGGTAAATACCGGGCTAGGTGCCGGAGCTTGCGCGGGGCTGGCGGATTTCACGCGTATTTTTTGATTTAGATCAAATGGCAGTTTCCCGAATACATCCGAAAACGGAGCAGTTTTCTAGGCCGGTGAGCAGCGGGAGGAAGTGCCAAGTCTAAGTCACTGGAATCCAATGCAAGCGATCTAAGCCCTTTGGCGGGGGCGACGGATCATTCGTCCAGCAACGGTCGTTACTACTTTGGCGCGCATAAAGTAGGGGTGCGGGGGTTGGCCGCAGGCGGCAGATGGCTGCAACAAGCGATGTCGCTCCACCACCGCACCACGTGGGCGCGCTCATCCGGCGGATGGGCTACCGCACCACCTTCCCCGGATTGAGGATGTTCTTCGGGTCCACCGCTGTCTTGATGGCCCGCATGAGGGCGATCTTGGCAGGATTGCCGTAGCGGTCCAGCAGATCGAGCTTCACCCGGCCGATCCCGTATTCGGCACCAAATGATCCGCCCATGGCCACGGCCAGATCATAGATGCGGGGCGAGACCTCGCGCTCGAACCATGCCTTGTAGGTGGCCGGCACGGCACCCACGGGCGCAACCACGTTGAAGTGCACATTGCCATCGCCCACGTGACCATAGATGGACAGGCGGCCGCCCTCCGAATGCGCCTCCACCAGCGCGGAGGCCTCTTTCACGAAGGCCGGCAGGCGGGAGGTGGTGACCGAGACATCGTGCTTCACCGAGCCGCCGTTCGCCACTTCCGCCTCGGGAATGTGCTCGCGCAGCACCCAGAGCGCATCGCGCTGCGCGCCGCCGGAGGCGAGCGTGCCGTCGGTGACGAGGCCGTCTTCCATGAGCTGCTCCAGAAGCCGGTTCACCGCTTCCTCCAGCGGGAAGACGGGCGAGGCGGTCTGGGCTTCCAGCAGCACATAATGGGGGTTGGGCGCCGTCAGCGGGTGGCGTAACTCGCTCCTGGCGGCCAGCAGCATCCGGAGCGAATGATCGGAGACATATTCGAACGAGGTGATGCACTCGCCGGTATAGGCCTGCGCCCGCGCCAGGATCTGCGTGAGGGCCTCGATCTCCGGAATGGCAAGGAAGGCCGTGACGGTCTGCACGCTCTTGCGCACCAGCTTCAGCGACACCGCCGTGATGATGCCCAGCGTGCCCTCCGCACCCAGCAGAAGCTGCTTCACATCATAGCCGGTGTTGTTCTTGCGCAGGGGCTGGAGCACGTCGAGCAGTTGTCCGTCCGGCAGCACCGCCTCGAGGCCCAGCACGAGATCGCGGGCCATGCCGTACTTCAGCACGGAGACGCCGCCGGCATTGGTGGAGAGATTGCCGCCGATCTGGCAGGACTGGCGGGAGCCGAGGTCCAGCGGCAGCATGAGGCCCGCGGCATCCGCCGTCTCCTGAAGGACGCTCAGCACGCAGCCAGCTTCGGCGGTGAGGGACAGGTTGGCGGCATCCACCTCGCGGATGGCGTTCAGCCGCTCCAGGCTCAGCACCAGTTCGTCTCCCGCAACGCCCGGGGTGGCGGCCGCGCAATAGGAGGTGTTGCCACCCTGGGGCACCAGCGGCACCCCATGCTCCGCGCACAGCGCCACGATGCGGCGCACCTCTCCGGTGGTCCGGGGGCGCAGCACGGCGCGGGAGGCGCCGGTCATGTATTTGCGGAAGTCCGTGAGATAGCGCGCCACCACGTCCTGATCGGTGGTGACGAGGTCCTCCGGCACAGCTTTGAGAACGGTGTCGATCCTGTCCATGCCTGCCTCCGCGCATCTGGAGGCTTCATAGCAAGCCGGCACGAAGAATGGTGCGGCATCAGCCAGATCCCGCGCAACTTTATGCCGGCTCGCCCACCGGCAGGGATTGCCTTCCGCAGCCGCCCGCCCTTTCCTGCCTCAGGACAGAGGCGAGGAGAGAAGCCATGGCGCGCGCGGCAGGAAGGTTCGGGAACACATCCCGTTCGGGCCCGCGCCTTGGCGCACTGCTGACCCTGCTTGTCCCGGCAGCCGCCGGCGCCGCCCCGCCCGCCGAGGCCCCAAACGTGGTCATCATCGCGGTGGCGGCTGTGCAGGAGCCGGACGGCGCAACCGACTGCACGGAGAAGGGGCAGGTGCGGCAGGTGGAAAAGGGCACGCGCCTCGCCATCGGCCAGAACGTCACCCTCACCGTGCCCTGCCGCCGGGCCGGCGCCAAGGCGCGCAGCGGCACGCCGGACAGCGCCACCCTCTCCGCCGCGCCTTACGGGCGCGTGCAACTCGACACCACCGGCACACTGCTGCGCGCGCCCTATGAGCCGCTGGCCGATGCCCCGCCCCCGCCGCCCTCGGAGTGAGGGTCAGGCCGCCTCCCGCGCCACCACGAGATCCGCCACCAAAGCATCGAAGGCCCTGGCCCGCGCTTCAGCGTCCGGCACACGCAGGATGGCGGAGGGATGGGTCGTCACCAGCAGGCGCACGTCGCCCGATGCCTCCATCACCCGGCCGCGCGTCCGCGAGATGGTGACCGCGCGGCCGAGCAGCGCATGGGCGGCGCTGGCGCCCAGCGCCACGACGAGCGACGGCCGCACGAGCGCCAGTTCCCGGTCCAGCCACCAGCGACAGGCGGCGATCTCGCCCGCATTCGGCCCCTTGTGCAGCCGGCGCTTGCCCCGCTGCTCGAACTTGAAGTGCTTCACCGCATTGGTGACATAGACCGCGCCGCGCGCGATGCCCGCCGCCTCCAGCGCCCGGTCCAGAACGCCACCGGCCGGGCCGACGAAGGGATGCCCCCTCCGGTCCTCCTGGTCGCCCGGCTGCTCGCCCACAAGCATCAGCGGCGCCTCGGCTGCCCCCTCTCCGAACACCGTCTGCGTGGCATCTCGATAGAGCGGACAGCGTGTGCAGTCCGCCGCATCTCGGGCGAGCGCCGCCAGCGCCTCCGGGCCGCTCACGGGTGCGCCTCCGCTGCCCCGATCTTCCGGCGGCGCCGCACCGGCACGTCCGGGCGGCCCGGCGCCTGGCCGAGGCGAGTCATGAGGGCGCGGGCATCGTCGGGGGCGTGCAGCTTGTCCGTATTGTCGAAATAGACGAACACGTCGCGCGGGCGCTTCGGCACGCTGCGGGCGTCGATGAAGGCGCCGTCGGTCATGGCCTTGCCCTCCCGCCAGCGGCCCACGCGCGCCGCCCAGCGGTCCAGCTCTTCCGGCGGATAGGCGCTGCGATAAAGTTCCTGCGAGCCGTGCAGGCGCACATAGATGAAGTCGGCGGTCGCATCCATGAGCAGTGGCCACTCGGCCGTATCGGCGCAGACGAGCGCGACGCCGTGATGCCGCAGCAGGTCCGTGAAGGCGTGCGTGCGATAACTGTCGTGGCGGATTTCCAGCGCATGGCGCAGTGGACCGTCCGTCTCGGCCTCCACCGCTGCCCGCCCTTCAAGGCGCGCATCGTGCCGCCGGGCCAACTCCGATGCCGTCGCCATGTTGCGGGGCAGGAGGGACAGGAAGGCGTCGAGCCGTGCCTCGTCGAAGGGAAAGGACGCCGGCAATTGCCACAGCACCGGCCCGAGCTTGCGGCCGAGCTTCAGGACGCCGGAGGCAAAGAAATTGGCGAGGGGCGCCTCCACCTCCTTCAGCCGCTTCATATGGGTGATGAAGCGCGGCCCTTTGACCGCGAAGAGGAAATCGTCGGGCGTTTCAGCCGCCCAGCGGGCAAAGACCTCCGGCTTCTGGAGGCCATAGAAGGTGCCGTTCACCTCCAGCGAGCGGAAGACTTGCGCCGCATAGGCCAGTTCCCGCTTCGCGCCGAGGCCCTCGGGATAGAAGGCGCCCCGCCACGGCGCATAGGTCCATCCCGAGACGCCGATGCGCACATCGGCTGGCGGATGGCGGGCCGCCATTATTCCTCCGGCACGGCCTTGCGGCTCGGAGGCACCTGCTCGCCCTGGTCGGTCAGGGTCGGGAATTCACCGAGATTGTTCTGGATATCGGCCGGCTCCTCGGGCGGACCGTCCTCCGTGGGCACGGGGCGCAAGGTGGCAGGATAATTCTCCGTCTGCGCCACGAGTTCGGTGGCCATGTCCCAATGGATCTCGGCGCGGCCTTCCGGCTGCCCTTCCTCGATCCAGATCTGATAGGCGAGTTCGCGGATCTTCTCGTCGTGAGCGTCCATGATGCGTCCTTCCGTCTTTGAGAGGAGAACGGCGGGACACGGACGCTGTTCCTGTCAGGCGATGAGCGGCGCCGCCTTCGCATTCAGCGCGGCACAGGCGGCTTTCGGGTCCACCTCCACCTGAAGCCCGCGCTGGCCGCCATTGAGGAACACGGCCGGAAAGGCGAGCGCGGTCTCCTCCATGGCGGTCGGCACCTGCCGCTTCTGGCCGAATGGGCTGATGCCGCCCACGTGGTAGCCGGTGAGGCGCTCGGCATCCGCCGGCTTCATCATGTGCGCCGACTTGCCGCCGAAGGCCGCCGCCAGCTTCTTCATGCTCACCTCGCGGTCGGAGGGGATGACCGCGCACACCGGCTTGCCGTCCACCTCGGCCATCAGCGTCTTCAGCACCCGGCCCGGCTCGGCGCCGATGGCCTCCGCCGCCTGAAGGCCGACGCGCGGCGCGTCCGGATCATAGTCATAGGAGACGGCGGTGAAGGCGATACCGGCCTTCTGGAGGGCCTGCGTGGCGCGGGTGGTCTTGGACATGGCAGGGGCCGGAGATCAAGAAAACGAGGCCCGATCTCTGGTCCCGCACGGGGCGCGGCGTCAAGCGCATGTCACGGCGGAGTGATCCGCTGCGAGGGTGGTTTCATGCCGCACGCGAATGGGCCAATCTGCCGCCACCGTTGCGTCGCCGGACCATTCCCGAGCGGCGCCCCACCCGGAGACCCGGCATGATCGACCTGCACTACTGGCCGACCCCCAACGGCCACAAGATCACCCTCTTCCTCGAAGAGACCGGCCTGCCCTACACCATCCACCCGGTGAACATTTCCGCCGGCGACCAGTTCAAGCCCGACTTCCTCAAGATCGCGCCGAACAACCGCATGCCGGCCATCGTGGACCATGATCCGCCGGGCGGCGGGGCGCCGGTCTCGGTGTTCGAATCGGGCGCCATCCTGCTCTATCTCGCCGAGAAGACCGGCCAGTTCCTGCCCAAGGATCTGCGCGGGCGCTATCAGGTGCTCCAGTGGCTATTCTGGCAGATGGGCGGCCTCGGCCCCATGGCCGGGCAAAACCACCATTTCGTGCAGTATGCGCCCGAGAAGATCCCCTACGCCATGGAGCGCTACGTGAAGGAGACGAACCGTCTCTACGGCGTGCTGAACCGGCGCCTCGAAGGCCGCGACTTCATCGACGACGAGGGCTACTCCATCGCCGATATGGCGGCCTATCCCTGGATCGTCCCCCACGAGCGCCAGCAGCAGAATCTGGACGACTTCCCGCACCTCAAGCGATGGTTCGAGGCCATCAAGGCCCGTCCCGCCACCGAGCGCGCCTATGAGAAGGGCAAGCAGGTGAACACGACCCCGACCGTGAACGAGAACAGCCGCTCGGTCCTGTTCGGCCAGACATCCGCCAACGTGAAGGCGTGAGGTGACGAGGCGCCGCGCGGCTCGGGCTGCGGGGCGCTTCTTTTTGAGGGCGCGTTAGGTAGACAGGGTCCGAATGCCCCCTCCCCTGCCCTCCCCCGCAAGCGGGAGAGGGAGCTATGGCGCACGTAATCGGGCGGTTCCGCTCACGGAATGCAGTGCAGGCTCCCCGCCCCCCGGAACGCAGTCCCCTCTCCCGCCTGCGGGGGAGGGATAGGGAGGGGGCAGAGGCGTGCCCTCAACAGGGGTCCAGCGGTCCTAACCCTCCCCCGCCTCCTCTGAGGCCAGCGCCTGTTCAGAACCGGCGTCGCCCCCCTCGGCCGCGCCTTCGAGAAACGCGCGGTATCTGGCGATCTCGCCGGCCATGAAATCGAGAAAAACGCGCACGCGGGCGGCGTGGCGCAGGTCGGGATGGGTCAGAAGCCAGAGATCGGCCGCATAGGCGGGCTCGGGCGGGGCGAGGCGCACGAGGGCCGGGCGCGGATCGGCGATGAAGCAAGGCGCATAGCCGATGCCGAGCCCCGCCTCGATGGCCTCCGCGAGGCCGAACACCGTGTTGACGCGATAGGCGATCCGCTCCGGGGGGATGCGCGCAAGGGTGTCCTTGACCACCTTCATGCCGCCGAAGCCATCGCCCAGCGACACCCAGTCCTCGGCCGCCGGGTCCATCTGCGCGACGGCGTCCGCGCTGGGAAACCGCCGTGCCAGTCCATAGAGCGCCCAACCGATGCGCGCCACGCGGCGGCCCACCAGATTGTCCGGCGGCGTGTCGCTGGCGCGGATCGCCACATCGGCATCGCGCTTGGAGAGATTGAGCGCCTGATTGCCCAGCACCACGTCCAGCCGCACGCTCGGGCAGGCTTCGCGGAAGCGGGCAAGCATGGGCATCAGCAGATGCACCAGCAGGCTGTCGTTGGTGGTGACGCGCAGTTCGCCCGCCGGCGCCAGCTCCCGCCCGGCGATCTTGCGGGTGACGGAGGTGATGTCCGCATCCACCCTTTCTGCCAGCGCCACCACTTCCTCGCCGGCGGGGGTGAGGGCATAGCCGGTGCGGTGGCGCACGAACAAGGCGACGCCGAGCGCCTCCTCGATCTGCTTCAGGCGGCGGAAGACGGTGGAGTGGTTTACCCCCATCTGCACCGCCGCCGCCGGCAGGCTGCGCGCATCGGCCACCGCCTTGATGAGCCGGAAATCATCCCACGCCAGATTATTGAAGGGCTCCGCCACCCGCATTCCTCCGCACCACACGCGCCGAAGAAACCACAAACCGGCGCCGGACGGAAACGGCAAAGGCCGCGCTCAAGGCGCGGCCCGGTGCCGATGACTGGCGGGAGGAGATCAGGCGGCGCGGGGCGTCGCCTTGGTGCCGATCAGCTCGGAGAGCGTCACAGACTTCAGGGCGAAGGCGCCGTCGCCGAGCAGGCCCTGCGCAAAGGCTGCCATGGCGAGGAAAGCGGGATATTCCCAGCCGCCGCCGGCCACATTGAACACCCATCCGTTCGGGGCATGGACCATGAGGGCGCCGACGAGCAGCGGGATCAGCGCCAGGGAGACGACGCGGCCGTAGAAGCCGACGAGGATGGCGGTGCCGCCGATGAACTCGCCGAGGATGATCGGCCAGGCGAGGAAGGTGGGAAGGCCCTGGGCGGCGAGATAGCCCTCGAAGCCGGGGACCGTGAAGATCGCGAACTTCAGATAGGCGTGGGAGATGAACATCAGGCCGAGCGTGATGCGCAGGGCGGTGGCGCCATAAGCGGCGGTGCGAAGGTCAAGCATGGGAAGTCTCCATCCGTGTGGACCCCGAGAGGCCCGGAAAGCTGCTGGAACGGCACGCCTCAGTGCGGTCCGCCCTTGAGCCGCTTCGGTTTGTGACCGCCACGGCTCAGGTGATGGACAGACAATCGGCCCATCATCGACGCAAGGCAATTCCAGATTTCGCAGAGTTTGAATTGCATCAATGCAATCGAAATGCCGTGGCGCCGGGGCCGATCAGCGCTATCTGTGGAGCCAAGCCAGCCGCTGATCCGGCGCTTCCAGACACCTTCCACGGAGGTCACGACCATGTCCCACGGTATTCACCACATCACCGCCATCGCCGGCCCCGCCCAGCGCAATCTCGACTTCTACACCCGCGTCCTCGGGCTGCGGCTGGTGAAGAAGACGGTCAATTTCGACGATCCCGGCACCTATCATTTCTATTTCGGCGATGAGGCCGGCGCGCCCGGCACCATCCTCACCTTCTTTCCCTGGGCCCATGTGGCGCCCGGCCGCCTCGGCCTCGGCGAGACGGAAGAGACCGTCTTCCGCATTCCCGAGGGCGCGGTCGGCTACTGGCTGCACCGGCTCATCGAGAATGGCATCGCCCATCAGCCGCCGGAGGAGCGCTTCGGCGACAAGGTGATCTCCTTCAAGGACGTGGACGGCATGCGCCTCGCCCTCGTCGGCGTACCCGGCATCGAGGCCGAACCGGCCTGGACCGGCAGCGACGTCCCGGCGGAGATGGCCATCCGCGGCTTCCATTCGGCGAAGCTCCTCATTGAGGACACCGCCCGCACCGGCGCCATCCTCACCGACGTGCTGGGCTTCAAGGAAGTGGCGCGCGCCGGCTCGCTGGTGCGCTATCAGGCGCCCGGCACCACCATCGGCGGCATCGTGGACCTGCACGGAGCCGGCGGCTTCCTGCCCGCCCGCCTCGGTGGCGGCTCCGTGCACCACATCGCCTTCCGCGCCAAGGATGACGCGGAAGAGATGGAGATGGTGAAGAAGCTGGCGGAGAACCACGGCATCCGCGCCACCGAGCAGAAGGACCGCAATTACTTCCGCTCAGTCTACTTCCGCGAGCCCGGCCACGTGCTGTTCGAGATCGCCACCGACATCCCCGGCTTCGCCGTGGACGAGCCGGCGGCGAGCCTCGGCCAGGCGCTGAAGCTGCCGTCCTTCCTCGAGCCGCGCCGCGCGGCCATCGAGGACGTGCTCCCGGTCCTCGCCTGAACCCACATCGCCGGCCCGCGCCTCTGCGCGGGCCGAGCCCCCAGAAGGAGGGTCCCATGACCCGGACTGACACGCTGTCCTTCGTCCATCGCTTCGAGCCGGCCACCGTGCCCGGCCGCGCGCCGCTGCTCCTGCTGCACGGCACCGGCGGCGATGAAAACGATCTGCTGCCTCTCGGCCGGGCGGTCGCGCCGGGTGCCGCCTTGCTCTCGCCGCGTGGCCAGGTGCTGGAAGGCGGCATGCCGCGCTTCTTCCGGCGTCTGGCAGAAGGCGTCTTCGATGAAGCCGACGTGCGCCGCCGCGCCGACGATCTCGCCGCCTTCATCACCGAGGCGCGAGCAGCTTACGGCCTGCCGGCGCCCATCGCGCTCGGCTTCTCCAATGGTGCCAACATCGCGGCTGCGGTGATGCAGCTCCATCCCGGCGTGCTCGCCGGCGGCGTGCTGCTGCGGGCCATGGTGCCATTGCAGGAGGCGTCTGTAGCGGACCTCTCCGGCACCCGCATCCTGATGGTCTCGGGCGCCATGGACCCCATCGTGCCGGAAGCCAATGCCCGCACGCTGGCGGCCACCTTCGCCGGCATGAAGGCGGATGTGCGCCATGAGGTTCTGCCCGTGGGCCATGGCCTCTCGCAGGCCGATCTCACCCTCGCCCAGCGCTGGCTGGGGCAATGAAAAACCCCGGCCCGCAGACGGGCCGGGGTTCTTTTTCCGGCGGAGGACGACTCAGAGCGGCAGGTCGCCAGCCTCGCGGCCGAGCCACTTCTTCGACATGGCGTCGATGGTGCCGTCCTTCTTCGCCTCGGCGATGATGGCGTTCACCTTGGCCTTCAGCGTGTCCTCGCCTTTGGCGATGCCGATGAAGCAGGGGGACTCCTTGATGAGGAACTTGAACTCGGTGTTGGTCTGCGGGTTCTTCATCATGATGGTGCCCGCCGCCGCCGAGGAAATGGCCACCAGTTCCGTCTGCCCGGCCACATAGGCGGCGGCGGTGGCGGCATTGTCCTCATAGCGCTTCACGGTGACGCCCGGCGGTGTCACCTTTTCCAGCTCCTGGTCCTCCATGGCGCCGCGGGTGACGGCCACCGAATGGCCGGCCATGTCACCAGGCGCCTTCACCGGCACCGACTTGCCGCCGAACACCGCCTGATAGAAGGGCGCGTAGGCGGAGCTGAAGTCGATGACCTTCTCGCGCTCGGCATTCTTGCCCAGCGTGGAGATGACGAGGTCCACCTTGCCGGTCTGGAGATAGGGAATGCGGTTGGCGCTGGAGACCGGCACCAGTTCCACCTTGACGCCCATCTTCTTGCCGATGAGCTCGGCCATGTCGATGTCGAGGCCCTGCGGCTTCAGGTCCGGACCGACGAAACCATAGGGCGGATAGTCGGTCGGCACCGCGATGCGCACGGCCTTGCGCGACTGGATGGCCTCGAGCGCATCTTCCGCATGGGCTGCGGGCGCGGCGAGGCCGAGCATGGCCGAGACGCACAGCAGGGACAGGATGGACCTGCGATCCATGAAACTCTCCTCGGGATCAGCCGGCCCGCCGATACGCGCCGGCCGGAACGGGACACGCCGAATGCACAAGCCGTGCCGGACGGCCGTCAGGATGCGGCTACCGGCAGGGCGATAGAATACTTCACCTGCCCCAGCGCGAAACTGGATTCGATGGAGGCGACGCCATCCAGCCGGGTGAGCTTGGTCTTGAGGAAGGTCTCGTAAGCGGCAAGGTCCGGCACCACCACCCGCAGGAGATAATCGCGCGGGCCGGTCATGAGGTAGCACTCCAGAACTTCCGGCCAGGTGGAGATGGACCGCGCGAAGCGGTCGAGATCCTCTTCCTTCTGCCGTTCCAGCTTGATGGAAATGAACACGCTCACCGGCAACCCCACCGCCGCCTGGTCCACGAGGGCCACATGCCGGGTGATGACGCCCCGCTCTTCCAGCAGGCGGACACGGCGATGACAGGGCGAGGCGGAAAGGCCCACCCGGTCCGCCAGTTCCTGCATGGTGATGCGGCAATCCTGCTGCAGGATCGAGAGGATCTTGCGGTCGATGGCGTCGAGCAGGGCCATGGGGTGCGGGGTCCGTCCGGATTCGATCGGCCCAGCCTAACCGAACCACGCCCGTTTTCGAGGCATCCGAGTCCAATTCATGGTCAGCGATGCGTGGGTCGGCCCCGGCACCCGCATGCCAGGGCCGACCCCGACGCCCGGGGGGTCGTGGCGCCGCGGCTCAAAGAGCCACCATGCGTGTTAGAGGTGGGAACTTGCATGAGGATGGCTTCCTTGTAGCTTCGGCGCCCGACGCAGATGGTCACCTTGCCGCATGCCCCCACACGCGCAGGGTGCCGCACAGTTCTTATGCACTCCAGAACAGGTCTCCCATGCAGCCGATCCTCTCGCTCCGAGGCGTATCGAAGACCTATGCCTCGGGCCACAGCGCGCTGAAGAACGTCTCTCTGGACATCCGCAAGGGCGAGATCTTCGCCCTCCTCGGCCCGAACGGCGCGGGCAAGACGACCCTCATCAGCATCATCTGCGGTCTGGTGCGGGCATCCTCCGGCAGCATCGAGGCCGCCGGGCACGACATCGTCAGCGGCTACCGCGCCGCCCGCAGCCTCATCGGCCTCGTGCCGCAGGAGCTGACCACCGACGCCTTCGAGACGGTGACGGCCACCGTGCGCCTGAGCCGGGGCCTGTTCGGCAAGAAGCCGGACCCGGCCCTCATCGAACGGCTGCTGAAGGACCTCTCCCTCTGGGACAAGCGCGACGCCAAGATCATGACGCTCTCCGGCGGCATGAAGCGGCGCGTGATGATCGCCAAGGCGCTTTCCCACGAACCGCAGATCCTCTTCCTCGACGAGCCGACCGCCGGCGTCGATGTGGAACTGCGGCGGGACATGTGGCGCCTCATCCGCGACCTCAGGGAAGCGGGGGTGACCATCATCCTCACCACCCATTACATCGAGGAAGCCGAGGAGATGGCCGATCGCATCGGGGTCATCCGGGCGGGCGAGCTCATTCTCGTCGAGCGCAAGGAAGACCTGATGCGCAAGCTCGGTCGGAAGGAGTTGACGCTGCATCTTCCGGCGCCGCTGGCGGCGGTCCCGCCGGCCCTTGCCGCCCATCCCGTGACGCTGGCACCCGACGGCCTCAGCCTCACCTATACCTATGACGCGGCCGCAGGCCCGGAAGCCATCGCCGCCTTCCTGAAGCAGGTGGCCGCCGCCGACGTGGCCTTCTCCGATCTCGAGACGCGGCAGACCTCGCTGGAAGAGATCTTCGTCAGCCTCGTCCATGCCTGAGCGGTCGCCGCACCGGCCGCCGCGCCCGATCCCCACGGGCATGCCCACACGTGACGCCTCGCCCCATGTTTGCCTACGAACGGATCCGCCATGAACCTCAATGCCATCCGCGCGATCTATGTCTTCGAGATGGCGCGCACACGTCGCACTCTGCTCCAGAGCATCGTGTCGCCCGTCCTGTCCACTTCGCTTTACTTTGTGGTTTTCGGCTCGGCCATCGGCGGCCACATGGGCGAGATCGGTGCGGTCAGCTACGGCTCCTTCATCGTTCCGGGGCTGATCATGCTGTCGATCCTGACGCAGAGCATCTCCAATGCGTCCTTCGCCATCTACTTCCCGCGATTCGTGGGCACGATATATGAAATACTGTCGGCACCGATTTCGGCAGTGGAGATCGTCGTCGGCTACGTCGGAGCGGCCGCAACCAAATCGGTCATACTCGGTCTGATCACGCTCGGCACGGCCGCTCTGTTTGTAGAGGTGCGGATCGAACATCCCTTCTGGATGCTCGGTTTCCTCGTGCTCACCGCGATCACCTTCAGCCTTTTCGGTTTCGTCATCGGCATCTGGGCGGACAGCTTTGAAAAGCTCCAGATGATACCACTTCTGATCGTGACACCTTTGACGTTTCTCGGCGGCAGCTTCTACTCCATCGACATGCTCCCGCCCTTCTGGCGCAACCTGAGCTTGTTCAATCCGGTAGTATATCTTGTGAGCTGCTTCCGCTGGAGCTTCTACGGGAATGCCGATGTGCATGTCGGGATCAGCGTAGCTATGACCTTCATGTTCCTCGGCTTTTGTCTTCTGGCCGTGGGCTGGATCTTCAAGACCGGCTATCGGTTGAAGACATGATTGTGCCACAAGTCTGGCCGCAACGTAGCGTCAAACGATCCGATTCTATTGTCGGTCGGTGCAAAATGTCCGATTTGGCACCTTTCGAGCGTGCCACCGCTTGAATTAAAGGTCGGCCTGCTGCAATAAACACTTACTCTCGGAGGATTCGCAGTGGACGATCAAGATTCGAACGACTTCCTGGCAGAGAACGCCGCGCAGATCGTCAGTGCGTTCGTCGCCCACAACAGCATCAGCGCGGCCGAACTGCCAAACCTCATCCAGACCGTGCATGCAACCCTTGCGGCGCTCACCGGTCAGAAGCCGGTTGAAGCCGCTCCGAAGCAGCTGGTGCCCGCGGTGAGCGTGAAGCGTTCCATCACGCCCGATTACATCATCTGCCTTGAGGACGGACTGAAGTTCAAATCGCTCAAGCGTCACCTGATGTCTAAGTATGGCCTGACGCCGGACGAGTATCGCAAGAAGTGGGACCTGCCCTACGACTATCCGATGGTTGCGCCGAACTATGCGCTGACCCGCTCGGCCATGGCGAAGGAAATCGGGCTCGGCCGCGCCAAGAGCGCGCCCGCCAAGGCGCCCGAGGCCAAGGACGCTCCGGCCCGCAAGCCTCGCGCCAAGAAGGCGTGATCCAGAAGGCCTGAGCGGCGCGCTTGCGCCAGCCGCGGCAGGACACATGAAAAAGGCCCGGTCGCCATGCGCGCCGGGCCTTTTTCATGTCCGTTGCCTCTCCGGAGGCGCGGGGGCAGCCTCGAGGCACCAAGGATCGTCAGTCCACCTTCTCGTTCGGATAGACGCCCCAGAGCTTGTTCTGCTCCACATAGCCGTCGAAGCCGTCGCCGAGGATACGGCACCACTTGCCGTCGCAGGACTTGATGGTGCCGAGCACATTGGCCTCCAGCCGCGCCACGGCCCGCGCATTGGCATCGGGCTTGTCGCGCAGGGTGATGGTCGTGTCCTTGCTCCAGGGCGCGACGAGGGCGGTGCGCCGCCCTGACAGCATGGAGTGATAGACCCAGCCTTCCGCACCGTCGGCGTCGCGGATGCGCCGCCACGTCTCGAACTCGGCGGTGATCTCCACCGGCAGGCCGGCGCGGGTGAAGATCCAGGCCACGTCCTGATCCCGGTTCGGACCGTTGCGCACGTTCACGCGGTCCGCCTTCAGCGAGACGAAGCGGGGCACGGGCAGACCGGTGCCGGCCGCCTTGTCGTCATCCGCCGCGAGCGCCATGCCCGGAAGCATCGTCACCATGAGCAGGGCCATGAGCGCCCGCCGCGCCTGGGAGAGATGCCGCCACGTGATCCGCATGTCTGCTCGTCCTTTCGCACGTCTGAGCCGGTCTGGACTGGATAGATGCCCCAGAACCATGAATGCGGCTCTAACGCCGGTGCATCATGGGAGCGGGGAGCCCCCCGCGTGCCGGGGGCCGGCACTTGCGACCGATCGTTGCGCCCCGGCTCGCGGACATTGCTGCACTTGCGAGCCGTTGCGGGTGTGAAGTGCGCCGGACGGCGCCGCCCGTCAAGGCCGCGATGCGCACGGCGCCTTGTCTTTCCGCGCCTGTCTGCTAGACCGAACGAAAGCTGGGGAAACGCAGAACGGGGATGGAAATGGCGCGTCGCAAGCCGCTCGTCGTCGTCACAAGGAAGCTGCCGGATGTCGTCGAGACCCGGATGCGCGAACTTTTTGACGCCGAATTGAACGTGGATGACGTGCCCATGGACCAGGCTGCCCTTGTGGAAGCCGTCAAGCGCGCCGACGTCCTCGTCCCGACCCTGACCGACCGCATCGACACGGCCGTGCTCTCGCAGGCCGGCGAGAACCTGCGCCTCATCGCCAGCTTCTCGAACGGCGTCGACCACATCGACGTCGCCACCGCGCTCGCCCGCGGCATCACCGTCACCAACACGCCCGGCGTCCTCACCGAGGACACCGCCGACTTCACCATGGCGCTGATCCTCGCCTTGCCCCGCCGCGTCACCGAAGGCGCGCAGGTGCTGACGGGCGATCAGGATGACTGGGCGGGCTGGTCGCCCACATGGATGCTTGGCCGGCGCATCTGGGGCAAGCGCCTCGGCATCATCGGCATGGGCCGCATCGGCCAGGCGGTGGCGCGCCGCGCCAAGGCGTTCGGCCTCCAGATCCACTATCACAACCGCCGCCGCCTGCCCGGCGCCATCGAGGATGCGCTGGAGGCAACCTACTGGGACAGCCTCGACCAGATGCTGGCCCGCATGGACATCGTGTCGGTGAACTGCCCGCACACCCCCGCCACCTTCCACCTGCTCTCCGCCCGCCGCCTCAAGCTGCTGAAGCGCGAGGCCTATGTGGTGAACACGGCGCGCGGCGAGATCATCGACGAGAATGCGCTCGCCCGCATGCTGGAGGCCGATGAGCTGGGCGGCGCGGGCCTCGACGTGTTCGAGCAGGAGCCGGCGGTGAACCCGAAGCTCGTGCGTCTCGCCCGTCAGGGCAAGGTGGTTCTGATGCCGCACATGGGCTCGGCGACGCTCGAAGGCCGCATCGACATGGGCGAGAAGGTGATCGTGAACATCCGCACCTTCATGGACGGGCACCGTCCACCGGACCGCGTCCTGCCCTCCATGCTCTGATCCAGATATTCCGAAAGGCCGCCGTTCAGGCGGCCTTTTCATGTGCGGAGAGGTCGGTGATCCGGGCACCCGTGCCGGTGAGCGGATTGTCTTCGTCCCAGCCGTAGCTCAGCGTCTCGAAGCGCATGGACCGGGCGTCCATCATCAGCAGCTTGCCCACCAGCCCCTCGCCGAAGCCGACAATGGCGCGGATGGCTTCCAGCGCCGCCATGGAGCCGGCGATGCCCGCGAGCGCCCCCAGCACGCCCGCTTCCGCGCAGGGCGCTACCGTGCCGGGCGGCGGCGGTTCGGGGAACAGGCAGCGATAGGTTGGGTTGGGTGTGCCGTCCGGCCCCGTCTCATGGGCGCGGATGGTGGTGAGCGTCGCATCGAAGGTGCCGAGTGCTGCCGTCACCAGCGTCTTCTTCGCCAGCACACAGGCATCCGAGACGAGATAGCGGGTAGCGAAATTGTCGGAGCCGTCCAGCACCACATCGGCCCTGGAGATGAGATCGAGCGCATTGGCGGGCGTCAGGCGCACGGCATGCGTCTCCACCTCCACATGCGGATTGAGGGCCTCGACGGCCTCTTTGGCGCTGTCCGTCTTGGGGCGGCCGATGTCGGCGGTGCGGTGGATGACCTGCCGCTGGAGATTGGAGAGCGACACGGCGTCGTCATCGACGACGATCAGCCGGCCGACGCCCGCCGCCGCAAGATAGAGCAGCGCCGGGGCGCCGAGCCCGCCGGCGCCGACCACCAGCACTTTCGCGGCCTTCAGCTTCTGCTGTCCCGGCCCGCCCACGTCATACAGCACGATGTGGCGGGCGTAGCGTTCGATCTCGTCGGCGGAAAAAGCCATGAAAGGGTGTCCTGGGGCCTGACGGTTCAGGCTCTGAGAGGCGCGACCCTGAGGGCGCGAGGGATCACTCAGATCTGGGCAGTCCGGGGCGCGGGGTCAAGCAGCGCCTCCGCCCCTTCGGCGGCGGACAGGGCATGGCCATAGAGGATGAGACAGGGGCCGGACGCGCCCTCGTCCACGGCGGCGGCGACGGCGGCCACAAGGCCGCCGAGCGGCGACCAGACCATCTGCTCGTCCGCCCGCGTCACGGAGAACACCGCGACCGCCGGGGTCGCGAGATCGACGCCGGCGGCGGTCAGCTCGGCCACGAGATCGGGCAGCGTCCGGCGGGGCATGTAGACGACGGTGGTCGCCGCCTTGTCGGAGAGGGCCTTGAAGTCGAGGTCGCGCGGCAGCTTGCCGTCGCGGGCATGGGCGGTGACGAACTGCAGCCGCCGCGCATGGTCGCGATGGGTGAGGGAAGCCACGAGCCGGCTCGCCGCGCCCTGCGGCGCCGAAATGCCGGGCACCACCTCCACCCGCACCCCGGCGGCGCGGCAGGCGGAAATCTCTTCGCCCGCGCGACCGAAGATCATCGGCTCGCCGCCCTTGAGACGCACCACCCGCCGGCCTTCGCGGGCGAGTTGCACCATCAAGGCGTTGATGTCGTCCTGCTTGCAGGACGGGCCATAGCCGGTCTTGCCCACCAGCATCTTCTTGGCTTCGCGCCGGGCAAAATCGAGCACCGCGTCGGAGACGAGATCGTCATAGAGTACGACATCGGCGCTCTGGAGCGCGCGCACGGCCTTCAGCGTCAGGAGTTCCGGGTCGCCCGGCCCCGCGCCCACAAGCACCACGGAGCCGACTTCGGGGAGCCCCTGCCCCGCCTCGGCCACGGCCACCAGGGCGTCGCGGTCAGCATCCTCCGGCGGGCGGTTGGGTTCGGCCATGGCACGGGCGGCGAAACTCTCCCAGAAGCGGCGGCGGCCCTGAAAGCTGAGGCCGAGGGCGGAGACCGCACCGCGCCAGCTCTGCGCCGCCTGCGCCCACGCCTTGAAGCCTTGCGGCAGCAGCGCCTCGATCTTAGCCCGGATGGCCTGCCCGAAGACGGGCGCCGCCCCATCGGTGGAAATACCCACCACGAGGGGCGAACGGTTGACGATGGCACCGAAGGCGAAATCGCAGAAAGCCGGCTTGTCGACCACGTTCACGGGCACGCCGACGGCGCGGGCGGCGGCGGCGAAGGCTTCCGCCTCGGCGTCGTCCTCGGCATCCGCAATGGCGATGGCGGCGCCCGGCAGGTCGTCCGGCGACCAGCGGCGCTTGTGAATGGCAATGGGACCACCCGGCGCGGCCGCCGCGAGGTGCCACATCTCCTCGCAAACGTCGGGGGCGATCACCTCCACCCGCGCACCTGCGGCAGAGAGCAGTTCGGCCTTCCACACCGCCGGCTCGCGTCCGCCCGCCACCAGAACCCGGCGCCCCTGAAGCGCGAAGAACACCGGCAGGCGCGCCAGTTTCTCCATGCGCCCGCCCTCGCGCTGGCGAGGGGCGCGGCCGGTCTCGGAAGGCGTGCGTTCGGCGCTCATGGGGTCGGCATCTCCTCGGTCGGCACCGCGCGATCTCAAATTGTCTTCCCCTACGCTCCTCTTGCCAAGAGTTGCATCGACGCCGGGGAGGGCACATCGCGCGGCCGAGCGCGTCATATGCCGCAGCATCGCGCCCCATTCAACGGAAATGATCCGCCTTTTGATGAAATCACACCATCAGGATGGATAATGTCCGGCGCGCCGATTTGCCTCCGCCCCTGCCCTTGCGCCGCCACGCTCACGCCCTTGAATGGGAGCGATACAGGGGAAGCCCGCATGAGCCGGACGTTCAGTCTCGCCGGAATGGTGAGCGCGGTGGTGGTAGCCGGTCTGGTCACGCCTGCCCAGGCGCTGTTGCCGCCGAAATATTACGATCAGGCCCGCCGGCAGGCGGCCAACATCATCGTGCTGGAGGTGGCCGCCGTCGCCGAGCCCGCCGAACCGTTCGGCACCTGCGCGGTGTCCGGCCACGTGCGCAAGGTGGAGCGCGGCAAGCTCTATGCGCCGGGAGCCGCCGTCACGGTGGGCGTGCCCTGTCGCAAGCCCGGCGCCCAGCCGCCGCTCGGCGGGACCATTTATGCGGACGTGGGCGCGTTGCGTGCGGCACCTTACGGGCGGGCCTATCTGGATGCGAAGGGCAATCTCCTGCTCTCGCAATACCAGATGCTCGCCACCGCGCCCTGACCGGCGCGGAAAAGACAAACGGCCCGGAGGGCGTCCAGGCCGTCTCATCTGCACACCGAAAGGCGGATCAGTCGCCGGTGCCGGGCTCGGCGGAGAACTTGTCTTCCTTGCCGGGCTTGCCATCCCATTCCTTGGCGTCCGGCAGGGCGTCGCGCTTCAGGGTGATGTTCGGCCAGGTCTTGGCATATTCGGCGTTCAGCGAGAGCCACTTCTCAAGGCCCGGCTCGGTGTCGGGCTTGATGGCTTCCGCCGGGCATTCGGGCTCGCACACGCCGCAGTCGATGCACTCGTCGGGATGGATGACGAGCATGTTCTCACCCTCGTAGAAACAGTCCACGGGGCACACCGCAACGCAGTCCGTGTACTTGCAGAGGATGCAGTTCTCGGTGACGACATAGGCCATGACAGATCCCTTTCGCGCGCCGCACTAGAACATGAGCCCGGAGGGCGCAAGAGGTTCCGGCCGGCTGCACGCGCTATTTACCGACTTTCGTCTGTGATATCATCCAATAAGTCGGCGACGGATGTAGCATCTCCCCGCCGCTCCGCAAAGCCGCGTACCCGCAGCACGCGCACCCCTGCATTGAGCGAAACGGTGAGCACCTGTCCAAGTTTCACCGGATGTGCCGCACCGGTGATCCGCTGGCCGTCGAGCCGCACATGGCCCGAACGCACGAGGTCAGCAGCCGCCGCGCGGGTGCGCACCACCCGCGCGTGCCAGAGCCAGCGGTCCAGCCGCTGACGATCCTCGTCAGCGGCCAAGGGACGCGAGCCTCAGGCGCGGGCGCCTCACTTGCCCTTCTTCTCCGCCTCCAGCCGCGCCTTCAGGGCGGCGAGGGCAGCGAACGGGCTGTCAGGATCGGCCTGCTTCTCGCGGCGGCGATCCTGCTGCTGCGGGGCACCGCCGCCATGGCGTTCGGGACGCGGCCCGCGGGGCGCGTCGCCCTGCGGCACGCGGAAGCGCTCGCTGCGCGGCGGGCGGTTGCCCTGCCGCTCGCCCTGCGCCGCCGCCTCGCCCTCGCCTTCCGGACGCGGCGGACGGTGGCCCTGGCCGGGGCGATCGCCGGGAGGCCCGTTGCGGCGCTGGCCACCGGGGCGACCGTCGCGGCGTTCACCGCCACGATTGTCCCCGCGACCCTCGCGCTTCTGGCCCGGCGCGCCTTCGCGGCGCGGCGCACCCGGCGGACGGCCCGGACGCCACACCTCGATGAGGGCCGGCTCTTCGGGGTTCGCCTCGCCGGCCACGGCTTCCGCCGCCTCGGCGGGGGTCGCGTCGCCAGCGGCAGGGGCTTCCACGGCGCCGACTTCCTCTGCGCTCTCGGCAGCGGTGGGATCGGCGCTCTCCGCGATCACCGCCTCGGTCTCGGCGGCTTCCGCCACCTCTTCGACCGGCGCGTCGTGCTCTTCGTGCGGGGCGTCCTCATGGGGCACATCTTCATGCGCCTCAACCGGAGCGGGCGCCTCGGAGGCCTCGAACAGCAGGTCCGCTTCGATGGCGCCTTCCGGCGCCGGCGTCAGCGGCTCGGCCGCTTCCGGCGCGGGCGCAGCCTCGGTCACAGCGGCGGTCTCGGCCTCCGGCGGCGGGGCCGCGCGGCGCTCCATGCGATAGCCGAGCGACTTCAGGATCGAGGCGAAATCCTCACCCGAGCAGCCGGCGAGCGAAGTCATGCCCACCGTCACGGTGAAGCCGCGACCGTCCACGGCACCCGGCGGCTTCGGGCCGGGGGAGTTCGGCCGCCAGGCCAGCGCCGGGCGGATGAGGTCGGCGAGACGCTCCAGGATGTCCACGCGCACCGCCCGCTCGCCGCAGACGCGGAAGCCGACGGCCCGGTAGAGGCCCTTCTGGATCTCGTGATCCACGGGAATGGAGGTGCGCCCGCTCGCCGCCAGATGCGGCAGCTCGTCGAGGCCCTTCTGCTGCAGGCCGCCGTGCTTCAGCGCATAGAGCTGCGCCGCCAGCGTGCGCGGGGCCGGCTTCAGGAGCGCGGGCAGATAGATGTGATGGGCACCGAACCGCACGCCATAGCCGCGCAGCGTGGCGCGGGCGGTCTGGTCGAGGGTCTTCATCTCCTCGGCCACCTTGGTGCGCTCCAGCACGCCGAGGGACTCGACGATCTGGAAGGCGATGCCGCGGGCGATGCCGGTGATGTCCTCGGCGGTGGCGAGCTTGTTCAGGGAGCCGAGCAGCTTCTCGATGTGGGCGTTCACCCACAGCGTGAGGCGCGCCTCCACCTGATCGCGGGCGGGGCCGGTCAGATGCTCGTCGGCGATGATCTTGAAGCGGGGCTTCAGCACCTCGTCGCCGGGGATGAGCTTGGCCACCGGCTCACCCGTCCAGCGGACGGTGCCGTCATGGCTGAGCACGAACGCCTCGTCCACCGCCTGCGACAGGCGGTTGGCGCGGGTCTCGATCTCCCCGGCCAGTGCCTTCTGCGCGGCGGCGCGCAGGGCCTTGGCCTCTTCCCCGCCGGCGGTGGGGTCTGGTGCGAACTGGAATCCCTGGAGATGGCCGATCACATGGCCTTCCACGGTAACATCGCCGGTCTTGCTGATCTCAGTCTCGAGCATCGTGTTCTCTCGCAGGCGTCGCATGAGCATGCTGGTCCGGCGGTCCACGAAACGTTGTGCCAATCGTTCGTGAAGCGCGTCGGACAGCTTGTCTTCGACCCCTCTTGTGACGCCTTGCCAGTGCTCCGGGTCCCCTAGCCAATCGGGCCGGTTGGCTACGAAGGTGAGGGTTCTCACCTGCGCGATCCGGCTCGACAGCGTGTCGATGTCTCCTTCCGCGCGATCGGTCAAGGCGATTTGACGCGCGAACCAGTCGTCGGGGATGCGACCACCGGTCCCGACATACTGAAAAAGCGTGGAAATCAGCTCCGCATGGGCGCCTGGGGAAACTTTCCGATAGTCGGGCACCTGGCAGACGTCCCACAGCCGCTCCACCACCGCAGGTGAGGTCACGCGGGCCGTCACGTCCGCGTCGCGGCTCATGATTTCCAGCACCTGCACGTCGTCGCCGGTGGGTGCGCGGGTCAGCCCCTCCTCCCGCGGCGGGAGCGCGAGGCTGTCCGTCAGCGTGCGGATGGTCCGGTAGTCCGGCACGGCGTTGCGCCACTGCAACACCCGTGCGTTCTCGAAATCGTGAGCCTCCAGCCGCTCCACCAATTCCTGGTCGAGGGGCGGACAGCGGCCCGTGGTGCCGAAGGTGCCATCGCGCATGGCCCGGCCGGCGCGGCCCGCGATCTGCGCCATCTCCATGGGGTTGAGGCGGCGGAACTGCCAGCCGTCGAACTTCCGGTCCGAGGCGAAGGCCACATGGTCCACGTCGAGATTGAGGCCCATGCCGATGGCATCGGTGGCGATGAGATAATCCACATCGCCGTTCTGGTAGAGTTCCACCTGCGCATTGCGGGTGCGGGGCGAGAGCGCCCCCATCACCACAGCCGCCCCGCCCCGCTGGCGGCGGATGAATTCGGCGATGGAATAGACCTCCTCCGCCGAGAAGGCGACGATGGCCGAGCGGCGCGGCAGGCGGGAAATCTTCTTCTCGCCGGCAAACATCAGGGTCGAGAGGCGGGGCCGCTCCACCATGGTGACGCCGGGCATGAGCTTCTGGATCAGCGGCCGCATGGTGGCCGAGCCCAGCAGCATGGTCTCGAAGCGGCCGCGCCGGTTCAGCAGCCGGTTGGTGAAGACATGGCCGCGATCGAGATCGGTGGCGAGTTGCACCTCGTCGATGGCAACGAAGGCCACATCCACGTCGCGCGGCATGGCCTCGACGGTGGCCACCCAGTAGCGCGGGTTCTTCGGCTTGATCTTCTCTTCACCGGTGATGAGCGCCACGTTTTTGGCGCCCACCCGCTCCACCACCCGCTGATAGACCTCGCGCGCCAGCAGCCGGAGCGGCAGGCCGATGAGGCCGCTCTCGTGTCCCAGCATGCGCTCGATGGCGAGGTGGGTCTTGCCGGTGTTGGTGGGGCCGAGCACGGCCGTGACGCCCCGCGCCCTGATGGACGGCGGCAGCACGGCAAGCTTGGTGACGTCATCCATTCGGTCGGCGGGGTCCGGCAGCTCGGGGGACAGCTCTGTACCATATCGGGACGCAAAGGCGACACGTCCAGTGCTGCCGCCCGAATGGCCGGAACAGGGGCGGGACGAAGGGCGCCCGAATCGGACGAGGGCGCCGGTGCCGGTTTCGTTCCCCTCCGCCCTGCCCGTCCCGAAACGGGACAGCCGGCGCAAGCCCCACGAACACGACGCGAACAAAGCCCGTCCGAATCGGAGCGCCGCCCCGGATCGCACTCTGTTCTGCGTTCCTCGCGGCCGGCTGCCGAACTTTGGCAGGAACAAGGCACGCCCGTCCCCGTTGGTCTGGCAGGGCGCGCCGTCGACCAGACGCGCCGGCGAGACGGGAGGACGACATGCGGCACGGAAGCATCCTGATCATCGGCCTCGTGGCCGGCGCGCTCGCGGCGGCGAGTGCGGGCCATTCCGCCAGCGCCCAGACAACGGGCGGCGTGACACAGACCAGTCCTTCCGGCGGGGCGGTGCGGACCTATTCCAACGGGGTGCGCGTGCCAGTGCCGCAGAACCCGTCGGCGGCGCAAGAACGCGAAGACGGCGACGTGACCGGCTCCGTCGCCAGCCGGGAGCGGCGCGTGCCAGATCCCAACACCACCCGCAACGCGCTGGGCTGTCCGCAGATCGATCCGCTCTGCCAGGGGCAGTGACGGTGCGCCGTTAAGGCTGCCGCGCGGACCGCTCCGTTCCGGAGGCGAGGCGGCTTGACAGGGGACCCTCCGCGTCGCTTGGTGGCGGCATGGGAGAAACGGTCAAAATCGAGACGGGACGCCAGACGGCGGAAGATGTGAAGGCACGCCGGGAAGCGGATGAGCCCCATTCGCCGCTCGTGCGCTTCGGAGCCGACAAGCCGCTGCGGCTGGACGCGGGCGTCGAACTGCGCGGGCTTCAGGTCGCCTATCAGACCTATGGCGAGCCGAACGCCGACCGCTCCAACGCCATTCTCGTCTGCCACGCCCTCACCGGCGACCAGCACGTGGCCAACATCAATCCGGTGACGGGCAAGCCCGGCTGGTGGGAGACCATGGTCGGCCCCGGCAAGCCCATCGATACCGAGCGCTTCTTCGTGATCTGCGCCAACGTGCTCGGCGGCTGCATGGGCACCACCGGGCCCTCCTCCACCAATCCGGCCACCGGGCGGGCCTACGGGCTGGAGATGCCCGTGGTGACCATCCGCGACATGGTGAATGCGCAGGCCATGCTGCTCGATCATCTGGGCATCGAGCGCCTGTTCTGCGTGGCCGGCGGTTCCATGGGCGGCATGCAGGTGCTGCAATGGGCGGCGAGCTATCCCGAGCGGGTCTTCTGTGCCCTGCCCATCGCCACCGCCGCGCGCCATTCGGCGCAGAACATCGCCTTTGGCGAGGTGGGCCGGCAGGCGGTGATGGCCGACCCCGACTGGCGTGGCGGCGACTATCTCAACCAGGGCGTCGCCCCCCATCGCGGGCTCTCGGTGGCGCGCATGGCCGCGCACATCACCTACATGTCCGATCAGGCGCTGCACCGGAAATTCGGCCGGCGGCTGCAGAACCGCATCCTGCCCACCTTCGGCTTCGATGCCGACTTCCAGGTGGAAAGCTATCTGCGCCATCAGGGCGAGAGTTTCGTGCAGCGTTTCGACGCCAATTCCTATCTCTACGTCACCCGCGCCATGGATTATTTCGACCTCGCGGCGGATTATGACGGCGTGCTCGCCAACGCCTTCCGCAGTTCCAAGACGCGCTTCTGCGTCGTCTCCTTCACCTCGGACTGGCTGTTCACCACGCAGGATTCCCGCGCCATCGTCCACGCCCTCAACGCCTCCGGCGCCAGCGTCTCCTATGCGGAGATCGAGAGCGACAAGGGCCATGACGCCTTCCTGCTGGAGGAGCCGGAGCTGTTCGACATCTCGCGCGGCTTCCTCGACAGCGCCGCCCGCGCGGCGGGCCTGCCTCCGGCGAGGACGCGCTAGACCATGGCCTATCGGGACCGGACGCTGGATGAGAGCGCGGTGCGCTCGCAGGGCGGGCGCGTCGATCTTGTGGTGGTGGCCGAGATGGTCGCCCCCGGCTCGCGCGTGCTCGATGTGGGCTCGGGTGACGGCGAACTGCTCGACCTTCTCGCCACCACGCGCGGCTGCGACGCGCGCGGCATCGAACTCTCGCGGGAGGGCGTGAATGCCGGCGTCGCCCGCGGTCTTGCCATCGTGCAGGGCGACGCGGACGTGGACCTCGCCCATTATCCGGACGACAGCTTCGATTACGTGATCCTGTCGCAGACCATCCAGGCCACCCGCCGTCCGCGCTGGGTGCTGGAGCAGATGCTGCGCATCGGCCGACACGCCATCGTCTCCTTCCCGAACTTCGGCCACTGGCGCTCGCGGTTCGACCTGCTCGTCTATGGGCGGATGCCGGTCACCGACAACATGCCCTATGCCTGGTACGAGACGCCGAACATCCATTTCTGCACCATCCGCGACTTCGTGGCCCTTGCGGAGACGCTGGACGCGCGGATGGAGCAGGCGGTGGCGCTCGATTCCTCCGGCCACCGGGTGCGGGTGAACATGCCCTGGTGGGTGTGGAACCTGCTCGGCGAACAGGCCGTGTTCCTGCTCTCCCGCAAGTGAGCTGCGCGGGGAGCCGCGCCGCCGCCTGACAGGATCAGGCTGCCTGCGGCACGCGGGCGATGACCTTGATCTCGAAATCGAAGCCGGCCAGCCAAGTCACGCCCACCGCCGTCCAGTTGGGATAGGGCGCCTGCGGGAAGGCCTTCGTCCTTACGGCCGTGACCGCCTCGAACTGCCGCTCCGGGTCGGTATGGAAGGTCGTGACATCCACGATGTCGTCGAAGGTGCAGCCTGCGACCTTGAGCACGGCATTGAGATTGTCGAAGGCGCGTTGGACCTGCGCCTCGAACTCCGGCTCGGGCGAGCCGTCGGAGCGGCTGCCCACCTGCCCCGAAACGAACAGGAGATCCCCGGAACGGATCGCCGCCGAATAGCGGTTGATCTCGTAGAGGGCCTGCCGGCCGGCAGGAAAGAGGGCTTCGGACGTGCGCATGGCGGGTCTCCAGGCATGGAAGGGCGTTCGCTCCGGTGGGAGCGTTGCGGAGTAACGGATAGGCATCCGGCGGCGGGGTGCGTGGCAGCACATTGAAATACGCGCCGTATGCGAACATATTCCGACATACGGTGCGCATGTCAAGTTCACATACGGTCCGTATGTATTTTGAGCGAGGGTGACATGGCTTCCGGCAAGCGCGCGCAGATGATGGAGGAGACCAGGGCCAAGCTCATCGGCGCGGCCCGCAAGGCCTTCGCTGAGAAGGGCTATGCCGCGGCATCCATGGACGAGCTGACCGCCGAGGTCGGCCTGACGCGGGGCGCGCTCTATCACAATTTCGGAGACAAGAAGGGTCTGCTGCAGGCGGTCATCGACCAGATGGACGCCGAGATGCTGGTGCGGATGCAGGCCGCGCAACAGAGCGCGCCGAGTCCGTGGCTGGCCTTCGAAGCCGAGGGCGTCGCCTATATCGAGATGTCGCTGGAGCCGGAGATTCAGCGCATCATGCTGCTCGACGGCCCGGCGGTGCTCGGCGATCCCTCGCAGTGGCCCAACCAGACGGCCTGCCTGCGGCGCACCACCGCGACGATCGAGACCCTGATCGCGGCGGGCACGATCCGCCCCATGGATGCCGAAGCAGCGGCCCGGCTCGTCAATGGCGCGGCGCTCAACGCGGCACTCTGGATCGCGGCGGCGGATGATCCGCACGCCGTGCTGAAGAAGGCGGTGGAGGCCTTCCGGTATCTGGTCTCGGGCCTGCGCAGGCCCGTTTCCGTCGGCGCATCGTGACCTCGCCCTACCCCGTCCGGCCGTAGCCTCCCGGCACCGCCACGGGCACAAGGCCGGGCTCCAGCGCCGGGGCGAGGCGCACGCGCTTCACCGGGGCGGGGCGGTAGAGCTGCTTCGTTGCCTCCACCACGTGCACGCCGGCGAACGGGAGCGACAGACGCCCACCCGCCCGTTCCCAGGCGATGGCGGTGCGCAGCAGCCATTTGCTGGAGACCGGCGGCACATAGAGCGCCTCGCCCCAGCCGACCGGCGTGAACAGCGCCTCCCGCAGCAGGCGCACCACCTGCCCGCGCGAGAAGGGGCTGCCGTTGCCAAAGGGGGTGGTGTCGAGCCGCGCCCAGACGCTGCGGCGGTTTGGCACGATAGCGAGCAGCCGCCCGCCGGGGGCCAGCACGCGCCACACCTCCCGCAGCACGTCCGCCGCATTGGGCGTCATCTCGAGGAGATGGACGGCGATCACCCGGTCCATGGAGGAGGTGGGCAATGGCAGTTCGAGCTCGTCGGAAAGGGCGGCGAGCGTCGGGGCGGTGGAGGGCCAGCGCACCACGCCTTGCGCGGCGGGCATGACGGCGATGCAGCGCTCCGCCTCCTCCCGGAATACGCCGAGGTAGGGCGTCGCGTAACCAAGCCCGAGGATGGACAGGCCGGTGACATCAGGAAAGCGGGCGCGGATGGAGCGCGCGATCAGCCGCCGGGTCACGAGGCCGAGCGGCTGGGCATAGAAGCTACGCAAATCCACAACGTCCAGGAACATCATCCGCCTCCTGCGAACGTCTTATAGCAGACCATGCCCGGACAGGCGGAAGCTCTGCGCCAGTTCCGCCATGTTCCGGTTGTCACGTGGAACGAGGTGGTTTGCGCGCGGCGGCGTGCTACTCAGGGACGCGCCGCAGCAGGAGGAGATGAAACATGCCGCTGGATATCCGCGTCATCCCGTGCCTGAGCGACAATTACGCCGTCCTCCTGCACGATCCCCTCACCGAGGCGACCGCCGTGGTGGACGCGCCCGAGCCCGGCCCGATCATGGACGCGCTGGAGCTGGAAGGCTGGGACCTCACCCACATCCTCATCACCCATCACCATGCCGACCATGTGGACGGCGTGCTGGCGCTGAAGGCGCAATATGGCGCCACCGTCGTCGGCCCGAAGGCCGAGGCCGCCACCATTCCGGCCCTCGATGTGGAGGTGGTGGATGCCGATCCCGTGGGTCTCGGCTCGGCCATCGGTCGGGTGATCGAGACCCCGGGCCACACGGCGGGCCACATCTCCTTCGTCTTCCCGGAAGAGAAGCTGCTGTTTGCCGGCGACACGCTGTTCGTCATGGGCTGCGGCCGGGCGCTGGAATGCGACCCGCCGGTGCTGTGGCACTCGCTCCAGCGCCTGCGCACCCTGCCCGATGATTTCTCGCTCTATTGCGGGCACGAATACACGGTGGCCAACGGCCGGTTCGCGCTCAGCGTGGATCCCGACAACGGCGCCCTGCGTGCCCGCGTCGCCGACGCCGAGGCGGCGCGGCGGGAGGGCAAGCCCACGATTCCGGCGCTGCTCGGCGACGAGCGTCTCACCAATCCCTTCCTGCGGGCGGACGATCCCGACATGGCCGAACGCCTCGGCCTTGCCGGCGCCGATCCCGCTGCCGTCTTCACCGAACTGCGTGCCCGCAAGAATGTGTTCCGGGGCTGAATGATGTCCGACCTCTCCCGCCTGTCCGCCGCCGAAATCATCGCAAAACTGGATCTCAAGCCGCATCCGGAAGGCGGCCATTATCGCGAGACCTTCCGCGACATGGCGCCGGAAGGCACCCGCGCCGCATCCACCGCCATCTATTTCCTGTTGCAGGCCGGCGAGCGCTCCCACTGGCACCGCGTGGATGCCAGCGAGACCTGGCACTATTACGCCGGCGCGCCGCTCAGCCTTCATCTCGCGCCCGAGGGCGAGGCGACCCGCACCCTCACGCTCGGCACGGATCTCGCAGCCGGACAGGAGCCGCAGGGCGTGGTGCCGCCCTTCGTCTGGCAGGCGGCGGAGAGCCTCGGTGCCTGGACGTTGGTGGGCTGCACGGTGGCCCCGGCCTTCCTGTTCTCCGGCTTCCAGCTCGCCCCGCCGGACTGGAAACCGGACTGGGCATGAGGCCGCAAGCGGCAGACATTGCACCGGCGGCGGAAGGTCTTAAGTAAGGCCCCGTCAGCGGAGCCTTACATGCATTCCCCAGATACCATTTACGGAACGACCATCGTCACGGTGCGCAAGGGCAATCGCGTCGCGATCGCCGGCGACGGGCAGGTGACCCTGGGCCAGACCGTCCTCAAGGCCAATGCGCGCAAGGTGCGCCGTCTGGGCAAGGGCGACGTGATCGGCGGCTTCGCCGGCGCCACCGCCGACGCCTTCACGCTGTTCGAGCGGCTGGAGGCGAAGCTGGAGCAGTATCCCGGCCAGCTCCAGCGCGCGGCGGTGGAACTCGCCAAGGACTGGCGCACGGACCGCTATCTGCGCCGGCTGGAAGCCATGATGATTGTGGCGGATGCCAACGTCTCCCTCGTGCTCACCGGCACCGGCGACGTGCTGGAGCCGGAGGCGGGCGTTGCAGGCATCGGCTCGGGCGGCATGTATGCGCTCGCCGCAGCACGCGCCCTGCTCGACCGCGAGGATGCACCGGAAGCCATCGTGCGCCGCTCGCTGGAGATCGCCGCCGACATCTGCGTCTATACCAATCGCAACATCATCGTTGAGACCATCGGCTGACCCTGAAGCCCGCGTGAGCGTTTCAGGCGGCCGGTGCCTCACCGCATCCCCCTGGGCTGATCCGCGCCGGGACACGAAAGACGAACGAGATGAGTGACTTTTCCCCCCGCGAGATCGTCTCCGAGCTCGACCGCCACATCGTCGGCCAGGGCAAGGCCAAGCGCGCCGTGGCCATCGCCTTGCGCAACCGCTGGCGGCGTCAGCAGCTTCAGGGCCACATGCGCGAGGAGGTTCTGCCCAAGAACATCCTGATGATCGGCCCGACCGGCGTCGGCAAGACCGAGATTTCCCGCCGCCTCGCGCGCCTCGCGGGCGCGCCGTTCCTGAAGGTGGAGGCCACCAAGTTCACCGAAGTCGGCTATGTGGGCCGCGACGTGGAGCAGATCATCCGCGATCTCGTGGAGGTGGGCATCGGCCTCGTGCGCGAGCAGAAGCGCAAGGATGTGCAGGCCCGCGCCCATCTCGCCGCCGAGGAGCGGGTCCTGGACGCGCTGGTGGGCGCCAACTCCTCTTCGACCACTCGCGATGCCTTCCGCAAGAAGCTGCGGGCCGGCGAGCTGGACGAGAAGGAAGTGGAGATCGAGGTGCAGCAGGGCGGACAGGGGATGCCCATGTTCGAGATCCCCGGCATGCCCGGCGCCCAGATGGGCGCGGTCTCGCTGGGCGACATGCTGGGCAAGGCGTTCGGCGGCCGCACCAAGGCCCGCCGCGTGCTGGTGAAGGATGCCCATCCCCTCCTCCTCACCGAGGAAGCCGACAAGCTCATCGACCAGGAGGCCACCACCCAGGAGGCCATCTATGCCGTGGAGAACAACGGCATCGTCTTCCTCGACGAGATCGACAAGATCGCCCAGCGCGAGGGCCGCTCCGGCGCCGACGTCTCCCGCGAGGGCGTGCAGCGCGACCTGCTGCCGCTGATCGAGGGTACCACCGTCTCCACCAAGCACGGCCCGGTGAAGACCGACCACATCCTGTTCATCGCCTCCGGCGCCTTCCACGTCTCCAAGCCCTCCGACCTGTTGCCGGAGCTTCAGGGCCGCCTGCCCATCCGCGTGGAGCTGGAAGCCCTCACCCGCGCCGATTTCGTGCGCATCCTCACCGAGACGGAGGCGAGCCTCGTCAAGCAG
Organism: Azorhizobium sp. AG788; assembly: GCF_004364705.1. Classification (NCBI taxonomy): domain Bacteria; kingdom Pseudomonadati; phylum Pseudomonadota; class Alphaproteobacteria; order Hyphomicrobiales; family Xanthobacteraceae; genus Azorhizobium; species Azorhizobium sp. AG788. The sequence goes on from NZ_SOBM01000003.1 coordinate 418,090, forward strand.
TCCGTCGCCCTCATGGGCACGGAGGGTGTGACGCTGGACATCACCCCCGACGCTGTCGAGGCCATTGCGGACGTGGCTGTGGAGGTGAATTCGACCGTGGAGAATATCGGCGCCCGCCGGCTCCAGACGGTGATGGAGCGCGTGCTGGACGAACTGTCCTTCACCGCCCCCGACCGCTCGGGCGAGACGGTGAGCATCGATGCCGCCTATGTCCGCGAGCGCGTGGCCGACCTCGCCAAGAACGCCGATCTCAGCCGCTTCATCCTGTGAGATCCGAGGGCGCGCCTCCGCCTCGCCTTCGGGCAGGCGGCGGCGTGCCGCTCAGAGTACGCGCCGATCGGATTGCATCGCCATCTGATCGGATCACGCGTTCTCTTTCTTGAGGTCAGCGGGCGATTCACCGAGCGGATTGATACAATCCGCTCGGATCGCGCTCAGCCCCGCGTGGAGCCGGCCGAGACCGCCCGCGGGCCGAGGCCCGCCTGCTCCAGCTCGGAGAGCACCGGCTCGGCCGTGTCCGCATAAGGCAGCATGGTGTGGACCACCCGGCGCACGCCGGCGGCGCCGTCCGGCGTCTCCCGCACCAGGGCCATCACCACCTCGTGCTCCTGCTCGGTCCGCCCCAGCGCCTTCAGCGCCAGCGCGAGGCCGATGCGCGTCTGCGGCGAAGGATGCAGTTGCAGCGGGGCGAGCACGCCGGCCGCCGCATGGGCGTCCTCCCGGAGGAAGGCGGAGATGGCGATGAAGGCGTCCTGCATGGGGGTGCGCAGCGCGCCATGGGCGCGGGCGAAATTCAGCAGCGCCTCGCCCTGCTCGGGCTGGCCGAGGCCGATACGTACCATGCCCACGTCCGCCGCTACGTCATAGTCGAGCGGATTGAGCGCCAGCGCCCGTTCGGCCGCCGCCAGCGCGGCATCCCGCTCGCCGCGCATATAGTCCACCTTGGCCAGGACCTTGGAGGCATAGGCGCTGGTGGGGGCGAGATCGGCGGCGAGCTCCGCATTGCGCAGCATCTGCGCCAGCATGTCCGGATCTGCGGGCGCGGCGGGATTGCGCCGGATCTCGTCCAGCGCGATCTGTGCCGTCACCGCATGGGCGAGCCCGAAGCCGGTGTGCTGCCGCGCCTCGCGGGCGAGACACTCGCGCACCCCTTGCGGGGTTTCCGCCTCCGAGCCGCGCGACAGGGAATAGACCTGCGCGATGCAGCCGAAGCCTGAGGGACTGGCATCCGCCCGCGCCTGCGACCGCGCCCGCGTCGGCAGCACGCCATAGGACTGCATGAGCGCGACGGCGATGTCGCGCACCACCCGCTGCTCGGTGGCCGGCATGTCGGAGCCCCGGCGCAGGCCCTCGAAATCGGCGGACCAGACGATCGTGCCCTCGCACCGGTCCGACAGGCGCACCAGCAAGGAGAAGGTGCCGTCCTCCCGGCCCTCTGCGAGCCCCGACAAGGCGAACACTGAGCGCGGCGGCGGATCGCGGCATTCCCGCACCGAGGCCTCCTGCCCCGGCTCCATCACGTCCACGAAATCGAAGCGGGCGAACGCATCCCGCAGGCGGGCCTCGATGGCGTGGGTCTCGGCCTGCGTGGGCGCACGGCTGCCCACCGTCTCGAAGGGGCGCACGTCGATGATCGGCATGCCGAGCCGGTCGGCAAGATCACGCGGCCCTTCGGCTTGCGCGAACAGGCTCGCGAACGGCCAGGCACCCGAGACGGCACGCACGCCCAGCGTGCCCAGCATCAGCAGGAGGACCAGCACCACCGCCGGAACGCCCCAGCGCCGCAGGCCGCTTCCGGCGACTTGCGGCGCAACGACGGGGATGGCGTCCTCGCCGGTCGGACGCTGCGCCTCTTCGGGCAGCACATCGGCAGCGGCACCGCGCGGCCGGAAATGCGGCACATAGCTGCCCTTGGGGATGACGATCTCCATTTCGTCATCCACACCCGCGCCGGAATAGTGCCGCTCCAGCGCGCGGCGCAGGCGGGTGGCCTCCACCCGCACGATGGGGTCGCTCTGCGGATCGAAGGAAGCCGGCCGCCCGAGCGCCTCGACGGCGATGGTATAGCCCTTGATCTCCTCCGCCCGCCCGCCGAGCTTGGCCTCCACCACAAAGCGCAGGAAGTCCGCGAGGCGGGGCGAGGACGAGAACTCATCCGAGGCGAGCACCCGTGCAAGCGCGGCGCGCACGCGGGCGGCTTCGCCGTCCTCTTCCCCCGGCGGGGGTGTATCGAGGATCGCGTCCATGTCAGCGCCGCAGGCCGAACGCGCGCGCCCGTCCGCGCCCGCTGGAACGCGGACCCGGCAGACGCACGGACGCTATGGACAACTGACGTACGGTCATAGCCCTCTTTTCGGCCAGCACGCGCCGGGGCGCAAGGGGGCGGCGCCACGCCGGCCGCCGCGCAGGCGTGGAAGATGGGGGCAGTGAACGTCCTGCGGCCATCCTGTTTCCTGCACGTGCGCTACCTCCTCATCCGTCAAGCTTATCCGGCCGCGGGACGGGCGCCACAACCTCGGCCTGCCCCAAGTGCGACCGGCGGATGCGGCGGATGTGAGGCCCAGCCACATCGCGGCGCCATCCGCATACGAAAAAGGCCGGGGAGCGGCGCTCCCCGGCCCGATGACACATCCCGTTTCCCGTCAGCGCCCACCGAGCGGATTGATCCAATCCCCTCGGTTCGCGCTCCAGGTGCGAGGGATCATATGCGGCCTGTCAAAGCCAGAACGATCACCACGATCAGCAGGACGCCGACGATGCCGCCGGGCCCATAACCCCAGCTGCTGCTGTATCCCCAAGTCGGAAGGGCGCCGACCAGAATAAGCACCAAGATGATGATCAGAATAGTTGACATGACGTCTCGTCCCTCTGTCGCCTCTGCTTCCCAAACGCAGGGTTGCGGCAAAGGTTCCGCAGTGCGACCGCCCGACCATCGCGAAGCCAGGCGGCGGAGACGTCACCTCAAGACTTGAGCGGAGCGGTAGCGGCCGCGAGCCAGGCCTGTTCGTCGCCATCGAGCGCCGGCCCCACCTCCCGCGCCACACGGGCGTGATAGGCGTCCATCCAGGCGGTCTCCTCGGCTGTCAGGAGGTCTGTGTCGATCAGCCGCCGGTCGATGGGGGCGAGGGTCAGCGTCTCGAAGCCGAAGAAGCTCTTCTCCGCCCCGGCGATCGCACGCGGCTCCACCAGGATAAGGTTCTCGATGCGGATGCCATAGGCGCCCGTGCGGTAATAGCCGGGCTCGTTGGAGAGGATCATCCCCTCCTCCAGCGCCACGTGGCCGAGCTTGGAGATGCGCGCCGGCCCTTCATGCACGGAGAGCCCCGCCCCGACCCCGTGTCCGGTGCCGTGCTCGAAATCGAGTCCCGCCGCCCACAGGAACTGACGCGCCAGCGTATCGAGCTGCGCCCCCGTGGTGCCCTTCGGGAAGAGGGCGCGGGAGAGGGCGATATGGCCCTTGAGCACAAGCGTGAAATGCGCGCGCATATCCGCCGTCGGCGTGCCCACCGCCAGCGTGCGCGTCACATCCGTCGTGCCGTCGGGATATTGCGCGCCGGAATCGAGCAGGAAGAGCTCGCCGGGCTGGAGCGTCCGATTGGTGGCGCGTGTAACGCGGTAATGAACGATGGCGCCGTTCGGCCCCGCCCCGGAAATGGTGGGGAAGGACACGTCCGTGAGCTGGCCGGTCTCGCGCCGGAAGGTCTCCAGTGCCTCCACGGCGTCGATCTCGGTGAGCGTGCCGGACGCCGCCGCGCCGTCGAACCAGTGGAGGAAGCGCGTCAGCGCCACGCCGTCGCGCAGATGGGCAGCCCGCATGCCGGCGATCTCCGCCGCATTCTTGCGCGCTTTCAGGGCCGAGACCGGATCTGCGCCCTTCGCCACCTTGCCGCCCGCCCGCTCCACCACCTCGGCGAGATGGACGGGTGCCGTCGCCTGATCGAGCCGCACGGTGCGGCCGGCGGCGAAATCGGTGAGCGCCGCCTCCAGATCGTCCTCATGGCGCACATCCGCCACGTCCGACAGGACCGCGCGGACCTCATGGGAGAGCTTGGCGGGGGAGAGGAAGAGCTGCGGCCGCCCCTCCGCCGGCACGAGAGACCAGGCGAGCGGCAGCGGCGTGTGGGCCACATCGCCGCCGCGCACATTGAAGAGCCACGCCGTGGCATGGGGATCGGAGATGAGCGCGCCGTCGAGCCGGTCCTTGCCCAGCGCCTCGCGTACGCGGGCAAGCTTGGACGGCGTCTCCTCGCCCGCCAGAGCGGCATCGAGCAGCCGCAGCGGGGCGCGGGGCGCTTCCGGCCGGTCCGTCCACAGCCGGGCGACGGGATCCTCCGCCACGCTCACCAGCACGCCCTTCGCATTGGCCACCGCGCGGGCGAAGCGATCGCGCCCGTCGAGCGTGGTGCGCCAGGGATCGAAGCCGAGCGAGAGCCCCACCGGAAGGTTGGCCTCCAGCCAGCGTTCCGGGCTCGTTTCGGCCAGCGGCACGACGGTGAAGGCGCCGGTGTCCACCTGCGCCGCCGCCTGAAGCGTGTAGCGGCCATCCACAAACAGCGCCGCGACCTCCGGCAGCACGATAAGAAGGCCGGCCGAGCCGGTGAAGCCCGTGAGCCAGGCGAGACGCTCCTCTCCCGGCGCCACATATTCATTCTGGTGCGCATCGGCCCGAGGCACCACATAGCCGCCGATGCCGCGCCGGGCGAGCTCCGCCCGCAACGCGGCGAGCCGGCCGGGCCCGGCACTGCCGTCGGCGGTCTCCTCGAAGGACTGGAAGCGGGCGTGAAAGCGCGGCGCATGGGCCGACGAAGCAGGGAAGGCAGGATCGGACATGGCGCGAGCTTAGCGCAGCTTGTCCGGCATCCGCATCCCCCTTGCGGCGAGCAAGCAAGAGCGCGCCGCCCGGACGGAGCCCCTCGCGACCACCGCATGCCCCATCGCCCCCTGCCCTGAAGCAACCGGGCGCGCTCTCCGGCGCGCGCCCCATGGCCCGCCGCTTACTCCGCCGTCGTCTTGCGCTGGCCGCCGGATGCCGCGACCCGTGGCGCCGCCCCCCCTTGCCCTCCAACGCTGCTACCGGCCGCTCCCATCCTGCCGGGGACAGCCCGCCTTCGCCCTTGCGAGCGAGCCCCCGCCACGTCTATGGTGCCACCCGCTGCGGGCGTAGTTCAGTGGTAGAACGACAGCTTCCCAAGCTGTATGTCGTGGGTTCGATTCCCATCGCCCGCTCCAATTTCGCGAGCTTCGACAAGGGCTTGTCGGCCTACCGTTGGACTACGCGTTCCTCGCCACGCTCCTCGGTTAAACGGGTTGTTAGTCGCCGTCTGGCTGCGACGCTCGCGTGGCGCACTCTCAGGATCGCTTTGACTGACGTTTAACAGCCCGATCCGGCACCGCGCGCGGGTGACATCCGATCCTGCGCGCTACAACATCATGGGATTGAATCCCGGCTGCTTCAGGCGCCGACATCGGGCGATGGCGTAAACGCAATGCCCACTCAGGGACTGAAATGGCGGAGAGAGAGGGATTCGAACCCTCGATACGGTTTCCCGTATACACGCGTTCCAGGCGTGCGCCTTCAACCACTCGGCCACCTCTCCGCGACACCCGGAGGGGTGCGGAACTCCTGGATGGCATGGGAATGCCGGCCAGACCCGACGCGGGGATTCGGATGGAATCCGATGGCGCCGGTTGGTGCGTCGCCCGCTGTCGAGGTGGCGGAATATAGCGGCTCGGATCGCGCATGCAAGCCGCTTTCCACTGGCAAATGATGCCGGCCCCCAACTGGCTGCAAGGCTCGCGAAAGATGCACCTTTCGCCCGCCGCACCGGCCGGGGCGGAGGGCGTCGTCCGGGGCAGAGCGCCAGCCGGCCCACTGGGGGCCGGCCGCCGAAACTCCCCCTCAGTCGCGCAGGAGGTCGTTGATGGAGGTCTTGGCGCGGGTCTTCTCGTCCACGCGCTTCACGATCACGGCGCAATAGAGCGAGGGGCCGGGCGTGCCGTCCGGCAGCGGCTTGCCGGGCATGGCGCCGGGCACCACCACGGAATAGGCCGGCACCTCGCCGATGAAGACCTCGCCCGTGGTGCGGTCGATGATCTTGGTGGAAGCGGAGATGAAGACGCCCATGGACAGCACGGAGCCCTTGCGCACCACCACGCCCTCGACCACCTCGGAGCGGGCGCCGATGAAGCAGTCGTCCTCGATGATGACCGGGCCGGCCTGAAGCGGCTCCAGCACGCCGCCGATGCCGACGCCGCCGGACAGGTGCACCCGCTTGCCGATCTGCGCGCAGGAGCCCACCGTCGCCCAGGTGTCCACCATGGTGCCCTCGCCCACATGGGCGCCGAGGTTCACGAAGGAGGGCATCAGCACCACGTTGGGCGCGATGTAGGCGGACTGGCGCACGATGGCGCCGGGCACGGCGCGGAAGCCGGCGGCGCGGAATTCGGAAGCGCCCCACTTGGCGAACTTGGAGGGCACCTTGTCCCACCAGGCCGCCCCGCCGGGGCCGCCGGGGATGAGGTCCATGTCGTTAAGGCGGAAGGAGAGCAGCACCGCCTTCTTCAGCCACTGGTTCACCTGCCAGGAGCCGTCGGCGGCGGGCTCGGCCACGCGGGCGGCGCCGGAATCGAGCAGCGCCAGCGCCTCGTTCACCGCCTCGCGGATCTGGCCGGCGGTGGAGAAGCCGATCTCGGCCCGCGCCTCGAAAGCGTCCGTGATGATCTTCTGGAGCGCCGGATCCTGCGCGCGGCCAAGCTCGATCGACATGAAATTCCCCTTCTCAAGACCGTGCGGGCAAGGCCGCCGGATATTCCTCCCCCCCGGGCGCGCTGGCACCGGAGGTTCCATTCTAGACGCTCAGCCGCGTTCCTTCACTGCGACGAACTTGAGCTTCGGCCATTCCTCGATGGCGCGGTCGAGCACCCACTGGCTGCGGGCGAGATAGACCGGCTGGTCGTCGCGGTCGAGGGCGATGGACGAGCGCGAGGTCTCCGCGAAGCGGTCCACCTCGGCCCGGTCGCCGGTGATCCAGCGGGCGGTGACGAAGGACACGCTCTCATAGCGGATGGGCACGCCATATTCCTTGTCGAGCCGCGAGGACAGCACATCGAGCTGCAGCGTGCCCACCACGCCCACGATGGGCGCGGGATCGGTGAGGGGGCGCAGCACCTGCACCACCCCCTCTTCCGCCAGATCATGCAGCGCCTTCTGGAGCTGCTTGCTCTTCATGGGGTCGGCCAGCAGCACCCGCCGCAGGATTTCGGGCGCGAAGTCGGGAATGCCCTCGAAGCGGATGGTCTCGCCTTCCGAGAGGGTGTCGCCCACCCGCAACATGCCGTGGTTGGGAATGCCGATGATGTCGCCGGCCACCGCCTCGTCCACCGTCTCGCGCTCCTGGGCGAAGAAGAAGATGGGGTTGGCGATGGCCATGTGCCGCTTCTCGCGGGCATTGAACAGCTTCATGCCGCGCTTGAACACGCCGGAGCACAGGCGCACGAAGGCCACGCGGTCGCGGTGGTTCGGGTCCATGTTGGCCTGCACCTTGAACACGAAGCCGGAGACGTTCGCCTCCGCCGGCTCCACGGTGCGGCCGTTGGCATTGCGCGGCAGGGGGCTGGGGCCGAAGCCGCCGAGCCCGGCCAGAAGCTGCGCCACCCCGGCCTCCTTGATGGCCGAGCCGTAGAAGACCGGCGAGAGGTGCCCCTCGCGGAAGCTTTCCAGATCGAAGGGCGACAGCACGCCCAGCGCCAGCGACAGGCTCTCCACCGCCTCCTCGACGATGCGCTCTTCCACGCCCTCGAGCCCCAGCAGGTCGATGGGGTCCTCATAGGGCACGATGCGGGTGAGCGGGCCGCCGCGCTCCTCGGCCAGCAAAGCGCGCTTGCCGGGCACGTCGATGAGGCCGCGGAAATCGGTGCCGAGGCCAATGGGCCAGGTGAAGGGGGTGAGGTCGAGCGCCAGCGTCGCGGCGATGTCGTCCATCAGGCCGAGCGGGTCCTGCCCCTCGCGGTCCACCTTGTTGATGAAGGTGAAGATGGGGATGTCGCGCAGGCGGCACACCTCGAACAGCTTGCGCGTCTGGCTCTCGATGCCCTTGGCGACGTCGATGACCATGACGGCCGCGTCCACCGCCGAGAGGGTGCGGTAGGTGTCCTCGGAGAAGTCCGAGTGGCCGGGGGTGTCCAGCAGGTTGAAGACGATGCCGTCGCGCTCGAAGGTCATCACCGAGGAGGTGACGGAGATGCCGCGCTGCTGCTCGATCTCCATCCAGTCGGAGCGGGTGCGGCGGCGCTCGCCGCGCGCCTTCACCTGCCCCGCCTGCCGGATGGCGCCGGAGGCCAGCAGCAGCTTCTCCGTCAGCGTGGTCTTGCCCGCGTCAGGATGCGAGATGATGGCGAAGGTGCGCCGGCGCGTGAAATCGGGCTGGCCGCCGGCGGATGCCGGAGCCTCGGGGGTCTGGTCGAGCATGGCGCGGCTTATAGCGGGAAAGCGCGCGCGGGGGGAGAGGGGGGCAAATGAATGGATCGAGGTAGGGCCCGGTTTATGTCAGCCCCGTACTCTACTCCCTCCGCAACCGACATCGAGCAAGTGTTGCTCAGGTCAACCAAGATGTAGTGAATCGTACAAATCATTGATCCGACAAAGAAAATAGGCTTCAACAGCAGCAAAATCTAAGCCAGCAGGTCCTGCAGGTTAGCTTTCAGGCTCGCTGCGCGCTCGGGGTATCCGGTGTGATTGATGACCGCTTCGTACGAAAAGGCATTTGCTGGAACTGTGTTCTTAAGCTGATTGAAAACGAACTTCCCCTTCGCCCCCTTCAACGGAAGCGCCTGCAATGTATCCCAAACGGCATCGCTAAGCGGGCTGCCCCCGCCCGTCTTGTGAAGCTCTTCATTATGAGCGCCGCGTTGCTTAAGAAATTGCTCTTTTATAGAAGCTCGATTATTCGCTTGTATATCCGCCAACCAAGTCTCGCACTCATGGATTGGGTGCCCAGTCAGTGATGACAGGAAAGTAGGGTCGCAAAATTCCGCCTCGATGTCCGACTGGTCGGTAAGCCAAAGCCTCACGCCATCGGCATCATAAAAGTCCTTCAACATCTGGATCTCTATGTCAGTCAACGCGTCCCGGTCGCGATGTACGAGTATCTTGAACTTGCCGCCAAGCGCCTCCCTCAACTCAATAGCTTCGTCCCTTTTTAGGAGATGCTTATACCCACGACCCGGCAGTACGGTGACCGCCTGATCAATTTCAGGCCATTGGCGGATAAGTTTCTTAAGCAGATCATTCTTGGCGTCTTCGCTGACGACGATGACTTTCTTGCCGAACGCCCCCCAGCCAAGAGCCAACTCGACAAGATTCCTGTCTTCCGACTGCTTTCGGCCTTCAGCCAGCCATACGACATTCGTGCCCACGGGGGCCCCCCTGACGATGAACGGCGAGTGAGAGGTCATTATGATCTTGATGCCCTGCGCGCGGGCAATCTGCAGGAGGTTTTCTGCTAGCCTCTCCTGCACGCTAGGATGCAGGTGAATGTCGGGCTCGTCCACCAAAAGGATCTTTGGTTTAAAGAGCAGAATATAGCAGAAAATCTGAATGAGCTGGAGATAGCCCGTCCCCAGCAGCTCTAACGGCATAGCAAGGCCACCGATTTCGGCCTCTGCATGGATCTGAAAATCGATAGATTCTTCAAATTTTACTTTCAACTTTATATTTCCGAGTAATGGCTGCAGCCAAGTCTCGATTTGATGCAAATCCGTAGCAGAAAGAAGATTAAGTGCATTTCGAAGATAGACGTTGGAGTCGCCGAACGAACAGGCTTTGAGAACTACTCGCCTCGAATTCTTCTGTTCGACGTTTGGAATACCCGAGATGCCGGGGATGAACCCACTGAAAAACGTATCGTCCCCCCTAAACTGGAGGCGTATCTGCTCAGGCAATTCACCCTGAACCGAAATCCCTGCATTTCGCGCAGATCGCATTTCACATACCGCGGTGAGTTCCGCGCCAGCGCTGTCCCGGAAGTTGAATCTCACGATTGAGGAAGGACTCGTTGCTTTGTTTCCCCAATCCGCCCCATGGCCCAAGCGCCAATATTCGTCAGAGGGGAGATAATCAAGGTCGCTAACACGCACCATTGCTGTCGAATTTGCTCTGATTCGGTCGGCTTGGCGCATGAGGCAAGATGCTAGATGCAACGCTTGGAGAATGGACGATTTGCCGCTTCCGTTCGAGCCGACGAGAATATTTAAGTCAGCAAGAGGCAAGTCTATAATGTCGATTCGCTTGAATTTTTCGACCCTTATGGATTCGAGCTGCACCTACACGCCCCCCCAGTTTCGCCCGTTTATTCCTTCATATATCGCAGATGGCAAGCTGCCCCATTCCAAATCAAAACACCAGCTATACAAGAATGACGGAGCCATCGATCCACGACACGGTCAAGGCGATATGGCTCTGAGCAGACAGGGGAGTATCAACAAACGGACGCATACGCACCTGACGCCCTCCCCACATTTCTTGCGCTGTACTACAATCCCGCCGTCCGCCCAGACCGGGAGCAACCCGGCCGTCACGGACGCGGAGGAAACCCCATGCTGCGCACCCTCACCACCGCCCTCTCCCTCGCCGCCATGATGAATGCGGCGCTGGCCTGCACCGCCGTCGATATCGTCGCCGCCGACAGGACCGTCATCGCCGGGCGCACCATGGAATGGGCGTTCGATATGAAATGGACGCTGGTGAGCCGCCCCAAGGGCTTTCCGGTGAAGCTCACCGCGCCGAAGGCCCTCAATCTGCCGGAGCGCACGGTGGAGGCGAAATATGCGCTGGTGGGTGTGAGCGCCAACATCATCCCCGGTGGGGCGCTGGTGGAGGGGCAGAATGCCGCCGGCCTCGGCCTGAGCGGCAATTTCCTGCCCGGCTTCACCACCTACCAGACGGTGACCCCGCAGGATAAGAACTATGTGGAGGTGCTCTCCTTCGGCGCCTGGGCGCTCGGCAATTTCGCCACGATTGCCGAGGTGAAGGAGGCGCTGAAGACCACCAAGGTCTGGTCCGATCCCTCCGCCGCCAGCGGCCCCACCGCGCCGCTCATGCACTTCGTGTTCACGGATCGCGCGGGCGCCAGCATCATCGTGGAATATGTGGAGGGGGAGCTGCACATCCACGACAACGTGGCCCATGTGCTCACCAACGCCCCCACCTATGACTGGCACCTCACCAACCTGCGCAACTATCTCAACCTCTCCACGGTGGGCGTGGAGCAGCGGCAGATCGGGAATGTGGATGTGACGGCGCTCGGCCAGGGCGGCGGCCTCGTGGGCCTGCCGGGGGACTATACGCCCCCCTCCCGCTTCGTGCGCGCCAGCGCCCTGCGCCACGGCATGACCCCGCCCAAGGATGGCGCCGAAGCCGTGCAGGCGGTGGTGCATGTGCTGAACACGGTGGACATTCCGGTGGGCGTCGCCCAGTCGCGCCTGCCGAACGGGCAGCTTGTGTCCGATTACACCCAGTGGGTCTCCATCAAGGATCTGACGAACAACCGGCTCCAGATCGCCGATTATGCCCATCGCACCAGCTATCTCACCATCGACCTCGCGCCCCTCTTCGCGCTCGACAGGCCGGCCGAGCGGCTCATCACCGATCTGCCCTATCCGGCGGGCGTCGGGGCCGATGTGCTGAAGCCGTGAGCGTGGAGGTCAGCCGCGCTTGAGGCGGCGGGCGGCGGCCATGAGGGTCGCGCGGTGGGTGCCGTGCCGGCGCACGAGACCCATCGCTTCCTCCCGCGAGATGCCGGCCGCCTGCGCAAGGCAGGCCGCCTCATAGGCCTCGCCCGCGCCGAGCGTCGCGGCGGACCAGGTTGCCGCCTGCGAAACGGGGGGCTGCTCGCCTGCGAAGTGAACGGTCATGGGTCCAATCTCCGTGTCCTGCGCCAGCAACTCGGGTATCAGAGGAAGGTTCCGCCAGACTTGCGTGATGGAGGTAGGTGGTGTCGGGCGCGGGCGCCCGGCCGGTTTCACGTTCAGGCCGCAGGCGTGAGCCGCGCCACCGTCTCCTGCGTGGTCCAGAGGCCGTTGGCCATGAAGCGGTAGTTGATGAGCGCGGCGAGATAGCCGTCCCCGTCCGGCAGCTTCGGCGCCGCCACGGCATCGCGCACGACGGCCACCTCGTAGCCCGCTTCCAGCAGGTCGCGCATGTGGGATTCCACGCACATGTTGGCCAGCATGCCGGCGACGATCACCTGCCGGATGCCCTGCTTGCCAAGCTGGAGCTTGAGGTCGTTGGTCTGCGGGCCATAGAGCTTGTGCGGCGCGCAGATGATGGTCTTGCCGTCCTCGATATAGGGCTTGAACTCCTCCATGAAGTCCGCCCCGGAGGCGCGGAAGCCGTCCAGCGTGTACGGCCCCTTGCGGTCGAAGGCGCCCACGTCGTGCTGGAACTTCTCCAGCGGCGACTGCCAGCGCCAATGGTGATCCCAGCAATAGTAATAGTGCGGCGAGACGGCGACGGTGATGCCCGCTGCCTTGGCGGCGCGGAACAGCGTGACGAGGTTCGCCACGATGTTGGTTTCGGTGACGCTCTCACCCACCGCCGGCCATGCAAGACCCTTGGGGCTCATCACATCGATCTGCGGATCGATCACCACCAGCGCCGTGCGCGCAAGGTCGAGGGTCATCTCCGTCCGGGGCAGGACGGGTGTCGCCGTGTCGGCATAGGGGCCGGTGAAGGTGGGTTCCATGGACGTTCCTTGAAGTGGCGGATCGAAACGCGCTCGCCGTGTGAGGCGCACGCGGCCCGGCCGCCCTTCAAGGCGCCGCCCGCCGCCGCTGCCGGCTCCCGCGGGCCCGGGGGGAGACCCTCCGAGCCGTTGGCAGTGTGGGCAGCGGACGGCCGGCGGACCATTATGCGGGAGCGCTACCCCGCCATACGTCCGTATGCGGCGGAATGGAGCTTCAGAAGCCTTCCACCACGATCTTGCCCCGCGCCTTGCCGCTATCGAGGATGGCGTGGGCGGTCTTCAGCGTGGCGGCGCTGATCGGGCGTAGCGTCTGCGTGAGCGTGGTGCGCACCTTGCCGGCCTCCACGAGCCGCGCCACCTCGTCCAGCAGCCGGCCCTGTGCGTCCATGTCCGCCGTCTCGAACATGGAACGGGTGAACATGAACTCCCAATGGGTCGAGACCGACTTGCGCTTGAAGACCGAGACATCGAGCCCGTCCGGATCATCGATCAGCCCAAAGCGGCCCTGCGGGGCGATCAACTCGGCGATCTCCGCCAGATGCCGGTGGGTCTCGGTGGTCGAGAAGACGAAAGCCGGTGCGCCGAGCCCGAGGGCCGCCACCTGCGCCGCGATGGGCGCGCCGTGGTCCACCACGTGATGGGCGCCGAGCGTCCGCACCCAGTCCTGCGTCTCCGGGCGCGAGGCGGTGGCGATGACGGTGAGATCGGTGAACGCCCGCACCAGCTGGATGGCGATGGAGCCCACCCCGCCGGCACCGCCGACGATGAGGATGGCGTTGGCCGCGCCCGGCACGCTCTTCACGATGTCGAGCCGGTCGAACAGCATCTCCCAGGCGGTGATGGCAGTCAGCGGCAGGGCTGCCGCCTCCGGGTTGGACAGGCTCGCCGGCTTGCGGCCGACGATGCGCTCGTCCACCAGATGGAAGGCGCTGTTGGCGCCGGGACGGGTGAGGGAGCCGGCATAATAGACCTCATCACCCGGCCGGAAGCGGGTGACACCCTCGCCCACCTCGACGACACGTCCCACCGCATCCCAGCCGAGGATCTTCCACTCCCCCTCGGGCGGTGCCGCCCGCTTGCGCACCTTGGTGTCCACGGGATTGACGGAGATGGCCGCCACCTCGACCAGGAGATCGCGCCCGCGTGCCGCCGGGCGGTCGATCTCGATGTCCACCAAGGCGTCGTCCCGGTCGATGGGGCCGGACTGCCGGTATCCGATCGCCTTCATGCTCAAGCTCCATAGCCACGTTGATATGGCGAGGATGTTGCCCTACGCTCCTTCAAAGGCAATACGTACAAGGAAAGCACATAGTATCCTCTTTGATACTGTGAGCTGAGGAGCCGGCCATGGCCAAGGTCCGTCATTCCCGCTTCGACTGCAGCCCCGGATGCGCCGTAGAGGCAGCGGTGGGGCTCATCGAAGGCAAGTGGAAGTCGGTCATCCTGTTCCATCTGCTGGCGGGCACGCTGCGCTTCAACGAGATCCGCCGTCATGTGCAGAACGTGACGCCGCGGACGCTCACCAACCAGTTGCGGGAACTGGAGGAGGACGGCCTCATCACCCGCAAGGTCTATGCGCAGGTGCCGCCCAAGGTGGAGTATAGCCTCTCTCCCCTCGGCCGCAGCATGGAGCCGGTGCTGCTCGCCCTGAAAACCTGGGGTGATGCCAACATCGGCCTCTATGGCAAGCCGCTGGCGGCAGAGGGCGCGCCGCTGTCGCCTCCGACCTCCTGAGGGGGCTCCGCTCCGGAGAGTGGAGCCCCGTGGCGTCAAGCCTCAGACCTGGGCGAAGCCGCCGTCGACGAACACCTCTCCACCGGTCATGAAGCTGCTGTCGGAGGAGGCGAGGAAGGCCGCCACCGCGCCTGTCTCGGAGGGATCGCCGATGCGGCCGAGCGGGGTCGTGGCGCCGAGGGCTTCGAACGCCTCCTTGCCCACCACCTCGAGGGCGAGATCCGTGAGGGTCGGTCCGGGCGAGAGGACGTTGACCCGGATGCCGGTGCCCCGCAGATCCTCGGCCCAGCTGCGCGCGAAGTTCCGCACCGCAGCCTTGCTGGCGCTGTAGATGCTGAATTGCGGCGTGCCCATCGTGCCGGTCGTGGAGCCGGTCAGGATGATCGAGCCGCCGGTCCGCATCAGCGGCAGGGCCTTCTGCACGGTGAAGAGAACACCCTTCACGTTGACGTCGAAGGTCTGCTCGTACTGGTCCGGCGTGATCGCCCCGAGCGCGGCGAAATTGCCGGTGCCGGCGTTGGCGAACACGATGTCGAGTCCGCCGCGTTCGCTTTTCACCGCCGCATAGAGCCGGTCGAGGTCGGCGAGATCCGTCACCGAGCCCGGCACGGCGCGTGCGGAGGAGCCGAGTTCCTTCGCGGCGGCTTCCAGAACGTCGGCGCGCCGGCCGAACAGATAGACGAACGCGCCTTCCTCCACGAACCGTCGCGCGGCGCCCAGTCCGATGCCGCTCCCGCCGCCGGTCACTACGGCGGTCTTACCCTTAAGCCTGTCCATGACGTGCTCCTTCAATGAGGTGGCTCTCAGTTGGCTGGGCACGCACAAATTGACAAGTATGCACCTTTTGGTAAGTACCCGTGCATGATGACAGACAGGCCAGAGACGGACGAGCCGCTGGTCGGCACCTGCACGCCCACGCTACCGGGCTTCACCTGCGGCCTTGATGCGACGCTTCGGGTGATCGCGGGCAAGTGGAAGCCGCTGATCCTCTATTTCCTCGCCCAAGGTGGACCCACCCGCTATGGCGAGCTGCGCCGGGCGGTGCGGGATGTCAGCGACAAGATGCTGATCCAGCAGCTCAAGGAGCTGGAGGCCGACCAACTCGTGAAGCGCACCGATTACAAGGAAGTCCCGCCGCGCGTGGACTATGCCCTCACGCCGCTGGGCCAGAGCCTGGCTCAGGCGCTCGTGCCCCTGTGCCAGTGGGGCACGGAGAATATGGAAGACGTAACGCGGGTCTATGCGGAGCGCGCGAGCTGGGGCGCGAGGACGAGCCGGGCGACCTGAGGCGTCTCAGGCAAACCGCGGGTTCAGGTTCTGCGCGTCCGGCGGTCAATGGCCGGAGCGACCATGCCGGGAATGTAGGCGTCCGAGATGAAGGACCGGCAGTGGGCCTCGAAGCTCTGCAGCAGGCGGGATTTCTTGAACTGCGAGACGGTGGCGGTCCCGACCACCATGGGCCGGTGCTCGCCGGCGATGCGCACCCGCACCACTCGCCTCCCGTCCAGCGCGATGTCGGAGCGCGGCCGGACGTTGGCCAGCGTGTAGCCATAGCCGTTCGCCACCATGGTCCGCACCACCTCCTGATAGGCGGAGCGGGAATGGATGCGCGGCTGGATGCCTTCCTGCAGAAACAGCGCGAGGAAATATTCGGAGCTGATGGGCAGATCGAGGAGGATCAGCGGCTCGTCCGCCAGATCCTTCAGGCTCACCGCGGACAGGCGGGCGAAAGGGTGGGCCTCGCTCACCACCACATGGGGCGGCAGGCTGGCCAGCGGCGTGAAGGTGACGCCGTCGGGGATCTGGAGATCGTAGGTGACGGCGATGTCGATCTCGGCGCGGCGCAGGCCGTCCAGAAGGCGTTCCTGATTGGCCTCCACATGGCGGATCTGCGCGCCGGGATAGGCGGTAGTGAAGCCGTGGGAGAGTTCAGGCAGGATCATGGGCGCCAGCGTCACCATGCAGCCCACGGACAATTGCCCGCGCACCTGGTCGGTCGCTTCCGAGGCGACGGCATAGAGCCCTTCCGCCTGCTCGATGAGGTGCTTGGCCTCGGCGAGAAGCTTGCGGCCCACGGGGGTCAGCGAGAGGCCCTGCGCGTGATGGCGCACGAAGAGCTGCACGCCCAGTTCCTGCTCCAGATGGCTGATGGCCGTGGAGATGGACGGCTGGGAAATGCTGATGCGCTCGGAGGCGAGGGTGATCGATCCCGTCTCACCCGCCGCGATGAAATATTCGAGCTGCCGCAACGTGTAGCGCATGCCGATCCATACCCCGTCCGGCGGCGCCTTGCGAGAGCGTCGCCGGAGAATGTCGGAGGGTCCGTCGCACGCGGAGCGGCACGTCGGCCTCAGGCGTCGCCGGGGACGCCGAAGCTCGGGGCGGCGTCCGGCACCAGCGCACGCTGCACATAGGCCTCCATCTGCGGCTTCCAGAGCTGCCAGAGATCCGCCAGCGCGGCGATGGGGCGGGTCTCGTCCCAGTCCACGCGCAGGTCTGCGACCGGCCAGGCTTCCTCGCCCGCCATCAGCAGGCCGGCGGAATGCACCGGGCCCGCCTCGCCGCCCTCACGCAGACCGGCGGTGAGCGCCGCGATGAGGCGGTCGCCCAGATCCCCCGGCGCCGCCTCGAAGGCCGCGACCATGGCGGCCGGCACGCGGTCGGTGGCGAGCAGGTTGCCTGCCGCCACGCAATCCGTCCCCTCGGCCACGGCCACCGTGCCCAGCGCCTTGTCACCGGAGAACACCGCGACGCGGCCCTTGGCATCGACCGCCGTCACCTGCCGGAAGGCCATGTAGGGGCGTGAGCCGGCGAGCGCCTCCACGGCTCCCGTGGCGGAGGCTCCGAGCGCCATCAGGTCGAGCGCCGCCGGGCCGAGGCGCGGATCGGTGACGTTCTGGGAGCAGACCGCCCCCACCCCCGCCCGCACATGGGCGCAGCGGGCGGCGACCGCCGGAGAGGACGAGGAGATGGCAACGCCGAAGCGCCCCGTCCGCGCACAGCGCGCGGCGATGGAGAAGGTCATGGCGCCGGCCTCAGTCGGGAATGACGGCGGTGGCGTCGATCTCCACCAGCCAGCTGGGGCGGGCCAGCGCCACCACGACGAGGCCGGTACAGACGGGATGCACGCCGCGGATATACTCGCCCATGGTGCGGTAGACCGCCTCGCGGTGACGCACGTCGGTCAGATAGACCACGAGCTTGCACACGTGCTCCATGGTACCGCCGGACTCCTCCACCAACTGGCGGATGTTCTGCATCACCTTGTGGGTCTGGGCCACCGGATCACCGATGCCGACATCCTCGGCGGTGTCGAGGTCCTGCGGGCACTGCCCACGCAGGAAGATGGTGGTGCCGCGCGCGACCACGGCCTGCGCGAGGTCGTTGTCGAGACGCTGCTCGGGATAGGTCTTGGCGGTGTTGAAGGGGCGGATGCGGCGGTGGATCATGGGCGTGCCTCACGTCTTCGGTCGATAAAGGTGCCGGCCGGAGCCGCCCGGCGGCGATGCGGAAAGCGGGTCTGCTCCGGCCTCAGGCCGCGAGCCGATGGAGAAGCCGGTCCATCATCCGGTCGCAGGCCTCCAACTGGTCAAGGGCGATGAATTCGTCCGGCTTATGGCCCTGGTCCATGGAGCCGGGGCCGCAGATGACGGTGGGAATGGACAGGCGGGCATCGAACAGCCCGCCTTCCGTGCCGAACGCCACCTTGAAGGTGGAGGCGTCGTCTACCAGCGCCTGCACGAAGGCCACCACTTCGGCCTCCTTGGGCGTGGCAAGTCCGGGATAGTCGTTCACCACCTCCACCGCGATATCCGCAGCGGGAAAGGCCGCGCGCCGTTCGGAGACCAGTTGCGCGGCGTCGTCCAGCAGGCGGGTGAGCACCTCCGAGGCGTCGTCCTGCGCGATGTTGCGGATCTCGAAATCCACCGTACAGCGGTTCGGCACGATGTTGAGCGCCGTGCCACCGGCGATGATACCCGCGTGCAGCGTCGTGTAGGGGATGTCGTAATGCGCGTCCCGTGCGCCGCTCTCGGCGATGCGGTCCTGATGGGTGCGCAGGAGGCCCACGAAATCGCACGCCAGATGGATGGCGTTGAGCGCCTTCGGCGCCAGAGCGGAGTGGCCTTCCACGCCGCAGCAGGTGGCGCGCGCCGCGAGCTTGCCCTTGTGGCCGGTGGCGACACGCAGCGAGGTCGGCTCGCCGATGATGCACAGGCGCGGGCGCACGGAAGCCGTGGACAGGCGTTCGATGAGCGAACGCACACCGACGCAGCCCACCTCCTCGTCATGACTGAGGGCGAGGTGCAGCGGCGTTTCGAGCGGCCGTGTCGCTGCCCGTGCCGCGACGGCGAGCGCTGCGGCGAGGAAGCCCTTCATGTCCGCCGCCCCGCGCCCGTAGGCGCGTCCGTCCGCGACGCGCAGGCGGAACGGGTCAGCCGTCCAGGCCTGCCCCTCTACTGGCACCACGTCCGTGTGGCCGGAGAGCATGATGCCGGGCCGGTCGGTGGGGCCGATGGTGGCGAAGAGATTCGCCTTCCTTCCGTCCGGCGTTGCAATGATCTCGCTGGCGATGCCGTGCTGGCCGAGGAAGGCCTGCACGAAGGCGATCAGCTCGCGGTTGGGATCGCGGCTCACCGTCGGAAAGGCGATCAGCCGTTCGAGGAGATCGAGCGTGCTCATAGGTAGAGGTGGCGCACGGCGTCGTTGGAGAGGAGCGTTGCCGCGTCCCCGGAGGCGACGACCCGCCCCTTCACCAGCATGATGCCCCGGTGCGCGATGGAGAGCGCCGTCTCGGCATTCTGCTCGATCAACAGAACGGTGGTGCCGCGCTTGTTGATCTCCGCCACCGTGTCGAAATATTCGTCGATCAGCTTCGGCGAGAGGCCGAGCGAGGGCTCGTCCATCACCACCAGCTTCGGAGCGCCGATGAGGGCACGGGCCAGCGCTACCATGGCCTGCTCACCGCCCGACAGCGTGCCGGCGCGCTGGTTGATCCGCTCGCGGACGCGGGGGAAGAGATCGAGCATCTGCTCCAGCCGGTCGGCGAAGCGGCCTTGTCCCTTCTGCGCCTCGAAGCCGAGGCGAATGTTGTCGCGCACGCTGATCTCCGCGAACAGGCGTCGGCCTTCCGGCACGAAGCCGATGCCGAGCGCGCTCAACGCCTCCGTGCGCAGGGTGGCAAGGTCCTGCCCCATGATGCGGACCCGGCCGGCACTCAGCGGAAGCAGGCCGGAGATGGCGCGGAATGTGGTGGTCTTGCCGGCGCCGTTGGGGCCGAGGATGCAGACAAGTTCACCGGCCTTCACGGAGAAGGACACGTCCCGCAGCATGGCGACGACGCCATAATTGGTGTCGACCTTCTCAAGCTCCAGCATGCTGCCCCGCCTTGCGTCCGAGATAGGCTTCCTGGACCCGCGGGATCTTGCGGATCTCCTCATACGGTCCGTCGGCCAGCTTCTGACCGTAGTCCAGCACCATGACGCGATGGGGCAGGCTCGCCACGAGGCGCATGTCGTGCTCGATGATCATCAGTGCCAGGTCCGGCTGCTCGGCGCAGACACTGCGGATGTCGTCCATCAGCGCATCGGTGTCGGCGTCGTCCATGCCGGAGGACGGCTCGTCGAGCAGCAGCACCTTCGGCTCCGTGGCGAGGGCGCGGGCGATCTCCAGCCGGCGCCGGTCGGCCTGCGCCAGTTCACCGGCCGGGCGGTGGCGTTGGTCATAAAGGCTGCGCGAGACGCTCTTCAGCAGCCGTTCGGCATGGGCGGCGGAGGTCGCCAGCTCCGCCTTCGCCTTGCCACGCCGGAAGATGGCGTCGAACACGCCGCTCTTCGTGTGGGTGTGGCGGCCGATGATGACGTTGTCCAGAACGCTCAGATCACCGAACAGCCGGCTCGACTGGAAGGTGCGGGCAATGCCGCGCGCGACGATGCGGTGCGCCGGCACGCCGTTGAGCTTCTGGCCCTCCAGCCGCACCTCGCCCGAGGAGGGGATGTAGATGCCGGTGATGATGTTGAGCAGCGTGGATTTGCCCGCGCCGTTGGGGCCGATGATCCCGAGGATCTCGCCCCGCCGCAGGCTGAACTCCACCTGCGCCATGGCGACGATGCCGCCGAAGCACATGGTGAGGTTCTCGCCCTCGAGAACGACGGGAGAAGAAGCTTCGAAGCCCATCGGTCAGTCTCCGTAGCGCCGCAGGCGCTGGGGAAAGAGCCCCTGGGGGCGGATCATGAGGAAGGCGATGACGGTGACGCCGAAGAACAGGATGCGGTAGTCCGCGAAGGCCCGCAGCTTTTCCGGCAGCAGCGTGAGCAGGAAGGCGCCGACGATCACGCCGAGGATGTTGTCCATGCCGCCTGCGATCACCATGGTCATGATCGTCACCGAGACGAGGAAGGTGAAATTGTCCGGCGAGATGAAGCCCACATAGAAGGCGTAGATGGTGCCTGCAAAGCCGGCGAGGAAGGCATCCACCGCGAAGGCCAGCACCTTGTACCAGGTGACGTTGATGCCCTGACAGCGGGCGGCGAGTTCATCCGCCCGCAGCGCGTTCCAGGCAAGGCCCACGCGGGAATCGTGCAGGCGCTCGGCGAACAGGATGGAGACCAGCACCAGCAGCGCGGAGAGGTAGTAGAAATTCGCCTGCGGCGGCAGCTCGGCCCCGAGGATCACGAGCGGCGAGGCGAAGGAGTGGCCGAACAGCTCGGGCACCGGAATGCCCACGAGGCCGTTCGGGCCGCCGGTGAAATCCAGATTGTTGAGAAGCTGGTTGACCACGACCCCGAACGCGATGGTCACCAGCGCCAGATAACTGTCTCGGGTGCGCATGGACGGGATGCCGAGCAGGAAGCCGAACACGGTGGCCACAACGGCGGCGGCCGGCAGCGCCAGCCAGAAGCTGACGCCGAAATTCAGCGCCAGCAGGGCCGAGGCATAGGCTCCGATGCCATAGGACGCGCCGGTGGCGAAGTTCGGGATATTGGCGCTGCCGAGCTGGAAATTGAGCGCCAGCGCCAGCACGGCATAGAGCATGGAGATGACGCACAGATGCAGCGCATAGGTGTTGCCTTCCAGCACGAAGGGGAAGGCCAGCACGATGGCGATGCCGAGCAGCATGGCGAGGCGCGGCTGGGCCGCGAACGCCCCTTCTATCCGCGCCTCCAGCGCCGGCTGCCGCTCCATCAGCACGAGCGCGCCCGCGAAGGCCGCCAGCAGGGCGATGACGAGGCGCCAGTCATCGGTGAGCAGGAACTGGCGCAGATAGAGCGCGCCGACCAGTTCCACCGCGACGACGGTGAGTGCGTCGCCCACGCGGGCGGAGGCGGAGCGTCGCACGGCGAGGCTGTCCGTCATCACACTTTCTCCACGAGGGTGCGGCCCATGAGGCCGGACGGCCGGAACACCAGCACGGCGATGACAAGCAGGAAGACGAAGACGAGGCGGTAGGACGCCCCGTTCGGCACCACCGCCTGCACCAGCGTGTCGAGCCCGGCGATCAGCAGGCTGCCGATGATGGCGCCGGGCATGGAGCCGAGACCGCCCACCACAGCGGCGGAGAAGCCGATGAGGCCCACGTCCACGCTGAAATCGAAGCGCGCCATGCCCGCATAGCTGGAGAAGAACAGGCCGCCCACGGCACCGATGGCCGACGCGACGAAGAAGGTGGCGCGGAAGATGCGGCCGGGATCGATGGCCATTAGCCGGGCGGCGTCACGGTCCTGCGAGACGGCCTTGATGTGCAGACCGAGGCGCGTGCCGTTCAGCATCAGGAACAGCGCGCACACGCAGGCGACCGACACCGCGACCACCATCAGGCTGAAGACCGGCACGTTGAAGCGGCCAAGCGCGATGTCGCCCGAGACGAGGCGCGGAAAGGCGTGCGGGTTGCTGCCATTGGGAAACAGGTGACGGATCAGCTCGCGCAGGACGATGCCCAGCGCCACGGTCGCAACCAGCGCCATCATCGCCGGCGCTTTCCGGAAGCGCTGGATGACGACGATATCCAGCAGCACGCCGATGACGCCGGTGAGGCCGATGGCAATGGCGAGCGCCAGCAGGAAGACGGCTGGGGAGGCGGCATCTCCCAGCGCTGACCCCACGGCCGATACCGCCGCGAGCGCGAGGAAGGGCGCCAGCAGCGACACGTCGCCGTGGGAGAAATGGATGATGTTCAGAACGCCGAACAGCAGGCTGAAGCCGAGCGCGATAAGGGCGTAGATGCTGCCAAGGGTGATCCAGTTGACGATCTGCTGGAAGACGATGTCATCCATGGCCCCTCCCTTGGGCGATGCGGCGCGCGGCATGCCTGCGTCTTGTCCGGAAAAGCACGAGGAGCGGGGGATGTGCGAGGCGCGTCCCCGTCAATGCGCTGGATCAAATCTGCCCTAAAGCAACGCTAGGGCAGAATAGTTTTTTCCAAACCAATGGGTCTGATGTTTTGAAGTTGGGGGCCGGCGGCCCCGCGCCGACCGGCATGCCGTACCGACTGGTTCGGGAAAACTGATGCCAAGGCTTCAAAAGTTCCGATTTTTCTTCCGCACCGGCTGAGGCCACACTTCACGGGTCAGGGAGAGGCCATACCATCCGCCCCGTGCCAAGGCCCCCGCGATTTGCTTCCAGAGGAAAAGAAGACCATGGCCCCCATTTCCGGCGCGCCGCGTGCGCTTTCCCGCCGTCGCCTGTCCCTCGGAGCTGTCGCGCTCGCGGCGACCGCGCTCCTCGGCTTCGGCGCCCCCGCCAAGGCGCAGGAGACGGTGAAGCTCGGCTTCATCGGCCCGCTCAGCGGCGGCAACGCGCAGCAGGGCCTTGCGGCCCGCAACGGCTTCCAGCTCGCGGTGGATCAGGCCAATGCTGCCGGCCTGCCCTTCAAGATCGAGCCGGTCATCCTCGACGATGCCGCCAACCCGCAGACCGGCGTTTCCGCAGCGCTGAAGCTCACCAATGATCCGAAGGTCGTGGCGGCCACCGGCCACTGGAACAGCGGCGTCGCCCTCGCCACCATTCCCGTCTTCAGCCGCGCCGGCGTGCCCTTCGTGATCTGGGGCGCCATCAGCCCGAAGATCACGGAGAAGAACAATCCCATGGTGTCGCGCGTGGTGACCACGCTGGTGAACACCAATGCGCCGCTCGCCAAGTGGGCGGCCGCCAATATCGGCAAGCGCATCGCCATCGTCTCCGACACCAGCGACTACGGCGCGGCCAATCTCGACAACTTCAAGAAGTTCTTCGAGGCCGACGGGGGCACCATCATCGCCGCCGAGAGCGCGCCCGTGGGCACCACCGATTTCCGCGCCCTGCTCACCAAGATCAAGGCTGCCAATCCCGACGCCATCTATTTCGGCGGCGTGGTAGCGGAAGCCGGCCTCGTGCGCCAGCAGATGGCGCAGCTCGGCATGACCCAGCCGATGATCGGCGTGGACGGCTTCTATGATCAGGAGTTCATCAAGATCGCCGGTCCGGCCGCCACGGGCACCATCGTCGGCATCGCGAAGGAAGTCGGCAACCCGAAGCTCGATGCCATGACGGAAGCCTACAAGGGCGCCAGCTTCGCCGAGCCGGTCGGCTCCTACACGAAGAACGCCTATGACGCGACCAACATCATCATCGAGGCGCTGAAGACCGCCGGCACCAAGGACAAGGCGGCCATCGCCAAGGCCATCCGCGCCATCGACTATGACGGCGCCATGGGCCGCACGAGCTTCGACGAGAACGGCCAGACCAAGCGTGCCGTCGTCCTCGAGCTGCGCGAAGTCAAGGACGGCGCCTGGGTCACCCGTCCCTGAGGTCACCCATGATGGCGTGCTCTCGTGCACGCCATCTCCATCCCGATCCCGCAACCAGAACGATGCAGGCGATCTCCATCGGCTGCCTCCGCACGACCGTCAATGATCTGGCTCGTTCGACGAGATCGCTCCTGAAACGTCTGCCGATGGCATCTCGCAACGCCGGAGAGGACTGAAATGTCAGTGGAAAAGATCGACACGCTGGTCATCGGCGCCGGACAGGCCGGGCTCGCCATGAGCGCCCATCTCAACAGGGCCGGCGTGCCTCATCTGGTGCTGGAACGCGCCCGCATCGCCGAGCGCTGGCGTTCGGAACGCTGGGACTCGCTGGTGGCGAACGGCCCGGCCTGGCACGACCGCTTTCCCGATCTCCAGTTCTCCGACGTGGACACGGCTGTCCGCCCCGACGACTTCCCGCACAAGGAAACCGTCGCGGACTATTTCGTCGCCTTCGCCCAGAAGATCGCAGCCCCCGTGCGGTGCGGGGTGGACGTGCTGAAGGTCGAGCGCCTCGAGGGACGCACTGGTTTCCGGGTGGAGACCTCGCTCGGCACCATCGAGGCCCAGCGCGTGGTGGCGGCCACCGGCCCGTTCCAGCGCCCCAGCATTCCCGCGCTGGTGCCGGAGGACGCGCCGCTCCGGCAGATGCATTCCACGGCCTATCGCAACCCCGACCAACTGCCGGACGGCGCCGTTCTGGTGGTGGGCGCGGGTTCCTCCGGCGTACAGATCGCCGAGGAACTGATGCGGGCCGGCCGCACCGTCTATCTCTCCGTCGGGCCCCACGACCGCCCGCCGCGCGCGTATCGCAGCCGCGATTTCTGCTGGTGGCTCGGTGTTCTCGGCAAATGGGACGCCGCCGCGCAGGAGCCCGGCAAGGAGCACGTGACGATTGCGGTCAGCGGCGCACGCGGCGGCCACACCATCGATTTCCGCCGCCTCGCGAGCGAGGGCATGGTGCTCGTGGGTCGCACGGAGTCCTTCAAGGACGGAGTGCTCTCCTTCGCCCCGGATCTGGCCGAGAACCTCGATAATGGTGATGCCAACTACCGAGCCCTGCTGGATGAGGCGGACGCCTATGTGGCGCGCAACGGCCTCGACCTCCCCGAGGAGCCCGAGGCCCGCATCCGCGTGCCCGATGCCGCCTGCATCACCGATCCGCTCGCCACGCTGGATCTGAAGGCAGCCGGCGTCGGGACCATCATCTGGGCCACCGGCTTCGTCTCGGACTACAGCTGGATGAAGGTAAACGCCTTCGACGCCAACGGGCGCCCACGCCACCAGCGCGGCGTCTCGACCGAGGCGGGCGTCTATTTCCTCGGCCTGCCCTGGCAGTCCCGGCGCGGCTCCAGCTTCATCTGGGGCGTGTGGCACGATGCCAAGTACATCGCCGACCAGATCGTGATCCAGCGCTCCTACATGGCCTATCACGCCGCAGCGGGTGCAGCCCCGGACGCGACCGCTCCCCACGCGATCGCCGAAGTCGCCTCGGCCTGACGGCAGACATCGAAACGCGCCCCATCAATGCGGCCGGACCGCTCCGTCTTTCAGGCGGAAGCGGCTCCGGCCGCATCGCGTTTTCGGGCGCACTGGGCGATCGCCCCGCGCGACGACTGTCTCGCGTTGCCGGTGAGCAGAACGGAGGACGACCAACGCCCGACGGTGCGGCTTGTTCGGCTCGCATCAGGAATTCCGACGCGTCTCAGCACCGAGCTCAAGTTGATCGGCCATGCGGACGAGAGCGGCAAACGACGCGGCCTGCATCTTCTGCATGACGCGGGCCCGCCGGACCTTGACCGTGATCTCCTTGACGGAAAGTTCGGCCGCGATCTGCTTGTTCAGGAGCCCTCTGACGACTAGGCGGAGAACATCGCGCTCGCCCATATTGAGGCTTTCCCATCGGTGCTGAAGCTCCGAGTGGATCTCCTCCTGATGGAGCCTCTGCTGATCGCGCGCGATGGCGGTGTGTACTGCGTCGAGCAGGTCGTGGTCGCGGAACGGCTTCGTCAGAAAATCGACGGCGCCGTCCTTGATGGCCCTCACGCCCATCGCGATATCGCCATGGCCCGTGATGAAGATGACGGGCATGCGAAGGCCCAGGCTGTCCATCTGCAGGTAGAAATCCATCCCGCTTTGGGCGGGCATCCTGACATCGAGCACGAGACAGGCCGCACCCGCCGTGCGCGGGTGTTCCAGGAATTCACGGATCGACGAAAAGGCCATGGCATCGAGTGTTACCGAGGCGAACAGATCCTGTAGCGCCGCTCGCACCGAGTGATCGTCGTCAACGATATAGACGACCGGCTTTGGATCGTTCGACGAGGTCACGCCGCTGAACCCGCTGTCGGAAGATTGAAGACGAACGTTGCGCCCGCCTCTGGCGGGGCCGGACGCATCCAGATGCGCCCGCCGTTCGCCTCTACGATCGTCTGGCAGATGGTCAGGCCGAGGCCAAAGCCTTGCTCCTTTGTCGTCCAGAAGGCATCGAACAGATGCTGCGCGGTGTCGGGGGACACCCCGGGGCCATTGTCGGAGATCGAGAAGCTGATCATCCCCGCCGGTTCAAGCGCGGTCGAAATGGTCAATCGGGGCAGCCGGTTGGGAAGCGCCGACACGGCCTCCATGGCGTTCAGAACCAGATTGCCGATGACCTGCTGGATCTGGACGCGATCCGCGAAGGCTGCCGGCAGATTCTCGGCCAGTGACAGGGAGACTTGCGCCCCCGTGCGAAGCATATCCCCGCCAGCGAGATCCAGAATCTCGCGAACAGCCTCGTTGAAATCAAACGAGACCTTGCTCGTCGCCTCCCTCCGGGCCATGCCGCGCACGCGAGCGAGGACATCGTTCGCGCGGCAGGCGTCGCTTGCGACCCGTTCGATCGCAGCGAGGGCTCTTTCCACGTTCGGGGGCTGCTGGGTCAGCCAGCGGCGCGAGGCGCTGGCGCTGGTGGCGATCCCGGCAAGCGGCTGGCTGACCTCATGTGCGATGGAGGTGGTCAATTGGCTGAGGGTCATCAGGCGCGCCATTCGCAACAGCCGCTCCCGCGTTTCATCCGCCGACTGTTGTGCGGATTTGAGCTTCAGGCCCAGATAGGCGGTCACGCCGATGACGACCACGCTGATGGCGGTGTTGACGACGCCGACTTCATAGGCGCCGGAGCGGGTGAGTTCGAAACTGAGGAGGGTCAGAACGATGCTGGCGCCCGTCAGGATAATGACCGTTCGGACCGAAAGGAAACGCGTGGCGATGAGTTGGACTGCCGTATAGAGGACGGCCGCCGCGACGGCGTAATTGGTCACCGTGTCGACCACGAAGATGGCGGTCATCAGCGCGATCAGCATTGCGAGCACGACCCAGGACCGGGAAACAGAAACGGTCCGTGATATCGTCGCACCCAGCATGGTCCCTCCTTTTCATGCGTCCGCCCAGACGCCTGTCCGCGCCAGCTTTACCTTCACCACTACGTTCGGCGAACTGCGCCGAATGGTAGCCGTTCCTCGCTCCCTTCAGGGGGGCATGGCCGCCCGGCATGCAGGCTGGTCGTGGAATGGGTCGGCGGGCGACATTCTCGCCCGCCGTTATGCCCTTTTCGCTCAGCCGGTCACAGCCACTGGTGAAAGCGGCGGATGTAGAACGTCTTCATGCCCTGGGCGAGAAGACAGTAGCTCAGCAGCGTTGCGGCCAGCCAGGGGAAATACTGCCAGGGCAACGGCTGCAGCCCAACCATGGCGCCGAGCGGCGAGAACGGAATGTAGATGCCAAGGGCGCAGACAAGCCCCGTCATGAGCATTACCGGCAACGCCGCACGGGTCTGGATGAACGGGATCTTCTGCGTGCGCAGCATGTGCACCACCAGCGTTTGAGACAGCAAGCCCTCGATGAACCAGCCCGACTGGAACAGCGACTGCTGCTCCGGCGTGTTGGCTGCAAAGACGAACCACATGAGCGCGAAGGTCGTGATGTCAAAAATCGACGACGTCGGTCCCATCCAGATCATGAAGCGCCCGATGTTCCTGGCGTCCCATTTGCGGGGCTTGCGGAGGAATTCCTCGTCCATCCGATCCCAAGGCAACGACAGCTGCGAGATATCGTACATCAGATTCTGAATCAGGAGATGGATCGCGAGCATCGGCAGGAAGGGAAGGAAGGCGCTCGCCACCAGCACCGAGAATACATTGCCGAAGTTCGAGCTGGCCGTCATGTTCAGATATTTGATGATATTTCCGAAGGTCTCACGCCCCCTGACGACGCCTTCCTCCAGGACCATGAGGCTTTTCTCGAGAAGGATGATATCAGCGGATTCCTTGGCGATGTCCGTGCCGCTGTCGACCGAGATGCCGACATCGGCGTCGCGCAATGCAGGCGCGTCGTTGATGCCGTCGCCCAGGAATCCCACCGTATGGCCGTTGGCCTGCAGCGCGGTCAGGACGCGCGATTTCTGCAACGGGGTCAGCTTCGCGAAGATCGTCCGCTGCTCGACCGCAAGGCGCAGCGCCGCGTCGTCGAGCTGCTCGATCTCCCGCCCCAGAAGCGGGAGACCGGGATCCAGCCCGACCTCGCGGCAGATCTTTGCGGTGACGACCTCATTGTCGCCGGTCAGCACCTTGACCGTCACGCCATGGGCGGCGAGGGCGGCGAGGGCCGGCCCGGCCGTCTCCTTCGGCGGATCGAGGAAGGTGAGGAAGCCCTGGACGACGAGATCCCTCTCATCGTCGATGGTGTAATGGGATTTGGATGCGCCGTCCGGAATCTCGCGCGTGGCGACGACAAGAACGCGAAAGCCGTCTGCGTTGTGGGCCCGGGCGAGGGCCAGCAGGCGATCGCGTTCGGGCTCTGCGAGAACCCGTGTCGTCTCGCCGTCCCGGACGCGTGTCGAGATCGCCAGCATCTCCTCGACGGAACCCTTGCAGATCAGCAGCTGGCGTCCCCACCGGTCCTCAAGGATGACCGACAGCCGCCGCCGAACGAAATCGAAGGGCAGTTCTTCGACCTTGCCGTAGGACATCACCGAGTGCAGGACTTCTGGCGCACGCTCGGCAAAATGGACGACGGCCTGGTCCATCAGATTCCTGACGCCGCTTTGGTGGTGGCTGTTCAGCCACGCGAAGCGAAGCACGTCGTCGTCCGGCTTGCCCTCGATGTCGACGTGGTGCTCCATGATGATTTTATCTTGTGTCAGCGTGCCGGTCTTGTCGGTGCACAGCACGTCCATCGCGCCGAAATTCTGGATGGCGTTGAGTCGCTTCACCACCACCTTGTGCCGCGCCATCGCGACGGCACCCTTGGCGAGGTTGGACGAGACGATCATCGGCAGCATTTCCGGCGTCAGACCGACTGCGACGGCCAGGGCGAAAAGAAACGCCTCCATCCAGTCGCCCTTGGTCAGGCCGTTGATCAGAAAGACGACGGGCGCCATCACCAGCATGAAGCGGATCAACAGCCAGCTGACGCTGTTGACGCCGCGGTCGAACGCCGTCTCCGCCCGCGATCCGACGATCGCCTTCGCGAGCGAACCGAAATAGGTGTGCGTACCGGTCGCCACGACGACGGCGGTGGCCGTTCCCGAGACCACGTTCGTGCCCATGAAGCAGATGCTCGGCAGATCGAGCAGCCCGCTCTGTTCGCCGGCGGCGGCCCCGGCTGATTTCTTGGCGACGGCGCCCAGCGTGTCGTACTTCTCGACGGGCAGCGCCTCGCCGGTCAACGCCGCCTGGCTGACGAACAGGTCTCGCGACTCGACGAGCCGGATGTCGGCCGGGATCATGTCGCCAGCCGACAGCCGAATGATGTCGCCCGTGACGATCTGCGCCATCGGGATCTCGCGGATTTCTGGCCCCGACGTGGGAGTCGCGCGGCGTATCACGGTCGCCGTGGTCCGCACCATCGCCTTCAGCGCATCGGCGGCCTTGCCGGACCGGTATTCCTGCCAGAAGCGAAGGATTGCACTCAGCATCACCATGGTGAG
Source organism: Azorhizobium sp. AG788 (assembly GCF_004364705.1). Classification (NCBI taxonomy): domain Bacteria; kingdom Pseudomonadati; phylum Pseudomonadota; class Alphaproteobacteria; order Hyphomicrobiales; family Xanthobacteraceae; genus Azorhizobium; species Azorhizobium sp. AG788. The sequence goes on from NZ_SOBM01000003.1 coordinate 448,311, forward strand.
GATGATCGTCACCGTGGTGTAATCCGGATCTTCGCCCTTGCGGACCGGCAAGATGATGTCGGTCACCGAATTGATCGCGGCCAGCAGGATCAAAACCACGATGAAAGGGTTCTTGAACGTCAGCAGGAACTGGATGACCGCGGGCGGCCGCCGATCACGCGCCACCTCGTTCGGTCCGGACGCGGCCAGCCGTCGCTCTGCCTCGGCAAAGGTCAGGCCGTCGAGGCGTGCGTTCATATTGGCCAGCGTCATGTCGACGTCGTTCCGGGCCTCGACGACCGCCCGCATCGACAGCTTGCGGCTGTCCAGCCTCTCGGCCTTCAGCGAGGCGGGCTTCACGACAGTATTCATCTGCTCAGTCTCCTGTCGCGTATCATGGCTGCGATGCCGCCTCCGACCGGAAGACGGAAGCGCAGCCATGATGCGCTGGGGCGTCATGGAGGGTTTCCTGGAGGAAGGGGGGCCGCCTCGGCAGGCCATCGCTGCTGGGGCGGCGCTGCTGGAGCCCGGTCACGCAGCTTCAGCAACGGCTCGACGCCCGCGCCCGAACCGGAAGGCGGCGCAGGGGGCCGAGGCAGGCTTCAGCGGGACGATCGAGGTGGCCGCGAGGACCCGGCGAAGGTCATCTGAATGACCCCGTCCCGAGCGAAGGCTGAGTGGCAGCAAGGATCAGGCCTGCCCGTTCGATCAAGGGCCGACAGAGCCATTCGGCGATCTCGTCGCCGTCGGTGGTCCACCTGCATTCTATGCGCCCGGTGCCCGCATTGACGGACCACACGGCGTGCGGCCGCCGCCGCTCAGACGGCACGTTGGCGTGGACGGGCGAGAAAAAGGGTGCTGCGACCGCGACCGGGATTTGAGGCGTGTAGGCGCCCGCACAGAAAAGGCGAGCAAAGAGGCGCGCGAAGGTGCCGCGCGAAGCGAAGAAGACTCGGTTCATGTCTCACTCCTGGACGCGCCGCGCGGGCCGTCAGGGCGAGACCGATTTCTCAGACCCGACCGGATAGGCCGCGCGGCACATTTCTTCGACTACTGTCGCTGGACATTTCAAGGTTCCGATCTGGGCATCCGGAGCACAATGTCATCGAATGCATGCGTCACATACCAACCTGACCAGACATGGTCCACGCCGAAATCAGATTTGCTAATTATAAATAGAATATCAAGCATATACGAACGTATATCCTGATATGGCTCGCAGATGCGCAGCCCCCGTGATGGAGAGGAGTTAAGAGTGCAAAATTGACGAGAAAGAATCGGCTTTGTAATGGCTTAAGCGTTCTGGTGGCACGCCTCAAGCTTCACGGCTATCGAGCTTTTGCGCGATATTGACTCCGGAATAGCGCGCCCATTAGTAATTTTCGCGTGAGGTCCACGTAGAAATCGCGATCAGGCAGGTTGCGTGGGGCCTCCTTTCAGGAGGGATCATCATGAAGAAGTTCACGGCATCTCTGTTTGCTGCGGCTCTGCTCGTTTCCTCGCCGATTTTTGCCGTCAGTGCTCATGCGGGCTGCGGCCAGGGCAATTGTTGTGGGTGCGTACACCTCAAGGGCTGCTGCTGATAATCGCGTGCAGGAGCTGCGCATAGCGGCCTATGGCTCGCGACTGCGCATGCTAGCCCCCCGCGTACGCGATTGAAGAGCAGGGTAAGAGAGCAGGTCGGCCGCCTTTGCCCCGGCCTGCTCTCTCCATGACAAGCTGCTCAACATTGCTTTGAAGAAGTTATTGTTGGAAAACTCCGGTCTGCCGGCATGGGCGGGTGTGGCTCAATGCGGCATGGCCGGGCCGATCGAGCTGTCGATGATGCTGCGTTGCCGGTCGCGCCGGTCGACCATGTGGAAATAAAGCAGCTTCACCAGATCCATGATGAGCGTCCACACCAGGCAGTAGACCCAAACGACGCCGATCAGCAGCCACGGCAGCGCCGGCATGAACCAGCCGAACGCGCACATGAAGATGGCGAACACCTGTGTGCCCATCACCGCGCCCATCACCGGCAGGCTCGGATAGGGCGGCTTGAACAGCGTGCCCTGCACCCGCGAGACGAAGAACAGGAGGTGGCCGCCCGCTGCCAACTGAAGGAACAGCATGGTCTGCACATGCGCCTGGTCCATGGGCAGGATGGCGGCCAGTCCCGGGCTCTTCATCCAGAACATGCCGAGCATGACGATGCCGAAGCTCTGCACCAGAGCCATGATGCCCATGACAGTGGAGAAAGAGATGATCCGGTGCATGTTCCAGCGCACCGGCCGATCCTGAACCTTCACGTTGTCATAGGCGATCGTCATGATCGGGATGTCGTCCAGCAACGCCATGACGACGATCATGATCGCGGTAAGCGGCATGAAATTGTAGACGAGATAGGTCAGCACCACGACGAGCATGATGTTGAGCGTCATCGCGATGCGGTAATAAATGTAGCTGGTGATGCGCTCGAAGATGGCGCGCGCCTCCATGATCGCCGCTATGATGGTCGACAGGCCCGGCGCCGTAAGGATCAGCGCAGCCGCGCTGCGTGCCGCATCCGTGGCGCCCGATACCGCCACGCCGCAATCGGCCTGCTTCAGTGCCGGTGCGTCGTTGACGCCGTCGCCCGTCATGGCGACGATGTGGCCACCCTCCTGCAGCGCCTTCACGATCTCGAACTTGTGCGCCGGGAAGACGCGGCCGAAGCCATCCGCCACTTCCACCGCCCGGACCGCGTCGATGGCGATGTGCTCGGGATTGGCGTCTTCTCCAAACACTTCGCCGGCGACCAGCAAGTGGTCGCCGAGGCCGAGCTGGCGGGAAATCTCGCTGCCGATGGCCACATCGTCCCCGGTCACCATCTTCACGGCGATTCCGAGTTTCTGTGCATGTGCAATGGTCGCCGCAGCATCGGGGCGCGGCGGATCGAGCATCGGCAGCAGGCCGAGCAGGGTCCAGTGCGTGCCGTCGTCTGAGCGCGCCACGCCGAGCGCGCGCGTGCCATCCTGCGCCAACTTCGCGACCGCATCGAAATAGGCGTTTCCGCCATCGGGGTCGAGCCCGCACAGCGCCGCCATGACCTGCGGCGCCCCCTTGGCATAATGCACGGTCTTCCCGTCCGGTCCGGCCACGGCGGCAGCCGTCTTCTTGCTGACGGGGTCGAAGGGCGTGAAGTCGACCTGTCGATATTGGTCGAGCACCTTCGGGTCCTTGAGGCCCGCCAGCACCGCCTTGTCGATGGCATCGGCGCTCTGCTTCTGCGAGGCGAGAGCCGCGCCCAGGATCAGTTCGTCCGGTGCCGCCGCCCCCCAGGGGATCGGGGGCTGGAGCGTGAGCTGGTTCATGGTCAGCGTGCCGGTCTTGTCCGAGCACAGCACGTCGACACCGGCCAGTTCCTCGATCGCGGATAGGCGGGAGACGATGGCCTGCTGCTTCGACAGGGCCAGCGCACCCAGCGCCATGGTGACGGACATTACCGCCGGCGTCGCCACCGGCACCGAGGCGACCAGCAGGACGAGAACGAGCTGGACGATGGCGCCCGCATGGGCCCATTCCCAGTGCCCTTCGGCGACGATGTCGCGGTGGACCTGCGCGACGACGAGCAGCAGCGCCAGCGCTGCCGAGAGGATGATCAGGAAGTCACCCATCTGGACGACCGCCTTCTCCGCATGCGACTTGGCGCCGGCGGAGGCGACGAGCTTCGCAGTGCGGCCGAAGAAGGTGGCGTTGCCGGTCGCGGTGATGAGCGCGGTCATCGCGCCTTGACGCACGATGGAGCCGGAATAGCCGCTATCGCCGACCGACTTGGACACCGGCAGCGATTCGCCCGTCAGCGCGGCCTGATCGACGGAGAGATACTTGCCTTCGGTCAAGATCAGATCGGCCGGCAGCGTCTCGCCGCCGGAGATGCTCACCACATCGCCGGGCACCAGATCGCTGGTGTCGACCGTGATCCAGTTGCCATCCCGCAGCACGCGGGCCTTCAGCGCGAGGCCCTTCTTCAGCGCTGCAAGCGCACTTGCGGCCTTGCTGTCCTGCCAGAAGCCGACGACGGCATTGTAGAGCAACAGGCCCATCACGACGATAAAGTCGGGCCAGTCGAGCCGGATCAGCGAGAGCAGCGCCGCCGCTTCGATCATCCAGGGAATGGGACCCCAGAAATAGCCGAGCAGCTTGCTCCAGCGGCTCTCCTCATGCGCGGCGATGGTGTTGGGGCCGTATGTTTGATGCAGTCGGGCAGCGTCGGCGGAACTCAGTCCCTGCGGCGAGGAACTGAGTTCTGCGAATTTGGCGGCGATGGCATCGGCATCGAGCCGCGAAGATCCGCCGTCCGCGGGCTTCGCTTTTGCCGGTGGGGTGCGTCCCGAGATGGCGGGTGCGGCGGCAACGCTCTGTGACATGGCCAATCCCCCTGCACCGGTCTCGCCGCTCCGGCGGCGCACGCGGCGCGTCATCGTGAAGAGTGTCACCCGCCCTCGAATTGATTTGCGGCAATTCGCGCAGGCGGGCAGCGCGGCCTGGTTCAGGCGGTCTGCACCAGAGCCAGCGTGTGTTGCGCGATCATCAGCTCCTCATTCGTGGGGATGACGAAAACCCCCACACGGCTGTCGGCCGCCGAGATGCGCGGCCCGTTCGCGGTGTTGGCTGCCGGGTCGAGCTTCACGCCCAGCCACTCCAGCCGGGCGCACAGAGCGGCGCGCACGATGGGTGAGTTCTCTCCGATGCCCGCGGTGAAGACGAAGGCGTCGAGGCCGCCCAGCGCGGCCGCATAGGCGCCCGCGAATTTGGTCATGGCATAGACGAAGGCATCCACCGCCAGCACGGCTCCGGGATCCTTGCTGTCCTGGAGCAGGCGCATGTCGCCGCTGACGCCGGACAGGCCGAGCAGGCCGGATTTGCCGTACAGCAGCTTCTCGAGGCTTGCGGCGTCATGGCCCTGCGTCTTGAGAAGGTAAAAGAGGACGTCGGCAGGCACGTCACCGGAGCGCGTGGCCATCGGCAGGCCGGTGAGACCGGCGAAGGCCATGGAGGTCTCCATGCTGCGACCATCGAGCATGGCGCACATGGAGGCTCCGCCGCCGAGATGGGCGACGATCACCCGCCGTGCGTCCGGCGCGTATTGGGGAATCTGCCGGCTGATATAGTCGTACGAAATACCGTGATAGCCCCAATGGCGCACGCCGGTATCGCGCAGCTCGGCGGGCAAGGCATAGACCTGCGCCACCTCCGGCATGGAACGGTGGAACGATGTATCGAACATCGCCACCTGCGGCAGGCCGGGGAAGTCCTGCGACAGTTCGCGCGCACCCCGCACGTTATAGGCTTGGTGGGACGGCTCCATGGCGGAAAGCCCATCCAGATAGTCAAGCACCTCCGGGGTGATGCGCACCGGCTCCTCGAAGCGGGTGCCGCCCAGCACCACCCGGTGCCCGGCCGCCACCACCTTGATGTTGGCCTCGTGCTGCTCCAGCCATTGGATGATGAAGGACAGCGCCCGACCATGGCCGAGGTTTTGGCCTTCGCCCCATTCATGGGCGTCGATCGGTGTGCCGTCCGGCGCCTTGGCGATGAAGTGGGGATCGCTCGTCATGCTGTCCACCACGCCGCGGCAGAGCAGCGGCGGCACAGCGTCGGCGCCCGCCGCATAAGCCGCGAACTTGAGGCTTGTCGAGCCAGAATTCACCACCAGGACAGCATCGGTCATGAGCTTGTTCCTCATCGGGGGCAGGACGGGCCGCGGCGTTCAGTCTGCGGTTGCCGGCAGGATGGCCTCCGGCTCGCGGGCCAAAGCGTCGGCATAGAGAGCGGCGGTGGCGGCCGAGAACAGGCGCGCAGCGGCCGTGTCGGCGCGGCTGGTCAGCATCACCGGCACCCTGGCACCCACCACCAGGCCGGCGGTCTGCGCGTCCGCCATGAAGGAGAGGTTCTTGTAGACCATGTTGCCAGCCTCGATGTTAGGCGCCAGCAGCACATCCGCCGCGCCGGCCACCGGCGAGACGATGTGCTTTACGCGGGCCGCCTCGGCGTCCACGGCGGCGTCGAGATCGAGGGGGCCATCGACGATGCCGCCCACGATCTGGCGGCGATCGGCCATCTTGGCGAGGATGGCGCCGTCCAGCGTGGCCGTCATCTTGGTGCGGACCATCTCCACGGCGGCGAGCACCGCCACCTTCGGGACCGCCACGCCGAGCGCCCGGGCGAAACCGATGGCGTTCTGGCAGATGTCGCGCTTCTGGTCAGTGTCGGGCGCGATGTTGAGCGCCGCATCGGTCACCACCACCCGCCGCGCATAAGTGGGCATGGCGATGAGGGCGCAATGGCTCAGCAGCCGCCCCGTGCGCAGCCCCGCCTCCTTCTGCATCACCGCATGGAGCAGAACGTCGGTATGCAGGCTGCCTTTCATGAGTGCCTGCACCTCGCCGGCGCCGGCCGCTGCGGCGGCCCTCGCGGCCGAGTCCTCCTCGCCGCCGGTGGCGATGATGCGGCAACCGGAGAGGTCGAGCTTGCCGGTCTCGGCAAGGCTGCGGATGCCGCTTTCGGGTCCATACAGCACCGGTACGATCAGCCCGGCGGCTGCCGCATCGATGGCCCCTGCGAGGGCATCAAGGCTCAGAGGATGCACGACGGCGGTGGGCATGGGCTCGAGGGTCCGGCACTGGTCCAGCAGGCGGTCCAGGCGGTGCTCCGGAATCTCGACCCGCACGGATGCTTGGGGCGCCGCCACTTCGAGCACCCCGGTGGCGATCGCCACGCCATCGCGGTCGGCGAGCCGGGCGTCGAGGATCAGAACCTTGTCGGCGGCGCGGGCCTCGCGCACCGTGAGGCCGACGTTCAAGGGATGGTCGGCGGGCAGCGGCCCATGCACCGTCACTGCCGCCGACCGGATGATCGCACCCGGCCCGGGCAGGGCCGAGCCGGCCAGCGCGGCGAAAAGGGATGAGGCGATGCCCGTTGCCGCCTGTCCGGAACCGATGCCTGCGACCAAACCGGCATCGCCGAAGGCGGTTGCCCAGGCCCTGAGATCGCCGGGGGTGAGTGTGCGCGACACGGAGGCGGCGTCACCGGGACGGATGTCTTCGAACGCTCGGTTCGTGATGATCGGCATGGACGTGCCTCCTCGGGACGAACAGGACGCGCTGGCGGGCGGACGGCGGAGGCCGACCTCAATCAGGCGCGGGACTGGACAGCCGGTGGCGGGTGCGGGCGGTGGCGCCTCCGGAGAAGACGGTTCGGGCCTGCGTTTCAGGCGCTGGCGGGCGCGAGCTGAAGCGTCGAGGAGGCGGACCGGTGCGTGTCGGCCGGCAGCACCGGCGCGGGGGAGTGTGGCGCGGCAACGCCCAGCACCTCGGCCAGCTTCTCGATGTTCTGTTGCTCGCCGATGGTGAGCGTGCCGTTGGCCCCCGCCACTGCGGCAGCGTCGTTCAGGAGGCTCTGTCGCGCGGCGCTGTCGGGCACGAGGGTCGCGATGGCTTCGACCGCAGCCATGCGCTCGAGCAGCAGGATGTAGAACTGCCGGCGCACCAGGCTCTTGAAATCCGAGATGGAAAGCTGCGTCAGCCGCAGGCACGTTTCTTTCAGCGCCGTGGCACAGCGTTCGTCCAACTGCCGGTCGGCGGCGATGACGAACAGGACGGACCGCACCAGGGCTTCGTTGAACCCGCCCTCGTCCACGCGGTCGCGGAACTCGGCCATCTTCTGCGTGAGGAAGGCGCGCTTCTGCGGGCTGGTCGGCGGCAGCTCGCGCACCTTCTCGTCAAGGTTCAAGCCCAGCATGCCCTGAAGCACCGGCGAGCCGTAAATGCCGAAGAAGGCCTGCTCGACAGCGCGGTCGCGCAAGTCCCGGAAAGCATCCAGCCCGGCACTGATCTGGTCGGACCACAGCTTCTGGACGGCGAGAAAGGGATTGTCCGGCGGCACCGGCTTGCGCGCCACCGTCACCTCGGCCGCGGCCTTGGCAACCGGCTTCATGAACGGGTTCGAGTCCGCAAATAGGCTGTAGCTGAGGCGCAGCGGATTGGTGGCGAACAGCAGTTCGGCCATGTGCGGATTGGCCAGCGCCCGCACCGCCGGCTGGAGGAAGGTGCGATAAAGGGACAGGTTGATCTCCGAGACCCGCCGCACCGCCGCGAAGGCCCGGTCGTCTTCCACGCTGTTGCGGCCGAAGGCACGGATGTCCTCAAGGCTGCGCGCCTCGAAGCGGCTGTGCCAGGGATGGCCGCCAGCCTTCACCTCCTCTTCGGAGGCAGGCGAGATGACAAGTTCATAGAGGCCCGGAGGCAGGCAGTCGATGAGGTCCATCAGCCGGACCATTTCCTCGTCCTCCTTCGCCCCCACCTTGGCAGACACGAAGATGGCGAGATGGCCGACCGTCTGGTTCAGGCAATAAACGATGGTGCGCCCCTCGGCGTGGATGGCGTCCACGTCCTTGTAGAGGTCGAGGATCCAGCCCAGCGTCTGGGGCGGCGGGCTGATATTGTCGCCGAGGGACGTGAACACGATCAGCGGCGAGGCGATGTTGCGCAGGTCGAACACCGTGCCGTCGCTGGAGCGCATCTCGTTGCGCGTGAGTCTGTCGCCGATGAACAGTTCGTCCACCAGGAACTGGATCTCGTCGCCGTTGAGGGTGATGAAGTCGCCCCACCACTTTTCGAAGCCCAGATAGCGCTGTGCCTCGGTATCGACCGCCGCATAGAGATCGTATTGCTTGCCCCACAGCCAGTTGGCCGGGTTGAGGCTGTCGAAGTTGAGGATCAGCCAGGTGCCGTCGAACTTGCCGCGTCCAAGATCGCTCACCAGCGCGGTGAGCCACGAACCGCCCAGCAGGCCGCCGGAATAGCGCATGGGGTTCTTGCCGTGGACGCCCTGCCAATAGGACATGGGCGAGCCGGCCACCATGCAGGGGCCGAACAGGTCGGGCCGCAGCATGGCCACCATGAGTGTCTGGTAGCCGGCCTGACAGTTGCCGATGGCAAACGGCCTGGGGGCATCGGGGTGCATGGCCACGATGCGCTCGAAGAAGGAGACCTGCCCCTCCACCACGTCGAGGAAGGTCTGGCCGGGCTCCGGCTGGGCCGCGAAACCGATGAAATAGACGGGATGGCCGTTGGCCAGCGCCTCGCCGATTTCGCTCTGGGTCTTGAACCCGCCAATGCCCGGCCCCTGGCCGGCGCGGGGATCCACCACGACCACCGGACGCTTGTCGGGATCCACCTTCACGCCGGGCGGCGGCACGATGCGGGACAGGAAATAGTTGATGGGCCGCGGCAGCGCCCGCCCGCTCACCAGCACGTCATGATCGAAGGAGAGCACCGTCGCCATGGGGCGCGAGGTGATGTCCTGCTGCTCATTGCCGCGCCGGCGCATCAGGTCGATGAACAGGACCGAGCGCTGCGCGGCGTCCAGGAGATAGTCCCCGAGCGGCCCCGCGGGCAGCGTCCCGATCCCCGGCGGCAGCAGCGCCGTGCCGGTGAAAGCACGGCGCCATGCCTCGGCGAAGACGCCGCTCCACGGTGCGGCCTGATGTCCTGGCAGGCCCCACGTTCCGGCCTGGAGCGGAGCAGGTGTTGCGGATTCGCCGGCCATGGGAAACTCCCGGATGTTTGCAGGCCATCACGGACGCATCGGCGCTACGCCAATCCAACACAGCGACCCGATTTACTCCACGTCTCACGTGCCAGACTGCAGTCGCTCCAGATTTCCTAGTCGGGGTGCCGTGCTACTGCCTTGCTCCAGATCAAGGAGAAGTGCTGCATGCGTTCTGCGTCAATTATTGAACGTAGCTTCGCTGATCTCGGCCTTGCGCTAACCTTGCGGAATTGGCGTTCCATCCTTCAGCCAGCTTTCGGGATGAAGGCCACCTGCGCTTTCGTCACATTCGACTTTTTCATGCCGTAAAAATCACTCTCTGCCCAAGCTATTGAACTGGAGTTTTCCATCGGTAGCCGGTCTGGAAACACCGGAACCAGCTCAGATACCTGTGCCTCACCTGGTGGGACATCTCCGACACCATGACCGTCGAGAAGGAGACGACGAAAGTGCGCTGTGGCCGTCATGGCATTGGACGAAGATGTGCTTCCCGATCCTGTGAGGCTCAGTGAAGTGGGAGATTTGGTGGATCTTGAAGCCGTACAGGAAACGGAGCGCCATTTGCTTTACGTCGCCGCCACGCGCGCCCGCGATCAGCTGATGCTCTCCGGTGTGTCGCCAGGATCCGAACTTCGCGATGACGTGCGAGGGGCAACTGGCTAAAACACTGCATCCCGATCGCGATCTGTAATGTGGTTTGGAAGTGACGCTGGCCATAAGCCGCCAACTTCCGCTGCGCCCGCATACCTCCCGGCTCTTTTGGCGCCTGCACATTTTCAGCATGGCTGCCGCATCGGCACCAACGAACAAGCGCATTTCATATCGCTGACAATTGTTATCGTGGCGATAGACACCTCTTCACACAGCCAACTCATCATGAGCCGCAAGCCTGGGCCGGATACCCGGCCGGGGTCACCCCCGCGGCGGCTTGCGGATATCCTCATAGAGCGTGTGCAGACGCTCCAGCGACTGCGTGGAGCGCTCGGGCTCCACGGCGGCAAGGCCGATCACCAGCATCTCCAGCGCCATCAGCACGAGCCCGTGCAGGGGCACCAGCTCGGAGCGGCCGCGCGGCACGCGGATGATCACGTCCGCCTGCTTGCCGAAGGCCGGCGCGGCGGCCCCCGTCAGCAGGATCATGCGCACGCCGAGGCGCCGCGCCTCTTCCAGCGCCGCCGTACCCTCCCGGTGGGCGCTCGACTGACCCATCATGATGAGCACGTCCCCCCGGCGCATGGCGAGGAGTTGCTCGCCAAGGCCGATGCCGGTGCGGTTCAGTGCATAAGCATGGCGGCCGTTGCGGATCAGCAGACGCGCGGCGTAATCGGCGAGAATGGCCGAGGCGCCGATGCCGAACAGTCCGATGCCCTGCGCCCCGCGCAGCAGTTCGACGGCGGCTGCCATGGCCGCCCGGTTCTCGGGCGCGGTGATCTTCTCGATGCCCGCGAGATGCCCGTCCCGCACGAAGTCGATGGAGGTATCGACGCTACGCTGAAGCTGCTCCGTGGTGGAGGACATCTTGTCCACCGAAGGGATCACCCCGCCCAGATGGGCGGAGAGCGTGCGCTTCAGTTCCCGCAGGCCAGAAAATCCCAGCGCCTGAATGGCACGTATGACGGTCGCGTCCGACGTCCCGGTTTCAGCCGCAATGTCCAAGGCGGACTTGCTGAGGACGAGGCGGCGGTTCTCATCGATATAGTCGGCTACCGCTTTGAGGCTGGGCGAGAGGGAGGCCCCCCGCGTGCGCAGGCGCTCCCCGAGGCGGTCCACCTTCACCTTGCGATTTCCCGACGGCGTCGACATGCGCCCCTTCTGCTCCTGCCCCGGAGGGCTGTTCAGGCGCTCGGCCGCCGGCGCGCCTCGCGGTTATGCTGGCACAGGCACCTGCCGCCTCCAACTTCAGCGCCAGGCTGGCCGCAGTCGCAGGGCCTGCGCCTGCACCACCGGCACCAGAAGGCTGAGCGCCGCATAGGTGTTGGAGATGGTCTCATCCCGCGGCAACAACAGGAAGCGCCCGCCCCGGCAGGCCTGGAGCACGTCGCAGAAGCCGGGGAAGACGGTCTCCATCGCCGCCCACTCCTCCGCCGGGCCGCCGCCGCGATCGGAGCGGAAGGTATCGAAGACGAGATCGGCATCGAGATCCGGTAGGCGCTCGGCGCTCACGTCGAGACGCCCGCCCTCCGGTATGGAATTGAGGAGCGCCGGAAAGCGGAAGCCGGCATCCCGCAGCACGCGCCCCAGCGCCCGGTCGGTGTGGAAGACGGTGATCTTGCCCTGGTTCGCCTGAAGCGTCGCCACCGTAACCTTGCCGGTATCAACCACCGCCCGAAGCTGGGCGATCTGGGCCCGGTAGCGGGCTTCGAGCTGCGCCAGCCGGGGCTTGGTGCCGGTCAGTTCGGCGAGCTTGCCATAGAGCCCCTCGGGTCCGCCCTTGAGATGATCGAGGCTCACCGTGGGGGCGATCCGCTCCAGCTGCGCCACCGGCGTGTCGCGGGTGCTCAGCGTGATGATGAGATCGGGCTTGGCGGCCGCCACCGCCTCAAGGTCGATGGCATTGGCGCCGATGAAGGCGATGCCACCGCTGTCGAAGTCCACCCCAGTCAGAAGCTTGCCCGCCCGCAGGAAGCGGCTGCCGTCGGGCGCGACGCGGCCGTGGCTCGCCACCGGGGGCGCCCCGAGTTCGATCAGCGGCAATGTGATGTCGAGGTCGTGCAGCGACACGATCCGCAAGGGGTGTATGGGCACCTGCACCGTGCGCCCGAGGTCATCGCTGAAGGCCCGCGTCTGGGCGCCCGCACCGGCGATGGCGCCGGTCAGCATCAGCGCCGCCAGAACACAGGGCGCCAGGGCACGGCGGAGAAAGATCGCAAGCATCGGGCACACATCCTTCAGAGCCGGTCTCGGCGCAGCCAGAGCATGAAGAGGAAGACGGGCACGCCGCACACCGCCATGACGATGCCGGCGGGGATCTGGAGCGGCGCGAAGGCGAGCCGCCCGAGCGTGTCAGCGGCCAGCACCATGAGCGCGCCCACGAGCGCGCTTCCGGCCAGCAGCCCCGCCTGCCCGCCGCCGAGCAAGAGGCGGGCCGCATGGGGCGCCATCAGGCCGACAAAGCCGAGGTTGCCGACGGCGGAGACGGCGGCGGCAGTCATCAGGACCGCGGCGGCCAGCCGCACGGCGTCGAGCATCCCCGGCCGAACCCCGAGCCCGATGGCCGCCCCGCGCCCCAGCAGCAAAGCGTCGGCGCCACGGGCGGTGGCCGCGAGCACCGCAAGGCCGCCCCCACCCCAAAGGGCCGCGCCAGGCAGCGTCGGCCAGGCGGCACCGTGCAGGCTGCCGGCAAGCCAGACCAACGCCGTCTCCACGTCGTTCACGTCCGCAGTGGTGAGAAAGACCAGAAGCCCCGCCGAGAGCAGCCAGGACATGCCGATGCCGAGCAGAATGAAGCGCAGCCCGGAGAGATCGCGCGCCAGGGCACAGACGATCAAAGCCGTGACAAGCCCTCCCGCGAGGCCCGCCAGCGGCCGCAAGGCGGGATCAACGTGGGGCGCGAGGAACAGCACCGCCAGGACACCGATGCTCGCCCCCTCCTTGACGCCGATCAGGCCGGGATCGGCAAGTCCGTTGCGCGTCAGGGACTGCATGGTGGCGCCCGCCAGCCCCAGCATGCCGCCCGCCAGCAGCGCCAACAGCACACGCGGCAGGCGGACATCGGCGACGATGTGCAGGGCCGCCTTGGGGGCGTCCTGCCCCAGCAGCACGGCGATCACCTCTCTGGTGGGCAGAACGAGGCTGCCCCGCGCCAGAGCGAAGGCCGCCGTGGCCAGCAGGAGCAGCAGAAGCCCGAGGCCGACGCCCACCGCGCGCGGCCGCACCCGCACCGCCAGCGGCCCGAGCCGGACATGCCGATAGCCGGCGGCGAGCCCGGCCATCACCGGCTCCGCGCCGCAAGCAGGAGAAACACCGGCACGCCGATCAGCGCGGTGACGACGCCGGTGGCGAATTCGCGCGGCGCCGCCAGCGCCCGCGCAGCCAGGTCGGCGGCCAGAAGCAGGCTCGCCCCAAGCATCGCGCACAGCGGCAGCAGCAGGCGGTGATCGCGCGAGAACAGGGTGCGCGCCACGTGCGGGACGAGGAGACCGACGAAGCCCACGGGACCGGCCAGCGAAACCGCCGCCCCGCAGAGCACGCCGGCCGTCACCAGCGCCACCCCGCGCGTGCGGGTGAGGTTCACCCCGAGCCCACGCGCCACGTCGTCGCCGAGCCCAAGCACGTTCAGCCGTCCGGACAAAGCGAAGGCGAGGCCGAGACCGGCCGCGAACCAGGGCAGTACGCCCCAGACTGCGGTGCGCGACACGCCGGAGAGATCGCCCGCCAGCCAGAGCCGGAGCGTCGCCAGCGTCTGATCGTCGAGGATCAGCTGGGCCGAGGTGAGCGCCGCCGCAAAGCCGGACAGGGCCACCCCGCACAGGGTCATCTTGAGCGGCGTCGCACCGAGGCGCCCAGCCGCGCCGATCGCCATGACCGCGGCGAACATGACCCCCGCCCCCAGCGCCGCCACCAGCGGACGGGCGGCGAGCAGCGTCGCCGGCGCCGGCACGGGCACACCGGCGCGCCCCAGCCAGGGGCCGAGCGTGAGGGTGGTGACGACCGCAAACGTCGCCCCGGCATTAAGCCCGAGCACGTGCGGTTCGCCCAAAGGATTGCGGGTCACGGCCTGCAACAGCGCGCCGCACACGCCGAGGGCCGCTCCCACCATGAGGCCGGCGCACAGGCGCGGCAGGCGCAGATCCCGCACCACCCTGTGGTCGAAGCTTGCCGGATCGAATGCAAGGAACGCCTCAAGCACCACACGCGGCGCGATGGGCCGCGCGCCGAAGCCGAGATGCAACAGCGACACCACAAACAGCAAGGCGACGACGCCCGCCAGACCGGCGAGCCGCAGTGGTTTCGCCAGCCGGGGCGCGGAAAGCACCAGCGTCACGGGGCGCCTCCCACCGTAGAGGGCAGCGGCAGAAACACCGGCGCGCCGGTGATCGGGTGCGAGACACGCGTGACGGCAAGACCATAGACCTCGCGCACGGTCTCGCTGGTGAGCGGCTCCCCCTCCTGCGCTACCGCATGGATGCGGCCTTCCTTTAGGCAGACCACGCAATCGGCATAAGCGAGCGCCAGATTGAGGTCGTGCAGGACCGCGACGACCGTACGTCCATGCGCATGGGCGAGCGTGCGCAACAGCTCGAGCACCTCCACCTGATAACGCAGATCGAGGAAGGTGGTGGGCTCGTCGAGCAGGATCACCGGCGTTTCCTGCGCCATGGTCATGGCGATCCAGCAGCGCTGGCGCTGGCCGCCCGAGAGACGATCGACCGGCACATCGGCGAAATCCAGCGTGCCGGTGAGGCGCATCGCCCGCACGACCGCCTGCTCGTCAGATTCGCTCCAGCGCTTCAGTGCCCCCTGATGGGGATAGCGCCCGCGCGAGACCAGCTCGTAAGCCGTCAGGCTTTCCGGCACGACAGGGCTCTGGGGCAGGATGCCCAGCGCGCGGGCGAGGGCGCGCGTCGGCATGTGATGTACGCTGCGGCCGTCGAGCAGGACCGTGCCGGCGCGCGGGGCCAGCAGGCGGGCCATGGCGCCGAGCAAGGTGGACTTGCCCGAACCGTTGGGGCCGATGAGAGCCGTGAGGCGGCCTGAGGGGACCGACAGCGAGACGCCGTCGATCACCAGCCGGCGGCCATAGGCGACCTGAAGGCATCGGGTGCGCAGGCCATCATCGCCCGGCTCCCCCTCCGCCCCCGCCGCACCCACCGCCGTTTCCACGCCCACACTCCTCATGCCCGCGGCGCCGCCGCTCCCGGCCTTCCGCGCGCTGCGGCGGCGGATCGGCCGCAACGGCCAATCGCTCAAGCGGCATCACGCTCAAGCTGTCCGGTAGCCGATTGTAGTAGTCAATTGCAGCGGGGACTTCACCCTGAAAACAGGGCCCGGACGGGACAATCGTGATGCAAAAATGCACCGGCGCGGCATGGGATACCGAAGTCTTTTTCGATTTATTCCAAACAAAAAGTCCGGAGCTAACCGCGCCAAGAACAGTGCTTTTGGGCGCGCGTGGCGTAGAAATGCGTCCAGCGCGCCGCGGGTAGCGTCGCGCCCGACGCCAAAGCGGCAAGCATGTTGGATTGTTTCCAGATTTTACTACTACATCCGCGTTTGAAAGACCTGCCTCTCACGGGGTGCGTTCCGTCGCTTCCGCGCGGCCTTGCCGCCGTGAGCAGCGGGACGCGAGTTTGAGGCATTGGCAATGATCCGTTCCGCGACTGCACGCGGCCTGCTGCGACAGGCTTCCCTTCCCGCCTTCCTTCTGGCTCAGGCGGCGCTTGCGAGCAGTGTCCATGCGCAAACGTCGGGTGGTCCGGCTCCCTCCGCGTCCACACAGACCATCGTCAATGGCGACACGGAAATCCTGCTGACCACGCTGACCGTGCAGGCCGAGGATCAGGGCGGGCAGACGCACGGCTACCAGCCGCTCTCCAGTTCCAGCGCCACGCTGACGGAGATGCCGATCCTCGACATTCCGCAGGCGGTGAATGTCGTCACCAATGAGGTGATCGTCGATCAGGCTGCCCATTCGCTGGACGACGTGCTCGCCAATGTGAGCAACGTCACCATCGCCAACACGCTGGGTGCCACGCAGGATGCCGTCACCCGGCGGGGCTTCGGCGACAATCGCGACGGCTCCATCCTCACCAACGGCATGCGCACGGTGCTGCCGCGCAGCTTCAATCTGACCACGGACCGGGTGGAGGTGTTGAAGGGGCCCGCTTCCACGCTCTATGGCATTCAGGAGCCCGGCGGCGTGATCAATCTCATCACCAAGACGCCGCAACAGACCTTCGGCGGTTCGCTGTCCGCCACCGCCTCGAGCTTCGGCGGCGGCTATACGGATCTCGACATCACCGGCCCCATCGCCGGCACCAACCTCGCTTACCGTTTCATGGCGGAATATCAGGATGAGGACTACTGGCGCAGCTATGGCACCACGCGCCAGACCATTCTCGCCCCTTCCCTTGCCTGGTATGGCGACAAGACCACCGTCACCCTGGCCTATACCCACCGCGACTATACAGTGCCCTTCGACCGCGGCACCATCTTCAACCTGACCACGGGCCAGGCGGTGAACGTCCCCCGCCGCACGCGGTTCGACGAACCCTACAACATCACCCAGGGCGCCTCGGACCTGTTCCAGGCCAATGCCGTTCACCAGCTCAACGACAGCTGGAAGCTGAAGCTCAACTACAGCTACAGCCGCGACGTCTATTCGGACAATCAGGCCCGTGTGGTCTCCTACAATGCCTCGACCGGCGCACTGACCCGCCGGTCGGATGCGACACAGGATTCCACCCAATATGACCATAACCTGCGGGCGGATCTGTCGGGCACGGTGAACCTCGCCGGCTTCAAGAACGAGGTGCTGTTCGGCGCGTCCTACAATTATTACGACGTGCTGCGCACCGACATGATGCGCTGCGCCAACAGGACCGGCTTCAACATCTACAATCCGGTCTATGGCCAGCTCGCCTCCTGCACCACGGTCTCGGCGGCCGACAGCGACCAGAGCGCCCAGCAGAGCGTCTATAATGCCTATGCGCAGGATGCCTTCTATCTGACCGACCAGTGGATCCTCGTCGCCGGTGCCAGCCTGCAATATTACGAGCAGACCGCCGGCAAGGGCCGTCCCTTCAATCTGAACACCAGCGCCGACGGCGGTGAGTTCATGCCCCGCGCCGGCCTCGTCTATAAGGCCACCGATTGGCTGTCCTTCTATGTGAACTACGCCACCGGCTTCGTGCCACAGGTGTCCATCGCCAGCTACATCGGCACGCTGCCGCCCGAGACCAGCGTCTCCTACGAAGGCGGTCTCAAGTTCGAGATCATGAAGGGGCTGACGGGCACGGCGGCGGTGTTCGACATCGAGAAGAAAAACGTTCTCTATTCGGAACTGGTCGATGGCGAGAGCGTCGCGCGCACCGCCGGCAAGGTGCGCTCGCGGGGCTTCGAGTTCGATGTGGCGGGTGCATTGACCGATCGGATCAACATCATCGCCAGCTACGGCTATGCCGACGTGACGGTGCTGCAGGATCCCCAATATGCCGGCAACACCCTCGCCAATTCGGCAGCCACCACCTATTCGCTCTTCGCCACCTATGACTTCGGCCGGATATGGGGCGACAACAGCCTGAAGGTGGGCGGCGGCCTCAATGGCCGCAGCCGGGCGGCGGGCGATGCCGCCAACAGCTTCTGGCTGCCCGGCTATACTGTGTTCGATGCCTTTGCCGCTTATACCATCGGCAGCGCCAAGCCTATTACCGTCCAGCTCAATGTGAAAAACCTCTTTAATACCACCTATTACACGTCCACCCAGGGCAGCAATCTCGGTGTGGCAGTGGGTGACCCCCTCCAGGCACTGCTCTCGGCCCGCCTTGCCTTCTAGAGTTGAGCCTCATAACCAGTAGCTGACTGTCGCGGCGATGCAGACGGCCGCGAGGAAGTTGACGGCGTTGCGGTCGTATCGGGTGGCGACGCGCGGAAAGTCCTTGAGGCGGCAGAACATGCGCTCTATGGCGTTTCGGTCGCGGTAGAGCACGGGTGAGAAACAGTTCTTCCAGCGCCGGTTGGCCTTTGGTGGGATGTTGGGCATTGTCCCGTTCTCCTCGACCTGCCTGCGGATGGCGTCGCTGTCGTAGCCTTTGTCGCCATGGAGGATGCGGGCGGCGGGCATCGGAAGCGGTGAATCACAATGAGCCGGGAGGGCCAACCATTTTATGGGTCCCAACCCTAGAGCGAGACGGGCTGGTGATCCGCCACGATTTTGAAGAGACCGTTCCGCACGTCGAATATGCGCTGTCCGAGACGGGCTTGGAGTTGCTCGTCCGAATGGTGCCTCTGTGGACGTGGATCGTCGAGAACGCGGATAGCTTCCGCGCGGCGCGCGCGGCGTTCGACCGAACGCACGGAACCGACAAGACGTGAGCAAGCAGAAGCGAGGCAGAAGACGTGTCGAAACGCGGTCAGTTTGGGAGCGAGAGCCGGTCGGCACGTGTTGGCTCCCGTCCTTCTCACCCGCACCGAACTGCTGCATCTCCTCAATCCAGGCCCTTTCGATCACTTGCCACTCAGGCGGCAGAAGGGGGCTGGCCTTGCGATTGAAGAGGAGCGCTTGACCGCGCGCCCCCTTCCGATCAGCCCCCGAGACGGCAACCCGAGGGATGACGTCGTTCAGGCCTTTAGCTTGGGCTTGACGTAGAAGTGGGGGGAGATGGTCTGCCCCGTCAGGAGGGCCGCCACATTGGTGGCCGTCATGGTGGAGACCTGCCGGCGCGCATCCTCGGTCACGCCGCCGATGTGGGGCGAGAGGATCACATTGGGCAGCGACCACAGGGGATGGGTCGGCGAGGGCGGCTCGTGGGCGAAGCTGTCGAGGCCGGCACCCGCAAGCGGGCCGTTCTTGAGCGCGGCCACAAGAGCCTCCTCGTCCACCACCTCGCCGCGTGCGGTGTTGATGAGCAGGCTGCCCGGCTTCATGAGGCCGAGCGCGCGGGCGTTGATGAGCCCTTCCGTCTGCGGCGTCAGCGGGCAGTGCAGGCTGATGACATCGCAGCGCGCCAGCATGTCGTCGAGATCAGTGATGCGCTCCACATGCGGCCCGAAAGCCTCCGGCGCCGCGAAGGGATCGTAGCCGAACACGGTCATGCCGAGCGGCTGCACCATGGCGGCGAAGCTGCGGCCGATCATGCCGAGGCCCACGAGGCCGAGCGTGCGGCCGCGCAGCTCGAAGCCCTTGTAGACCCGCTTTTCCCAGCCGCCACCGCGCACGAAGGCGTCCTGCGTGCGGATATCCTTGGCGAGCGCCAGCAGGAGCGCCAGAGCGTGCTCGGCAACGGAATGGGCATTGGCGCCCACCGCCGCGATCACCGGCAGGCCGAGGGCGGCGGCCGCTTCCACGTCGATGTCATTGGTGCCGGCGCCATGCTTGGCGATCAGCTTCAGGCGCGGCGAGGCGCGCATCACGTCGGCGTCGATCTTCTCGACCACGCGCACCACGATGGCGTCGGGCTGCTCGCTCGCCAGCAGGGCGATGAGGTCGGCGCGGGCCGGATAGGGGGCGGTGGAAACCACACGCCCCCCGGCCTTGACGATGAGCGCCTCGCCCTCGGGCGCCAGCGGGCCGCCCACGGATACAACGGTGAAACTCATGGAACCCTCAGGGGTGGGACCGGTCAGGACCGGCTCTCGATGGGCACGACCTTGCCGAGCAGGAAGGCGTAGTTGAGGATGCCCAGCAGGCCGAGGCCGGCGGAAAACAGGAGCGCCATGGCGAAGGAGCCGGTGGCGGCGACGATGAAGCCGGTGACGATGGGGCCGACCACGCCGCCGAAGTTCGACACCATGTTCTGGAGCCCGGCGACCGTGCCCGCCATGTTCTTGGGCGCCACGTCACCCGGCAGCGCCCAGACCTGCGAGGCGGAGATGGTGGTGCCGGACTTGGCGATGCACAGGAGCAGGATGGTGAGCACCACCGACTCGGTGAAGGCGGCAAGGCCGATGCACAGCGCCATCGTGAGGCCGATGATGAGGAACAGCTTGCGGGTGGCGGTGAGCGAAAGCAGCTTCTTCTTCACGATGTGGTCGGAGAGCCAGCCCGCGAAGATCTCGAACACGAGACCGCTGATCAGCGGCAGCGCGGCGACGAAACCCACCGCCAGCATCCCCATGCCCTTCTCCTTCACCAGATAGGTCGGCAGCCAGGTGATGAAGAAGTAGGAGATGTAGTTGATGGTGAAGAAGCCGAGGCACATGGCCCAGATGTTGCGATAGCGCAGCAGCTGATACCACTTCATGCCCAAGGTGGCGTCCTTGCCGTGCTGGCGGGTCTGGCCCTCACGGATATAGGCCACCTCGCTCGGGCTGATGCGCGGGTGCTGCTCCGGCGTCTCGGTGTAGAACCACCACCAGACGACGCTCCACACCACGCCCACAAGGCCGATGATGCCAAAGGTCCAGCGCCAGTCCACCATCGCGATCATCCAGATGATCAGCGGCATGGCAACCGCGCCGCCGAACTTGGAGGCGCTGTCGAACAGACCGGAGACGGTGGCCCGCTCCTTGTCAGGGAACCACTTGGAGGCGATGCCGGCATTGGCCGGATAAGCGCCCGCCTCACCCACGCCGAGCGCGACGCGCATGGCGAACAGCGAGTTGAAGCCGCTGGCGAGTCCCGTCGCCGCCGTGGCGATGGACCACCAGGCCACCGAGGCGCCAAGACCGATCTTCTGGCCGAAGCGGTCCGAGAACCAGCCGGCGGGGATCTGCAACAGGGCGTAGGACCAGAAGAAGGCCGAGAGGATCAGCCCCATCTGGTCCGGGGGGATGTTGAACTCCTTGCTCAGGTGCGGCGCCGCCGCCGAGAGCACGGTGCGGTCGATATAGTTGATGGCGATCGCCAGCCACATGAGGGCGACGACGAACCAGCGAATGCGGGTGGCGGGCTTCGCTGTTGCACCGCTCAACGCGGCGGGGTGAGGCTGTTGGTTCACGGGCGTTTTCCCTGCATTCACTGTTCGCGTGCGGCTGGTGGGCTCGAGGTCAGCCCACAGCCTCCGCATAGGCCTTCGAGATGGGGAGGATGGCGTCGTTGGCGGCATCGGAGACGAGCGCCGGGCCACGGCTCGCGCCCACTTCCGGCATGGCGAGGCGCAGGGCGCGCTTGACCATGGAGGGCGGGAAGCCGTGCGCATACAGTTCCTTGCGCAGCGCGCTGTAGCGCTCCTGCGCCGCCTCGGCGTCGGCCAGATCGCCCTTGGAGAAGGAGGTCCAGATGCGGTTCAGCGTCTGGGGGGCGATGTTGCCGAGACCGGAGATGGAGCCCTGCGCGCCGTTCTTCAGACCGTGCAGCACGAGGGAGTCCGGGCCGACGAGCACGTCGAAATCATCCCGCTCGCGGGCGATGGCGAGGAAGCCGTCGATGCTCGCCTGCGTGCCCTCGCTGTCCTTGATGCCGATGATGGAGGGGTGGGAGGCGAGCGTACGCACGGTCTCGGGCTGCAGCGTGTTCCCGGTGCGGGCAGGGATGTTGTAGAGGTAGAGACGAACGTCGAGCGCGTCGGCCACGCGACGGTAATGGGCGATCAGCTCGTCCTGCGAGCAGGCGATGAAGGACGGCGTGATGGCCGAGACAGCCGCGACGCCGAGCTTCTGGATTTCCTTGCCCAGCGCGATGGTCTGGTGCGTGGAGATTTCGCCGATATGGGCGAGCACGGGCACGCGGCCCGCCGCCTGCTCGACGCAGATCTCGGCCACGCGCACCTTCTCGGCGAAGGACAGGGTGTAGAACTCGCCATTGGTGCCGGCGCAGAACACGCCGTTGCCGCAGGAGACCTGACGCTCCACCTGGCGGCGCAGCGCCTGCTCGTTGAGGTTCTCGTTCTCATCGAACGGCGTGACGATGGCGACGAAGCAGCCGGAGATCTTGCTCATGATGCGTGGCCTTTGTGCGGGATCGAGGGAAGAGATCAGAGAGCGGCCTGATAGATGGCCAGAATGTCCTCGCGGCTCATGTCGCGCGGGTTGTTGTCGAGCAGGCGCCGGATGGCATGGGCCTCGGTGGCCATGATCGGCAGATCATCAGCCGGCACCTGGTAGGCGGACAGGCGCATCTCGCAGCCCAGCGCCGCGCACCACTCGCGGGTGGCTTTCAGCACCACGGCCGGATCGCTCGAGGCGGGCAAGCCGAGGGCGGCGAGCACCTGCGCAGTCTTCTCCGGCACAGCGGGGGCATTGAAGGCCAGCACGTGCGGGAAGATCAGGGCATTGGCCGCGCCATGGGCGATGTGATGGCGCGTGCCGAGCGGATAGGCCACCGCATGCCCAGCGGTCGTGTTGACCGGACCGAGGCAGAAGCCGCCATAGAGCGAGGCCAGCGCGAGGCCGGCGCGGGCCTCGCGGTCGCTGCCGTCCTTGATGGCCCGGGGCAGGAAACGGCCGACCAGTCGCGCGCCTTCCAGCGCATAGAGATCGATGGTCGGGTGCGCCTTGCGGCTGGTGAAGGCCTCGACGCAATGGGCCATGGCATCGACGCCGGTGGCGGCGGTGACGGCGGGCGGCACGGTGAGCGTGAGATCAGGATCGACCACCGCGAGGTCCGCCAGCATGTGCAGGCTCTGCACGGCGAGCTTGTTCTGCGTCACGGGATCGGTGACGAGCGCGCGTGTGCCCGCCTCGCTGCCGGTGCCGGCGGTGGTGGGCACCTGAATGAGGGCGGCGCGCTTGCCGGCCACCTTCTCCGGCCCCACCACATCATGCAGCGACTGGCCGGAGCCGGGCAGCACGGCGGCGAGCTTGGCGAGATCCATGGCGCTGCCGCCGCCGAAGCCGATCACCACGTCCGGTCCGAAGCTCTCCGCCTTGGCGAGCAGGGCTTCGAGGTTGGGCAGGTCCGGCTCGGGCTTCACCTCGCCGAACACCTCCACGGCGCCCTCAAGGCCGAGCAGTTTAATGCGGCCGGCGTTGAACCCATCCGCCACCACGAGGGCGCGCTTCAGCCCCTTCGCCGCCAGCCATTCGCGCACGGCGGAGAGGGTGCCGGAGCCGAACGCGATGCGCGGCGGCCGGACGAGGTCAATGGGAGAAAACGCGAGGGTCATGTGTACGGTATCCTTCGGAGACGGGCCCGGCGGGACGCGCGAACCCGTCTCTTTTCAATGAATTGGCCGACGGATCGCGACCTAGGCGCCGCGGCTGGCGGCGAGCTTTTCGGCGTATTCGATCGCTTCGATGAGGCTCAGCTCATTGGCGATGCCCTTGCCGGCGATGTCGAAGGCGGTGCCATGGTCCACGGAGGTGCGGATGATGGGCAGGCCGAGGGTAATGTTGACGCCGGAGAGCGCGTCCCACTTGCCCGTCTCGGGGTTCACGTTGAAGCCCAGCAGCTTCACCGGGATGTGGCCCTGATCGTGATACATGGCGATCACCGCATCGAACTGGCCGCCGCGCAGCTTCACGAACACCGTGTCGCCCGGCACCGGGCCCACCACGTCAAAGCCGTCGGCCACCGCCTTGGCGATCGTCGGCTCGCTGACATCCATGTCTTCCGTGCCGAAGAGGCCGCCTTCGCCCGCATGAGGATTGAGGGCGGCCACCGCGATCCGCCGGCGCTCAAGGCCGAGGCCGCGCAGGGCTTCGTCCGTGCGCTCGATCACATAGCGCAGGCGCTCGGGGGTCAGGCGCTTGGGCACGTCCTTCAGCGCCACATGGGTGGTGACATGGCTGACGCGCATGTTGCCGTGGGCGAGCAGCATCACCGAGCCGCGCGCGCCGGTCAGCTCCGCCAGCATCTCGGTGTGGCCGGCATAATGGAAGCCGGCGCGGTTCAGCGTTTCCTTGTTGAGCGGGCCGGTGACGATGCCCTGGATGCGCCCGGCCTGCGCGAGGCGCACGCCGCGCTCCACCGCATGATAGGCAAAGCGCCCGCCATCCACCGAGGCCACGCCGGGCAGGATGGGCTCGCCTTCCGGGCAGGCCTGAAGGCAGGCGAGCGCAGGCCATTCCGCGTCATCCGCCGAGACTTCGGGAATGGCGACCGTAGAACCCAGCGCCTTCTGCGCGCCGTGCAGCGCCGCGTTGCTGCCGATCACCAGCAGCCGCAGATGGCCGGCGGCGAGGCGATCCTTCAGGCGCTCGCAGGCCTTGGCGATGATCTCCGGGCCGATGCCGGCGGGATCGCCCATGGTGATGGCCAGATGGGGTGTCATGCGTCATCTCCCTCGGAGGTCTCGGTCAGCCGCCGCAGCAGCGATGGGGCGCCGAAGGCACCCGATTTGGATATGATGTGAACGCCGTCGAAGCGGCCACCTCGCAGGATCGAGCACGGCACGCCGGATTCGATCTGGCCGTAGAGGTCGAGCCGTTCCGCCTCAAGCGCGGCACAGAGGCTGCGCAAGGTCTCGCCACCCGAAACGATGAGCGTGCCCGGCGGATCAAGCTGCGCCACGAGGCTCGAGAAAGCCTCTGCGATGCGCGCCGCCGCGACAGGGCGCGGCGTGCCTTCCGGCAGGGCGAGGCGGGCGAGCGCCACGCCATCCGCTGCGAGCTTGTTCCCGAGCGCGGCAGCGTTGTCTCGGCCATCGGCGGAAAGGGCCAGAACCGCGTCTCCACAAGCGGCGAGCTGCGCCATGGTGACGGGATGATCGGTCCCGAATAGGCCGAGGATCGGACGGGGGAGCGTGCGGGGCGCCACGTCGATGCCGGAGGGGTGCCCCGTCAGAGCCGCGGCGAGCCCTCCGCTCCCGCACCACAGGGTCGTCCCATCGGCCGGCCGGCCCGCGGCGACGATCTGTGCGAGATCGGTATCGGTCTCGCTGTCCCAGAGGCTGACGCCGTCGGGCATGGCTTCGCCGGGCCGGCGCAGGTGCACCGGGTGACCTTCTGCCTCAAGCGTCGCACGCAGGTCAGCGCCCACCGGCCGTTCCGCGCCATCCCGGCACAGATACTGGATGCCGCCGCGCGTCACCCGCCCCTGTCTGGGGAAAGCCGGGGCGATGATGCACCGGCGGGGCTGGAGCGCCTCCATCCAGGCCGCGATCTCCGCTGCCGCCTGCCCGCGCAGCAGACTGTCGAGCTTGGCAAAGAAGAGCGTATCGGCGTCAGGCGTGATGTTCCTCAGAAGCGCGGCGACTCGGGCGCGGGCGGACGCAGCGTCGGTCTCGCGGGTGCCGCTGTCGATGGCCAGCCGGGAGGGGGCGGCGGACGGCGGCGCGTTCCAATAGACGGGCACGTGCTGGCCGGGCGTGACGAAGGCGATGGCGGCGTCGAGGGCACCGGTCAGATCGTCGGCAACGAGGCGCAGACCCGTCATGGGCGGCGTCCCGCGATCGAGAGCTGACGTGTGATCCTGAGGCCGGCCGACAACGTTGTCCTCCACACCCTGCGGCTTCAGGCGCCGCTTGTTTGAGGAGTGGAATAGGTTCCGGCTGCGATGATGTCAACATGTTGTAATATTCGGCATCGCAGCAAATCGAAGGTCCAACGCGGCGCCGGCACAGCGGCGTCCATGCGCTGGATCGCGCGGAGCCGCTATTCTTCTTTTGTTGTTAGAAGGTTGTCAGATCAGGCCGGGATAGGACACGTGTGCGCGGCTGTACTCTCCACGCCGCGAAGACGCTCGCCTCGTATGCGACCAAGTGTCCGGCGCTCACGCTTCAGCAGAACGGTCGAAAGGCCTGACATCTGGACAAATTCCAGACAAGTCTCAGCGCTTGTCCTCGCAGCGGAATTCCACCTGCGTCCAGTCCGGTCGCCCCTGCGCATTCACCGTGTAACGGACCTCGGCGGAGAAGGGCACGATCCGCTCGCCGGAAGCCGAGGCGACCCTGACCGCATCCCGCAGGAAGAACATGTTCTTTTCCGGCTGATGGACCAGAACGCCCGTGCGGCTTGGACACAGTTGCACGGCCTTCACGACCTTCACCCCCCGGGCGGCGAGGCCGCGTTCGATGACCGGCTCCAGCACCTGACAGGCAGTCTCGATGGTGACGTCGACATACGATCCGGTATCGCCGGCCTGCTGGGCCAGCGCAGGCGCCCCCGCGGTCGCCACAGCGCCCGTCAGGGCGAGAATGACGGCGGAAACATACGGGCGCGGAAGCAGAACCAACTTTGCCATCTGGCGACGAACCTCGGAAGGCGACAATCCTCCGGTTGTGCGATTGCGTATGCTTAATTGCAAGCCATCGACCGCTCCACTTTGGAGAGAGCAACGACACCGCAGACGACAATCCCTCCGGAATGGGGGATCCGCGCGGAGGTAAAGGCCCGAAAGGCCGCGCTACAGACTGGCGGCGGAGCGTGCGGCCTGGTCGTAATGACCTGAGAGCGCGCGCAGGACGGCAGCGATTTCCGAGAGCTTTTCCGGAGCGATGCCGGTCGCCGCCACGGCCGAGGAGAGGAGCGCCTCGCGCACCTCCCGATAGCGGGCGCAGGCCCTCTTGCCGGCGGGGGTGGCGGTCAGCGTCTTCTCCTTGCCGCGCCGGCCGCCGGAGACCAGCCCCAGCGCCTGGAGCTTCTTGGCAGCATAGGTGACGAGGTGGGTGTCTTCCACGTCGAGCACAAGGCAGAGGTCGGCAATGGTCTTAGGCCGGTCGCGATGCACCACATGGTGCAGCACCTGCACGTCGAGGGCGGACAGGTCCGGAACGCCGGCCGCCGACATGCAGCGCACCATCCAGCGCGAATAGGCGTGGGAGATCATGTTGAGGCCGAATTCGACCTCGGACAGGGCCGGAAGGGCACCGCCCTCGGCCAGATGCGCGGAAGAGACGATCGAGCCCACGGCGGGCGTCGCAAGCGGTCCACCGGAGGGTGCGGACGGGCTGTCATCAGCCGGGCGCCGGGTCATGGTCTCTCCTCTCCGTCCGGGAGCCCCGGCCGAGGCCGGGGCCGCCCGCTTCATTGCACAGGGCGGAAGGGGCCGGAAGCCATGGCCTCCGCCCCGCGCCACCGCTCACTTGGCGGCTTCATACGCCTTGATGATGGCGACGCCATTCTCGCCCGCCTTCTTCTCCCAGTCGGCGGTGAGATCCTTGCCCACCTTCTCGAAGCCGGCCTTCAGTTCCGGGCTCGGCGGGGCGACGGTCATGCCCTTGGCCGCCAGTTCCTTGAGGAACCAGGTACTCTTTTCCTCCGAGGTCTTCCAGCCGCGCGCCTCGGCGGCAGCCGCAGCCTTGAGCACGGCCTCCTGCGTCGGCTTGTCGAGCGCCTCGAAGGCTGCCTTGTTCACGAACACCATGTTCTTCGGCAGCCAGGCCTGGATGTCGTAGAAATAGGGCACGCTTTCCCAGATCTTCACGTCATAGCCGGTGGCGCCGGAGGTGATGAGCGCAGCGACAACGCCGGTGGCCAGCGCCTGGGCCAGTTCGGCCTGTTGCACCGTGACCGGCTGGGCGCCGACGAGGGCGGCGATGCGCGAGGTGCCGGGATTGTAGGCGCGCCACTTCACGCCCTTCAGGTCCTCGACCTTGGTGACGGCAGTCTTGGAAAACAGGCCCTGAGGCGGCCACGGCACGGCGAAGAGAAGCTTCAAGCCCTGGCTGTCGAGCTTCTTCTCCACTGCGGGACGGGAGGCGTCCCACAGCTTCTTGGCCGCCGGATAAGAGGTGGCGAGGAAGGGCACCGTGTCGATGCCGAAGATCGGGTCCTCATTCTCATGCACGGACATGAGAACCTCACCCGCCTGCGCCTGCCCGGTCATGACCGCGCGCTTGATCTCCGGCACCTTGAACAGCGAGGCGCCGGGATGGACGGTGATGAGCAGCTTCCCGCCGGAGGCGCTGTCCACCTCCTTGGCGAACTGCGCGATGTTCTCGGTGTGGAAATTGTCCTGCGGATAGCCGGTCGGCAGGTTCCACTTGGTCTGCGCCGATGCGGTGCCCGCCGAGAGGGCCGCAAGACCGCCGGCAATGAGCGCGGCGGCAATCGTACGAAGTCGCGTCATGTCATCCTCTCTAGACTTGAAACAGGTGGGGCATCAGCCCGGAAAGACCCAGCGCGGGACCACCAGGACGATCTCTGGAA
Source organism: Azorhizobium sp. AG788 (assembly GCF_004364705.1). Taxonomy (NCBI): domain Bacteria; kingdom Pseudomonadati; phylum Pseudomonadota; class Alphaproteobacteria; order Hyphomicrobiales; family Xanthobacteraceae; genus Azorhizobium; species Azorhizobium sp. AG788. Next base: position 476,490 of record NZ_SOBM01000003.1, read on the forward strand.
ACGCGGTGATGATGAGAACGGCGATGTTGAGAAGAATGAAGAAGGGGAACGCGGCCTTGGCCACGGCCCAGGTGTCCCGCCCGCTCATGTTCTGAAGCACGAACAGGTTGAAGCCCACCGGCGGCGTGATCTGCGCCATCTCCACATGGATCACGAGATAGACGCCGAACCACACGAGATCGAACCCCGCCTGCTTGATCATGGGCAGCACGATGACCGCCGTGAGCACGATCATGGAGATGCCATCGATGAGGCATCCCAGGATGATGTACATGACGGTCAGCGCGAGGGCGAGCTTGCCGGGTGTCAGGTTGAGCCCCTGCACCCATTCCGCCAGCGCCACCGGAATGCCCGTATAGGCCATGGCGGCGGTGGTGAAGGCCGCACCGGCGATGATGAGCATGATCATGCAGGTGAGACGCGTGGCGCCCATGAGGCTTTCGAGGAACAGCCGCCAGGTGAGCGTGCGGCTCCAGAATGCCAGCGCGAGCGCCCCCAGCACACCCCAGGCGGCGCATTCGGTGGCCGTCGCAAGGCCGGTGACCAGCGACAGGAAGACCCCGAGGATCAGCAGCAGGCAGGGGATCAGCTTCGCCGATTCCTGCATCTTGCGACGGAACGACATGGGCGGATCGCGCGGCGGCGTCTTGCCGGGATTGAGCAGCGACCAGAGGATGACGTAGCCGCTGTAAAGCCCCATCACCAGCAGGCCGGGCAGGAAGCCGGCGAGGAAGACCTGCAGCACGGAGACGTTGGCCGTCACCGCATAGACCACCATGGGAATGGAGGGCGGGATGAGCAGGCCCAGCGTGCCGGAGCCGGCCAGCGTGCCGAGCGCCATCTGCTGGTCGTAGCCGCGCTTTTCCAGTTCCGGCAAAGCGATCTTTCCCACCGTCGCGCAGGTGGCGGCGGAAGAGCCGGAAACGGCGGCGAAGATGCCACAGCCGACGATGTTCACGTGCAGCAGGCGCCCCGGCAGCCATTGCAGCCACGGGGCAAGGCCGCGGAACATTTCCTCCGACAGGCGGGTACGGAACAGGATCTCGCCCATCCAGATGAACAGCGGCAGGGCCGCCAGCGTCCAGGAGGCGGAAGAAGCCCACACCGTGGTGGCAAGCACCTGTCCGATGGGGATGTCGGTGGTGAGCACCATCGCCGCATAGCCGACGATGGCGAGGCCGATGGCGATCCAGACGCCGCTCGCCAGAACGGCGACCAGCAGCATGAGCAGGATGATGGAGAGGGGCACCAGCCCGAGATGTTCGACCATGCTCACACGCCCCCGCCGGACGCCACGCGCTCGATGAGTTCTTCGGGCGTCTTGGGAGGTTCTTTCTCGTAGCGGGGGTGATGGCCGCTGGCGACGTGGACGAACTCGTCGATCATCGCAATGAGCAGGATGGTGATGCCCAGCGCGTAGCCCGTCTGCGGGATCCAGAGCGGCACCGCGATCACGCCCTGGGACATGTCGTCGAAGCGATAGGAATCATAGGTGAGCTGGATCGCATTCTTGGTGAAATAGGCCAGGAAGACGATGCCGACGGTGAGGGCGAATAGCTCCATCATCTGGCGCTTGCGGCCCGTCAGACGCTCCAGCAGCAGACCGACGCGGATCATCTCGCCCTTCTTGAAGGTGTGGGCCAGCCCGAGGAAGGACATGGCGACCATGGACCAGGACGCGAAATCGTCACCGGCGGGAATGTCGAAACCGATATCGCGGCCGGATGAGAGGCCGATCATCAGGAGGAAGATGACGAGGAGGAAGATGGCGGCGAGCACGCCGGAGAGCAGATAGAGGCCGTCGAGAAGGCGGCGGATCATGCCCCTGCTCCCCGGCCAAAAGATGCGGAAGGCACAGGGCGCCCCGGTACCAGTGCCCTGAGGCACGGGGGCCATTGATGTTCGTCCGCCGTCATGAAGCTCCCCTGCGGAAGAGAAAAAGGCACAAACCGCGCCATTTTGTGTTCTTTTTATGTCATGTCAACAAATCGTTGACGTGTCTTTCCCGCCATGTCTTTGCTCGTCGGCGAAGCGTCGCTGCTGTCCTCCGCTCGCCCTGGCGGGCTCCGATGCGCAGCAAATTGCATGCCATACAAGGAGCAGCATATGTCGAGCCCCGCGTCGCAGACCCCGGCCACATGGGAATTCTGGATCGATCGCGGCGGCACATTCACCGATATCGTGGGCAAGAAGCCTGACGGCACGCTGGTCGCCCACAAGGTGCTCTCCGAGAATCCCGAGGCCTACAAGGACGCCGCCGTTCACGGCATCCGCGAGTTGCTCGGCCTGCCGGCCGGCGCCCCGATTCCCCAACGTCTGGTGTCTGCCGTCAAGATGGGCACGACGGTCGCCACCAATGCCCTTCTGGAACGCAAGGGCGACCGCACGCTGCTGGTCACCACCTCCGGCTTCAAGGATGCGCTGAAGATCGGCTATCAGGCCCGGCCGAAGATCTTCGCCAAGAAGATCGTCAAGCCGGACATGCTGTTCGAGCGCGTGCTGGAAGTTGATGAGCGCGTGCGCGCCGACGGCACGGTGGAGCAGGCGCCCGACCTCGGCGCGGTGCGCGCCGGTCTCGAGGCGGCGAAGGCGAACGGCATCGAGGCCGTGGCCATCGTCTTCATGCACGGCTACCGCTTCCCGGCCCATGAGGCGCAGGTGGCGGCGCTGGCCCGCGAGATCGGCTTCCCGCAGGTGTCCGTCTCCCATGAGGTCTCGCCCCTCATCAAGCTGGTGGGCCGCGGCGACACCACCGTGGTGGATGCCTATCTCTCGCCCATCCTGCGCCGCTACGTGCGCCAGGTGGCGGATGAGTTGGGCGCGGACAACCAGGCCGCCGACGCCGCCATCCGCCTCATGTTCATGATGTCCTCAGGCGGTCTCACGGCGGCGGACCTGTTCCAGGGCAAGGACGCGCTGCTCTCGGGCCCCGCCGGCGGCGTGGTGGGCGCGGCGAAGACCGGCGAGATCGCCGGCCTTAACCGCATCATCGGCTTCGACATGGGCGGCACCTCCACCGACGTGTGCCATTTCGACGGGGAGCTGGAGCGGGCCTTCGACACCGAAGTGGCCGGCGTGCGCATCCGCGCACCCATGATGCAGATTCACACGGTGGCGGCCGGCGGCGGCTCCATCCTGCATTATGACGGTGCGCGCTTCCGCGTCGGTCCGGACAGCGCCGGCGCCAATCCCGGCCCCGCCTGCTATCGGCGCGGCGGCCCGCTGGCCGTCACCGACGCCAATGTGATGCTGGGCAAGCTGATCCCCGACTTCTTCCCGAAGATTTTCGGCCCCGCCCAGAACGAGCCCCTCGATGCCGGTGCCGTGCGCAAGAAGTTCGAGGCCATGGCCGCCGAGATCGGCGACGGACGCGCGCCTGAGGCGGTGGCGGACGGCTTCGTCACCATAGCCGTCGAGAACATGGCCAATGCCATCAAGAAAATCTCGGTGGAGCGCGGTTACGACGTGACGCGCTATGCGCTCAACTGTTTCGGCGGCGCCGGCGGCCAGCACGCCTGCCTGGTGGCTGATGCCCTCGGCATGACGCGCGTGCTCATCCATCCCTTCTCCGGCCTGCTCTCGGCCTATGGCATGGGCCTTGCCGACATCCGTGCCCTGCGCACCAAGGCGGTCGGCGCCCGGCTGGAATCCGCGGCGCTCGCCGCCGTCGAGACCCTGCGCGACACGCTCACCGCCGAGACGGTGGCCGAGCTCGCCGGACAGGGCGTCACCGGCACGGCCGTCACTAACGAGGCCAAGCTTCATCTGCGTTACGAAGGCACGGACACCGCCTTGCCCGTCACGCTCGCCGACATCGCCACCATGACGACGGAGTTCGAGGAGCGCCACCGCTCGCAGTTCGGCTTCATCTCGCCGGAGAAGCCCATCGTGGTCGAGGCCATCGAGGTGCAGTCCTTCGGCGGCGGCGCCGGCATCGCCGAGCCCGACCGGCCGCTCGACACCTCCGCCCCCCGCGAGGCCCGCCGCACCCGCTTCTTCTCGCGCGGCGCCTGGCACGATGCGCCGGTGGTGCTGCGTGCCGACTTCCGGCCCGGCATGGCGGTTCAGGGCCCGGCCATCGTCATCGAGCCCAACCAGACCGTGGTGGTGGAGCCCGGCTGGCGCGCCGAAGTGACGGCCAAGGACCACCTGCTGCTCGCCCGCACCGAGGTGCTGAAGCGGGCCGAGGCGGTGGGCACCCATGCCGATCCGGTAATGCTGGAGGTGTTCAACAATCTCTTCATGTCCATCGCCGAGCAGATGGGCGTGACGCTCCAGAACACCGCTTATTCGGTGAACATCAAGGAGCGGCTGGACTTCTCCTGCGCCGTCTTCTCCGGCTCCGGCGAACTGGTGGCGAACGCGCCGCACATGCCTGTCCACCTCGGCTCCATGGACCGCTCGGTGGAGACGGTGATCCGCGAGAATGCGGGCGCCGTGAAGCCCGGCGACGTGTTCGCCCTCAACGCCCCCTATAATGGCGGCACCCATCTGCCCGACATCACGGTTGTGACGCCGGTCTTCAATGCGGACGGCTCCGAGCTGCTGTTCTGGGTGGCCTCGCGCGGCCATCATGCGGACGTGGGCGGCGTTGCCCCCGGCTCCATGAGCCCGCTCGCCACGAACATCGAGGAAGAAGGCGTCTATATCGACAATTTCAAGCTCGTCGATCAGGGCCGCTTCCGCGAGACGGAGCTGGTGGCGCTGCTCTCGGGCGCGAAATATCCCGCCCGCAATCCGGTGCAGAATGTCGCCGACCTCAAGGCGCAGATCGCCGCCAACGAGAAGGGTGTGCGCGAACTCAACAAGATGATTGCGACCTTCGGTCTCGACGTGGTGAAGGCCTATATGGGCCACGTGCAGGACAATGCCGCCGAGAGCGTGCGCCGCGTGCTGGACCGCCTCTCGGACTCCGAATTCACCTATGAGATGGACCAGGGCACGGTCATCAAGGTGAAGATCAGCGTCGACAAGCAGAAGCGCGAGGCGACCGTCGACTTCACCGGCACCTCGCCGCAGCAGCCGAACAATTTCAACGCCCCGGAGCCCGTCACCCGCGCGGCGGTGCTCTATGTCTTCCGCGTCATGGTGGAGGACGAGATCCCCATGAATGCCGGCTGCCTCAGGCCCATCCGCATCGTGGTGCCGGAGGCCTCGATGCTCTCGCCGCGCTATCCCGCCGCCGTGGTGGCCGGCAATGTGGAGACCTCGCAGGCCGTCACCAACTGCCTGTTCGGCGCCATGAAGGCCATGGGCGCCTCGCAGGGCACGATGAACAACCTCACTTTCGGCAATGCCACCTATCAGTATTACGAGACCATCTGCTCCGGCTCGCCCGCCGGCCCCGGCTTCGACGGCACCGACGGCGTGCACGTGCACATGACCAACTCCCGCCTCACCGATCCGGAAGTGCTGGAAACGCGCTTCCCAGTGCTGCTGGAGGATTTCCACGTGCGCGAGGGTTCCGGCGGCAAGGGGCAGTGGAATGCAGGCGGCGGCACCTATCGCCGCATCCGCTTCCTGGAGCCCATGGAATGCGCGCTCCTCTCCTCGCACCGTCGCGTGCGCCCCTTCGGCATCGCCAGCGGCGAGCCCGGCGCCGTGGGCGAGGGCTATGTCCGCCGCACCGACGGCACGATGGAAAAGCTGGAGGGCTGCGCGCAGACCGAGCTTGCGGCAGGCGAAGCCGTCATCATCGTGACGCCCACGGGCGGCGGCTACGGCGACCCCGCCTTGCGCGGGAAAGCCTGAGCCCAAACGCGAAAAGGCGGCCCGATGTCTCGGGCCGCCACGCCACCGGGCGGGCCTTTCAACGCTGCAGGTCCTGGGGCATAAAGCCTCGGGATGGTGAAAGGCTGGGGCGGTTCTCGTGATGAAGCTCTTCCAAAAGCGACAAATCATGCCGGAGGCTGTTCCGGTCCCTCCACCGGAGCCTGCGCCCGTCGCGCCTCCCCCGCCGCGCCCACCGATGACGGCACTGGGCAGGACGCTGATGGGCTTCCGGTGCGCGGATTGTGATGACATCCCGAAGGTCGCGGACGCGGGCACCATTGTCGACCGCAACGGCGCTTCCTTCCAGATCATGCACAATGGCCTGGAGGTCGTCGCCGGCGGTTACCATGGCGACTGGATGGCCCATCTCATTCGCGGTCTGAAGGGTCACCACGAGCCTCAGGAAGAGGCGGCGTTCCAAGAGATTGTCCGCCGCTCCCGCCACAACACGTTGATCGTCGAACTCGGGGCTTTCTGGTCCTATTATTCTCTCTGGTATCTGAAGCAGGTGCCTGGCTCGTCTGCAGTCGCCATCGAGCCGGACGAGGGCAACCTTGACATCGGCAGACGGAATGCGACCCACAACGGCCTCGTCGGAGCGATGACCTTCCACCGCGCAACCATCGGCGGTGAGGCTCAGGCGGAAGTGTCCTTCCTGCAGGAATCCACCAACACGTCAGTGGTCGTTCCGATGGTGGATTTCGCGGCTGTGCACGCCTTGGCCGGTTTCCGGCATATCGAGGTGCTTCACCTCGACACGCAGGGCGCCGAGACCCCCTTCCTGCGCTCGTTGCCGGAGAATGCGGGCGATCTCATCCGCTTTGTCGTGGCCTCGACGCATCATCGCGTGATCTCAGGGAGCCCGAGCACCCACGAAGACTGCCTTGATGCCCTGCGTAGCCGTGGCGCGACGATCCTCACGGAGCACAACGTCCAGGAGTCTTTCAGCGGCGACGGCCTGATCGTGGCGAGCTTCGCGGCTGAAGACCTCGACCTGCCATTTCCGCAAGTCTCGCGGAACGCGCCCGAGCTTTCGCTATTTCCCAATCCCTGAGAGCGCGGCGCGTACATCCCTCAAGGCCTGAGCCCAAACGCGAAAAGGCGGCCCGATGTCTCGGGCCGCCACGCCACCGGACCGCCGGGTACCACAGGACGGCCGGGGCTTTCCGGGGCGGTTGGAGGTCACCCCGGTTCTGAAGCGCCGGCCGGACAAGGGCGGCCGACACCGGGGCGTGCTTCGGAGGCCGCGCCATCCGGACTGGTTCAAACCGGATGGTCGCTCGGCCTCCAAAACCCATGCAGAGAATGCGGTGCCGGGCAGCCTTTGAGGGCGGGTGACCGGAAGCGGCCTATCGGCCCGACTGCGCCTTGATCTGCACGAGCGCGCTCTTGCAGGTGTCCGAGAGGCTCGCCTCATTGGCCTTGATGCACTGAATGATACGGCCGCCGCCGGGCTGAACATCGGAACAGTATTTCTTGACGTCGCTGCCGCAGGCCTTCTGGAACATCTGCTGGGCCTGCGCATTCTGGGCTGCCGCGGGCGCCGAAAGGGAAGAGACGGCAACGGGCACCAGCAGCACGGCCGGCAGCAACAGGTCGCGCAGACGCAGCGCACGGGTGTTGGAACGCATCTTCATCCTCCACATGGACGAGGGCCGGGCCGGAGCGAAGGGGGCGGTTCCGCCCGGCCCGACCGAAAGCGGAGAAACGTGCCGCCTTCAGAAAAGACCATCGCTGCGTCGCTTCGCAGCAAGATTGCAGGCCAACGCCGTTTCGTAACGATTTGTAACGCGTGCTCCAGCGCCGCTTGCGGGCGGCAGGCGGCCGAATAGAGTTGCGCCATGTCGCAGGGCGCTTCCGCTACCACCCTTCTCATCGTCGAAGACGACCGGGAGATCCGTTCCCTGCTGGCGGATTTCCTCGGCCGCGAAGGCTATGACACCCGCCTCGCCGCCGACGGCCGCGCCATGGATGCGATCCTTGCCGGCATCCGTCCCGATCTCGTCATCCTCGACATCATGTTGCCGGGCGAGGACGGCCTTTCCCTCTGCCGCCGCCTGCGGGCGCAGGGGGATGTGCCGGTGCTCATGCTCACCGCCAAAGGCGACGAGGTGGACCGGATCGTGGGGCTGGAGGTCGGAGCCGACGACTATCTGGTCAAGCCCTTCAATCCACGGGAGCTGCTGGCCCGCATCCGCGCGATATTGCGGCGGGCGAAGACGGCGGCACGGATGGGCGAGGACCCGCGGCGGCAGGACATCGCCTTCGGCGGGCTGATCGCCGATCTTGATGCGCGCAGCGTCCGGACCCCGGACGGGATCGCGCTCGATCTCACCTCCGCGGAGTTTGACCTCCTCGCCTGCTTCCTTGAGCGGCCGCGCCGCGTGCTGTCGCGCGACCAGTTGCTCGACTGGACGCGCGGGCGCAGCGCGGACCCGTTCGACCGCACCATCGATGTGGCCGTCAGCCGCCTGCGCCGCCGCCTGTCCCTGGTCGCGCCGGAGGCTGCACAGCTCATCAAGACCGTGCGCAACGGCGGCTATATCTTCGCCCTTCCTCCCGGAGGCAAAGGCAATTGACGCGCTTCAAGCTGCCGCTGCGGCTCGCGCTCATCATCGCGGGCGGCCTCGTCATCGCCCAGATGCTCATGACGGCGGCCTATTTCACGGATCGGCGGCTGAACGGTGAAGGTGTCGCCGGCTCCATGGCGACGCAGGTGGGAGCCCTCGCGCAACTGCTGGACCGGCTGCCGGAGCCGGACCGCGAGCTTGCGCTCGATGCCGTCAGCGGCCCCGGCTTTCGCGCCCGCATCGCGCCGCAGCCCGAGACGGGGGAGACGAAGCGCCCGCCGCTGCTGGAGCGTGTGCCCTTGCTCGAGCGCCTCATCCGGGCGCAACTGGGGAAGAACGATCCGCGCGAGGTCACCGTCGTCCTCGACACGGCCTTCGGCGGCCGCTGGATTCCGATGATGCTGTCCTGGCCCGCGCGGGAATTGCGCATGACCGTGGGGCTGGCCGATGGCCGCTTCCTGCTGGTGCGCGCCCGGGGGGAACTGACCGCGCGGCTTTTCGGCGTTCCCGTCGGCCTCGTGGCCGGGCTGTTGGGCATCGCGGTGGCGCTCGCCACAGTCCTCGCGGTGCGGCGGGAGACCCGGCCGATTTCCGAGCTTTCGGCCGCGCTGGACCGCTTTGGCACCAGCCTTGAGCCCCAGCGTGTGGAGCCCCGCGGCGCGCCGGACGTGCGGCGGCTGGCGGAGACCTTCGACGCCATGCAGCGGCGCATCGTCGAACTGGTGCGCAACCGTAGCCTCGTGCTCGGGGCCATGAGCCATGACCTCGCCACCTATGTCACGCGCCTGCGCCTGCGCATCGCGCTCCTGCCGGAGGGTCCGCAGACGGCCCGCGCCCAGCGCGACCTCGAGGAGATGCAGGCGCTGCTGGCCGACACGCTCGATTTCGCGCGCGGCAGCTTCACGGGGCGCGACGGCGCGAGCATCGACTTCGCGGCGCTGGTGGCGGAGGAATGCGCGGCGCGGGCGGCGGAAGGGGCCCCTATCCATTTCAGCGCGCCGTCCGTTCCCTGCCGCGTCGCGGCGGCGCCCTCGGCTCTGAAGCGTCTGGCGGCGAACCTCATCGGTAATGCCATCGCCTATGGCGGGCGGGCGGACGTCTCCCTCATGAGGGACGGGGATGCGGTGGATCTGGTGGTGGAGGATCGTGGGCCCGGCGTCCCCGAGGCCGAGCGTGAGCGGGTGTTCGAGCCCTTCTACCGGCTCGATGCCTCCCGCAGCCGCGAGACCGGCGGCGCGGGGCTGGGGCTCACCATCGTGCGGCAGATCACCGACAGCATCGGCGGCACCGTCGGGATCGCGGACCGTCCCGGCGGCGGCGCGCGCGTGACGGCGCGCCTGCCTCTGGTGGCGGATTGACCCCGCGGGGGATCACTGGCGCATGCGCGCCAGCACGTCGAGGTTCGGGTAGCCGTCCGGGATCATGCCCGCGCGGGTCTGGAAATCCTGCACGGCCACGCGGGTCTTCTGCCCGAGGATGCCGTCGATATTGCCGATGTCGTAGCCCATCTGCGACAGGCGGGTCTGGAGTTCGAGGCGCTCGGTGCGCGAAAGCGCCCGCTCCTCCTTCGGCCAGGCCTGCACGAAGTCGCCGCCGCCGCGCAGCCGGTCCGCGAGGTGGCCGATGGCCAGGGCGTAGGCGTCCGCAGGATTGTAACGCAGGATGGCACCGAAATTCGGAAGCATGATGAAGGCCGGGCCCTTGGCACCGGAGGGCAGCAGAAGGAAGCCGGTGTCGCTGGGACGCGGGAAGGCCTGCCCGTTGGCCCGGCGGATGCCGAGCGAGGCCCACTGGGCCATGGAGTAGCGCTTGGTCCGATCCACGTAGCGGTAGTCGAAGTTCTGCGGCAGCACCACCTCATAGCCCCAAGTCTGGCCGAACTGCCAGCCGTCGAGCTTGAGGTTGTTGGCGGTGGAGGCGATCACGTCCGGGATGGAATCCACCACGTTGCGGTGGCCGTCGCCGTCGAAGTCCACCGCATAGCGCAGGAACGAGGTGGGCATGAACTGGGTGGGGCCGAAGGCGCCCGCCCACGATCCCTTCATGTGATCCGCCGGCACGTCGCCCCGGTCGATGATCTGGAGCGTGGCGATGAATTCGTCGCGGAAATAATCCTGCCGCCGGCCGATGCAGGCGAGCGTCGCCGTGGAGCGCAGAACCGAGCGCGTGCCGATGCCCTTGGGATCGCCATAGCTGGTCTCGATGCCCCAGATGGCCGCCACCACATAGCGGTCGACGCCGTAAGCCTTCTCCACTTTCTCGAAGATGGGCTTGTACTTCTCCAGCATCTCGCGACCCTTGGTGATCCGGGTCTGGCTCACCAGCATGGTCACGTAGTCGCCGAGCGTCTTGGAGAACTCCGGCTGGCTGTCGAGATAGTCCATGATCTTCATGTCGGGCTCGAGCCCGGCGGTCAGACGCTGGAAGCTCGCCGGCGAGACGCCCTTGGACTGCGCCAGGGGCTGCAGCGCGGCGATGCAGTTGGGGAAATTGGCCTGCGCCTGCGCGATGGCCTCGGGCTGCATCAGCGGATGGCCGGCGCGCTCGGGAGCCGGCGGCTGCTGCGGCTGGAAGCCCGAGAAGATGGAGCCCGTCACCTGCGCCTGCGCGCCGGCGGGCGCCACCGCCACCAGCGAGACGGCGGCCGCGAAGGCCGCCGCGAGGCCGCGCGCGCCGGTCCTGCCGGTCCGCGCCGCCATCCGGGTCGATCGGGTCGTCTTCACCGCCATCACTCCGCCTCTCCGCCACGCAGCCGGCGCGGCCCTGAACCTCGAGGGACACGCGGCAGGCCGAGCGTCCCATGAGAGCTAATGGGCAGCGAATATGGTTGCGCCACGGTTAACGAAGGGCAAGTTTATGCCCGCGCCATGGCGTCTTCCGGCTCACAAGGGCGTGGGACGGGGCCTCAGGCGGCGGATTTGCGGGCTTCCAGGCTCCGTTCCCAGTCGAGCGCATGGCGCACGATGGTCTCCAGATCGTCGAGGCGCGGAGTCCAGCCGATGGCGGCCCGGATCCGGTCCGCCTTGGCGACGATGGCCGCAGGGTCGCCCGGACGGCGGGGGGCGTAGTTCACGGTGAAATCGACGCCGGAGACCGCCTTCACGGTCTCGATCACCTCCAGCACCGAATAGCCCCGGCCATAGCCGCAATTGTAGACGCCGCTCGCCCCGCCCCGCCGCAGGTGGTTGAGCGCGTCGAGATGGGCGGCGACGAGGTCGCTCACATGGATATAGTCACGCAGACAGGTGCCGTCCGGCGTCGGATAGTCGGTACCGAAGACGGACATGGCGGCGCGCTTGCCGAGCGCCGTCTCGCAGGCGACCTTGATGAGATGGGTCGCCCCCGCCGTGGATTGACCCGATCGGCCGGCCGGATCGGCGCCCGCCACGTTGAAATAGCGCAGCGCCACGTATCGCAGCGGGGTCGCCACCGCCGTGTCCTCCAGCATCCACTCGCTCATGAGCTTGGAGCGGCCATAGGGCGAGATGGGCGAGAGCAGCGCGTCTTCCGCCACCGGATCGTTGCCCACCATGCCGTACACGGCGGCGGTGGAGGAGAAGATCATGTGCGGCACGTCGGCCTTCACCAGCGCGTCGAGGAGCGCGCGGGTCTTCACCGTGTTGGCGAGATAGTAGCCGAGCGGATCGGCGACCGATTCCGGCACCACGATGCGCGCGGCGAAATGCACCACCGCGCTGATGTCATGCTCGGCGACGATGCGGGCGACAAGGTCGGCATCGGCCACGTCGCCCTCGATGAAGGTGGCGCTCGGGTGGACGGCCCAGCGGAAGCCGGTGGAGAGATTGTCCAGCACCACCACAGGCTCGCCGGCATCCACGAGGGCGAGAACCATGTGGCTGCCGATATAGCCCGCACCACCGGTGACCAGAACCGCCATGCCGTCCTCCTTGCATGTTCAAGGTGAAGGTGATGCAGCGCTCCTTCTGCGTCAATTAAAAGGAGTAGTCGCTGTTCGGCCGCAAAATGCTCAAGTTTTGCAACCAATTCCGGGCCATAGCGTTGCTTTGCGAACACCCAGTTTCCTGTGTTAGGAAGCCGGGCTTTTCCATTTTGGGAAATAAGGAACGGGGCGTCATGCCAAAGCCACTTCGCAAAGCCATCCTGCCGGTCGCGGGTCTGGGAACGCGCTTCCTTCCGGCCACCAAGGCGGTGCCGAAGGAGATGCTGACGGTGGTGGACCGTCCCGTGGTGCAGCACGTCGTGGACGAGGCGGTCGCCGCTGGCATCGAGCACATCGTCTTCGTCACCGGCCGCAACAAGGCGGTGATTGAGGACCATTTCGATCGCCAGTTCGAGCTCGAGAAGACCCTTGCCGACCGCGGCAAGACCAAGGAACTCGCGCAGCTCGACCGCGACACGCCGAAGGCCGGCACCACCTCCTTCACCCGCCAGCAGCTGCCCCTCGGCCTTGGCCATGCGGTCTGGTGCGCCCGGGACCTGATCGGCGACGAACCCTTCGCGCTTCTCCTGCCCGACATGCTCCACCTGCCCAATGGCAACGGCAAGGGCTGCCTCACCGAGATGGTGGAGACCTACAACAAGACCGGCGGCAACGTGATCTCTGTCTATGAGGTTCCCGACGACCAGACGAACCAGTACGGCATCGTCGGCCTCGGCAAGGAAACCAGCGCCAAGGCGCACGAGATCACCCAGATGGTCGAGAAGCCGGCGGCCGGCACGGCGCCGAGCAACCTCGCCATCTCCGGCCGCTACATCCTCCAGCCCACCATCTTCGACCTGCTGGCGAAGCAGGAGCAGGGCGCGGGCAACGAGATCCAGCTCACCGACTCGATGCTGAAGCTGATGGAGCGCGAGCGCTTCTTCTCCGTCCGCTTCGACGGCTCGGTCTATGACTGCGGCTCGAAGATCGGCTTCCTCATGGCGAACGTCGCCTATGCCCTGTCGCGGCCCGACATCGCGCCGGAATTCCGGACGGAACTCGGTCACTTCCTCGGCAATTGACACAGCGTCAGCGTCAAGGTGCCTGTGCCAAGCATGGCTCGGGCGCCTTGACCCGGTGTGCTTTCCCGTCTAATCGCCAGAGAATTCTGCGCTCGTTCCTGCCGGAGCCGACCGAATGCTCCATACTCCGCCGCGTCGCGAAGTGTCCGTGAAGCCCCGTCTCAACGATGAGATGCGCTTCCTCCAGTCCTGGTTCCAGAACCCGCTCAAGACCGGCGCCGTGTCCCCGTCCGGACGGGCGCTCGCCAAGATGATGGCGAGCTATCTCGATCCTGCCATCGATGGCCCTGTCATCGAGCTCGGGCCGGGCACCGGTCCCGTGACCCGCGCGCTCATTGCCCGCGGATTCGCGCCGGAACGGTTGTTCCTGATCGAATACAATCCCGAATTCTGCGCCCTGTTGCGCAAGCGCCACCCCGGCGTCACGGTCATCCAGGGCGATGCGTACGCCATGTACGACATCCTGAAGGACCGGCTCGATGCCCCGGCGGTCGGCACCATCTCGTCCCTGCCGCTGTTCACCAAGCCGCCGCAGGAGCGCGACCGCATGGTGAACGAGGCCTTCGACCTCTCCCGTCCCGGCGCACCCTTCGTGCAGTTCACCTATGCGGTAGTCTCGCCGGTGCCGCTGAAGCCGGGCGAGATCCACGGCGAGCGCTCCCCGCGCGTATGGCGCAACCTGCCGCCGGCGCGCGTGTGGGCCTACCGCCGCCCGAGCGCCTGACCCAGGGCCCCAGCCTCAGGTCCGAAGCCTGCCGCGCGGGGAACCTCCCCGCGCCTGCATTTCCGGGGCGGCCATGACCTCCTTCCTGTATGTGAGCCATCCGCAGGTCGAGGTGAACCCCGCCGTTCCGGTGCCGGACTGGGGCCTGTCCGCGGTCGGCCGCGCCCGCGCCGCCGCCTTCGCCGCAAGCCCGGTCCTGACCGGCTTCCGCCGCATCATCTCCTCCACCGAGACCAAGGCCCGCGAGACCGCGGCCATCCTCGCCGACGCCCTCGGGCTGACGGTCGAGGTGCGCGACGCCATGCACGAGAACGACCGCTCGGCCACGGGCTATCTGCCGGAAGCGGAATTCCAGCAGGTGGCCAACGCCTTTTTCGCGGCGCCGGACGAGAGCATCCGCGGCTGGGAGCGGGCCATCGACGCGCAAAGCCGCATCGTCGCGGCCGTCGCTTCGGCGCTGGCGGAGGCCCCTGACGTACCCGCCGTCTTCGTTGGCCATGGCGGCGTCGGCACGCTTTTGTTGTGCCACCACGCCAGCTATGCGATTTCCCGTTCCCACGACCAGCCACCGGTGGGGGGTGGGTGCTGGTTCCGCTCTACGCACACCACGGCGCCCGACCGGTGGCGCCCGATCGAAGAGGCTGCCTGACTTGACCGACGTCTCCCCGGACATCCGCGACCGTCTCATCGTCGCTCTCGATTATCCCAACGTGGGTGCTGCCGAAGCGCTCGTCTGGCAACTCGGCGATGCGGTGAGTTTCTACAAGGTCGGCCTGGAGCTTACCGTGGGCGGCGGCCTCGACCTGGCGGCGGACCTCATCGACGCCGGTAAGAAGGTCTTCCTGGACCTCAAGATGCACGACATCGGCAACACGGTGGAAAAGGCGACCGCCGCCGCCGCCGAACGGGGCGTTTCGCTGCTGACCGTGCACGCCTACCCGCAGACCATGGCCGCCGCCGCCCGCGGCGCGAAGGGCAGCGCCCTGCAAGTTTTAGGTGTTACGGTGCTGACGTCCTATGATGAGGCGGATCTCGCTGCGGCAGGCTATGCTCAGGGTGTGACGGAAACCGTGCGGCGCCGGGCCATCCAGGCCCAGGAGGCGGGCATTGCAGGCGTGATCTGCGCGCCCACCGACGCGGCCATGGTCCGCGCGGCGACCAGCCCGGATTTCCAGATCGTGACCCCGGGCGTTCGCCCCGCTGGCAGCGCGGCCGGCGACCAGAAGCGGTTTGCCACGCCCGCCGATGCCATGGCGGCGGGGGCGAACCGCATCGTCGTGGGACGACCGATCACCGGCGCGGCGGACCCGTCCGCAGCAGCCCGGAGCATCCTGGAGGAACTGGCAAAAGCGGCCGGGTGATCCCGCGCCGCGCAATGGGGCGAGGCGCACATGAGCGAGTTGGGGACGCCGAAGGGTTACTGGGTCGCGCGGGTCGATGTCCACGATCCCGAAGGCTACCATCCTTATACCTTGGCCAACGGACCGGTGATCGCCGCCCACGGCGGGCGCTTCCTGGTCCGGGCCGGCAACTTCAAGACGATGGAGGGCGATTCCCGCGCCCGCAACGTCGTCGTCGAGTTTCCGAGCTTCGACGCCGCCCAGGCCGCCTATTACGATCCGGCCTATCAGGCCGCCATCGATCTGCGCCGCCCCTATTCCCAGGCCGACCTCGTCATCCTTGAAGGCGTGAGCGAAGACCTCCCCCCGCTCGAGCCGCCGGGCGTTCCCGGCTACTGGATCATGCGCATCTCGCTGCGCAACCCGCAGGGCTACCGTGCCCATGCGGAGATGGTGGGTGACCGGGTGGCGGCCTTCGGCGGTGTGCCGGTGGCCCGCGGCGGGCGCATCGCCATCGTCGAGGGCACGGCGCGCGGGCGCAATGTCATCATCCGCTTCCCGGACGTCCATGCGGCGGTGGAATGCTATCACTCGCCCGCCTACCAGCAGGCGATCCCGCTGCGGCAGGCCGTGGCGGAAACGGACTTCATCATCATTTCGGGCTATGACGGTCCCCAGCCCGGCTGAGTCGTGCCGGCGGGTCGCCTGCCACGGCTGACCCGCCGCCCTTCGGACCGGGCACGTATCCGTTTCAGGGAGCGAAGCGACGTGTCCGATCTGCGGGTGGTGATCAACGGGGCCGGCGGCCGCATGGGCCAGGAATTGCTGCGCGCGGTCCTCAATGGCGAGGGACTGGCGCTTGCCGGCGCGCTGGAGCACAGCACCAGCGGCCATCTGGGCGAGGACGCCGGCGTGCTCGCCGGCCTGAAGCCGGCCGGCGTGACCATCGAGAGCGACGCCGCCGCCACCCTCAACGGCACCGATGTGGTGATCGATTTCTCCACCCCGGCATCGTCCGTGCGTCTCGCCGAACGCCTCGCCGAGGCCGGCATCGCCGTCGTCATCGGCACCACCGGCTTCTCGGCGGCGGAGAATGCAGCCATCGAGGCGGCCGCCCGCCGCACCGTCGTGGTGAAGTCCGGCAACATGAGCCTCGGCGTCAACATGCTGGCCGCCCTCACCCGCCAGGCCGCCGCCGCCCTCGGCATCGAATTCGACATCGAGATCGTCGAGATGCACCACGCCCGCAAGGTCGACGCGCCCTCGGGCACGGCCCTGCTGCTGGGCGAGGCTGCGGCCGAGGGTCGCGGTATCCACCTGCCGGACTGGACCGCCAAGGCCCGCGATGGCGTTACCGGCCCCCGCCGCCCCGGCGACATCGGCTTTGCCAGCCTGCGCGGCGGCTCCGTGGTGGGCGAGCATGCGGTGATCTTCGCTGGCCCCTCCGAACGCGTCGAACTGGTGCACAAGGCCGAGAGCCGCACCATCTTCGCCAATGGCGCCCTCACGGCCGCCCGCTGGGCCAAGGGCCGCGAGCCCGGCCTCTATTCCATGGTCGATGTGCTGGGCCTCGCCGGCTGACCCGCGCGCGGGGTGGAAGGTGAGCCGTCTTTGAGTTTTCCGGCGGCGTCCTATATGTCTCGCGTGCATTCCGATCGCGGCCCGGCGGCCTCAGCCGCCGAGGACCCGCCAGCCACGCAAGGACATTCCTATGGACCGGCTTCTCGTCCTCGTCCGTCATGGACAGAGCGAGTGGAATCTCAAGAACCTCTTCACCGGCTGGCGTGACCCGAACCTGACCGATCAGGGCGTCAACGAAGCCCGCCGCGCCGGCGCGCTGCTCGCCGCCGAGGGCCTGAGCTTCGACGTGGCCTATACCTCGGCCCTCACCCGCGCCCAGCGCACCTGCCAGCTGGTGCTGGAGGAAATGGGCCTCACCGGCCTCAGGACCATCGCCGACCAGGCGCTGAACGAGCGCGACTACGGCGATCTCTCCGGCCTCAACAAGGACGATGCCCGCGCCAAGTTCGGCGAGGAGCAGGTGCATGTGTGGCGCCGCTCCTATGACATCTCCCCGCCCGGCGGCGAGAGCCTGCGCGACACGGTCGCCCGCGTGCTCCCCTATTTCGTGCAGGAGATCCTGCCGAGCGTGCTGCGCGGCGAGCGCACTCTGGTGGCGGCGCACGGCAATTCCCTGCGCGCGCTGGTGATGGTGCTGGAACGTCTATCGCCGGAAGGCATCATGAAGCGCGAGCTCGCCACCGGCGCGCCCATCCTCTACCGCCTCGGCGCCGATGCGACCGTGAGCGAGAAGCGGGACATCCTGATCTGAGCGTTTCCGACGATCGGTCGGAGCATGGAACGGGGCCGGTGCGACCGGCCCCTTTTTTTGCCTCAGCGCGGGCGCGGCACGGCGGTGGAGGCCACCGCCGGCTGGGCCGGGGCCTTGAGGCCCATCGCCACGCTGTAGGCCAGCGAGCGGCCGAGGCAGTCATAGGCAAAGTCGTTGCCGTGCAGGCCGTCGAAGGCGCTCATCTGCGGGAAGCTGATCTTGTCGCGGTCATGCCACACCTGCATCATCGCGAAGCGATGAAAGACCGGCACGTTCATCTCGCGCCCCACGTCGTCGATCAGCTTCACCATCGGCTTGGAATCCGGGTCCGCCACCACCCAGGGGGCGTACTGCGGGTCCATCAGCACCACTTCCGCGCCATAGCCCCGAAGCTGGGTGATGCCGGTCCGGATGGTTTCGCCGATGTTGCCAAGGCCGAACTGCCGCAGAAGGGCGTTCGTGCCCACCTGCCAGATCACCACATCCGGCTGCGCCGGAGCGACGTCCCGGTCCATGCGGCGCACGTTCTCGGGCGCGTCCTCGCCGTTCACGCCGCGGTTGAGCACGGTGATGGTGGTGCCGGGAAAGCGCGCCGCCAGTTCCTGCTGGAGGCGCGCCGGATAGGTGCGGTCCGGACCGGAGGCGCCGACGCCTGCCGTGGAGGACGAGCCGAGCACCACGATGGTGAGCTGCTTGGTCTTCGCCAGCTTGTCAGCGGCCCGCGGCAACCGGAGTGCCGGCTGGCTGGTGACAGTCGAGCACACCGGGGTTTCGGCGTGGGCGACGGCGGGAAGGGTGAGCGGCAGCGCGAGGACACCGAGACGGAAAAGGGACATCAGACGCATTGGATCACTGGGTCTCCGGCGCAGCCATGCCGTTGGTGATGAAGCGGGCGAGCAGATCACCGACACACCGGTGAACATCCTCGAACATGCTGGCGCCGGGCTGGAGATCGGAAAGGTCGAACGTCCCCTCCTCCGCCCAGTAGCGCATGATGTCGTAGCGGTTGAACAGCGCCGCGCCCTCAGACTTCACGGTCCAGCGCAGCGCCTGAAGATATGGCCCGGCGTCGAACATGAAGTCGGTGCGGGGACTATATTGCATGGTGATGACGATGGCGTCCGCCTGCCGCGCATGGATGGCCTGCACGCCGGACGAGAGCTTGGTGCCGAAGGCCGACATGTCGGTGCCCTTCAGCACGTCGGTGGACCCGAGCTGCCAGATCACGAGGTCGTAGCCGGACGGGGCGACAGGCGCGGAGAGGGCCGCATTCAGCAGCGGCAGGCTCTCGCCCGCGCCGGCCCGCGGCTCCATGCGGTTCGTCACCGTGACGTCGACGCCCGGCAGGCGCTGGGATAGAGCGGCGGCAAGGCTCGCGGGATAGCGCTTGGCCTCCACCGTCTCGGTGACGGCCGGCATGCGCACGGCGGCGAAGACCAGCACCCGCAGCCGCTTGCCCTTGCGCACCGCCTCCGCCGCCCGGCGCAGCGGCACCTTGGGCGTGAGATAGCGGTCAGGCGCGGGGCAGGCCCGGACGGCGGACGCCGCGGGCGCCGCCGGCTGAGCCGCCAGCGTTCCCGGCGTGATGCACGCCAGGGCCAGTGCGATCATCCATGGCCCGACCCTGCGGATCATGCCGGTCCTCCGGGAGGCCGCTCGGGCCCCCGCCGTTTCTCATTCTCATGATACCACGACATCACGGCGGCGAGCGCAACCATGATTGCGATTCCTGCCAAGCTGACAGCCATATGGACCCACAGTCGGCCGCTCACTTCCACCAGCACCAGATGGGCGCCGAAGGAGAGGAAGACGCCAAGGCAGAAGATCTCCAGCGAATGCTGTCCGCACAGCACCAGGGGCCGGGCGAGCGGCGAGGTCAGCCCCCGCCAGTCCCGCGGCACGAAATGCACCACCACCAGCGCCAATGCGAGGAAGTGGAAGAAGCGCAGCAGAGACATGTCGGTCTTGGAAATGGGATAGATCAGTTCGCCCAGTTCCTCCGGCACGACACCATCAAGCGCGGGGACGCTCCAGCTCAGCACCACGACGGCCGAGACCACCAGGAAGAGGCCGGCGGCCACCACCGCCACCCGTGAGCGCAGCACGGGCTCCAGCCGCTCCGATCCGCCGATGGCGCACCAGCCGGCGAAGACGAAGAGCAGTTGCCAGGCGAGCGGGTTGAACAGCCAGACATGCTCCTCCGGCCAGCCGGGCAGGTTCCAGCCCATGGCGCGCGTCACCGCATAAAGCGCGACGGACAGGCCAAGGGTGAGATTGGGCCGCCGCAGCAGGCCCGCAAGCACCAGCGGAAGGGCGGCCATCAGCAGGATGTAAAGTGGCAGGATGTCCGTGTTGGCCGGCTTGAAGCGCAGCAGCAGCGCCTGGATGAGCGTCACGTCCGGCTCGTCGAGGAAGCGCAGGACGTTGGTCTCCTCCGCATAGAGCGGATTGTTGAACCGACCCGCCACGTAGGAGATCTGGGCGAGGAAGACCACGAACAGGAAGACGAAGGCCACGTAGAGCTGCCACGCCCGCTTCAGCGCGCGGGCGGAGGCGATGACGAAGCCGCGCTCATGCATCACCCGGCCATAGACCATCGCGGCCGTGTAGCCGGAGATGAAGACGAAGATTTCGGACGCGTCGCTGAAGCCGAAATTCCGCAACGTCACCATGTTGAGGACGTTCGTCGGAACGTGGTCGAGGAAGATCAGCCACAGCGCCAGGCCGCGGAAGAAATCGAGCCTCAGGTCGCGCGGTGCGGGCGCGGGACGCGCACGCACCGGCAGGCGCACCACGGTCCCGGTGCGCGCCCCTTCCCCCCTCGCCCGGCGCGGTTCCGCCACGGGTCAGACGCCCTTGCCCCGCAGGGCAAGGCCGAACACCAGCGTGGCCACCCCGTTCACGATCAGCTCCACCCCCAGGAGCAGACCGAGAATGGTGAGGCTGCTCACCGGCCAGTGGGCGATGATGACCGCCCCGAGGAGCAGCGTCACGACGCCGGACAGAACGATGAAGATCCAGCCGTCGGTGCCCCGCGCGCCGAGGCCGGCGGCGATGCGGAACACGCCGCTCACCACGAAGGCGACGCCGAGCATCAGCGTGATGACGCCGGCCGCCAGCAGCGGCTCGGACATGATGAGCCCGCCGGCCACCACATAAAGCAGGCCGCAGACGAGCCACACCGCGAACCGGCTCCATTCCCGCACCCGGAAAGCGTGCAGCACCTGCACGACGCCGGCCACGAGGATCATCGCGCCCACATAGAGCGCGGTGGCGAAGGTGGAGGCGACGAGATGCGCCAGCGCCACGAACCCGAGCAGGATGAAGACGGCGCCGAGGGCGACGAACCAGCCCCAGGAATGCCGCATCTGGGACAGTCCCGGCAGCAGAGGCCCGCCGGGAGCGATGCCGCCCCGCGCATCGTTGGGAATCGTCATGGAAGCCTCCATCCGCAACCTGGAGCGCAATCATAGGCGACCTTGGCGGCCGATGCTAAGACATCGCCGCGTCCACACGCGGGAATGATGCCGCACGAACACGCCATCCGCACCACAAAGGCTCCCATGTCCCGCTCCACCCCTCCCGTTCCGACCCTGGGTGCGGCCTTGCGGCGAGGCGTGCGCCTGCACCGCCGGCTCGCCATCGCCGTGGGGGTCGCCATCGTGATCGTGCTTTTCGCGCCCATGCTGAGCTTCCGCACCCGCCTGCTGGTGGGCTGGGACGCGGGCATCGCGCTGTGGCTCATCCTCACCCTGCATATGGTCAACGGCTCCAATGCGGCGAAGATCCGGGCCCGCGCCGCCGAGGAGGACGAAGGCGCCGCCGCCATCCTCATCGGCTGCCTGCTCGCCAGCTTCAGCAGCCTCGTGGCGGTGGTGATGGAGGCGGGAGCGACCGCCCATGCCAGCGGCGCGGCGGCAGCGCACATCCTGCTCGCCATCGGCACGCTGGCGCTGTCCTGGTGCTTCATCCACGGCATCTACGCGCTGCACTATGCCCGCGAATATTATGCGCCCGACGTCGACTGCCATCCCATGCTCGGCTTTCCGGGCTCTCAGGAGCCGGATGCCTGGGACTTCATGTATTTCTCCTTCACCATCGGCACCTCGGCGCAGACGGCGGACGTGAGCGTGAACTCGGCGCGGATGCGCCGCTTCGTGCTCGGCCACCAGCTCGTGGCCTATGCCTTCAACGCCTCCGTGCTGGCGCTGGGCGTCAACGTCGCGGCGGGACTGGTCTGACCCACCGCGACGGTTGTTTGCCGACTATTTCGCCGCGACCGTCGGCGTCGGCAGCAGTTGCAGCGTGCCGATGACCTGCTGGCCGAAGCTGTTCAGCAGGTTGTTCTGCTCCGCGATCGACGTGCCGGGCAGCGCCGCAACCGCCGGGCAATAGGCGAGGATCAGGGCGTTCGCCACATCCGCCCGCCGCGCCTTCGGGTTCTGCTGCACCAGCGTCGTCGCATAGGTCTTGGCGGCATCTCCGCTGACCGGCGGCTTCGGCGTGCCCAGCAGCGCGACCGCCGCATCCCCGAGCGCCTTGGGCACCTGCTTGCCGTCATTCGCCGGGCAGGCCAGCTTGGCGGCAAGGCTCGCCGGCTCACGGCCGATGAGGCCCGTGCCCGCCGGCACCGCCCAGATCACCGGCACGTCCGGAATGGTGCCGGAGGCGAGGCGAGACGAAATGGCGGCGGCCACCTGCAGCGTCCAGCGGCGCAGGTCGCCATATTTCTGCCAGTCGGGCGCCTGGCTCGCCGCCACCACCGGGCAGTAAGCGGCGGTGAGCGCATCCACCACGCCATTGGGCGAGCTGTCGCCGGAGGCCGAGGTGTAAGCATCCGCGAGCTTGTCGATGGCGCGCGAACCGCCCTGGATCATTTGGGTGAGCGAGGCGACCACCTTGGCTTCCGGCCCGCTGTTGCCCGGCGCGCCGCCGACTTTCGGGCAGTCGAAGGAGGAGGCGACCTGCGTGCCATAGTCGGGCACATGGGCGGTGGCGCGCCATGCGGCCACCATGCCGGCGGTGGCATTGGCGGTGCCGCCGTTGCCCCACGAGGTGCGCACGTAATTCACGAGGTCCGCCACCTGGCTGTCGGACAGGCGGCCGGCGAAGGAGGGCATGGCGCCATAGGTGCCGCCCGCCGGCAGGCCGCCCAGCACCGCCATGATGACGTTATAGGGCTCGGCCGCCGTGACCGCCGGATTGCCCGCGAGCGGCGGCACCGCGACGCCCGCGCCGACCCCGCCGTCGCGATGACAGGGAGCGCAATTGTCGATGTAGCTCTTGGCCGCGCGCACATAGACATCATGCGGCAAGGGGGAAGCCGCCTCGGGGGCGGGCTTGTCCTTGGGCGGCGGGCTGTCGAGCAGATAGGTCACCATTGCGTCGATGTCGCCGGGGGTGAGATAGGCAAGGCTCTCGTGCACCACCTCGGCCATGGGGCCGAACACGGAGGTCTTGCCCGGTGCCGATCCGGTGCGCAGGAACTGGGAGAGCGTATCCTTGGTCCAGGTCTTGGCCAGCGCGGCGGAGGCGATGTCCGGCGCATAGAAGCCGTCCACCTCGGAGCCGGTGAAGATGTCCTTCGACTTCACCGCGCCCATGATGTTGCGCGGCGAATGGCAGTCCGAGCAGTGGCCCAGCGCCTCCACCAGATAGGCGCCGCGGTTCCAGCTGTCGCTCTTGCCAGCGGTGGGCTTGAAGGTGGCGGGCGTGAAGAAGAGTTCGCGCCACGCCAGAAGGCCGAGGCGGACGTTGAAGGGGAACTTCAGCTCGTTTTCCCGATCGGGCTGCGCCACCGGCTGGATGCGGCGCACAAAGGCCCAGAGCGCCTTCAGATCATCGTCCGTGATGCCCGTGTAGGCGTCGAACGGCATGGCCGGATAGAGATAGGCACCGTCCTTGCGGATGCCGTTGTGCAGGGCCGCCTTGAAGTCGTCGAAGGTCCAGCTGCCGATGCCATATTGCGGGTCGGACGTGATGTTGACCGAATACATTACGCCGAAGGGCGTCTTGAAGGGCAGGCCGCCCGCATAGGGCTTCGACTTGTCGCCCGTGTGGCAGGGCATGCAGTCGGCCGCGCGGGCGAGATAGGCGCCGCGATCCACAAGAGCCGCATCGTCACTCGCCGCCTGCGCAGCGGCGGAGCCGATGCCCCCGAAGCCCGCCAAGCCCAGACAGGCCGCCCCCAGAATGGTGTTCCTCATCCCCGCCATGGCCGTTTCCCCGTTTGCCTTGGGAGGTACATTGGACGGGTTACAAAAAAGAGACAATCGCCAGTTGCAGGCGCCCATTGCTGAACCGGGCGGCTTCCAGCAAAAAGACGTCCATGACCGCGAACCGCCCCGCCCTTCCGACCCGCGACAAGGCCGTCTCCGACCTCTCGGCGACCGAGGCCTCCGACGAGCATGCCGCCCTCTCGCAGGAGATCGCGTCCCATGACGCGCGCTACTATCAGGAGGACGCGCCGGTCATTTCGGATGCCGATTACGACCGGCTACGGCGGCGCTATGAGGACATCGAGGCGCGCTTCCCAGCGCTCAAGAATGACGACAGCCTCTCGCGCAAGGTGGGCGCGGCGCCTTCGGCGAAATTCGCCAAGGTGGTCCATCAGGTGCCTATGCTCTCGCTCCAGAACGCCTTCTCCGACGAGGAGGTGGAGGAGTTCGTGGCCCGCGTGCGGCGCTTCCTCAATTTGGCCGAGAGCGCGGAACTCGCCTTCACGGCCGAGCCGAAGATCGACGGTTTGTCCTGCTCCCTGCGCTACGAGGGCGGCGTTCTGGTGCGGGCGGCCACGCGCGGCGACGGGACGCAGGGCGAGGACGTGACCGCCAACGTGCGGACCATTGCGGAAATCCCCCATCGCCTGACGGGCGCGGGCGTGCCGGACGTCATCGACATCCGGGGCGAGGTCTATATGGGCAAGGCGGACTTCCTCGCCCTCAATGCCCGGCAGGCGGAGGCCGGCAAGCCGGTGTTCGCCAATCCGCGCAATGCGGCGGCGGGCTCGCTGCGCCAGCTCGATCCCGAAATCACCCGGTCGCGCCCCTTGCGCTTCTTCGCTTATGCCTGGGGGCAGGCCGAGCCCGGTCCGCCCGGTGCCAGCCAGCATGAGGTGGTGGACGCCTTCCGGCGCTTCGGCCTGCCCACGAATCCGCTCACCATCCGCGTCACCGATGCGGCGGGGCTGCTGGCCCATTACCGGAAGATCGGGGCGGAGCGCGCGAGCCTCGGCTATGACATCGACGGCGTGGTCTACAAGGTGGACAGCCTCGCGCTTCAGGAGCGCCTCGGCTTCGTCTCCCGCTCGCCGCGCTGGGCCATCGCCCACAAGTTCGCCGCCGAGCAGGCGACCACGGTCATCGAGGCCATCGAGATCCAGGTCGGCCGCACCGGGGCGCTCACGCCGGTGGCGAAGCTCACGCCCGTCACCGTGGGCGGCGTCGTCGTCTCCAACGCGACGCTGCACAATGAGGATTACATCCGCGCCATCGGCGGCAATGGCGAAGAGATCCGCGAGGGCATCGACATCCGCGTCGGCGACACCGTGGTGGTCCAGCGCGCCGGCGATGTGATCCCGCAGGTGGTCTCCGTGGTGCTGGACAAGCGCCCGGCCGGGGCCACGGCCTATCAGTTCCCGCACCACTGCCCCGTCTGCAACAGCCAGGCGGTGCGCGAGGTGGACCCCAAGACCGGCAAGCAGGATGCGGTGCGCCGCTGCACCGGCGGCCTCATCTGCCCGGCGCAGGCGGTGGAGCGGCTGCGCCACTTCGTCTCCCGCAACGCCTTCGACATCGAGGGTCTGGGGGAGAAACAGGCCCACGCTTTCTATGAGTGGAAGCTGATCGCGGAGCCGGCCGACATCTTCCGCCTCCAGGCCCGCAACGAACAGTCGCTCTCGAAGCTGGAAAACCGCGAGGGCTGGGGCAAGACCTCGGCGCAGAACCTCTTCGCCGCCATCGAGGCCCGGCGCACCATCGCGCTCGACCGCTTCATCTTCGCCCTCGGCATCCGCCATGTGGGCGAGACCAATGCCAAGCGGCTCGCCCGCCATTACGGCTCGGTGGAGGCCCTGCGCGATGCCGCCATCGGCGCCGAGATGCCCACCGAGATGGAGGAGGCCTCCGAGGAGACCCCGCCCACCCGCCGCCGCAAGCCGCAGGGCAATGAGGTGTGGCAGGAGATGACGGACATCGACGGCATCGGCGCCGTGGTGGCCGAGGCGGTGGTGGAGTTCTTCCGCGAGCCGCACAACCGGCAGGTCGTGGAAGAGCTGCTGAAGGAAGTCACCCCCCAGCCGCTGGAGGCCGTCGCCTCAACGTCGCCCGTCTCGGGCAAGACCGTGGTCTTCACCGGATCCTTGGAGCGCATGACCCGCGACGAGGCCAAAGCCATGGCCGAGCGCCTCGGCGCCAAGGTCGCCGGCTCGGTCTCCGGCAAGACCGACCTTCTGGTCGCTGGCCCCGGCGCGGGCTCCAAGCTGGAGAAGGCCCGCAGCCTCGGGGTGAAGACCATCACCGAGGACGAGTGGTTCGATCTGGTGGGCTGAGCCTGCCGCAGCTGACGTAAAGGTGGCGGCGCGGCATCGGCTTGGCTAAGGTGTCATCGGGAAGGTGCGGCCCTTAGGGACCGTGAAAAGGGAATCCGGTGCGGCCACAAGGCCCAGGCCGGAGCTGCCCCCGCAACTGTAAGCGGCCGAAGACGCGATCCTCATGCCACGGGCACGCCCCGGAAGGCGATCGCGGACAGGACGCGAGCCAGGAGACCTGCCTTCCCGCAACTGAACTCGAAGCCGTCGGCGGGACGGATGGGGGTGGACATGACGACCGACAGCGCCTGAGCCGCCGCGCGTGCGTGCCGCGCCAAAGCGCGCGCCCCCTGACCCGTTCTCTTTCATCCGGAATTTTCCCATGCATATCGAACCCGGCATCCTGTCGGCCGCCAAGGTCGTCGCCGCCAACGCCGCCGCGCTCGCGACCCTGGGTGTCTACGCCCCCAGGCTCGTGCGGGCGCCCACCGAACTGGTGAAGACGGTGCTCGCCGCCGGCTTTTTCTCGGTTTTCATGGAGCTCTACCACCTGCCCGTGGGTGCCTCGGAGCTGCATTTCGTCGGCGCCTCGGCCGTCTACTTCATCTTCGGCTTCGTGCCGACGCTGTTCGGCTTCGCCCTCGGCCTGCTGCTTCAGGGCGCGCTGTTCGAGCCGCAGGACCTCGTCCATCTCGGCGTGAACAGCCTCTCGCTCATGGTGCCGCTGATCGCCGTGCACGAGACCTTCGGCAAGCGCTTCTTCGCCCGCGACGAGAGCAAGCTCCCCGTCTCCTGGGCGCAGATCCTGAAGTTCGATGCGGCCTATTATGCGGGCGTGGTCAGCATGGTCGGCTTCTGGCTGGCCTTCGGCGAGGAAGCGACCCCGGTTCATGACTGGGCGCTGTTCGCCGCCTCCTACCTGCCGCTGGTGCTGTGCGAGCCCATCTTCACCTTCGTGGCGCTGAAGCTGCTCGGCCGCATCGAGAACACCCGCGCCGTGCGCCGCTTCACCGTGGTGGGCGAACTCGCCACCCGCTGACGCGACCAGTCATCGCGTGACCAGCCGGCCGGGGAAACCCGGCCGGTTCTGTTTTGAGGGTCAGAGCGCCGTGCGGGCGCGGATGGCGGCGGAGAGCGTGCCTTCATCCAGATGATCCAGCTCCCCGCCCACCGGCACGCCATGGGCAAGGCGCGTGACCTTCACGCCGGTCTCCCGCAGCAGATCGGTGACATAATGGGCGGTGGTCTGAGCATCCACGGTGGCGCCGAGCGCGAGGATCACCTCGTTGACGCCGCCCGCCCCCACGCGCTCAACGAGCTTTGTCAGATTGAGGTCATCCGGGCCTACGCCGTCGAGCGGCGAGAGCACGCCGCCGAGCACATGATACTTGGCGTTGATGGCGTTGGCCCGCTCCAGCGCCCAGAGGTCCGCTACCTCCGCCACCACCACGAGCACGCTCGAATCGCGATGGATGTCCGTGCACACGGTGCAAGGGTCGCGCACGTCCACGTTCCCACACACCTGACACTCGACGATCTTGCCGAGCACGTCCTGCAAGGCGAGGCCGAGGGGGGCCATCAGCGTCTCGCGCTTCTTGATGAGATGCAGCGTCGCCCGGCGGGCCGAGCGCGGGCCGAGACCCGGCAGGCGGCCCAGAAGCTGGATGAGGCGTTCGATCTCGGGACCGGCCACGGCACGGGACATCAGCGGCACACTTTCACAAATCGGCTTCCCGTCATGTAGCGCGCCACCCGCCGGAGCGCCAATCCGGGACCAGCCAGCCGCACCAAGGCATTGGCATTACGTATGCCAATGTTGCCCACGGATCAGGCTTCCTGCTAATTCATTGGGCAACAAACAAGCCGAACGGGAGGCGCCCCATGCTCGAAACCCTGAAGCGGCTCATTCCGCCCATCGGGCCGGTGAGCCCGTCCGAGCAGGTCCGCGCCGCCTGCGGGGCGCTGCTCGGCATCTTCCTGACCGGCTTCATCACCCGTCTCGCGCTCGGCTCGGGCTCCGCCGTGCCGCTGCTCATCGCCCCCATGGGCGCGTCCGCCGTGCTGCTGTTCGCCGTGCCGTCGAGCCCGCTCGCGCAGCCCTGGTCGATCCTCGGCGGGAATCTGGTGGCCTCCACCGTCGGCGTCACCGCCACCATGTGGATCCCCGATCCCTTCCTCGCCGGAGGCGTCGGCGTGGGCGGGGCCATTGCGCTCATGCTGGCGCTGCGCTGCGTGCATCCGCCCAGCGGGGCGGTGGCGCTCACCGCGGTGGTGGGCGGCCCGGCGGTGACCAAGCTCGGCTATGCGTTCGTCTTGTGGCCGGTGATGGTGAATTCGCTGGTCATCCTCTCGGTCGCCATCGCCTACAACAACCTCACGCGCCGGCGCTATCCGCACCTCGCCCCGCTCAAGACGCCGGCCCCGGCGGCGCAGGAGGCCCGCGCGGCCACCTTCGCCCATCAGGACATCATCGCCGCCCTGCGGGAGGCGGACGAACTGATCGACGTGGACCCGTCCGACCTCGAGGACATCCTGCACCGCGCCCAGCTCCGCGCGTTCGATCGGCGCTCGGACGGGCTCACCTGCGGAGACATCATGACGCGGCACGTGCTCGCGGTCTCTCCCGCCACCCCCATTCTGGAGGCCATGGAACTGTTGCGGTCCGGCCGGACCAAGGTGCTGCCGGTCACCAGCGACAAGGCGGAGGTGATCGGCGTCCTCACCCAGACCGACTTGCTGGACAAGGTGGACTGGGACCATAAAGGCCCGCGCCTCGGCTTCGGCAGGCGCGTCAGCGCGGCTCTCCGCGCCGGGCGGGCGCCGGATGGAACGGTGGAGGAGATCATGAGCACGCCGGTCACCGCCGTCACCGCCGAGATGCGCGTCGCCGCCCTCGTGCCGCTCATGTCGCAGAGCGGGATGCACCACATTCCGGTGGTGGACGACAAAGGCCAGCTCGCCGGCGTGGTCAGCCAGGGCGATCTCATCGCCGCGCTGATCCAGGGCCGCGGCGAGGCTCCCCCCGCCCAAGTGGCCTCCTGATGCACGATCACGTCACGCCGCAGACCATCGCGGACCTGCTGGACCGCTTCTATGCGAAGGCGCGAGCGCACGAACGGCTCGGCCTGGTCTTCAACGCGGCGGTGGACGACTGGCCCGAGCACATGGCGACGCTCAACGCATTCTGGGGCTCCATCATGCTGGCGAGCCGCCAGTACAAGGGCAATCCGCTCGCCATGCACCGCGCCCTGCCGCTGACGCCGGACCTGTTCGGCGACTGGCTGGCGCTGTGGCGGCAGACCACGGGCGAGATGTTCACGCCCGAACTGGCCGTCCTTTTCGTGGACAAGGCGGAGCGCATCGCCGAGAGCCTCAAGGCGGGGCTCTTCTTCGACCCCGCCGCATTCCGGCGCTGAAAGCGATCAGAACAGCTTGAGGCCGGGAGGCAGCGGCAGGCCGCCGGTCAGTTCCTGCATCTTCTCGGCCATCACCTTCTCGGCCTTGGCGCGGGCGTCCGCCAGCGCGGCGACGATGAGGTCTTCGAGGATCTCCACCTCTTCCGGCTTCATGAGGCTCGGGTCGATGCGCACGGACTTGGTGGCGCCCTTGGCGCTCACCCGCACGGTGACGAGCCCGCCGCCGGAGGCACCGTCCACCTCGGTATTCTCCAGTTCCTCCTGTACCTGCTGCATCCGGCCCTGAAGTTCCTTGGCCTGCTTCATCATGCCCATGAGGTCGCGCATCGTCAGGGTCTCCCGGTTCCGGTCACGGTGTGGCCGGCCGCGCGGAGCGCACCGGCATGTTCAGGACAAAGGCCATAGGTCGGCGGCGGGGCGCATTCAAGGCCGGGCTGTGTGCGAGCCCCGGCCGGGCAGCGCGGCGATGAGCCGCTTGAGCAGTCCCTTGCGGGCCTGTTGCGCCCGGACCCGATCGAGTTCCGCCACATGGGCGATGGCCTCGGGAAAGCGGTGCACGATCGCTTCCTGCACGGCCAGCGCCTCGGCGTGGCGGCCTGCGCGTTCCAGAAAGCGCCGGTACACATAGAGCAGGCTCGGATCGTCCGGCGACAGCGCAAGCGCCTTGCGGAAGCGGGCATCCGCCTTGTCCCAGTCCCGATGGGAGGCCAGCACCCAGCCATAGGTGAGCGAAACCCACGGATCGTCGGGGGCCAGCGCCAGCGCCCTGTCCAGCAGGCGCACACGGCGCCCACGCAAGACCCGCGGCAGGGCCAGCGCCTTGTGCATGAGATAGCGCGGCGACCGATCGCTGCGTTCGCGCACCTCCGCCTCCAGAGCCTGCGGATCGAACGTCCCCCGGACCACCGCCTCCACCGTGGGCCCCAGCAGCCCCATTTCCCGCAGCAGCGGCAGGCAGGGATGGCCCGCATGGGGCAGACGGACATGGCACACCGGCATCTCCCGCCCGATCAGACGGGCATGGCGACGGTCGGCCGTGCGGGGATCATAGAATAGATAAGCCATCGCCTCCCGCCGCACCGGCTCGGCATCGAACGGAAAGCGCAAGCCTTCGGCAGCCCGCTTCCAGCGCTTCTCCCATGGCACCCTTGCGGGATCGACGGAATATTGCGGCGAACAGGCCAGCACTACGTCCGCCCGGAGGCGGCCCGAGAAACGATAGGCGGCATAGCCGCCCATGCTGCTGCCATAGGTGGCGAGACGACGTCCCTCGCCCACCGCCGCCCGTATCACCGCGAGCGCTGCCGGCATGTCCGCATCTTGATACCAGTCATTGCGCGCCGGGATGACATGGAAGGCCTCGATGCCCTGCTGCGCGAAGAAGGCCGCACCAAATCCCGCGCGGTCCAGCGACGGGAAATCCGCATAGGGTTCAAAGGTGACCACGACCGGGCCGGAACGGTCCCCGGCGCCCCGCACGACGCGGAGCGTCAGGGAAGCAAAGATCTCTTCACGCACCAATCTGGCACCCCACCGGAGCCGGATTTACAAGCGACGGCGGCGTCCTCCGCCGTCAGTCGAAGGGTGAAAGCCCGTCCTCGTCGGCATCGGGGCCCGAGTCGACTTCCTCCACCGGTGCCAGGGTGGCTTCCGGCACCTCTTCCTTGATGCGCACGTCCACGATCTGCGCACCGGGGAATTGGGAGAGCACGGCCGCCACCAGAGGCTCGGCCCGGATGCCGTCCTCCCGCTCCTCGCGGGCGGCACGGGCGATTTCCGCAATCGTCGCCTCGCCCTGTTTGGAGGAGAGCGACACCAGCCACCGGCGGCCGGTCCATTCGGCAAGCTTGCGGGAGAGATCCTGAACGAGGTTCGGATCGCCGCCCGGCGCCATGGAGATCTCGATGCGCCCTTCCTCGAAATGCACGAGGCGGGCATGACTTTCCACCGCATGCTTGAGCATGAGGTCTCGCTTCTGGGTGGCGAGCGCCACCACATCCGCGAGGCTCGCAAGCTGCGGGCCGGCCACGGCGACGGGCTCCGCCGCCACCCGCTGGGGCGCGGGCTCCGAGCGGGCCGCCACCGAGAGGCGGGCGCCACCGCCGGCGGCCATGGCGGTCATCGCCCCGCCGCCCATTCCACCGCCGCCACCCGAAGGCGGAGACGGGGGCGCGGAGGCCTCCGGCGCCGGCATGTCCCTGAGCTTGCGCAACGCCTCGTCGGGCGTCGGCAGATCGGCGGCATAGGCGAGGCGCACCAGCACCATTTCGGCGGCCTGCGCGGGCTTGGCCGCCTGCTGCACTTCGGCGATGCCCTTGGTCAGCATCTGCCAGGTGCGCGAGAGCACGCGCATGGACAGGGCCTCCGCCATCTCCACGCCGCGGATGCGCTCGGCCTCCACCAGCGAGGCGTCGGCGGCGCTGTCCGGCACGATCTTGAGGCGGGTCACCAGATGGGTGAATTCGGCGAGGTCCGTGAGGATCACCGCCGGATCGGCGCCCGAATCATACTGATCGCGGAATTCGGCCAGCGCACGGGGCATGTCGCCCTTCATCAGCGCCTCGAACAGATCGATGACGCGCGCCTTGTCCGCAAGGCCCAGCAGGCGGCGGACCTCCTCGCCCGTCACCGCGCCGCCGCCATGGGCAATGGCCTGATCGAGCAGCGAGAGCGAATCGCGCACCGAGCCTTCGGCCGCGCGGGACACGATTGAGAGCGCCTCGGCATCCACCGAGACGTTTTCCTTCGCGCAGATGCGCGACAGGTGCGCCGCCAGGACGCCCGCCTCCACGCGCCGCAGATCGAAGCGCTGGCAGCGGGAGAGCACGGTGACGGGCACCTTGCGGATTTCGGTGGTGGCGAAGATGAATTTCACATGCTCTGGCGGCTCTTCCAGCGTCTTCAGCAGCCCGTTGAAGGCCGCCGTGGAGAGCATGTGCACCTCGTCGATGATGTAGACCTTGTAGCGGGCCATCACCGGGCGGTAGCGCGAGCCTTCGATGATCTCGCGGATGTCGTTGATGGAGGTGTTGGACGCGGCGTCCATCTCCATCACGTCCACATGGCGCGATTCGATGATGTCCTTGCAGTGCTTGCCGAACACAGAGAGGTCGAGCGAGGGGCCGCCGGGGCTGCCGTCCATGGGCTCGTAATTGAGGGCGCGGGCGAGGATGCGGGCGGTGGTCGTCTTGCCGACGCCGCGAACGCCCGTGAGGATATAGGCCTGCGCGATGCGGCCGGATGCGAACGCATTGGAGAGCGTCCGCACCATGGCTTCCTGGCCGATCAGGTCGTCGAAATTCTGCGGCCGGTATTTGCGCGCCAGCACGCGATAGGGCGTGGCCTGCGGCGCCGGAGCGGGCGTCGCGGCGGGCAGGTCGAAGGCGGGCATATCTTCGGGGGTGTCGGCGCTCATGGCGCCTTCATATCATTCCGGCGCGGGCCATGCCCATCCGCCGCACGGATATTCACGCCCCGTCCCGCGACCGACCGAACCGCAGCAGCGCCCACGCGCCACCGATCCCGAGCGCAAGGGCGATCGCGCAGAACGCCAGATCGGTTGTCGTGTCATGGGGGAAGCGCACGGCTGCCGTCACCGAGGTGACGATGAGCACGATGGCCGCGCTCTGTTCGGGCCGGCGGGCCCGCGTCATCCACTGGAACATGAGACGCCCATGCGTGGAGAAGGTGGGAGGCTGGACAGAGACCCGAGACCGGGCTCGTTGGGGCTGCTTCCTTCCGGACCTGACCCGGTTGGCGAGTGGCTCGTCCACCGCCAACCTCCCGGCCCCTATATCGTCGCCCGCGCGCCGAATGGCAAGCCCGCCTTGCGCCGGCTTTCGATTCTTCCTCAAGTGCGGCCATGACCGATTCGTTCACGCTCGATCCCCGCCTTGCCGCCGATGGCCCCGCGCTGGGCGACCTGCCGCTCTGCCACCTGCGCCTCGTGGAGGACGCGCGCTTTCCATGGGTGGTGATGATCCCCCGCCGGCCCGCGCGGGTGGAGATCATCGACCTCGATCCACAGGACCGCGCGGTGCTGATGGAGGAGATCGCCACGGTGAGCGCCACGCTGAAGGCGGTGAGCGGCGCCCGGAAGCTGAACGTGGCCGCGCTCGGCAACATGGTGCCGCAGCTCCATGTGCATATCGTCGGCCGCACGGCGGGCGATGCGGCCTGGCCCGGCCCGGTGTTCGGGGCCGGCACGCGAATGCCCTATGGAGAGGATGCCCGGAGCGTGTTCGTGAGCCGGCTCAAGGCCAGTCTCCGCCTGCCCTGAGGTGCTTGCCTCCATCCGGCCGGCGTGCCACGGTCCGGCGCAGGCCTCCCGCCCTCAGTTCTCAGGCTCCATGCTCGCGTCCTCGTCTTCCCCTCTCGGCCCGTGGCCGGCTCTCGGCTATGTGGGCAATCCCCTCGATCGTGCGGCCCAGCGTCGGGGCGAGGCGGACGCCCTCGCCCGGCGGTCCGATGCCCAGGCCTATCTCCTTGGTGGGGAACTCGTGGCGCTGAAAGCGGGAAAGGGCGAGGTCCACGGCCCCCTGTTTTCCCTTCCCGAGGCGCAGGACTGGGGCGGCAGCGAGCCGCTCTTCCTCGGCCTTGAGGACGGCGCCCCCCGCTTCGGCCTCTTCTTCCCTGTCGAGAATCGCGAGCGCATGGAGGCCGCCGGCCTCATCGTCACAGATCTGCGCAGCGTCGCCGTGGGCGGCCTCGTGGAAGCGCGCCATCTCGGCCCCATCGCCTGCGCCAAGGCGCTGGGCGCCTGGCACCAGCGTCACCGCTTCTGCTCCAATTGCGGCGCCCCCACCCGCGTGGTGGAGGCGGGCTGGCGGCGCGACTGCCCCTCCTGCGGCGGCCAGCATTTTCCGCGCACGGACCCGGTGGCGATCATGCTCACCTATTCCGGCGACAAGTGCCTGCTCGGCCGCCAGCCGCGCTTTGCCCCCAACATGTGGTCGTGTCTTGCCGGCTTCGTGGAGCCGGGCGAGACCTTCGAGGAGGCGGTGCGGCGCGAGACCTTCGAGGAAGCCGGCATCACCACGGGCAAGGTCGCCTATCATTCCGCCCAGCCCTGGCCCTTCCCCATGTCGCTCATGATCGGCTGTCTCGCCGAGGCGACGTCCACGGACATCGTGATCGATCCGCTGGAACTGGAGGCCGCCCGCTGGTTCGACCGCGCCGAGGCTGCGGCCATGCTGACGCGCACCCACCCGGACGGCCTGTTCGCCCCGCCGCCCGTGGCCATCGCCCACCATCTCATCCGCGCCTTCGTGGAAGGCGCCACCGCCTGATCGGTGCGGATCAGAGCCGGCCAGTGAGGGAGCCTGTCGCATGACGCCTGTTCCGGGCGCCTCGCCAGCCAAGCGACCGCAGGGGCTCCTCAACCGTCTCCGCCGCATCGTGATGCTGGAGCATGGCACGCCCCACCGGCCACGCCGCCGGCCGCCGGCTCTGGTGTTCGGGCTTGAGGACAAGGTTCCCGCCGGGGCGCTAATCGCCCTCTCGGGCCAGCACGCCATGCTGGCGCTCACCTTCCTGATCTATCCGCTGGTGGCGGCCAGCCAGGTGGGGCTGTCGCAGCCCGAGACCAATGCGGTGCTCACGGCCTGCACGCTGTGCATCGGCATCGCCACCATGCTCCAGTGCGCGCGCTCCCGGGTCGGCAGCGGCTATCTCATCGTCCATGTGCCCTCGCCCGGCGCCTTGCCGCTGGCCATCCAGGCGCTGACCCTGGGCGGCGTCGGACTCATGGCGGCCATGACGCTGCTGGTGGGCGTGTCGCAACTGTTCATCGCCCGCATCGTTCGCCCGCTTCGGGTGCTGCTGCCGCCGGAGGTCTGCGGCGTCGCGGTGACCACGCTCGGCATCTCGCTGGCGGAACCGGCGCTCCGGCGCGCGCTCGGGCTCGACCGGGGCAGCAGCGTGGTGGACGACAATGCGCTGATCGTCAGCCTCGTCACCGTGGCGCTCATCGTCGGCATCGCCATTTTCACGCCCCGGCGCATCAAGATCTTCGCCGTCCTGATCGGGGCCTCCTCGGGCTGGGCGCTCGCCGCCTGGCTCGGCATCGAGCAGCCGGGCGGCGCGGCGCTGCTTGCCTCGGCGCCGCTCGTGGCACTGCCTTCGCTGCACCTGCCCGCCTTCGAGATCGCCCCTTCCTTGCTGCCGCTGGCGGCACTGAGCGTGATGCTGAACATCGTGGACGTGCTCAGCATCACCGTCTCGCTGGAAAAGATGAACGATGCGGAATGGCGGCGGGCGGACATGCGGGCGGCGAGCCGCGCCGTCACCACGTCCGGCATCGGCAATGTGCTGAACGGCCTCGTCTCCGGCTTCCAGTCGGGCCTGTCCTCATCCGCCGTGGGCCTCGCCTTCGCCACAGGGGCGACCGCGCGCATCATAGGCTTCGTCGCCGGCGCGCTCATCTTCGCCACCGCCTTCTTCCCGAAGGCCATCGTGGCGCTCACCCTCATTCCCGCCCCGGTGGTGGGTGGCATCCTCATCTACACCACCGCTTACCTGCTGGTGGCGGGCATGGAGCTGATCCTTTCGCGCCGTCTCAGCGAGCGGCGGGTGTTTCTCGTGGGCCTGTCGATCCTCGCGGCGCTGTCCGTGGCGCTGCTGCCCATCAAGGGGCAGTTTCCGGGCTGGATCCAGCCTCTGGTCTCCACCCCCATGAGCGTCGGCGCCTTCTGCGCCATCGTGCTCAACCTCATCTTCCGGATCGGCATCTCGCAGGAATCCGGCTTTACCGCCGGTCTCGGCACCGATCCCTACCCGACCATGCGCGACTTCCTCGAGCGCCAAGGGGATCTCTGGGGTGCGCGGCGCGACGTGATCGCCGCCGCCATTCCGGTGGGCGCGCAGGCGCTGGAGCTGCTTCTGGAGAACAGCATCGCCACCGGCGAGGTGGAGGTGCGCGCCCGCTTCGACGAGACGCACCTCGACGTTTTCCTGCTCTATGATGGCGCCGTTCTGGAGCCACCGAAGTCCCGCCCCTCGCCCGAGGCCCTTCTGGGCGATGACGCGGAGGTGGCGGCCTTCTGCGCCTACATGATCCAGAAGCTCTCCGACCACGTCACTTTCGGCCAGA
This sequence comes from Azorhizobium sp. AG788, assembly GCF_004364705.1. Lineage (NCBI taxonomy): Bacteria > Pseudomonadati > Pseudomonadota > Alphaproteobacteria > Hyphomicrobiales > Xanthobacteraceae > Azorhizobium > Azorhizobium sp. AG788. The sequence goes on from NZ_SOBM01000003.1 coordinate 513,244, forward strand.
GCGGCGGGCGGGCCCGCATTGCGCTCCGCTTTGACCACTGAGGGGCGCGGCGCGCCTCACGCCTCCGGCTTGGGCGAGCGGGTGGTGCGGAAGGGATGCGCGGGATAGACGCCCAGAATGCGCATCTCGCGCGAGAAGAAGGCCAGTTCCTCCAGGGCGAGCTTCAGGTTCCGGTCGTCCGGATGGCCGTCCACGTCCGCATAGAACTGGGTGGCGGTGAACTCGCCGTCGAGCTGATAGCTCTCCAGCTTGGTCATGTTCACGCCATTGGTGGCAAAGCCGCCCAGCGCCTTGTAAAGCGCCGCCGGCACGTTGCGCACGCGGAACACGAAGGTCGTCATCACCGGGCCATTGCCCGCCGGCGCCCAGTCCGCCTCGCGCTTCAGGATGATGAAGCGCGTCGTGTTGTGGGCCTCGTCCTCGATGTTCTCGGCGAGGATGTCGAGCCCATAGATCTCCGCCGCGAGGCGGGGGGCGATGGCGGCGCGGGTGATGTCCTTGGCGTCCGCAATCTCGCGGGCGGAGCCGGCGGTGTCGCCGCCCACCACGGCGGTGAGATTGAGCGTGCGGATGGCCTTGCGGCACTGGCCGAGCGCCATCACGTGGCTCTGCACGGTCTTGATGGTGGAGAGGCTCGCACCCTTCACCGCCATGAGTTGGTGGGAGAGCGGCAGGAAGAACTCAGCCGTGATCTGGAGCGAGGAGCGCGGCATCAGGTGGTGGATGTCCGCCACGCGCCCCGCCACCGTATTCTCGATGGGGATCATGGCGAGCTCAGCCGATCCGTTGTCCACGGCGATGAAGGCGTCCTCGAAGGTCGGGCACGGCACCGCTTCGTAGTCCGGAAACACCTCCCGGCAGGCGATGTGGGAATTGGCCCCCGGTTCGCCCTGGAACACGATGCGGCGGTTCATGCCTTGCTCCTCAGTTATCGTTGCTTGCGAGCAGGGCGCGCGCCCGCTCGAGATGCTCGGGCGTATCGACCCCCAGCGGCACCGCGTCAACCACCGCGACATCGATGCGCATGCCGGCCTCCAGCGCCCGCAACTGCTCCAGCCGCTCGCGCTTCTCCAGCGGCGAGGGTGGCAGCGACACGAAGCGCTCCAGCGCGGCGCGGCGATAGGCATAGAGCCCGATGTGGTGATAGAGCGGCCCCTCACCGGTGGGCGCCGTGGCGCGGGTGAAATAGAGCGCGCGCAGGCGATTCTCCCCGATCGGCGTACCCACCACCTTGACCACGTTCGGGTCCGTGCGCTCGCCCTCTTCCGTGATGACGGCGGTCAGGGTGGCGATATCCGCCGGCCCCTCCTCCAGCGGCGCGAGCGCCGCGCGGATGGTCTCGGGCGCGATGGTGGGCAGGTCGCCCTGCACATTCACCACCACCTGAACGGCACCGTCCGGGTCCAGCACGCCGAGCGCCTCGAAGATGCGGTCGGAGCCGGAAGGGTGGTCGGCGCGGGTCATCACCGCCTCGAACCCGGCGGCGCGCACCGCGTCCGCGATCTCCACCGCGTCGGTGGCCACCGCCACGCGACCTATGCCGGCTGCGACCGCACGTCGCGCAACCTCGACGATCATGGGCCGTCCGCCCACGTCAGCGAGCGGTTTTCCCGGCAGCCGGGAGGCCGCGAGACGCGCAGGAATGAGCACCAGGACGTCTGAGGCGGAGAAGGCCATGTTCCAGCTCAAGGAATTTTGCTGCGGCGCACCCGCCACACGCGGCATTGGGGCGCGCCTTATACGAGTTGCACGGCATCTTTCAAAGTGATTAGTTCCAAGCTGCCGCCGCGTAAAACCGTGCGGCAAAGCCTGTTTGCACGCCCCGATCTCAGGCGAGGAATTAGGGCTCCGGGGGAGCGAAGCGTCGATGGATAGTTTTGAATTAAACAAGATCGCAGGCGCGGTGCTCGGCACGCTGACGTTGACGCTCGGCCTCGGCATCGTGTCCGAAATCCTTTTCACGCCCGAGGCTCCGGCCAAGCCCGGCTACGAGATCGCGGTGCCGGAAGGCGGCGCGACCGGCCAGGCGGCCCCCAAGGCGGCGGCCGAGGTGCCGATCGCCCAGTTGCTGCCCACCGCCTCCGTGGAGAAGGGCGCCAACGTCGCCAAGCGTTGCGCCTCCTGCCACAATTTCGCGGAAGGTGCCGGCGCCAAGGTCGGCCCCGACCTCTATGGGGTGGTCGGCCGCAAGAAAGCGGGCGTCGCGGGCTTTGCCTATTCCTCGGCCCTCCAGGGCAAGGGTGGCGACTGGTCCTTCGACGATCTCAACGCCTTCCTGACCAACCCGAAGGCCTATGTGCCCGGAACCGCCATGGCGTTCGCCGGCATTCCGAAGGAGAGCGAGCGGGCGGACCTCATCGCCTATCTCAACACCCTCTCCCACAGCCCGCTGCCGCTGCCCAAGGCCGCCGACGCCGCACCGGCGAAGTGAGAGCCCGGCGGGGCTGCTCTCCGGCACCGACCCGCCGCCTCACGCAAATGTCACAGCAGGCCGGCTCCGCGAGGAGACCGGCCTTTTTCCTGTTCGCGTGCGGGGAAAATGCGTGCGGCAACGGATCTTCCGCTATCATTTCCCGCTGATCACGCCATGTTTCTGCCGTCGCGTCAGGCGTGATATGCGGTCTGTCCTCGCGGGCCGCCGCCCGGCGGCCAGCAGCCCGGAGTCGTCGATGCTCGTGAAGATCCGCCGGATCGCCCTCGCCACCGCCATCCTCGCCTGCACCGCGCCGGCGTTCGCGCAAGCCCAGCAGGCCGCAGCCCCGGCGCCGTTCCGCTTCGCGACCTCGCTGATGGGCGAGCCCAAGTACAAGCCGGACTTCAAGCATTTCGACTATGTGAACCCGGATGCACCCAAGGGCGGCGTCGTCCGTTTCGCCGAGGACGGCACGTTCGACAGCTTCAATTTCGTGGTGCCGCGCGGCACCGTGGGCGCGGGCATCGGCAACATCTACGACACGCTCACCACCCAGTCGCGGGACGAGGTGGCGACCGCCTATGGCCTCATCGCCGAGGGCCTGAGCTATCCCGCGGACTTCTCGTCCGTCACCTACCGGCTGCGCGCGGAGGCGAAGTGGCAGGATGGAACGCCGATCACGCCCGATGACGTGGTGTGGTCCTTCCAGGTGCTCACCAAGAACAACCCCGGTCAGGCCTTCTACTATCGGCACGTGAAGAGCGTCGAGAAGACCGGCGAGCGGAAGGTGACCTTCACCTTCGATCAGGGCGGCAATCGCGAACTGCCGCAGATCGTCGGCGAACTGCTGGTGCTGCCCAAGCACTGGTGGACCGGCACCGACGCCAACGGCAAGGCCCGCGACATCACGCAGGGCACGCTGGAAGCCCCGCTCGGCTCCGGCCCTTACAAGATCAAGTCCTTCGTTCCCGGCCGCACCATCGTCTACGAGCGGGTGAAGGACTATTGGGGCAAGGACCTGCCGGTGAACGTCGGGCGGAACAATTTCGACGAGCTGCGCTACGAATATTATCGCGACGACACCGTCGCGCTCGAAGCCTTCAAGGCCGACCAGTACGACTGGCGCGTCGAGCCTTCGGCCAAGAACTGGGCGACCTCCTACGATTTCCCGGCCAAGCAGCAGGGCAAGGTCGTGCTGGAGATGTTCGAGAACCGCGCCTCCGGCGTGATGCAGGCCTTTATCCCGAACCTGCGCCGGGCGAAGTTCCAGGATCCGCGCGTGCGCCGCGCGCTGAACTATGCCCTCGACTTCGACGGCATGAACCACACCCTCTTCTTCGACCAGTACAAGCGCATCGGCAGCTTCTTCTCCGGTACGGAACTGGCCTCCTCGGGCCTGCCCACGGGGGCGGAGCTCGACATCCTGAACGGCGTCAAGGACAAGGTGCCGCCCGGCGTGTTCACGACGCCCTACACCAATCCGGACAACCCCTCCGAACAGGACCGACGCGCCAACCTGCGCAAGGCGGCGGACCTGCTGAAAGAGGCAGGCTGGCAGGTGAAGGGCAAGCAGCTCGTCAACGCCAAGGGCGAAGCCTTCACCCTGGAAATCCTCATCGCCAGCCCGGCCTTCGAGCGCGTAGCCCTGTTCTACAAGCCGGCGCTGGAGCGCCTCGGCATCCAGACCTCCGTACGCCTCGTGGACAGCTCGCAATATGTGAACCGCGTGCGGGCGCGTGACTTCGACATGATCATCTCCGGCTGGGGCCAGTCGCTCTCGCCGGGCAATGAGCAGCGCGATTATTGGGGCTCGGACTCGGCGGACCGCGAAGGCTCGCGCAACTATGCCGGTATCAAAGATCCGGCGGTGGACGCGCTGATCGAGAAGATCATCTACGCCACCGACCGCCAGCAACTGGTCGCCGCCACTCACGCCCTCGACCGGGTGCTCCTGTGGAACGACTATGTGATCCCGGCCTGGACGCTCGGCTTCACCCGTACCGCCCGCTGGGACCGTTTCGCCCACCCGCCGGCGCTGCCGCAATATTCCTTCGAGTTCCCCGACATCTGGTGGTGGGACGCGGCCAAGGCCGCGAAGATCGGAGGCGGCAATTGAGCGCCGGTACCGACCGTCGCACCCTCCTGCGCCTCGCCGCCGCCGGCGGGGCGGCGGCCTTCCTGCCCGGCCTCGGCGCCGGACGGGCACTGGCGCAGACCCCGCCGCCGGCACCGGCCAGCGAGGGCGGCGCCGCCGCCCCGGCGGTGGAGCGGCACGGCCTCTCGTCCTTCGGCGAACTGAAATATCCGAAGGACTTCAAGAATTTCGACTATGTGTTTCCGGGCGCGCCAAAGGGCGGCACCTTCTCGCAGATCGGGCCGACCGCCGCCTATAACCAGTCGTTCCAGACCTTCAATTCGCTGAACGGCTACATCCTGCGGGGCGACGGCGCACAGGGTATCGCGCTCATCTTCGACAGCCTGATGGTCCGCGCCTCGGACGAACCGGATGCGGTCTACGGGCTTGTCGCCTCGTCGGTGAGCATCTCGGACGACGGGCGCACCTATCGCTTCCGGCTGCGCCCCGAGGCGCGCTTCCACGACGGCACGCCGCTCACCGCCGAAGATGTGGCCTTCTCGCTCAACACCCTGAAGGCGCAGGGCCATCCGCTGATCCGGCAGGCGCTGCGGGAATTCACCGGCGCCGAGGCCGAGGACAAGGGCACCGTGGTGCTCTCCTTCACCGCCCAGCGCCCTCGCGATGTGCCGAGCTATGCGGCCACCCTGCCCATCTTCTCCAAGGCCTATTACGGCAAGCACAAGTTCGAGGAGACCACCCTCGACCCGCCGCTTGGCTCCGGGCCCTACAAGGTGGGGCGGTTCGAGGTGGGGCGCTTCGTCGAATATCTGCGGGTGGCGGACTATTGGGCGGCCGATCTGCCCGTGAACCGGGGCCGGCACAATTTCGATGTGCTGCGCTTTGAATATTTCCGCGACCGGGAGGTAGGCTTCGAGGCCTTCAAGGCCCGCGCCTATCTCTTCCGCGAGGAATTCACCTCCCGCGCCTGGGCCACACAGTATGACTTCCCCGCCCTCAAGACGGGCCGGGTGAAGCGCGAGGTGCTGCCCGACGAGACGCCCTCGGGCGCGCAGGGGTGGTTCTTCAACACACGGCGGGCCAAATTCCTCGATCCGCGCGTGCGCGAAGCCATCGCGCTGGCCTTCGATTTCGAGTGGACCAACAAAAACCTGATGTTCGGCCAGTACGAACGCACGTGGTCCTTCTTCCAGAATTCCGACCTGATGGCGAAGGGGCTCCCCTCCCCCGCCGAGGAGAAGCTGCTCGCGCCTTTCCGCGATGCGCTCCCGGCCGAGGTGTTCGGCGAACCCTATGTGCCGCCCGTCAGCGACGGCTCGGGGCAGGACCGGGCGCTGCTGAGGCGGGCGGCGGCGCTCCTGAAGGACGCCGGCTACACCATCCAGCAGGGCCGGCTGGTGGACGGCAAGGGGACCGCGCTCACCATCGAGTTCCTGGACGATGACGGCGCCTTCGAGCGGCATACCTCGCGCTTCATCGCCAATCTCAAGCTGCTCGGCATCGAGGCCAGCTTCCGCATCGTCGATCCGGCGCAATATCAGGCGCGCCTGAAGGATTTCGACTTCGACATGGTGGTGCGCCGCTATTCGGTCTCGCTCAATCCGGGCGACGAGCTGCGCGCCTACTTCGGCTCGGAGGCCGCGCGCCTGCCCGGCTCCAACAATCTGTCGGGCATTTCGGACAAGGTGGTGGACGCCCTCATCGCCGATGCCATCGCCGCCCAGACCCGTGCGGACCTCGTGACCGCCTGCCGGGCGCTCGATCGCGTGCTGCGGGCGGGCCGCTACTGGGTGCCGCAATGGAACAAGGCGTCCTTCTGGATCGCCTATTGGGACGTGTTCGACCGCCCTGCGGTGAAGCCGAAATATGACCGCGGCACGCCCGACACATGGTGGTGGCGCAAAGGCATTGCCGATCCGCCACCCGTGGTGGAGCCCGGCCCGGCGTCTCCGCAAAAGGACGGTTGACGCCGCGCCGTCGGATACCGCACGGTCCATCCAGTTCCGGAGACCCGATGCTCGCTTATATCGTCCGCCGTCTCGCGCTCATGGTGCCGACCATCCTCGGCATCATGCTGGTGTCCTTCGTCGTCGTGCAGTTCGCCCCCGGCGGCCCCGTCGAGCGCGTGATCGCGCAGCTGACAGGCGATGACGTCTCCGCCACCGCCCGCGTCTCCGGCGGCGGCGGCGATTTCGCGGGCGGCGCGCAGGCGCCCGGTGCGGGCGGCGGCGGGGCGGACGCCTCGAAATATCGCGGCGCGCAGGGCCTCGACCCGAATTTCATCAAGGAGCTGGAAAAGCAGTTCGGCTTCGACAAGCCCCCCGCCGAGCGCTTCGCTTTGATGATCTGGAACTATGTGCGGTTCGACTTCGGCCGCTCCTATTTCCGCGACATCTCGGTGCTGGACCTCATCGCGGAGAAGCTGCCGGTCTCCATCTCCCTCGGGCTCTGGATGACGCTGCTCACCTACGCCATCTCCATTCCGCTCGGCATCTCCAAGGCCATGCGGGACGGCTCGCGCTTCGATGTGTGGACCTCGGCGGTCATCATCGTCGGCTATGCCATCCCCTCCTTCCTCTTCGCCATCCTGCTCATCATCCTGTTCGCGGGCGGATCGTTCCTCGACTGGTTCCCGCTGCGGGGCCTCACCTCCGACAACTGGGCCCAGATGAGCTGGCCCCAGCGCATCGGCGATTATGCCTGGCATCTCGTGCTGCCGCTCACCTCCATGGTGCTCGGGGCGTTCGCCACCATGACGCTGCTGACGAAGAATTCCTTCCTTGAGGAAATCCGCAAGCAGTACGTCATCACCGCGCGCATGAAGGGCCTGCCGGAACGCGCCGTGCTCTACCGGCACGTGTTCCGCAATGCCATGCTCATCGTCATCGCCGGCTTTCCGAGCGCCTTCATCTCAGCCTTCTTCACCGGCTCGCTGCTGATCGAGACCATCTTCTCCCTCGACGGCCTCGGCCTGCTCGGCTTCGAGAGCGTGCTGAACCGCGACTATCCGGTGGTGTTCGCCACCCTCTACATCTTCTCGCTGGCCGGCCTTCTCATCGGCCTCGTCTCAGACCTCACCTACATGCTGGTCGATCCGCGCATCGACTTCGAGACGCGGGACGTGTGAGCGCCATGGACACCACCGCCAACGCCGCGCCCGTCGCCCCCCCTTCCGAAGCGCCGCGCAAGCGGCCCTTCTTCTCGCCGCTGAACCAGCGCCGCATCACCAACTTCCGCCACAACCGGCGGGGCTGGTGGTCCTTCGTGCTGTTCATGGTGCTGTTCGTCCTCAGCCTGTTCGCGGAATTCATCGCCAACAACAAGCCCATCCTCATCCGCTATGACGGCGCTTATTACGCGCCCGTGCTGCGTGCCTATCCGGAGACCGCCTTCGGCGGCGACTTCGAGACCGAGGCGGACTATCGCGACCCCTATCTCCAGAAGCTGATCGCAGAGAAGGGCGGCTGGATGATCTGGCCGCCGATCCACTTCTCCTATTCCACCCACAATCTCGATCTGCCGACCCCCGCCCCCTCCCCGCCCACCTGGATGCTCACCGAGCAGCAGTGTGCGGCGGTGGCCGAGAAGAAGGGCGTGAAGGGCTGCGCGGGGCTCGAATACAACTGGCTCGGCACGGACGATCAGGGCCGCGACGTGCTCGCCCGCCTCATCTACGGCTTCCGCATCTCCGTGCTGTTCGGCCTCGCCCTCACCCTCATCTCCTCCGTGGTCGGCGTCGCTGCCGGCGCGGTGCAGGGCTATTTCGGCGGCTGGGTGGACCTGCTCTTCCAGCGTTTCATCGAGATCTGGACCTCCATCCCCTCCCTCTACCTGCTGCTCATCATCTCGTCCGTGCTGGTGCCCGGCTTCTGGGTGCTCCTGGGCATCCTGCTGCTGTTCTCCTGGGTGAGCCTCGTCGGCCTCGTGCGGGCGGAATTCCTCAGGGCCCGCAACTTCGAATATGTGCAGGCAGCGCGGGCGCTGGGCGTGGGCAACTTCACCATCATGATGCGGCACCTCCTGCCCAACGCCATGGTGGCCACCCTCACGTTCCTGCCCTTCATCCTCTCCTCTTCGGTGATGACGCTCACCGCCCTCGACTTCCTCGGCTTCGGCCTGCCCCCCGGCTCGCCCTCGCTGGGCGAACTGCTCTCGCAGGGCAAGGCCAACATCCAGGCTCCCTGGCTCGGCCTCACCGGCTTCTTCACGGTCGCCATCATGCTGAGCTTGCTCATCTTCATCGGCGAAGCCGTCCGCGACGCCTTCGACCCGCGCAAGACGTTCGCGTGAGTGTGCTAGACTGGTGCCCGGAGGCCGAGCAATGAACCGGATCGTGCGTGAGCATTACCCCGTCGAGAAATTGCCGGACGATCTGCGGGCCGCGGTCGAGGACGAAAGCTCCGTCCGTGTCGTGCTGGAACGGGAAACGGCTGCGCCGCCCGCCGGAGAAATGGCCCGCGAAGGTCATTTCAGCCGCTGGGGGCACCTGCGTCAGACACGGTTCGAAACGCCGGAGGGCGTTGTCGCCCACGTCCGCGCCTTGCGGGACGAATGGGATCGCCGATGAGCGTTCCGAGGGTCTATCTCGATACCAATGTTTTCATTGCGGCGTTCGAGATGACCGGTGCCCATTCGGACCACGCATGGTGGATATTGAAAGGTATCGAGGCCGGTACGATCATTGGCGTCACCAGCGAGATCACACTGGCAGAAGTCCTCGTGAAGCCCATGGAGCGGGATGATGAGGCTCTTGCGGATGCCTACGAGGGTATGATCGCACCGACTCCGTATTTCGAGACCGTCAGTGTCGGCCGTGATGTCCTGACCACTGCTGCGCGCCTGCGGGCGGGGCGGCGCTCGCTGCGCCTGCCGGACGCCATCCACGTCGTCTCGGCGCAGATCGCGCAATGCAGCGTCTTCATCCCGCAGGACGAGCGCATCGCGCTTCCGGACGATCTACGTCGGCTCGGCGTCACTCCATTCACGCTCGACGATATTTTGGGGCAACCATGACAGAGACCTCCGCCCCCCTCCTCTCCGTGCAGGACCTCTCCGTCGCCTTCCGCCGCGAGGGACGGGAGCAGATCGCGGTCAATCGCGTGTCGTTCGATGTGAAGCCGGGCGAGACGGTAGCGCTGGTGGGCGAGTCGGGCTCGGGCAAGTCGGTGACGGCGCTCTCGGTGCTGAAGCTGCTGCCGTATCCCTCCGCCAGCCATCCTTCCGGGCGCATCCTGTTCAAGGGGCGCGATCTTCTCACCGCCTCCGACCGGGAGCTTCGGGCGGTGCGCGGCAATGACGTGACCATGGTGTTCCAGGAGCCCATGACCTCGCTCAACCCGCTCCACACCATCGATCGCCAGATCGGCGAGATGCTGATCCTCCACCGCGGCCTTTCGGGCGCGGCGGTGCGCACGCGGACGCTGGAGTTGCTGCACGAGGTGGGCATTCCCGATCCCGAAAGCCGGCTCGGGGCCTATCCGCACCAGCTCTCCGGCGGCCAGCGCCAGCGCGTCATGATCGCCATGGCGCTCGCCAACGAGCCGGACCTGCTGATCGCCGACGAGCCCACCACCGCGCTCGACGTCACCGTGCAGGCGCAGATCCTGAAGCTGCTGAAGGATCTTCAGGCGCGGCTCGGCATGGCCATGCTGTTCATCACCCATGACCTCGGGATCGTGCGCAAGATCGCCGACCGGGTGTGCGTGATGCAGAAAGGCGAGATCGTCGAGCAGGGCGGCGCGGAAGAGACCTTCCTCCACCCCAAGCACCCCTATACGCAGGCGCTGCTGAAGGCGGAGCCGAAGCCCGATCCCGCCCCCGCCGCGCCGGAGGCGAAGGTGGTGGTCTCGGCGCAGGACCTGAAGGTCCATTTCCCCATCAAGCGCGGCATCCTGCGGCGCACCGTCGGCCATGTGAAGGCGGTGGACGGCGTGAGCGTGGAAATCCACGAGGGCGAGACGCTAGGGGTGGTGGGCGAGAGCGGTTCGGGCAAGACGACGCTGGGCCTCGCCTTGCTGCGGCTCATCTCCTCCAAGGGGCCCATCGCCTTCCTCGGCCAGCGGGTGGACGGGCTCTCGTTCGCCGGCATGCGGCCCCTGCGGGCGCATATGCAGATCGTCTTCCAGGACCCGTTCGGTGCGCTGTCGCCCCGCATGTCGGTGGCCGACATCGTGGAAGAGGGCCTCCTCATCCACCAGCGCAAGCTCTCGCAGGACGAGCGGGAGGCGCGGGTGATCGCGGCGCTTCAGGACGTGGGGCTCGATCCGGAGAGCCGCTTCCGCTATCCGCATGAATTCTCCGGCGGGCAGCGCCAGCGCATCTCCATCGCCCGCGCCATGGCGCTCGAGCCCTCCTTCGTGGTGCTGGACGAGCCCACCTCCGCACTCGACATGCTGGTGCAGGCGCAGATCGTGGACCTGCTGCGCGCGCTCCAGCGCAAGCGCTCCCTCACCTACATGTTCATCTCCCACGATCTGCGCGTCGTCTCGGCGCTGGCGAGCCGCATCCTCGTGATGCGCAACGGCAAGGTGGTGGAGGAAGGTCCGGCGCGGGAGGTGTTCGAGCATCCCCGCGAGGCCTATACGCAGGCGCTGTTCGCCGCCGCCTTCAACATCGAGACCGCCCATGCGGGAGTGACCGCCCAGTGACGAAGCCGCCCTTTCAGGACGAACCGGCCCGTATCGACATTCTCGACGAAACGCTGATCTACAAGGGCTTCCGCCGTTTCGAGCGCTATGACCTCCGCCTGCACACGCCGGGCGCCGAGCCTGTGGTACAGACCCGCGAAATCCTGCGGGTCGGCGGGGCGGTCGGCATCCTCGCCATTGATCCGGTCCGCGATGCCATTGTGCTGCTGCGCCAGTTCCGCCTCACGGCGCACATGGCAACCGGACGGGGCGAGCTCATCGAAATCCCGGCGGGGCTGATCGAGCCCGGCGAAGACCCCGCGCTCACAGCCCGGCGGGAATGCATCGAGGAAACCGGGCTTGATCCGGTCGAGGTGGACTTCCTCTTCTCCTGCCTCGTCTCGCCGGGCGCCGTGGATGAGATGGCGTGGTTCTACCTCGCCTTCGTCGATGCCTTGAACCTGCCGGAGACCACCGGCGCAGCGAACGAGACAGAAGTCATCCGCCCCTTCCTCGTGCCGCTCGATCGGGCCATCGCGGCACTCGACGACGGATCTTCCCTCGCCAACGGCTATCTGCGCCTCGCGCTCATGTGGATCGCCCTGCACCGCGCCGACGTCGCCGCCCGCGGCAAGGCCTGGCTGGCCCGCCGAGCAGCCTGAGGGTTCACGTCCCTCCCATGCTCAGGCGGCCGCCGCATTGGCGGCGAGGACTTCGCGGCTGAGGTCCAGCCACGCGAGGGCGGCGCGGGAGAGGTAGCCGCCTTTGCGCCAGACGAGGGCCATGTGCCAGTCGGTGCCCGGCTCATCCAGCAGCACGCGGGCGACGCCGGGGCGGGGGCGCTGGTCCGCGATCATGCGCGGAAGAAACGTCACGCCCACCTCCGCGGCGACCAGTTCGACCAGAAAATCGGCCTGGGCGCTGCGCACGGCCACCTGCGGCTTCAGGCCCCGCCGCTCGCAGGCCGCCTGCAGCACCGTATCGATGGCAAAGCCCTCCTGAAACAGCAGGAAGGGATCGGATGAGAGGTCGCCCAGATCCACGCGCGCCGCGCCGGCGAGGCGGTGCGAGGCCGGCAGCAGCGCTACGATCGGCTCCTGATGGATGGACTGCCACGCGAAGTCGGGCGCCACCGGCAGGAGCGAGCCTGCGAGGTCCATTTCGCCCGCCAGAACCATCTCCTCCAGCCGCCGGCTGCCATGCTGGTGAAGCTTGATCTCGATGCCGGGAAAGCGCTGGCGATAGAGCGCAAACAGGGGCGCGAACAGGATGTTGCTGCCGAGCGGCGGCAGGCCGAGCCGCAGCACGCCGCGCGTGAGGCCCCGCAGCTCGTCGAGCTCGCTCACCAGATCCTCCCGCTCGGCCAGCATGACCGCCGCCCGCCGGTAGACGATCTCGCCCGCCGCCGTCAGCCGGCTGCTGTGGCCGAGACGATCGAGCAGCGGCAGCCCCAGCTCGTCCTCGAGCTGGCGGACGGCCTTGCTGACCGTGCTCTGCGTGGCGAGGATGGCTTTCGCGGCATTGGAGAAGCCACCCTGGCGCACGACCTCGACGAACGCGCGTAATGTCCTGATTTCCATCGCCCTTTCCTTTCCGGATGGCGCGGGGGTGAGCGATCAGACCAGTGGTGCGGTCTCGATGCCGTATTTGCGGATCTTGTCGAACAGGGTGGTCTTGGCGATGCGCAGCGCTTCAGCCGCCCGCGAGATGTTGCCGTGCTGGCGCCGCAGCTCTTCGGCGATGATCCCTCGCTCAAAGACTTCCACCGTCTGGCTGAGCGGTGCCGGCGTATCGGACGCGCCCTGACCGATGCTCGACTTCAGCCCGAGCACATAGCGCTCCGCCTCATTGCGCAGTTCGCGGACATTGCCGCGCCATTTATGCGCCATGAGCTCGCGGATATGACTGTCGCGGATCTCCGGCACAGGGCGGTCCAGGCGCAGCGCGGCCTGGCTGACAAAGTACTGGAATAGAAGCGGAATATCCTCCCGCCGGTCGCGCAGCGGTGGCAGGTCGATGGTCGCCACGTTGAGGCGGAAATGGAGATCGGCGCGGAACTTTCCCTCTTCCGAGAGCGCGCCGAGATCGGCCTTTGTCGCTGCAATGACCCGGAAATCAACAGGAATGAGACGGTTGGATCCGAGACGCTCCACCACGCGCTCCTGCAGCACGCGCAGAAACTTGACCTGCATGGCCATGGGCATGCTCTCGATCTCGTCGAGAAACAGCGTGCCGCGCTGGGCATGCTCGACCTTGCCGATGCGCTGCTTGGCGGCGCCGGAGAAGGCGCCGGCCTCATGGCCGAAGATCTCGCTCTCGAACAGCGTCTCCGGCAGGCCGCCGCAATTGAGCGCCACGAACGGCCCGGTCCGCCCGGAGAGGTCGTGCAGGCAGCGGGCGATCAGCTCCTTTCCGCAGCCGGTCTCGCCCAGGATCATCACGTCGGTGGGCGTCGCGGCGAGGTCCTGCACCAGGGCGCGCAGCTCCACCACCGCCGCCGAACGCCCGACGATGCGGCTTTCGAGGCCGCCGATGGCCGCCACCTGGCGGCGGAGGGCCCGCACCTCCATGGTCAGCCGCCGCTTCTCCAGCGCCCTCTGCACCACGCCCACCAGTTGCTCCGGCGAGAAGGGCTTCTGAATGAAGTCATAGGCCCCGTCGCGCATGGCCTGCACCGCCGTCGCCACATCGCCATGGCCGGTGATGAGGATGACGGGAAGGTCGGCGTCCGCCTCCACGAGCTGGCGCAGATAGGCCATGCCATCCATGCCGGGCATGCGGATGTCCGTCACCACGACGCCGGGAAAATCCTGCGGCGCCATGCGCGGAACCTGCTCCACGCACTTCGCGCCGATGACCGTGAGGCCTTCCAGCTCAAGCGCCTGAAGACAGCCGAGGCGGACGTCCTCGTCGTCCTCGACGATGAGAACCTTGAGGTCAGGCATCGCAGGTCTCCTTCTGCTCGGCGAGGGGCAGGCTGATGGTGAAGGTGGCTCCGCCATCAGGATTGTTGTCGGCCGTCAGCGCGCCGCCGAAGCCGCGGATGATGTCGGCGGAAATGGCGAGCCCGAGCCCGAGGCCGCTGGTCTTCTTGGTGGTGAAGAAGGGTTCGAAGAGATGCGCCTTCACCGCGTCCGTCAGCCCGATGCCGTTGTCGCGCACGCGGATGATCCCGCTCTCACCCTCCGCCCCCCAGCTCACCTGGATGTGCGGCACCCGCAGGTCGCTGCTGGCATCCACCGCATTGCTGATGAGGTTGACCAGCACCTGCTCGAGGCGCACCGGATCGCACAGCACCGTGAGCACGCCGCCGGGCGGCAGCAGCTCGACCACCACACCGTCCTTGGTGAGGCGATGGGCCAGCAGGGCCACAGCGCCATCCACGCGCAACCCGACGGCGGTCGCGCCGATCTCGCCGGTCGAGCGGCGGGCGAAGGAGCGCAGTTGTCCGGTGAGCGCGCCCATGCGCGCCACCAGATCGGAGATCCGCCCGAGGTTGAGGCGCACGGTCGCGAGATCGTTGCGCTCCAGGAAGCGCACCGCATTGGCCGAGAGCGTGCTGAGAGCCGCGAGCGGCTGGTTGATCTCATGGGCGATCCCGGCGGAAAGCTGGCCGATCACGGCGAGGTTTTCGGTGCGGATCAGTTCCTCCTGAAAGGACTGGAGCTGCTTCACGGCCTGGATGCGCTCGCTCACCTCCCGGCGCAGGCCCTCATTGGCGCGGCGCAATTCCGCACTGCGGGCCTCGACGAGCATTTCCAGCCGGTCGTGGGAGGCCTGGAGTGCCTCGCGCATGGCAAGGCGCTCGCGGATGCTGAGCCGCCGCATGTTCAGCACGTGCAGCAAGGCGCAGGCGAGAGCGGCGAGGGCCGCGCAGGCGATGGACCATCCCCAGGCGACCCGATAGACCTCGCGCGGCTCGGAGAGGACGATCATGTGCATGTGCAGATCCGGCACGGGGCGGCCGGCGGCAAGATAGGTCGCGGTGCCGGCCGGGGTGCCCGCCCGCACGAGGAAGGACCCGTTCCGGAAGGTGGTCAGCACCTTCCAGTCCAGCGCCCTGATCTCCCGGTGATTATATTGCTGCGAAGCTTCCAGATGGGCGAGGGTCGCCGCGGGCAGCGGGCGCAGGGCGCTGAACTTCCAGTCCGGTACGGAGGAGATGACGACGATGCCGTTGTCATCGACCATGAGGGCCGGCTCGGGCTGGCCGAGCCACAGCCGCTCCAGCTGGTCGAGCCCGAGCTTCACGGCGACCACGCCGAGCCTGCGGCCTCCGTCCTCCACCGCGCTGGCGAGGAAATAGCCCGGGGCATCGCCCGTCGTGCCCACCGCGTAATAACCAGTGGTCCGCCCCGGCTGGGCGTTCTGGAAATAGGGCCGGTAGGAGATATCCCGGCCGATGAAGCTGTCTTTCTCCGACCAGTTGCTGGAGGCGACGATGCGGCCCGATGGATCGACCAGATAGGTCTGGAGCGTGCCGGCGCTGTCATTGAGCGTGCGCAGCTGGCGGTTGATCTCGGCCACGCCCTCGGCTGTCGCGGGCCGGCTGAGGAAGTCGATCACGTTCGGGCTGACGGCGGCGGTGCGCGGCAGGAGGCCGTACTTCTCGATTTCCCGTTCCAGCGTCTCGTTGGCGATGTCCATGCGCCGCTCGGCGAGCGCGTGCTGCTCGTTGATGCCACCGGCGCAGACCATCTTATAGCCGGCCCAGCCCGCCACCACGGCGCACAGCGCCGCGAGGGCGAGGGAGATCAGAAAGTCACGGCGCCGGAAGGTCATCACGCATTCAAGATGGGTCAGGTGCACGGGATCGAGGCCGGCAGGCACCTTGCCTCCACACCGCGCGCCGCAGCGATGGCGATAGCGGCACGGCACCTGCCCCGCCCAGGTCGGCATGCGCGCTTGTTTCGCATTGACAGCTAGCGCATCCATAGTTTGCAACCCTTGTCGCAGGTCAAAGGACAACGGCAATGAGGAAGGCCTCGGTGAACACGGCGAGCACCGTCCCGATGACCACGGAATCGGAGGCCGGCATCGCATAGGTGCGGTTGCGCACGGCGAACATGGAGGCGGCGATGGCGGTGGGCACCGCCCCGACGATGAGCGCCTGGCGGGCGAACTCCGCATCCACGCCGAAGAGGAAGATGCCGAGCGCCATCAGCGCCGGCTGGAGGACGTTCTTCATCCCGACGTTCACAGTCACGTCGAGGTTCACGCTCGGGCGCTCGCCGAAGAACATGAGCCCCAGCGCCAGCAGCGAGACCCCGCCCGCCGTCGTCGCGACGAGCTCCACGGAATGCTTCAGGGCGGCCGGCAGTGTGACGCCGGAGAAGCTCAGGATCACGCCGAGGATGGGCAGCCACACCATCTGGTTGGTCACAGTGCGCCAGAGGCTGCTCTTCAGGATGTCGGCGACGCCGCTTTCGTCCGGTCCGCTGGCCATCTCGCCCCAGCGGCTCAGCACGATGGTGAGCGGCAGGATGATGAAGCTGGTGATGAGATTGCCCACGAGCACCGCGAGGAAGCCGGACGGACCGCAGACGGCAAGGAGGATGGGCGCGCCGAAATAGGCCATGTCCGGGAAGGTACAGACCAGCGCCTGGATGGCCGAGGTCTTGAGGTCATGGCGGAAGGCGAAGCGGGCGATGACGAGCGCGACGATGTAGGTGCCGACGAAGCCGAAGGCCATGCACAGGATGAAGGGCAGGTTCTGGAGCTTCTCCGGCGGCGTGTTCAGGGCGCCCAGGAACAGCGAAAACGGCAGCGCGAAGCGCATGACCAGCGCGGCGAAGACGTTCACGTCCTCGCGCCTGAAATAGCCTTTCCTGCCGCCGAGCCAGCCGAGGAACATGAGGAAGACGACGGGCAGGAGCGCCCCGGTCATGACGGCGAACATGCTGAACCCCTGAACTGGGCCGCAAGCGACGCGCGGCCTATGAGGTTCCGTTAGCAACGCCCGTGCCAGCGCCGGATAGGCCACAGTCCTCTGTAAACACTCGCCAATTTACTTCGACACGGGGCGCGCATTCGGATTTCCGAACGCGGGCCCGTTCCCGCGTTCGGGTTTCGGAACGCGCTTGCGCCCACACCACGCCCGCGCGGGGATGGCGGACGCGCGGCGCAGGGGCGAAAATCCTCTGATGCCAGCTCCTTCCAGCCGTCTTGCGCGGCGTGGGTGCGGCAAGATCGCGGTCCGGCCTTTACTGGCATGCGCCTTGCTGCCCGAAGAGGGTCATCGCGGCGCGGGCCATCCCTCGACGGGGCGCCCCATGCCGGCCGCAGCACGCCGGCCCGCCGCGCGATCCGCGAAGGAAATTCACCGTGCGCGAAACTGTTCATTTGACCATCGACGGGTGCGAGGTCGCGGCCGACCCCACGCAGTCGATCCTCCAGGCCTATGCCCGGAGCGGGGCCGAGCTGACGGCGAACGTCGGCTGCCTCGGCCAGGGCGTATGCGGTTCCTGCCGCTGTCTCATCCGCAAGGATCAGGAGCGGCAGGTATCGACGGCGCTCGCCTGCGAGACGCGGGTGGAAGCCGGAATGCAGGTCAGCTTCATCGACCATTTCCTGCCGGCCCATGTGCATCGCTATGACCTCTCCGACATCAGGGACAGCTGGGGACTGCTCGGCCAGATCCGCGCCGTGTTTCCGGAAGCCGCGTATTGCCGGCATTGCAGCGGCTGTGATCGGGCCTGTCCTAAGGGCCTTCCGGTGCAGTCGGGCGTCGCCAGCGCCGTCGCGGGAGATCTTGCCGCCGCAGCCGCGGTCTTCGATCCCTGCGTCATGTGCAATCTCTGCACGCTGGCCTGCCCCGAGAACATTCGGCCCAACCATCTCGGCCTGTTCGTGCGGCGGGCCATCGCCGCCCTCACCCTGCGCCCGGTCGATCTCATGCGGCGCCTGCGGGACATCGAGACCGGCGCCATGACCGTCGAAGGCCCGCAGCCGGCCACCGCATCCGGCGAACCGGCGGAAGGATGAGCCCATGACGATCCAGATTCCCTATGCCGCGGCGCTCGCCGCCATCGCGTCCGGTTCGGCTCCGCCGGTCCGCAGCGACGACCTTCCGGTCGAGACGCTCCTGGCCCGCTTCCATCCCGACCACGGGCCGCGGGCGCGGGTGCCGCTGCGCATCGGCGCCAACGCCGGTGACGCCTGCCACCCGGAACTCGCCCGGCTGCTGGAGAGCAATGCGCTGATCGACGATCTCGACCTCGCGCGCGCGACGCCTCTTGCGACGGACGTGCTGGTCATCGGCGGCGGCGGCGCGGGCGCGGCGGCGGCCGTCACGGCGGCGCGGCAGGGCGCGCGCGTCATCATCGCCGGCAAGCTGCGCATCGGCGACAGCAATACGGTGATGGCGGAGGGCGGCATCCAGGCCGCGGTCGGCGCGGAGGACAGCTTGCAGCGCCATTTCGACGACACCGTGCGCGGCGGGCACGGCCGGGGCGAGCACATGCTCATCGCGCAGATGGTGCGCGATGCGCCGGATGTGATCCGCTGGCTCATCGACCTCGGCATGGCTTTCGATCTCTCGCAGGACAAGGCCCTCGGCCAGACGCTGGTGCGGAAGCGGGCCGGCGGCACCACGGCGGCGCGTATCCTGTGCCACCGCGACTTCACCGGGCTCGAGATGATGCGCGTGTTGCGCGAGGCGGTGGAACTACAAGGCGGCATCGAGCAGTTCATGCGATGCCCCGCCGTGGAGCTGCTGTCGCACGAGGACGGCAGTTGCGCCGGTGCGGTCCTGTACGATCTGGAGCGGCGCAGCTTCCTGCTGGTGCGCGCCAACGCCGTCGTGCTGGCGACCGGCGGAAGCGGCCGGCTGCACCTCCAGGGCTTCCCGACCTCCAACCATTACGGCGCGACGGCAGACGGCCTCGTGCTGGCCTATCGGCTGGGCGCGCGGATGCGGGATCTGGATTCCTTCCAGTATCACCCGACCGGCGTCGCCTGGCCGCGCCATCTGGCGGGCGGCCTGATCTCGGAGGCCGCACGCTCGGCCGGCGCCGTGTTGCTCAACGGCCTCGGAGAGCGCTTCGTGGACGAGCTCCAGCCCCGCGACGTGGTGGCCGCCGCGATCCTGCGCGAATGCGCGGAGCAGCGCGGCATCATGCGGGACGGGGAGACGGGCGTCTTCCTCGACGTGCGCGGTGCGCTCGCCGCGCGGCCGGACCTGCTGGAGCGCGATCTCGTTTCGCTCGGGCATCTGGCCGCAAAGTGCGGTCTCGACCCGAGGACCGAGCCTTTCCTCATCTATCCGACGCTCCACTATCAGAATGGCGGCATCGAGATCGACGGCGACGGGGCAACCGCCGTGCCCGGCCTGTTCTGCGCCGGCGAAGTCACCGGCGGCATCCACGGCCGCAACCGTCTGATGGGCAACGCCCTGCTCGACATCATCAGCTTCGGCCGGCGGGCCGGCGCGCGCGCCGCCGAAGCGAGGCCGCCCCACGCGCCGGGGCGCGGCGGCCTCTCCCATGTCCACCGCTGGCGGCGGGAACTGGCGCGGGCGGGGCTGCCGGCGGATCTGCGCGCCCCGCAGCTCTATCCCACCTACGGCAATTTCGCTCTGCGCCGGGGCACCACAGACAGGGGGAACCCATGACCTCGCTCAATCAGATCCTGCTGAATCCCGCCATCCAGCTCGGGGCGGACCTCGACGGATGGTTCGCCGCCGGCGGCGGGCTGGGCCTCGACGCCGCCCTTGCCGATCCCGGCGCCATCATCCCGGCGCTGGAGGCCGCAGGCCTGCGCGGCATGGGCGGCGCCGGCTTTCCCACCCACCGCAAGTGGGCCGCCGCCGCGGCGGCGCAGAACACCGACCGGACCGTGGTCTGCAACGGCAATGAGGACGAGCCCGGCACCTTCAAGGATCGCCATCTGCTGCGCTGGACGCCCCATCAGGTGATCGAGGGCGCGCTGATCGCGGCACTGGCCATCGGCGCCCGGCGCGTCTTCCTCTATATCAACCCCCAGCAGATCGAGGCGTTGGCGGAGATGCGCCGCGCCGTCGCGCAATGGGCGGATACCGATCGCCTGCGCGCGGTGGAGCGGCGGATCGGAGCGACCCTCGAACTCACCGTCTTCCCCACATCGGGCCGCTATATCGGCGGCGAGGAGACGGCGGTCATCTCGAGCCTCGAAGGCGGCTTTCCCTTTCCGCGCCGCAAGCCGCCCTTTCCGGCGGAAAGCGGCTATCGCGGCACCCCTACGCTCATCAACAACACCGAGACGCTCGCCAACGTACCCCACATCCTGCGCCACGGTGCAGCGTGGTATCGGCGGCTCGGCCTCGGGGAGGCGGTGGGCACGAAGCTCTATTCCCTCTCGGGCGACGTGCTTCGCCCGGGGCTCTACGAGCTGCCCATGGGCACGCCGCTCCAGGACCTGATCTTCGTCCACGGGGGCGGCATGCTGGAGGGCAAGGCCTTCAAGGCGGTGTTCACCGGCGGCCCCTCCAACACGCTGCTCACCGCCCGCGACCTGGACGTCGCCCTCGACTTCGATTCCGTGCGGGCGCGCCGCTCCCGTCTCGGCACCGGGGCGATGATCGTCATTTCGGAAGGCACCAGCATCGTGCGCAAGGTGGCGGAATATATCGACTTCTTCGCCAAGGGCTCGTGCGGACAGTGCCCACCCTGCAAGGCGGGGACGTTCCAGATGGCGCGGCTGCTGGACCGGGTGGACAGCGGGCGTGCCGTGCCGGCGGATCTCGCCGCCCTCTACAACCTCTGCCAGATCCTTCCGGGCAGCGGCCGCTGCGGGCTGATCGACGGGGCCGTGACGGTGGTGGAGAGCTCGCTCCATACGTTCCCGGCCGAATACCGGATCGGCGAGCCGTCACCCGTGCCCTGAGCATGCGGTCCGCTCCGGCGGTCTTCTTCACCAAAGCAAGCGGCGCCCCGGAGGCGCCGCTTTTCGTTTGAGCCAGACATGTTGGCGCGTAAAAGGCGGAGACGGGAAGACGCGCCGGATGTTCCATGCGACCCCACCCGTCCGCCGAACCTTGCCGAAACAAAAGGGCTGCGCCCGGGAGAGGCGCAGCCCTTGAAGCGGATCGGAGGTCATGGCCGGCACGCCATGGCGCGGACGCATCGCACCCGCGCGATCCTCGCACGATCCGCCGTGTGGCGGTGGAGGTGGCGCGGCGGCTGGAAGAAGCCGTGTCGCGCCCCATCCCGGAAAGGCCCGTGCCGGACCGTCGGTCCCGGCCGCCCGGACGCCGCCACCTCCCGCAAGGGCGGACAGCGGCGCCCGGACTGGCTCAGAAGACGTTGACGACGACGATGGTCAGCACGGCCATGACGAGGCGGGAGACCGCATAGCCGATGGTGTAGCCGAGCGCCGGCACCTTGCTGCGCCCGGCATCCTGGAGAGCACCCAGCGCCGCCGTGGTGGAACGGGCGCCGGCGCAGGCGCCGAGCATGATCGCCGGGTTGAACTTGAACACGTAGTGGCCAAGGAAGAGCCCGACGAAGAGGGGCACCATGGTCACCACCGTTCCGGCGAGGAACAGCGTCACACCGTAAGTCTGGAGACCCGAGACAAAGCCGGGCGCGGCATTGAGGCCGATCACCGCGATGAAGCCGTTGAGGCCCACATTGTTGAACACCCAGAGCGCCGGGCCGGGGATACGGCCGAAGGTGCGCTTGGTTGAGCGCAGATAGCCGCAAAAGATGCCGGCGACGATGGCGCCCACCGACGTGCCGAAGCTGAGCGGAATGCCCGCCACATGCACGGTGATAGCCCCGAGCAGGCTGCCCACCACGATGCCGAAGCCCATGAAGGCCATATCCGAATTCTCGAGCGGACGGTCGGCATAGCCGAGCTCCTTCGCGATCTTGGCCACGTCCTCCTTGGCACCAAGGATGGTAAGCACGTCGCCCCGCTGGATGGTGATCTCGCTGTTGAGCGGCATCGCCAGATCCGACCGCACGAACTTGGTGAGGAACACGCCGCGGCCGGGCTTGCCGAACAGCGTACGCAGGATCTCGCCGAGGGTCTTGTTGGCATAGGCGCGGTTGGTCACCACGAGGTCCAGCAGCTCGGTGGAGAAGTCCAGCAGGGGCACGTCCTTCACCTCGACGCCGAAGCGGTCCTGATAGGCGATGAGCGCGCTCAGGCTGCCGGAGAAGGCCACCACGTCATTCTCGTGGATGACCGTGCAATCGTCGCAATCCACGATGCGATTGCCGTTGCGCACCCGGCGCACGAAGATCTCGTGGTTGAACAGCCGCTCGATCTCCCGCACGCTCTTGCCGATCAGTTCCGGATTGTTGACCCGGAAGGCGCGGGCGGAGAATTCGCGATAGGCAGTGGTGCCGTTGCCGACGCCGGTGCCATGGGCCTTCTCATAGGCCTCGCATTCCGCCGCCAGATCGAACTTCAGCATCTTCGGGGCAAGGGTGGCGAGGATCCAGGCGGACCCCGCCGTGCCGAAGGGATAGGTCACCGCATAGGCGACCGGCATGAGCGACAGCGCCATCTTCAGTTGCTGCGGGTCGAGACCTGACTGGGAGATGAGGTCGGTCGCGACGCCGAGGACGGTGGAATTGGTGTAGCCGCCCGACAGGAGGCCGGCGGTGAGCGCGGCATTGTAGCCCAGGAGCTTGCCAAGAATGACCGCCGTCACAAGACCGGAGATGCACACGAGAACCGCGAACACAACTTGCGGCAGGCCATCGCTGCGGAGCGCGCGGACGAACTGCGGGCCCACCGCATAGCCGACGGCGAACAGGAACATGGCGAAGAAGGTGGACTGAAGCACCGGCGGCAGCGAGATGTTGGCCTGACCGATCAGCAGGCCCGCCAGCAGGGTGCTGGTGACGGTTCCGAGGCTGAAATTGCCGATCTTCAGATTCCCGACCCAGAAGCCGATGGCGATCGTGAGATAGATCGCGATCTCCGGATACTTCTGGATGGTTGCGATAACGGAGGACATGACACGTCTCCAAGCGACATGGTCGACCGGGCCGGCATCCGCCGGCCCGGTACCCAGGAACTCGGGAACCCGCAGGTTCCGGATCAGGATGGGAAAGTGCTCAATAGCGGGGCTTGTAGAGCTGCCCCTCGATCCAGGCGCGGATGTCGCGGGGACGCTCCACCTGCGCGAGGCCGGCGTCGAACATGTATTCGACGATGCGGGTCGCGGTGGTGACTTCCGTCTCCAGGATCTGGTCCTGGCTCGGATACAGCATCCCCTTGGCGCAGAGCGCGGGACCGACCTGATCGGCCGTGGCATGGGCCGCCACGATGAAGCACTCGTCCGTGAGGCGCTTGGGACGCGCCACATAGGTGGCAAGGCCGATCGCCGGGTAGATGTAGAAGTTGTTGGCCTGGCCCGGACGGTAGATCTTGCCCTCGAACTCCACATCGTCGAACTGCACGCCGGCGGCGAAGAGCGCCTTGCCCTTGGACCAGGTGTAGGCCTGTTCCGCCGTGCACTCGGCCTTCGTGGTGGGGTTGGACAGCGCGAAGATCACCGGGCGCTCGTTCAACTGGCTCATGGCTTCCACCACCTGCTGGTTGAAGGCCCCCGCCTTGGTGCTCACGCCGATCAGGACGGTCGGCTTGAATTCCTTGATGAACTTCACGAAATCCTTGGTCGGCGGACCCTTGTGGGCATAGAGCTTCTGCGCCTCGGTGAGGTCGGTGCGCGAGGCTTCCACGAGGCCGTTGACGTCGAAGAGGGCGATGCGGGCGCGCGCCTCCTCGGCGGTGAGACCCTTGGTCTGCATTTCGGCGGCGATGAGCTTGGAAATGCCGATGCCCGCGGAGCCGGCGCCGAGGAACAGCACCCGCTGCTCGGTGAGCTTGCCGCCGGTGATGTTCATCGCCGCGGCGATGCCCGCCAGCGCCACGCTGGCCGTGCCCTGGATGTCGTCATTGTAGGTCAGGATGCGGTCGCGGTAGCGGTCGAGCATGCGGATGGCGTCCGTGCCCTTCCAGTCCTCGAAATGCACGCAGCAGTCGGGGAACACCTCCTGCACCGCGGTGATGAATTCCTCGGTCAGTTCGTCGAGCTCAGCCTCGGCCAGCGGGGGCTCGCGGGTGCCGAGATAGAAGGGATCGGCCCTGAGGCTCTCGTTGGTGGTACCGATGTCGAAGAGCACCGGCAGCAGGCAGTCCGGCGGCACTGCGGCGCAGGCCGTGTAGAGCTGGAGCTTGCCGATCGGGATGCCCATGCCATTGGCGCCGATATCGCCAAGGCCGAGGATGCGGCCGCCGGTGGAGACGCAGATGAAGCGCACGTCCTTGCGCGGCCAGTTGCGCAGCACCTCAGCAATGCGACCCTTCATGTGGCGGGTGATGTACATGCCTCGGGCGCGGCGATAGAGATTGCCGAAGGTCAGGCAGGCATCGGCGACGGTGGGATCATAGAGGATCGGGATGAAACGCTTGGGGTCGGACATGATCGTCTTGTAGAAGACGGTCTCGTTCCGGTCTTCGAGGCCGATCAGATAGATATAGCGCTCCAGATCATCCATCTTGGTGTCGAGATGGGACAAAACGCGCTCCACCTGCCGGTCGAGGGATTCCACCGCGTGCGGCAGCAGGCCTTCGAGGCCCAGAGCCTGGCGTTCGTCGCGGGAGAAGGCCGTGCCCTTGTTCTGGTTGGGTTCGTGCAGCAGCGCCAGGCCGGAAGACGCGAGCGCGTGCAGGGGAGCCTTGGTGCTTTCGACGTGCTTGAGCTGAGAAGCCATTTTCGTGTCCGCCATACTCTGTTCTGTCTTGAGGGGCAGCGCGCCGGAGATCGGCGGAGGCTGGCCTCGCAAAACAGATTGGCAAGGGCCGTGCCAGCTTCTGTGAAAATGAAATCTCTTTGATTCTGAACGTCTTTTTTCAGCCCAGCCCGGATTGTGCAAATGATCCGCATCCGGTTTCCCGACGATCATCCGGATGCGGCGATCGGGAATTCGAATGCCGCTGCCTCACCCTGACCGCCGGCATCCAACCGGCCGGGCGCGTCGGCGCCCGGCCCCGTTCCTGATGGAATGGAACGCACCACTGACGCTTGAGAATTCAAGCGTTCCTTCCGTCGATGAGCAGAACGTTCAATACTGCCCGCTGATCCTGCGGCATGTAGTCCGGATACGGCGAAGGCCGGATCCCGCTCTAGGCAAACGACCTACCGCGGCAGGCGCCAGCCGATCCGAGATGGCAGAGACCTGTTGAAGGACCTCACCGTGGACAGCGCGCGCGACTTCGATAACGACAAGCCCGTGCACCCGCGCGGCATGGATGTCGCGTCCTTCGACGGTCTCATCCTCACGCCCGAAGGGACGCGGGAGAGCATCGAGGCCGGCACGCGTCGTCTCGAAGCCGCGACATCCCTGGAAGACGGAGGCGCACTCCACGCTCGGGGCGGGCGGCGTCTTCCCGTTCCGGCTGCCGGCGCCTGGGGCTTAGCCGGGAGGCGCCCGGTTCAGGCCGGACGCCCGGCCCCGCGTGCTTCGAGCGCGCGATCGATGCAGTCGATCATGGCGCTGCCTTCGAAGGGCTTGGCCAGAAAACCGAAGGCGCCGGCCGCGTCCACCTGCCGGCGCACCTTCTCCTCGGGATATCCGGTGATGAAGATGAGGGGCACCGTGTCGCCCTCGGCCCGCAGCCGGCTCTGGAGGTCCACGCCGCTCATGCCCGCCATGTGAATGTCGGTGATGACGCAGTCGGCCTGATCGCGCTCGGCAGACTTCAGGAAGTCCTCTGCGGACGCGAAGGAGCGCGTGCCAAACCCGAGGGAGCGGATGAGACTTTCGGTCGCCCGGCGGACGGCTTCGTCATCGTCGATGATCGCGATGGTCGGCACTGGGGACACTTCGGGGGACACCTCGACATGCAGGACCTCGGGTCCGTCTCCGCGCACCCGCATCGCGCCACCTTACCCGCGGCCCGCGCCCGCCGATATTATACACAGGTTTGGCCGCCGGCCGATTTGCGCGTCCGGCATCGACGACGCGACCCCGGAACCGCGCGAAGCGCAACCCCGGATTGCCGAAGCCGCCCTACCACGTGTGACCGGAACGGCACGCCTCCCGCCCGTCAGGAGAGGCGGCGTCATTGAAAATGGCAGGCGCGCTGATTGTCACCTGTCCGTCATGGAACGCCCGTAGGGGCAGCGTGATCTGCGGGGGTTACATTCCATGCGCTGCCTTTCCTCGTCCGTTTCGCGGACGGCCATTGCCTGCGCTCTGGCCTTTGCGCCGGCGCCCGTTCTTGCTGCCAGCTTCACCGTGCCGACGGGCAGCACCAATACGACGGCGCAAACGCTGACGGGTACGCAGACCGGCGCCGTTTCGGTCGGCGGCGCACTTTCCACCACCGCCAGCAGCGTGACGCTCGGCATCGCCACCGGCACCGGAGTCGTGCTCAACAATGCCGGCACCATCTCGTCCGGCAACCGCGCCATCGACACCACGTCCACCGTCACCGGCCTGCTCACGGTGAACAACGGCGGCGCCATCACGGCGACGGACGACGGCTTCCGCATCAACGGCACGCTGGCGGGCGGGACGCTCCTACTCAGCAATTCCGGCACCATCGTCTCGTCGACGGGCCAGGCGCTGGATTTCGACAAGGCCACGGCCACGAACGCCATCGTGACGATCACCAATTCCGGTTCCATCCAGTCCAGCGGTTCGGACGCCGTGCGCCTCGGCGGCGGCACCATCAGCCTGAGCAATTCCGGCACCATCTCCACGACCTCGGCGGGCAAGCGGGCGATCAAGTTCGACACCGCCTCGAACGTCGACACGCTGGTGTCCCTCTCCCTCAACAACGGGATCGGCGGGCTGATTTCCGGCACGGACGATGCCATCAAGATCGCAGGTAATGCCGGCAGCACCTCGGCGGCGGTGATCGCCATCAACAATGCCGGTACCATCCGCTCGACGGCGGGCGGCCAGGGCATCGATCTGGGTGACCTGACCTCCACCAGTCTGAAGATCACCATCACCAACCAGTCCACCGGCCTCATCACCGCATCCGACAATGACGGCATCAAGGCCGGCATGAACACGGTGGTCAGCAATTACGGCACCATCAGCTCGAACTACACGACCACCTCTGCGGACGTGCAGAACTACTCGGCCGTCAAGTTCGATGGCGCTTCGGGCGCCGTGCACAATTACGCTGGCGGCGTGATCTCGGGCGCCTATCACGGCATCAAGGCCTCGGGCCTCACCGACAATATCGACGTCATCAACGATGCCGGCGGCACCATCACCGGGCGCAACGGCTCGGGCGTGAATTCCAACGGCACCGGCTCTGTGCTGAACTACGGCATCATCACCGGCAGCTTCGATCCCGCCGCGAGCTTCGGCGATGGCGACGGCGTGGACATCGACCACATCGGCACCATCGTCAATTACGGCACCATCCAGGCGCTGGGCTCCAAGGGCACCAAGCCGGGCGAGACCAAGCCCTCCACCAGCGAGGGCATCGCCATCGGCGGCGGCTCCATCACCAACGGCTCCGCCACGGTGCGCACCGCGCTCATCTCCGGCGCCAACAACGGCATCCTCGCCGACGACAGCAACAGCGGCAGCATCTACGGCGCGCTGACCGTGACCAATTACGGCACCATCCAGGGCCTCAACGGCTACGGCATCCAGGTGGTCAACAATGCCGGCTTTGCCACCACCATCACCAATTATGGCACCATCTCCGGCACCACCTATGCGGTGGCCATGGGCAATGGCAACGACCTCTTTGTCTATGAGGCCGGCTCAAGCGTGAACGGCGCGGTGAAGGGCGAAGGCGGCACGGACACGCTTCGGCTCGGCGAGGTGGCCGGCACCTTCAACCTGTCGCTCCTCGGCGACAGCGCCACCTATCAAGGCTTCGAGATCCTCGATCTCGCCATTGGCTCCGGCTGGACCGTCACCGGCTCCAGCAGCTTCTCCGGCGCCACCAATGTCACCGGCGCCAGCCTGACCCTCAACAACGCCTCGCTCGCGTCCTCCGTGGTCACGGTGGGCGGCACCAATGCGGTGCTGGCGGGCACCGGCACCGTCGGCGGGCTCGTCGCCAATTCCGGCGCGACCATTTCCCCCGGCCTCACGGCGGGCAGCATCGGCACGCTTTCCGTGAACGGGGCCGCGCGCTTCGGCAGCGGCTCCACCTATGCGGTGACGGTGACCAATTCCGGCGCCAGCGACCGCATCGCCGTCTCGGGGGCCACCACCCTCTCCACCGGCGCCAGCGTGAGCGTGCAGGCCATCGCCGGCCTCTACAACTTCCGCCAGACCTATACGATCCTGACCTCCGCCGGCGGCATCTCCGGCACCTTCGGTCCGGTCTCCTCAAACTTCGCCTTCCTCACGCCCTCCCTCAGCTATGACGCCAACACCGTCTATCTGGCACTGAACCGCAACGACACGACCTTCGCCAGCGTCGCCACCACACGCAACGGCCGCCAGGCCGCCGCCGCGGTGGAAGCGGGCGGGCCGAACACC
The DNA here is from genome assembly GCF_004364705.1 of Azorhizobium sp. AG788. Taxonomy (NCBI): domain Bacteria; kingdom Pseudomonadati; phylum Pseudomonadota; class Alphaproteobacteria; order Hyphomicrobiales; family Xanthobacteraceae; genus Azorhizobium; species Azorhizobium sp. AG788. The sequence goes on from NZ_SOBM01000003.1 coordinate 541,837, forward strand.
GCGCTCTACAATGCGGTGGCGACCGGCAGCATCACCGCCTCCCAGTCCGCGTTCCAAATGCTCTCGGGCGAGGCGCAGGCCTCCTTCGGCACCACCGCCTTCAACCAGAACCAGATGGTCGGCGATGTGATCGACGCCCGCCTGCGGCAGTCGAACTATGCGGGTGCGACGGGTGCCGCCGCCGGTCTGGGCGCCGGCGGACCGACCGCTTATGCCAATGAGCGCGCCGTAAAGGCCGGCCCCTTCTCCAGCGCCGTTGCGCCCGCACCGGCGCCGCAGGCCTGGACCGGCTGGGTGCAGGGCTATGGCCAGTGGAACCACCTGAGCGGCAACGGCAATGCCTCGACGCTGGACAGCACCGTGGGCGGCGTGCTCGCCGGCCTCGACACGAGCGTCAACAACTGGACCCTGGGCTTCGCCGCCGGCTATGGCTGGTCCAATTCCTCCGTCGCCAATCTCGGCTCGCAGGTGAACAGCGACACCGCCCAGTTCGCCTTCTATGCCGGCACCGCCTTCGGCGCGCTCAAGCTGCGGGCCGGCGCGACGCTCGCCTACTCCAACGTGGACAGCAACCGCGTGGTGGTGGTCGGATCGCTCAGGGAACGGCCTACCGCGTCCTATGACGGCTGGTCCGGCGGCTTCTTCGGGGAGGCGGGCTATGCCCTGCCTGTCGGCCCGGTGGCTTTCGAGCCCTTCGCCCAGCTTGCCTGGAGCGGGGTGAACATGGGCAGCTTCGCGGAGACGGGCGCGCCGGTGACCGGCCTCTCCTCCTCGGGCCTGAGCTTCGACACCTGGTACACGACGCTCGGCCTGCGGGCGGCGGGAGCCGTCTCCTTCGCCGGTTACAACATCGTGCCGCACGCCTCGGTGGGCTGGCGCCATGCCTATGGCGATGTCACGCCGGCTCTCGCGGTCACCTATCTCAACACGGGCACCGGCTTCACCGTGCAGGGCCTGCCCATTGCCGAGGACAGCGCGGTGCTCGGCGCCGGGCTCGACCTTGCGCTGGGCAAAGGCTTCACGGTGGGGGTCAGCTATGACGGCGCCTTCGCCTCGTCCAGCCAGAGCAATGCGGTGCGCGGCACCGTCGGCTTCACCTTCTGACGTCGGCGCGGGCCACCCGGCCCGCGTCACTTTGCCTTTTTTGCGCCGAACGCAGCCGAACGGCCCCTCTGTTGTAAAATTGTAAGCCGGCGTGAGGATAAGAAGGCGCCGCGCCGATTCTGGCCGGGTTCCGTCCACCGGGGCCACCCAGCCCCTTTGCAGGGGGACAGGCAGATGCCCTGGGAGGCGGTGGTTTTCCGTGGGGGCGCTGAGCGCCGGGCAGGACCCTCGCGGCCCCGCCCGGATCCGCAGCAGGCTGACATCGCCGGTGTGCCGGCACGAGGGGGCGGGATGAAGGATCCGATTGCGAAGTCCATCGGCTACCGGCTCAACCACACGGCCCGGCTCCAGCGTGCGCTCTCCGCGCGCCTGCTGGCCGACCTCGGCCTGTTTCCGGGCCAGGAATCGGTGCTGAAGATGCTGGTGGAGCAGGACGGCCGCACCATGGGCGAACTGGCCACCGCCCTGCGCGTGCGCCCGCCCACCGCCTCCAAGACCATTGCCCGCCTGACCACACAGGGCCTTGTGGAGCGCCGCGCCACCGATGGCGACGGCCGCCTCGTGCGCGTCTTCCTCACCGGCACCGGACGCGAGCGCGGCCTCGCGGTCGACGGCATCTGGGAAGCGCTCGAGACCGAGATCGTGGACGGGCTCGACAACAAGGAGCGCAAGCGCCTGCGCAAGCTGTTGCGCAAGGTGGAGAAGAATCTTGCCGCCCGCCTCGGGGCCGACCATGGCGCCGACGACGAGCCGGAGGGCGCCGAGGAAGACGAGGAGGCCTGACCGACCGGGGCCCGACCCGGTCAGTCCATCAGGCAGGCGGTGGAGGCGATCCGATAGGTGCGCCCCTCGCCCAGCATGTGCGCCTCGAACGGGCCGGCGAACAGACCGGCCAGCGCGCCGTGGCGCACATTGAGCCCACCCGCATAGGCGCCCAGCGCCGGCAGCACGACGCGTCGTCCGTCGGTGGCAAAGCAGCGCCGGCGGATGGACCGCCCGCGGACTGATAGACGCGCCACGGGATGGAGATGGCCCGCCACCTCGCCGGGCGTGTGGTGCTCTGACGGCTCGTGGCGGAAGACCAGCGGGCCGAGGGAAAGTTCGCGCACCCACTCGCCCTCGAGCCCCGCCTGCGGCTCGGGATCGTGGTTGCCGGCCACCCAGATGAAGCTGCGGCCGGCCTGAAGGGTCGCTAGGCGACGGCGCGCCTCGTCGTCGAGCCGTTCGGCGCCCCAGCGGTCATGGAAGCTGTCGCCCAGCGAGACGATCGTGCGCGGCTGGTGCGCGTGGACGAGCGCCTCCAGCCGGGCGAGGGTCTCGACCGTGTCATAGGGCGGCAGCATCTGGCCGCGGCGGGCGAAGGCGGAGCCTTTCTCCAGATGCAGATCCGCCACCACCAGCAGCCGCTCGTCCGGCCACACGAGGGCGCCCCTGGGATCGAGCCAGACCGCGCAGCCGTGAAGGGCTGTCAGCGGTTGATAGGCGGAATCGACGCGGGCGAGCATGGCCCTTCTTCGCCCATCCGCCGCCCCTCGGCAAGACCGATGTTCGCGGGATGTTCCCGGTGCCTGGGTGTGGTGGGCGGAACGGCAACCGGCCGGGCGGAGCGGCGGCCGGCCGTCGCAGCGCGTCTCGCACGGCTTCGGCGCAGCGCTCGCCACCCCTCCCCTTTCCATCACGGCCGCACTTGCTCAGGCCATCCACGGGCCGGGGCCAGGAAAGGCCTCAAAGGTCGCGCCAACGACCCGGCGTGGATGCCCGGGACAAGCCCGGGCATGACGAATGGGAAGGCGATGCCCAACAAGCGGCGGGCGGCGTCGCGCCCCATCAGCGAAAGAGGTGGCGCAGGCCGGAGGGCTGGCAGCGCAGATATTGCGGCGGGGCGGTGACGCTGGCCCCGAGGTCGGCCGCCGCATGCCAGCCCCAGCGCGGGTCATAAAGCGCCCCGCGCGCGATGCCGATGGCATCCGCCTCGCCGGCCGCGAGGATGGCCTCCGCTTGCTTCGGCTCGGTGATGAGGCCGACGGCGATGGTCGGCAGGCCGGTCGCATGCTTTACGGCCTTGGCGAGCGGCACCTGATAGCCAGGCTCCACCGGAATCTGCTGCAAGGGCGAGAGGCCGCCGGAGGAGACATGGATGGCGTCGGCCCCCTTCGCCTTCAACGCTTGCGCGAACGCGATCGTGCCCTCGATGTCCCAGCCGCCGTCCACCCAGTCAGTGCCCGAGACGCGCACGATCACCGGCACGCTATCCGGCAAAGCGGCGCGCACCGCCTCGAACACCTCCAGTGGGAAGCGCATGCGGTTTTCCAGCGACCCGCCATAGGCATCCGTGCGGGCGTTGGAGAGGGGCGAGAGGAACTGATGCAGCAGATAGCCGTGGGCGGCATGGATCTCCACCGCCTCGAAGCCGATGCGCGCGGCGCGCCGGGCGGCCTCCGCAAAGGCCGTGCGCAGGCGGTCGAGGCCCGCGTCATCCAGCGCCACGGGCGGGGCGTCGGCATTGCGGAAGGGGAGCGCGGAGGGCGCCACCGTCTGCCAGCCGCCTTCGGCCTCGGGCACCTGCCCGCCACCCTTCCACGGCTGGGCGCTGGAGGCCTTGCGCCCCGCATGGCCGAGCTGGATGGCGAATTTCGGCATGCCCTCCGCCGGGATCTGCGCCTTCACCCGCGCGATGACGCCGGCCAGCGCCGCCTCCGTCTCATCGGACCACAGGCCGAGATCGAAGGGCGAGATGCGCCCCTCGGGCGTGACGCCCGTCGCCTCGATGATGAGCAGTCCCGCCCCGGACATGGCGAGCGTGCCGAGATGGATGAGGTGCCAGTCGGTCGCCGCCCCCTCCTTCGCCGAATACTGGCACATGGGGGCGATGACGATACGATTGTCGAGCGCGAGGCCGCGCAGGGTCAGCGGTTCAAACAGCAGGGGCATGGGAAATTCCGGGAGGAATGGGAAGATGCCGTCAATATGGGACGGCGGCGCACATTCGGCGAGTGCCGATTGGGCCCGGCTTGCGCCTTCGCCCGCCGTAACACATGGCCCGCGCACCCCAGTCTCACGCCGGCCCGCAGACACCGCCGGCCGGACGATCGAACGGAAAGCGAACCGGCTTTTCCACAGGCCAGGCGCCTATCGATCAATCAGCCGCCAACCGACGCGGCGAAGGTTCAACAAGGTCTCCTTGGGGTTGATCTCATGGGCGCCAGATGCGACGCATAAGGTTGAGTGCGGCAATGCGCAGGGGACCTTGAACGGATGTTCGGGCGCCTCGAAACGCGGGCCACACGAAATGGCTAACTCCAGATGACGGCGGCGCGGGCTGAACATGGCGACGATAAAGACGGCCGAGATTGAACAGTTCGTGCAGATGGTTGACAGCAATTATGCTGGAAATCTCGCCCATCCCGAACTGGCGGCAGCCTATTATCCGCTGTCCCTCTCGTTCGAGACGGAAGTAAATCAGGAGATCGATCCGTTCTCGGAGGAATATTTCCAGCAGTAGTTGGCGCTGTACAAGGAAATTTCCGGTCGCGAGCTGAACCAGTGGGATGGCGAGCTGCATCCCGTGGATGTGCCCTCGCTGGTGAACGCCAGCAACCCGCTGGGCCTGGCCCATGCGCCGTTCATTGCCGAGCACGTGCGGGCGCTGACGACGATGTTCACGCTTTCGAGCCTCGATGTCCGGCCGAACATTCTGGACATGGGTGCCGGGCACGGCGTGAGTTCCGAGATTTTCGCTTTCTGCGGCGCCCTTGTGCATGCGGTCGATATCGACCCCCAGCTCAGCCTGCTGAGCAAGGTCCGGGCCGCTGCGCGCGGCTATGACATCCGGCGCAGCACCCTGAATTTCGATGATCTGTCCAGCGTGCCGGACAATCATTACTCCGCGGCCTTCTTCTTCCAGTCCCTTCACCATTGCCTGCGCCCCTGGGTCCTGATCGAGACACTGAAGGGCAAGATCGTGGCCGACGGCGTGATCGCATTCACCGGCGAGCCGGTTCAGGCCGGCTGGAAGAACTGGGGTATCCGCATGGATCAGGAATCCATCTACGTGGCCCGGAAGTTCGGCTGGTTCGAATCCGGCTGGTCGCACGATTTCATCCGCGAGTGCTTCGCGCGCAACGGCTTTACGCTCAAGTTCTTCAGCGGCGGCCACGGCGGCGGCGAAATCGGGGTGGCCACGGCCGATCCGGGCAAGTTGGCACGCTGCGTCGCCGCCGCGGCTCACCACGGCTTTGCGGAAAGATACCCCGGGTGAGGAATAATGAGGGAGGCAGGGGGCGGGACACTCGAACGCGTCTGGCTCGACGGTACACCGCAAACCATCGCCTCCCTCATGAGCTCTTGCTCTAACGCGAAACGCAGCAGGGTAGCGGTTCCGGAAGCAGGAACACGGAAGATCGCGAGAGAAACGGAAAGAGTAAACTCGGCTTTGAAAACCTCCCGCCCTCTCGCGGGAGGCGCTCAACTCCCGTTTCGCTCCTTCACCTTCTTGACTGCTTCAAGCTGGAAACGAAGAGCAGTCAAAGCGTCCTGCTCCTTCGGCGCGAGCTTGCTCACGTCCACCTGGGCCATGAGCACCTCCAACGCATCACCGATGCGCCCGAGCTGCCGTCCATAACTCCCCACGTCATCCAGGATTGCCTCTTCGGCGGCGGGATTGCCGGAGCTGCCGAAATTGAGCGTAAAGAAGCTGAGTTGCGATTTCTCAAAGAAACGCCAGGGATTGATGGATTGCCAGAGTTCATCGGGTGCCCACCCGAACATCCGCTTCGGCATGATCACCTCCAGTGCTGAAAGCCCAAGCTTAAGCAGGCCGGAACCGGTTGCATAGAAGCGAAAAACAACCTCACCCCATCGCCTCGCGCACCAGTTCCTCCTCGGCTTCCGCCAGAAGCGCCTCGTGGGTCTCGGGCCCGCCCACGCTCTCGCGGCCGATTTCGAGGAGGACGGGCACCGAGAGCGGCGAGACGCGCTCCAGCGGCTGGTGGACGATGTGGCCGCGGATGCGCATGAGCATGTCGGAGAGGCGGCGCACGTCGAGGAGACCGGTGGCGGCGTCGGCGCGGGCCGCGCGCAGCAGGATGTGGCCGGGCTCGTGCCGACGCAGCACGTCATAGATGAGATCGGTGGAGATGGTGACCTGCCGGCCGGTCTTCTCCTTGCCCGGAAAGCGCCGCTCGATGAGGCCGGCGATCACGGCGCAATAGCGGAAGGTGCGCTTCATCAAGGCCGATTCCGCCAGCCACGCCTCCAGATCGTCGCCCAGCATGTCCGCGTCGAACAGGGCATCCAGCGAGAGGCGGCCGTCTTTCGCCGCCGCGCCCATGTCGCCCGCCGCATAGACGGCGAGGGCATAATCGTTCGCCACGAAGCCGAGCGGCTTCAGCCGCGCCCGCTCCAGACGGCGGGTCAGCAGCATGCCGAGCGTCTGGTGGGCAAGGCGCCCCTCGAAGGAATAAGCAACGAGATAATAGCGGCCGGAGCGGGCGAAAGTCTCCACCAGCAGTTCCTTGCGGCCCGGCAGGCGGGAGCGCTTCTTCTGCAGTTCCAGCCACTCGCGCACCTGCGCGGGCAGCGCCGCCCAGCGTGACGGGGAGGCGAGCAGCGCCCGCACGCCGGCGGCGAGGAAGGTGGAGAGCGGGAACTTGCCGCCCGCATAAGAGGGCACGCGCGGCTCGGTGGCGGTGGTGCGCGAGACATAGACCTCGTCCTCCACCATGGTCTCATAGCGCAGGATCTCGCCCGCGAAGACGAAGGTGTCGCCGGGCACGAGTGTCTCGATGAAATACTCCTCCACCTCGCCCAGCATCCGCCCGCCGAAGCGCGGCCGACCGGCCGGGCCGGTCTTCGGCGCGCCGCGCGCGGAGACGAGGCGCACCTTCAGCATGGTGGCCTCGACGATGGTGCCCACATTCATGCGGTAGGTCTGGGCCACCTGCGGATTGGCCACCCGCCAGAGCCCGTCCTTGGTGCGGCGGATCTTGGCGAACCGCTCATAAGCGCGCAGCGCATATCCGCCGGTGGCGACGAAATCGAGCACCGCATCGAAATCCTCCCGCGACAGGGCGCGGTAGGGCGCGGCGGAGCGCACCTCCTCATAGAGCGCATCCGCCGAGAAGGGGGCGGCGCAGGCGCTGCCGAGCACGTGCTGGGCCAGCACGTCCAGCGCGCCCTCGCGCTCGGGGGGCGTATCCTGCGCGCCCGCCGCCACCGCCTCCAGCGCCGCCCGGCATTCCAGCACCTCGAAGCGGTTGGCGGGCACGAGCACGGCGCGGGAGCTTTCATCCAGCCGGTGATTGGCGCGGCCGATGCGCTGCATGAGGCGGGAGGAGCCCTTGGGGGCGCCCACATTGATCACCTGATCCACATCGCCCCAGTCGATGCCGAGATCGAGCGATGAGGTGCACACCACGCCCTTGAGCCGTCCGGCCGACATGGCGGCCTCCACCTTGCGGCGCTGCTCCACATCCAGCGAGCCATGGTGCAAGGCGATGGGCAGATTGTCGTCATTGATGCGCCAGAGCTCCTGGAACAGCATCTCCGCCTGCCAGCGGGTGTTCACGAAGACGAGGCTGGTGCGGTGGGCGCCGATGAGGGCATAGATCTCCTCCAGTGCGTGCAGCGCCGTGTGGCTGGCCCAGGGCATGCGCGCCTTGCTCTCCAGCATGGAGAGGTCCGGCGCCGCCCCGCCTGCCGCCACAACGAGGTCGGCCAGCGTCTCCTTCTTCAGCAGGCCGTCCGCCTGCCGCACCAGATAGCGCCTGAGATCGTCCGGCTCGGCGACGGTGGCGGAGAGGCCCACCGCCTGAAGGCCGGGCGCAATGGTGCGCAGGCGGGCGAGCGCCAGCGCCAGAAGGTCGCCGCGCTTGGAGGTGACGAGGGCGTGCAGTTCGTCCAGCACCACGCGCTTCAGGCCCGAGAACAGGAATTCGGCATCCTTCGAGGCCAGCAGCAGAGCAATCTGCTCGGGCGTGGTGAGGAGAATGTCCGGCGGGTCGCGGCGCTGGCGCTGGCGGCGGGAGGACGGCGTATCGCCGGTGCGGGTCTCCACGCGGATGGGCAGGCCCATCTCGCTGATGGGCGCTTCCAGATTGCGGGCGATATCCACCGCCAGCGCCTTCAGCGGGGAGATATAGAGCGTGTGCAGCGGCGAGGTGCGGGGCGGCGGGGTCCGGCCCACCGGCTGGCCTTCCGCCTTTTTCGCCTTGGCCTGCGCCTTGCGGGCTTCCGGGCTGCGGGCCTCGGTCAGTTCCACCAGCGTGGGCAGGAAGCCCGCCAGCGTCTTGCCCGCGCCGGTCGGGGCGATGAGCAGCACGGAGCGGCCGGCCCGCGCCGAGGCGAGCAGATCCAGCTGGTGCCGGCGGGGCGCCCAGCCGCGCGCGGCGAACCAGCGCTGGAACACATCGGGAAGGGCGCCGTCGCGCCTTTGCTTGAGCGTGGACACGCCCACAAGATAGGCACGCGGCCCGTCGGGCGCGAGACGCGGCGGAAACGATCAGCCCGCCTTCAGCAGCTTCTCGTATTTCTTCACCACCCGCTCGCGCTTGAGCCGGGAGAGACGGTGGATCCAGAAGATGCCGTCGAGCTGGTCGATCTCGTGCTGGAGGCAGACCGAGAGCAGCCCGTCCGCCTCCACCTCCTGCGCCGCGCCGTCGAGCCCCTGATAGGCGACGCGCACCCGCGCCGGGCGCTCCACCTCCTCCACCACGCCCGGCATGGAGACGCTGCCCTCGGGGTGGCGGCCCATCTCCGGCGAAGCCCAGAGCACGCGCGGGTTCACATAGAAAGCGGGCGCGGTCTCCGGCAGTTCCAGCACCACGAGGCAGATCATGAGGCCGGCATGCGGGCCGGTGATGCCGATGCCCGGCGCGGCGCGCATGGTGTCGAGCAGATCCTGCACCTGCTCCGCCAGCGCACCGTCGAACACCGTCACCGGCTCTGCCGGCTGGCGCAGGCGCGGATCAGGAAAGCGCACGAGGTCGAGGACGGCCATGGATCAGGGCTCCGGGGGATGAGGCGGCGGCACACAAGCATGCCGTCCGCCGCGGGTCCATGGCTGGCGCCCGCAACGTGCGACTGTTGCGCGCACGCCGGCCGTCCTATGGTGGCGCCCTGCGTAGGGGAGCGTTCGATGGCGCCGACAAGATACCGCTGGTTCGTGATCTTCCTGCTCTTCGCCATCACGGTGGTGAACTATATCGACCGCGCCGCCATCGCTTATGCCATCACCGCCATGGAGCGCGATCTCGGCCTCTCGCCTGCCGCCGCCGGCAGCATCCTCGGCGCGTTCGGCGTCGGCTATGCGATCACCACCCTGCTCGGCGGCTTCGCGGTCGATCGCTACGGCGCCCGCCTCGTGCTCACCATCTCTGCCGTGCTGTGGAGCCTGTCCATCGGCGGCACCGCCATGGCCACCGGCTTTGCCAGCCTCTATGCGGCCCGCGTGCTGCTCGGCGTGTCCGAGGGGCCGAACTTCCCGGCGCTGACCGGGGCGGTGAGCCGCTGGCTCGCGCCCAGCGAGCGGGCCACCGCGCTCGGCAACGCGCTGGTGGCGGTGCCGGTGGCCCTCGCCATCGGCGGACCCATCGTCACGCAGCTTCTGGCCCATCTGGACTGGCGCACGGCCTTCGGCGTCCTGTTCGCGCTCTCCATCATGTGGGTGCCGCTCTGGCTGGTCTTCTTCCGCAACCGGCCGGAAGACTCCCGCTTCGTGAACGCTGCGGAACTCGCCCACATCCGCACGCCCGATGCGACTGGGCCCGCCAAGCCTGCGGCGGGACACGGCCCCGGCCTCGCGCGGCTGCTGCTGACCAATCCCACGCTGGTGTCCAATTACTGGGCCTTCTTCGTCTTCGGCTATTTCCTGTTCTTCTTCATGACCTGGCTGCCCAGCTATCTGGAGCAGGCCTATCATCTCAACCTGAAGCAGGTCGGCCTGTTCACCGTGCTGCCCTGGCTGGCAGCGGCGGTCGCCCTGTGGTCCATGGGCCGCTGGTCGGACCATCTGCTGCGCACCACGGGTCGCCTGCGGGTGGCGCGCTCCTATCTCATCGCCGGCTCGCAACTGGTGGCGGCGCTCGCCATCGTGCCGGTCGCGCTCACGGACAATCTCGCGGTCGCCATCACCGGCATCACGGTGGCGGTGGCCGCCTCCATGGGATCTAACGCCGCTTATTATGCGGTGAATGTGGATGTGGTCCCTGAACGGGCGGCCTCGGCGCTCGGCATCATGGACTTCGCCTTCGCGCTTGCCGGCTTCCTCGCCCCCGCCATCACCGGCTGGGTGCTGGCGCTGCGGGGCTCCTTCACCGACGGCTTCGCGCTCATGGCGGTGCTGGCGCTGTCCTCGGTCGTGGTCGTGCTGCTCTTCCACCATCCCGACCGCCACCGGGCCTGAGGCATCAGGCCGGGCGGCCATGCGGAGGGGTGAGTTGAATCGCGGGGGCGAATCGCTATGACTGGTCCCTCGCATTCGATGGTCAAGGCAAAGCGCAGGCGCGTGGGGATCAAGAGCCGATGAAGGTTTCGATCGAGCTCGGTCTTTCCAGCCAGGGTGCCCCCGCGCCCGTTCCGATGGACCTTGAGGAGCTTCTGGCCACCCGCCTGCTGGTGCAGGGCAATTCCGGCTCCGGCAAGTCGCATCTGCTGCGCCGCCTGCTGGAACAGAGCGCGCCCTGGGTGCAGCAGGCGGTGATCGACCCGGAAGGCGACTTCGTCTCCCTGGCCGAGAAGTACGGCCATGTGGTCGTGGATGCCTCCCGCAACGAGAGCGACCTCCACCGCATCGCCAGCCGCGTGCGCCAGCATCGCGTTTCCGTCGTGCTGGACATGGAGGGCCTCGACAGCGAGCAGCAGATGCGCGCCGCCGCCGCCTTCCTCGGCGGCCTGTTCGACGCCGAGCGCGACCACTGGTATCCCATGCTGGTGGTGGTGGACGAGGCGCAGCTCTTCGCTCCGGCCGCCGGCGGCGAGGTTTCGGACGAGACCCGCAAGGCTTCGCTGGGCGCCATGACCAACCTCATGTGCCGGGGCCGCAAGCGCGGCCTTGCCGGGGTCATCGCCACCCAGCGCCTCGCCAAGCTCGCCAAGAACGTGGCGGCGGAAGCCTCCAACTTCCTCATGGGCCGCACCTTCCTCGACATCGACATGGCCCGCGCCGCCGACCTGCTGGGCATGGAGCGCCGGCAGGCGGAGATGTTCCGCGATCTCATGGCGGGGCACTTCGTGGCGCTCGGCCCGGCCCTCTCCCGCCGGCCGCTGCCGGTGAAGATCGGTTCGGTGGAGACCGGTGCCCGCTCGGTGACGCCCAAGCTCCTGCCCCTGCCGGATGCTCCGGCCGAGAACATGCAGGAGCTCATATTCACCGCCGCGCCGGACGAGGACGAGCGCCTGCCGCCCCCGCCCCGCCGCGCGCCGGCCCCGGTGCCCACCGAGAACATCCTCTCCCAGCTCGCCCGCGCCACCCGCGAGGCCCCGGCGCAGGCGGGCCCCGCCGCGCCCACCATGAGCCCGGAGGAGCGGCAGGCGGCCATCGACCAGGCGCTGAAGGAAATCCTCTCCGATCCGGAAGCCGGCTTCCGCACGGCGGCGGTGCTCTATCAGGACTTTCTGGTCCGCTGCCGCATCCGCAAGGTGGCGGGCGAGGCCCTGAGCCTGCGCGCCTTTCGACGCCGGCTCGCCATCGCCCATGCGGGCATCGACAGCGGTGAGTTGGAGAAGGAAGATTCGCCCTGGGGTGAGGTCATCTCCATGGCCGGCCAGTTGCCGGAGGACATGCAGAGCGTGTTCCTCGTGCTCGCCCGCGCCGCCCACGACGGCAAGCCCTGCCCCTCGGACGCCGGTGTCGCCCACGCCTATGGCACGCGCTCGCTGGGCCGCGCGCGGCGGCTCTTGGCCTATATGGAAGAACAGGGCGCCATCGTCTGCCGCACAGACGGGCGGGGCCAGCGCATCATCGCCATTCCCGGCCTTGCCTGGGAGACGGCGCCCGGCGATCCCAACGCCCCGCATGAGACAGTTTCCCGTAGCGAAGCTGCGGAGTAGAACCACCCGAGCCGCCCCAAGAATCGACGAATCGTGGCGCCCTGCGTCGCGATCAACGCCAGAGGTCTGTCATGAAGTCGCGCGCCGCTGTCGCCTGGGAAGCCAAGAAGCCGCTCACCATCGAAACCATCGAGATCGGCGGGCCGAAGGCCGGCGAGGTGCTGGTGGAGATCATGGCCACGGGTGTCTGCCACACCGACGCCTATACGCTCGACGGTCTCGACAGCGAGGGCAAGTTCCCCGCCATCCTCGGCCATGAGGGCGCGGGCGTCGTGCGCGAGGTGGGCGCGGGCGTCACCACGCTGAAGGTGGGCGACCATGTGATCCCGCTCTACACGCCCGAGTGCCGGCAGTGCAAAACCTGCCTCTCCCAGCGCTCGAACCTGTGCACCTCCATCCGCGCCACGCAGGGCCAGGGCCTGATGCCCGACCGCACCTCGCGCTTCTCCTGCGATGGCGGCGAGATCTTCCATTACATGGGCTGCTCGACCTTCTCGAACTTCACCGTTCTGCCGGAGATCGCGCTGGCGAAGGTGCGGGAGGACGCCCCCTTCGACAAGATCTGTTACATCGGCTGCGGCGTCACCACCGGCATCGGCGCGGTGGTCTACACCGGCAAGGTATGGCCCGGCGCCAATGTTGCGGTGTTCGGTCTCGGCGGCATCGGCCTCAACGTGATCCAGGGCGCGCGCATGGTGGGCGCCGACAAGATCATCGGCATCGACATCAACCCGGCCAAGGTGGAGATGGCGAAGAAGTTCGGCATGACCGACTTCATCAACCCGCTGGAAGTGGGCTCCGACAAGGTGGTCTCGGCCATCCAGGACCTGACCGACGGCGGCGCCGACTTCACCTTCGACTGCACCGGCAATGTCACCGTGATGCGTCAGGCGCTCGAAGCCTGCCATCGCGGCTGGGGCACCTCCATCGTCATCGGCGTGGCGCCGGCGGGGGCGGAAATCTCCACCCGCCCGTTCCAGCTCGTCACCGGCCGCAACTGGCGCGGCTCCGCCTTCGGCGGCGCGCGGGGGCGCACGGACGTGCCGAAGATCGTCGACTGGTACATGGAGGGGAAGATCAACATTGATGATCTCATCACCCACACCATGCCGCTCGACGAGATCAACACCGCCTTCGACCTGATGCACGAGGGCAAGTCCATCCGCTCGGTGGTGATCTACTGATGGAGACCCTCTCCACGGCGAAGTCCCACGGCGGCGTGCAGGGGGTCTACCGGCACGTCTCCGAGGCCACCGGAACCGAGATGACCTTCGCCGTCTTCGTGCCGCCACAGGCGGCGCGTGGACCGGTGCCGGTGCTCTGGTATCTCTCCGGCCTCACCTGCACCCATGCCAATGTCATGGAGAAGGGCGAGTACCGGGCTGCCGCCGCCGCACACGGTCTGATGATCGTGTGCCCGGACACCTCCCCGCGCGGCCCCGGCGTGCCGGACGAGCCGGACAACTCGCAGTTCGGCTGCGGCGCCGGCTTCTATGTGGATGCCACGCAGGCGCCCTACGCCGCCAACTACCGCATGGCCTCCTATGTGCGGGACGAACTGCCCGCGCTCGTGGCCAGACACTTCCCGGCAGACATGGCGCGGCAGGGCATCTTCGGCCATTCCATGGGCGGCCACGGCGCGCTCACGCTGGCGCTGAAGAACCCTGACCGATACCGGAGCTGCTCGGCCTTCGCCCCCATCGTCCAGCCCTCGACGGCGGGCTGGTCGAAGCCGGCGTTCGAGAAATATCTCGGGGCCGATCCCGCCGCCTGGCGGGCCTATGACGCCACCGCCTTGATCGCGGACGGGGCGCGCTTCCCTGGCTTCCTCGTGGATCAGGGTTCGGCCGACCCCTTCCTCACCACCGGGCTGCGGCCCGGCCTGCTGGAAGTGGCCTGCCAGGAGGCTGGCATCCCGCTCACGCTCCACATGCGCGAAGGCTATGACCACTCCTATTACTTCATCTCCACCTTCATGCCCGACCACATCGCCTGGCATGCGGAGCGGCTGAAGGGGTGAGGGTCAATGGAGGGGGCGCTTTTGCGGAGGCCGCGTGTACCCCCTCCCCATCCCTCCCCCACAAGGGGGGAGGGGGTTAACGGACGGACCCCAGAGCCCTCCCCCCTTGTGGGGGAGGGTTGGGAGGGGGGTAGAACGGCCGGGGTCGCAGAGCCCGCACCTCACCCCAGCGCAAACGCCACCGCCGCCTCCGCGTGAAGAGCGGTCGTATCGAACAGCGGCACGGTGCTGTCTTCCGGCTTCACCAGCAGCATGATCTCCGTGCAGCCGAGGATCACCGCCTCCGCACCCCGAGCGACGAGGCGGGCAATGACGGCCCGGTAGGCATCTCGCGAAGCCGCCTCGATGCGACCCTGCACCAGCTCCTCATAGATGATGCGGTGGACCACCGCCCGGTCCTCCGCCTCCGGCACCAGCACGTCGAGCCCGTGGCGGGTGGCGAGGCGGCCCTTGTAGAAGTCCTGTTCCATGGTGAAGGCGGTGCCCAGTAGGCCGACGCGGGTCAGGCCGGCGGCCTTGACGCGCGCGGCGGTGGGATCGGCAATATGGAGCAGAGGCACGCGCACCGCGCCCGCCACCTCGTCCGCCATGCGGTGCATGGTATTGCTGCAGATGAGGAGGACTTCGGCCCCACCCCGTTCCAGCCGGCCGGCGGCATCCACCATGAGCGCCGTTGCCGCGTCCCAATCGCCGGCGGCCTGAAGCGCTTCCACTTCCGCGAAGTCGAAGGACCACATCAAGCAGCGCGCGGAGGCAACCCCGCCGAGGCGCGCCCGCACCGCCTCATTGATGAGCCGATAATATTCTGCCGAGCTCTCCCAGCTCAGCCCGCCGATGAGGCCGATCACCTTCTGCGCCATGCGCGCCCTCCCCTTTCGCCACGAGCAGAATTCTGGTGACCGAGTATCAGGTGACCCAAAGCCTCTGAGTGGCGTTGCGGTCTCAACTCGGCGGCATCCAGCAGTGAGACTATCCTGACGAGACGGGACGTGATCCGAGGTCTGTAAAGAACCGGAGAAGGTATCCGTCCGGGTCGCCGACCACGAACTGCTCATTGCCCTGCTCGCTTAAGCCGACGCGATACCACCGCGTCTCCAGTGGGATAAGCACCGGGCTTTCACTCTTGACCACGCGGGCATAGAGCCCGCGGGCGTTCTCCACCTCAATCTGGAAGTTCACGCCCCTGCCGAAGGGTCGTTCCAAGCGGGCTGTCGTGAAGCGGCGGCCGGGTCCGGCCGCCTCCTCCAGCATGAGGCGGGCCCCGTCCAGATCGATCATGGCGAAGCGCTCCTCCGGTCGGTCATACAGCACGCGAAACCCAAGCACCGACGTGTAGAACTCCAGCGACAGCGAAAGGCTCGTGACGTCGAGCTCCGGGATGATGCGAGGGGAATTGGTCATCGCCGGATGCTAGCGCAGCATGATCGAATTCGCGTCCATCGACCCTCGCCCCCGTCAGTTCCCCTTGCGCTTCATGGCTTCCGCCAGCGCGGCGGCGAGCGCGCCGTCAGCGGGCGGAGCGTTGCGGCGGCCGTCATTGCCGGGCTTGGGGCCGGCGGTGAACTTGCCGCCGGGCAGCGGGCGGCCCTGCGGCGGCCCGCCCTGCGGACGGGCAGCGCGCACCTCGCCGCCATCCTTGCGCATGGACAAGGCGATGCGCTTCCTCGCCACATCCACCTCCACCACGCGCACCTTCACGATGTCGCCGGCTTTCACCACCTCGTGCGGGTCCTTCACGAAGCGGTCCGCCAGCGCCGAGACATGCACCAGCCCGTCCTGATGGACACCGATGTCCACGAAGGCGCCGAAGGCGGCAACGTTCGTCACCGTGCCTTCCAGCAGCATGCCGGGCTTCAGGTCGGACATCGTGTTCACGCCCTCCATGAAGGTGGCGGTCCTGAACTCCGGGCGCGGATCGCGGGCGGGCTTCTCCAGCTCGGAGAGGATGTCGCGCACGGTGGGCAGGCCGAAGCGCTCGTCCACGAAGACGGCCGGATCGAGCCGCTTCAGCGTCGCGCTGTCGCCCATGAGGCTGCGGATGTCACGGCCGCAGGCGGAGATGATCTTCTTCGCGAGCCCATAGGCTTCCGGATGCACGCTTGAGGCGTCCAGCGGCTCGGTGCCGCCGGTGATGCGCAGGAAGCCGGCGCACAGTTCGAAGGTGCGCGGGCCGAGGCGGGCGACCTTCAGCAGTTCCTTGCGGTTGGCGAACGCCCCCACCTGATTGCGATGGGAGACGATGGCCTCCGCCAGCGACGCACCGAGGCCCGAGATGCGCGAGAGCAAGGGCGCGGAAGCGGTGTTGAGATCGACGCCCACCGCATTCACCGCGTCTTCCACCACCGCATCGAGGCTTTTGGCGAGGCGGTTCTGGTCCACGTCGTGCTGGTACTGGCCGACGCCGATGGATTTGGGCTCGATCTTCACCAGCTCCGCCAGCGGGTCTTGCAGCCGGCGGGCAATGGAGACGGCGCCGCGCAGCGACACGTCGAGATCCGGCATTTCGGCCGCCGCCAGCGCGGAAGCGGAATAGACCGAGGCGCCCGCCTCGCTCACCACCACGGTGCGCGGCTTGGTGCCGGGAAGCTTGGCGATCACATCGGCGGCGAACTTCTCCGTCTCGCGGCTCGCGGTGCCGTTGCCGATGGCGATCAGCTCCACCTGATGCTTGACGATGAGGTGCGCCAGTTCCGCGCTCGCCCCCGCGATGTCGTTGCGCGGCTGGAAGGGATAGAGCGTCGAGGTGCCGAGCAGCTTGCCGGTGCCGTCCACCACCGCCACTTTCACGCCCGTGCGGATGCCAGGATCAAGCCCGATGGTGGTGCGCGAGCCGGCAGGGGCCGCCAGCAGCAGATCCTTGAGATTGCGGGCGAAGACGCGGATCGCCTCCTCTTCCGCCTTCTCGGTCATGGCGGTCATGAGGTCGATGGAGAGGTGGAGCGAGAGCTTCACCCGCCAGGCCCAGCGCGCCACATCCCGCAGGAAGGCATCGCCCGGCCCGCCGCCCACGGGGCCGACGTTGACGGAAGCGGCGATCATCCGCTCCACCGGCTTCACCGGAGAGGCGTCGTCCCAGTCCACCTCGATGTCGAGAGTGAGGAACTCCTCATTGCGCCCGCGCAGCATGGCGAGCGCGCGGTGGCTGGGCACGGTCGCCCACTTCTCCCAATGGTCGAAGTAGTCGCGGAACTTGGCGCCGGCCTCCTCCTTGCCCGCCACCACCTTCGAGACGATGCGGGCATTGGCCTGAAGGTGCCCGCGCAGGCGGCCGACGAGATCCGCATTCTCGGCGAACATCTCCACCAGAATGTCGCGGGCGCCGTCGAGGGCCGTCTTCACGTCCGGCACCTCCTCTTTCAGGAAGCCCTGCGCGAGGACGGACGGCTCCTTGGTGCGGTCCGCGAGGATCGCCTCAGCCAGCCCGCCGAGCCCGCGCTCGCGGGCGATCTCCGCCTTGGTGCGGCGCTTGGGCTTGTAGGGGAGGTAGAGGTCTTCCAGCTCCGCCTTGGTGCCGGCGGCGCGGATCTTCGCGGCCAGCTCGTCGGTTAGCTTGCCCTGCGTCTCGATGGACTGGAGCACGCTGGCGCGCCGCGCCTCCAGCTCGCGCAGATAGGAGAGGCGCTCTTCCAGCGTGCGCAGCTGGGTGTCGTCGAGGCCGCCGGTCACTTCCTTTCGGTAGCGGGCGATGAAGGGAACCGTCGCGCCTTCATCGAGCAACCCCACCGCCGCCACCACCTGCGCGGGCTTTGCGGCGATCTCGCCGGCGATGATGCGGGCGATGTCGGCGGACGGTGCGGCCATGAAGAAGTCCTTGAGCTTATGTGTCGCGGCAAAGGGAAATGCCGCGATTCTGCTGTGCCTGCCAAATGCGGCGCCGCTCGGGTCGGCGGCTCCGTCATCCTGCGAACTCGACGGCGGCGCGCAAGACGGTATTCTCCCGGCCGCTTCGCACGGTGGCCCGCGCCCCGCTGCACCACGACACTCACCGGCGCCGCATCCCGCGCGGGGCCGTCAGCTTTCGGATGTTCGGCGTCATGATTCCCGTCAGCACTTTCAAGGACCGCCGGGTGGCGGTGTTCGGCCTCGGCGGCTCGGGCCTTGCGACCGCGCAGGCGCTCCTTGCCGGCGGCGCGGAGGTGATCGGCTGGGATGACGGCGAGGCGGGCCGCAAGAAGGCCGAGGCCGCCGGCATCACGGTTTCGGATCTGCACGAGGCGGACTGGTCGGGCTTTGCCGCTCTGGTGCTGGCACCCGGCGTGCCGCTCACCCATCCGGTGCCGCACTGGACGGTCGGCCTCGCGCACGCGGCGGGTGTCGAGATCATCGGCGACATCGAACTCTTCTGCCGCGAGCGCCGGGCACTGAAGCCCACCGCGCCCTTTGCCGCCATCACCGGCACCAACGGCAAGTCCACCACCACGGCCCTGCTCTCGCACCTCATGAAGGTGGGCGGGCGTGATGTGCAGATGGGCGGCAACATCGGCACCGCCATCCTCTCGCTGGAGCCATTCAAGGCCGGGCGGGTGCATGTGGTGGAGTGCTCCTCCTACCAGATCGACCTGGCCCCCGGCCTTGATCCCTCCGTCGGCATCCATCTCAACCTGACGCCCGACCATATCGACCGGCATGGCACCTTCGAGCATTACGGTGCGGTGAAGGAACGCCTGATCGCTGGCGTGCAGCCGGGCGGCACCGCCGTGGTGGGCGTCGATGACGCGCCGTCCGCCGCCATCGCCAATCGGGCCGAGGCGGCCGGCATCCATGTGGTGCGCATTTCGGTGAAGCAGCCGCTGGCGGACGGCATCTGGCTCGACGGTGAGACGCTGGTGGTGAGCGAGAAGGGTGCGGAGGTCTTCCGCCTGCCGCTCACCGGCATCGGCTCGCTGCGCGGCGCGCACAATGCGCAGAACGCCGCCGCCGCCATGGCCGCCGCGCGCGGCCTTGGCCTCGCCTATGAGGTGATCGCGGTGGGGATGCAGCGCTTCCCCGGCCTCGCCCATCGCATGGAGCAGGTGGGCACGCGGGGCAAGGTGCTGTTCGTCAATGACAGCAAAGCCACCAATGCGGATGCGGCCGAGCGCGCACTGGCCAGCTTCTCCGACGTGTTCTGGATCGCCGGCGGCAAGCCGAAGGCGGGCGGCATCACACCGCTGAAGCCCTTCTTCCCCCGCGTGCGCAAGGCCTATCTCATCGGCGAGGCGGCGGCGGACTTTGCCGCCACCCTCGGCGGCGACGTGCCCCATGAAGTGGTCGGCACGCTGGACAGAGCGGTCGCCGCCGCCGCGCGGGATGCGGCGGCCTCAAGCCTCGACCATCCCGTGGTGCTGCTCTCGCCCGCCTGCGCCAGCTTCGACCAGTATCCGAACTTCGAGGTGCGCGGCGATGCCTTCCGCCATCTGGTGGAGGAACTGCCGCAGGAGACCGCTCCGGCCTGATCCCGAGGGCGGGCGGAGCGGCCTTCACCAGATCCGGCCCCGTGCTAGCGCGGGGTGATCTTCTGGTAGGTGTTCTTCAGGTCGTCCTGCAGCACCGTCGCCTTGCCGTTTGCGGACAGGATCAGGTCCTGCGCCAGCGTCTTCATGGCATAGGTCCAGCCCGCGGGCAGCTTCAGCTTCGCGCCGAGGCCGGGCAGGTCGGCATAGGTGAGCTTGGGGTCCACGATCTGGGCATAGGACTGCATCACATAGACCGACCCGTCCGGTGAGGTCAGCTCGAACACCGGCTTGCCGGCGTCGAAGCGATAGACGGTGCTGCGGTCGATGGCCCTTTCCTGATAGGGCTTGTCGTGCAGTTCGGCCAAGGTGAGCTGCACTTCGGCGCGCTTTTCCAGCGTGATGCCGTTGACGGTCACCACTTCGCCCTTGGCGGTGGCACCGGAGGCGATGATCTGGTCCATGAGGAAAAAGCGCGGCCCGTTGCGCGCCGTATAGAGCGCGTCGAAGGCCTTGCGCAGTTCGCCGTCGGTGAGGCCGTCCCAATTGGCCTGCGGGCAATCGCTGTGGCCCAGCGTGTTGAACACCTGGGCGCTGACGCCGTTGAGGCCGATGGACATGGGCAGCAGCTCGCAATAGCGCACGTCGCGCAGCGGCCCCGATCCCGACCCCTGACGGGCGGCCGCAGGGGCCGGTGCTGCCGGGGCCGGCTGGGCGTGCGCCGGGGCGGCGCAGACCGCCGCCGCGACAAGACCCGCGAATGCCAAGGCCCGAACACGGCCCGACACGGCATCGCGGCACGTGGGCTCCCGTCTGTCGGTCCAACCCGGGGCTGATGTGCGAAGACCCGTCACTTTCCGTACTCCCTTGCAAATCCGCGCGGATGCTATCCCCCGGCAGGGGGATGGAAAGGGCCGGAGCCGATGGGGCCAGAAAAGAAGCGGCACGCACCTGCGGCACCCGACGCGTCTCCCAGCGCAAGGCGGATGTGCGCGGCTGGGCCTTGTGAAGCCCGGCGCGGCGTGGCACCTCACCGGCGCGCCGGGGCGGTCGTTGCGCCGCGGCACGGGCAGCCCCCTGCCCCCGCGCCGAGGAGATGGGTTCATGAATGACGTCGCGCCGCCCCGGAGTGCCCTGCCGCTCCTGTCCGGCTTTTCCGAGATCGCCGGCAACTACGATCTCATCCTGTGCGACGTCTGGGGCGTGATCCACAACGGCGTCTCCGCCTTCCCCGCCGCGTGCCACGCGCTGGAGCAGGTGCGCGCGACGGGGGCGAGCGTCTTCCTCGTGTCCAATGCGCCGCGCCCCAACGCGTTCGTCATGGCCATGCTGGATGGCATGGGCGTGCCACGCACCGCCTATGACGGCATCGTCACCTCCGGGGACGTCACGCGCAGCGTACTGGCCGATCGGCCTGGCGCCCGCATGTTCCACCTCGGCCCGGCCCGCGATCTCGGCACCTATGCGGGGCTCGACCTTGTCCACACGCCGCTCGGCGAGGCGGAGTTGGTGGTCTGCACCGGCCTCCTCAATGACGATGTGGAGACGCCGGACGACTACCGGCCCATGCTGGAGCAGATGCGCGCCCGCGACCTCGCCTTCGTGTGCGCCAATCCCGACATCGTCGTGGAGCGGGGCGACCGGCTCATCTATTGCGCCGGCGCCATCGCGCAGCTCTATGACGAACTGGGCGGCAGCAGCCTCTATTGCGGCAAGCCCCACCCACCCATCTATGCGGAAGCCCTCAAGCGGACCCTGACCGTGCGCGACAGCGTGCCCGTTCCCTCCCGCATCCTTGCCATCGGCGATGCCCTGCGCACGGACGTGACGGGCGCAGCGGGCGCCGGCTTCGACAGCCTGTTCATCTCCAGCGGCATCCACGCCATCGAGCTGCGTTCGGAACATGGGGCGCCGCCGGACATGGAGCTGGTGGAGCAGCTCTTCGCCGCCGGTCCGAGGCCCAATGCCGTAATGCCCCGGCTCTCCTGGTAGTTGCGCACCCCCGGCTCCGGATCGCCGCCCGCGCTTGACGGGGGCAGCCCCGTGGGCCAAGGGTGACATCCCTTCCCCGAGCCGGCCGGTTGCCGATGCCCGCGTCCCAGTCGTCCTTCCAAGTCGTTCAAGGCATCCGGCCGCTGCCGGAGCCGCTCGCGCGCCCGGTGCTCGCCATCGGCAATTTCGACGGCGTGCATCGCGGCCATCAGGCGGTCATCGCGGCCGCCCGCGCCATGGGCGCGCGCCTCGGCCGGCCGACTCTGGCCCTGACCTTCGAGCCGCATCCGCGCTCCTTCTTCCAGCCCAGCGCGCCGCTGTTCCGCCTGACGCCGGCGCAGGAGAAGCTGGACGCGCTCGAGGCGACGGGCCTTGCGGGCGCGATCGTCCTCCCGTTCGATGGCGCGCTCGCGGCGCTGAGCGCCGAGGCGTTCGTGGCCGAGGTGCTCGTGAGCACCTTCGGCATCGCGGGGGCGGCCGTCGGCTTCGACTTCCATTTCGGCAAGGCCCGATCCGGCTCTCCCGCCTTCCTGAAGGAGCAGGGCGCGCAGCACGGCTTTCCCGTCGAGGTGGTGGAAGCGCTCCTGGAAGCCGACGACACCATCTCCTCGACCGCCATCCGGCGCGCCCTGGAATCCGGCCAGGTGGGCCACGCCGCCCACATGCTGGGACGGCACTGGTCCCTGCGTTCCGTGGTCATCCATGGCGACAAGCGTGGGCGGGATCTCGGCTATCCGACGGCGAACCTCGCGCTTCCGGAAGAGATTCAACTCGCCTTCGGCATCTATGCCGTTAAGCTCACGGTTGACGGTATTCCGCATGATGCCGTTGCAAGTTACGGGCGCCGTCCGACGTTCGACAACGGGCGCGCCCTGCTTGAAGTCCACATCTTCGACTTCTCGGGCGATCTCTATGGCCGGGAGGTGGAAGTGGCCTTTCACGGCTATCTGCGCCCGGAGCTCAAATTCTCCAGCGTGGACGAGCTGGTGCGGCAGATGGATGCGGACAGCCGCGCCGCCCGCGCCATTCTGGCGGCTTCGGGAAGCTGACGGCCTCACGCCGCCCTCCCGCATGTGTGGAGATTGATCCGCCCGGTTGAACCGGCCGGGGCGGTCAACCAGTCTCCAGACATGGATAGACACCGTTTCTCCGATCGGACCGCCCGGTCTGATCGGAGCGTGCCTAACGAACATTGGCCGGGTTAGGCCCCTCTTAACCTTGCCTGAAGCACTCTCTGGCGAACCTGATGCCCGACACCATGCCCACATCCGCGACCACACCCTCCGATGACCGCCGGTCGCCCTTCGTGCGCCTCGCGGATCTGCTCGCCGGTATCGAGCCTGGCCGTCCACCGCTGACCGCGGCCGTGGGCGAACCGCAGCATGCGTTCGCCGACTTCGTGGCGTCCGCCCTCCACGACACGCTGGAAGGCTTCGGCCGCTATCCGCGCCAGGAGGGCACGCCGGAGTTCCGCGCCGCCGTCGCTGAATGGCTGGGCAAGCGCTACACCCTCGCCCGCCCCGTCGACCCGGATCGGGAAGTGCTGGCGCTGAACGGCTCGCGCGAGGGTCTCGTGAGCGCCACCTTCATCGCCCGCCGCCGGGGGCCGGAGCGCAAGGGCGCGCCCATCGTCCTCGTGCCGAACCCGCTCTATGCCGCCTACCGCGCCGGTGCGGAACTCGCCGGCTGCGAAGTGGTGCCTATGCCCACCACCCGAGAGAGCGGCTGGCTGCCCGATCTCGACGCGCTGGACCCGGCGCTGCTCGACCGCGCCGTGGTGCTGTTCCTCGCTTCGCCGGCCAATCCGCAGGGCGCCGTCGCCTCGCGCGAATATCTCACCCGGCTCATGGAGATGACCCGTCGCCACGGCGTCTATCTGTTTGCCGACGAATGCTATTCGGAAATCTATCTTGAGGAAGAGAAGCCCACGGGCGTCCTTGAGGTGGCCGAGGGCAATTTCTCCGGCATCCTCTCCTTCAACTCGCTGTCCAAGCGCTCGTCGCTGCCGGGCCTGCGCGTCGGCTTCGTGGCCGGCGACCCGGTGTTCCTGCGCGACTTCCTCGCCTTCCGCGGCATCGCCTGCCCGCAGGTGCCCGAGCCGCTCCAGGCGGTCGCCGTGGCCGCGCTTCAGGACGAGGCGCACGTGATCGCCTCGCGCATGCTCTACAAGTCCAAGTTCGACATCGCCGACCGCCTTCTCCACAAGCGCTTCGGATACAAGCGGCCGGACGGCGGCTTCTTCCTGTGGCTCGACGTCTCGGACGCCGGCGGTGGCGAGGCGGCCGCCCTGCGCCTGTGGAAGGAGCAGGGGCTGCGTACGGTTCCGGGCGGCTATCTCGCCTCCCGCGACCTCACCGGCCACAATCCCGGCGAGCCCTACCTGCGCGTCGCCATGGTCCACGATCTCACCACGAGCGAAGAGGTGCTGAACCGCCTCATCGCCGGCCTGTCCTGAGGAGAGCGCGCTGATGCCCGTCCGCCGTCGTTCCGCGTCTGCACTGACGATGCGCGCGCATGGCGGGGGCATGGACTTCATTCCGGAGAGCGTCCGCCTCGCCATCCGCCGCCGGTCTTCCGAGATCTGCGGCGTGGTGGTGCTTGGCGCCGCCGCCTTCGCGCTCCTGTCGCTGATGACCTGGTCGGCCTCCGACCCGAGCCTGTCCAACGCCACCAACGCCAAGGTGAGCAACCTGCTGGGCCGGCCCGGCGCGGTGCTGGCCGATCTGCTGATGCAGCTCTTCGGCCTCGCCTCGCTCGCCATCATCCTGCCGCTCGCCATCTGGGGCTGGCGGCTGCTGACCTTCCGCCCGCTCAAGGGCGAGAAGCTGCGCATCGTCGCACTCACCTTCGGGGCGCTCGGCACCAGCGCCTTCCTCGGCGCTTTGCCGGCCTTCGGCGCCTGGCCCATGCCCACGGGCCTCGGCGGCGTGATGGGCGATCTCATTCCGCGCCTGTTCCTGCTGCTCACCGGCAGCTTCGGCTCCTTCCTCGAATCCGCCGTCACCGGCCTTCTCGGTGGCACGCTGGCGCTCGCCGGCCTCTATGTGGCCTGCCGCCCCAATCCGCCGGAAGACGAGGCGGAAGAGGTGGACGAGCCCTACGACGCCGAAGAGGTGGAGCGCGGAGCGATGATCTCGCTGGGCGCCCTCACCCACACCTTCCTCTCGCTCAAGGCCCGCCTCTCCGGCCGCCGCCGGTCGCGCACCTATGTGCCGAGCACGCCGGCCGCGCGCGGGCCGGCCGTCTCCGGCGGCCGCATGGAGCCGCGCTTCGCGGCGAGCGCACCCGCGCCCGTGGTGCCCGAAGCGCCCGTGCCGGACGAAGAGACCTATGTGGCGCCGCCCCCGCGCAGCCGCAGCCACGGCAAGCGCGTGCCGGTGGCCATGCCCGGCCGGCGCGGCTTCTACGAACTGCCCGACCTCGGCCTCCTCGGCGCGCCGCCCCCCTCCAAGGGGCCGACCATGTCGGCGGAAGCCCTGCGGGACACCGCCAAGCTGCTTGAAAGCACGCTGGAGGACTTCGGCGTGCGCGGGGAGATCGTGCAGGTCCGCCCCGGACCGGTGGTGACGCTCTACGAGCTGGAGCCGGCGCCCGGCATCAAGTCCTCCCGCGTCATCGGGCTGGCCGACGACATCGCCCGCTCGATGAGCGCCATATCGGCGCGCGTCGCCGTGGTGCCCGGCCGCAATGCCATCGGCATCGAGCTGCCCAACCAGCGCCGCGACAAGGTCCTGCTGCGCGAACTGCTCTCCACCAAGGACTTCTCCGAGAACGGCCAGAAGCTCGCCATCGCGCTCGGCAAGACCATCGGCGGCGAGCCGGTGATCGTCGATCTCGCCCGCATGCCGCACCTGCTGGTGGCCGGCACCACCGGCTCGGGCAAGTCGGTGGCGATCAACACCATGATCCTGTCGCTGCTCTACCGGCTGCCGCCGGACCAGTGCCGCCTGATCATGGTGGACCCCAAGATGCTGGAACTCTCCGTCTATGACGGCATCCCGCACCTGCTCGCCCCCGTCGTCACCGACCCCAAGAAGGCGGTCGTGGCGCTCAAGTGGGCGGTCCGGGAGATGGAGGACCGCTACAAGAAGATGTCCAAGCTCGGCGTGCGCAACATCGACGGCTTCAATGCCCGTGTGGCGGATGCCCAGAAGCGCGGCGAATCGCTGGCCCGCACCGTGCAGACGGGCTTCGACCACGAGACGGGCGAAGCCATCTACGAGCGCGAGGAGATGGAGCTGGGGCCGCTGCCCTACATCGTCATCATCGTGGACGAGATGGCGGACCTGATGCTGACCGCCGGCAAGGACATCGAGGGCGCCATCCAGCGGCTCGCCCAGATGGCCCGCGCCGCCGGCATCCACCTCGTGATGGCGACCCAGCGCCCGTCCGTGGACGTCATCACCGGCACCATCAAGGCCAATTTCCCCACCCGCATTTCCTTCCAGGTCACGTCGAAGATCGACAGCCGCACCATCCTTGGCGAGATGGGCGCCGAGCAGCTCCTCGGCCAGGGCGACATGCTCTACATGGCCGGCGGCGGCCGCATCAGCCGCGTGCACGGCCCGTTCGTGTCGGACGAGGAAGTCGAGCACGTGGTGCGCCACCTCAAGGCGCAGGGCGCGCCGGACTATGTGGACGCCGTAACCGCCGACTTCGACGAGGATGGCGACGAGGACGGCGCCGTGTTCGACAAGAGCGGCATGGGCGAGGGCGGCGACATCTACTCGCAGGCCGTCGCCGTGGTGCTCCGGGACAAGAAGTGCTCCACCTCCTACATCCAGCGGCGTCTCCAGATCGGCTACAACCGCGCGGCCTCGCTGGTGGAACGGATGGAGAAGGAAGGCCTCGTCGGCCCCGCCAACCATGCCGGCAAGCGCGAGATCCTCGTCACCGACGAGGCCGCCGAATAGGCGCCCGGCCCGTTTCCCCGACACAGGATCGCCATAGGGAATGGGTAGCCAGCTCAGGCTGCCACCGCCGGAACCGGCTGCCCGGCCGATGAAAAGCGGGGTGCGGATGCGGGTCCGGCAGGTTAATGAGAACGAGACTGCTTCGCCCCGGGACGGCCTGTGACCGCCGCCGGGGTGCCAGAGAAAGAGACGTATAAGCGGGGATATGCGCGAGAGCGTGATTCGCGCTGCTGCCGGAAGTGGATGATGCCCCGCCTGTTTCCTCTCCTCGCGTTCCTGACGGTCACGGCAGCGGCACCCGCGGCCCTGGCGCAGGG
Organism: Azorhizobium sp. AG788; assembly: GCF_004364705.1. Classification (NCBI taxonomy): domain Bacteria; kingdom Pseudomonadati; phylum Pseudomonadota; class Alphaproteobacteria; order Hyphomicrobiales; family Xanthobacteraceae; genus Azorhizobium; species Azorhizobium sp. AG788. The sequence goes on from NZ_SOBM01000003.1 coordinate 568,661, forward strand.
CGTGCTGCTGCCCCCCGGAGAGGTACCCAATGCCAGCGGCGGCGTGTCCGGCGCCGATCTCTTCTCGCCCCAGCCGATCGCGCCGCAGATGACGCCGCGGCAGCTGACGCCGCCGCAGCCGACGGCCCCGCAACAGATCCCTCCTTCCGCAGCGCCGCGTCCCGCCACCGCCCAGCCGGCGCCGAGCGCGGCGCCCCCTGCCCCCGCCGCTCAGGCCGCCCCCGCGGCACCGCCGGCGTCCGCGCCACTGCCGCAGCAGCGCCCGGCCTCGGCCAACCAGCCACGCCCGCCCGCCGCAGCGCAGGCTCCGGCCGCAGCTCCCACCTCGCCCCGCGTGGCGCCCCCCGCGCAGGCCCAGCAGGCGCTGCCGCAGGCCGGACAGCAGGGCCAGATCGAGCGCGCCAGCCCGGCGACCATCGAGAAGCTGACCACCTACTGGAATTCGGTGCAGACGCTGGTCGGCACCTTCGTGCAGGTGGATGCGGACGGCACCCGCAAGACCGGCGACTTCTACATGCAGAAGCCTGGCCGGGTGCGGTTCGAGTACAATCCGCCGACCCAGATCCAGCTCATCTCCAACGGTCAGAACGTGGCGGTGCGCGACAGGCGCTTGAACACGCAGGACCTTACGCCGCTGAATCAGACGCCGCTGCGCTTCATCCTCGCCGAGCGCATCGACCTCACGCGCAACTCCAATGTGCTGGGCGTCTATCAGGACAATCTCTACATCCAGGTCATCATGCAGGAGAGTGTGCCGATGATGGGCACCTACCGCCTGCAGATCCTGTTCGACGCCAAGGACTTCCAACTGCGGCAGTGGACCGTGACCGATCCGCAGGGCTACGACACCTCGGTCGCCATCTACGATCTCAACTACACCCAGCGGCCGGACCCGAGCCTCTTCGTCATCAACTGACGGATGCTCCGGCTGCGGCCTGAGGTCTGAGGAACAAGCCATGGCCTTCAGAGGCAGTTGCCAGTGCGGAACCGTACGCTACGAGGTGGCCCGGCTGCATTCCGACATTGTGCATTGCCACTGCCAGACCTGCCGCAAGACCCACGCCGCGGACCACATCTCCACGGCCCGCGTGCTGCGGGAGGACTTTCGCTGGCTGGACGGGCAGGACCGCCTGACCGCCTTCGAATCCTCGCCCGGCAAACTCCGGCTGTTCTGCTCGCTCTGCGGATCGCATCTGGTGGCCGACCGGGCGGAGCAGCCATTCGTCATCGTGCGCGTCGGCACCCTCGACGACGATCCCGGCACCCGACCTGTCCTCCACATCTGGGCCTCCCACCGGGTGCCATGGTTGGCGGACGGGGACGACGCGCCCTATTATGACGAGGTGCCCTGAGCGCATCGTTCCTGCCCTTCCCCAAGGCGTGCGGAACACGCCGTGGCGGGCATCCTCGCCTGCCTCCCCCTCCCGCCTGCGGTTGCTGCCTTGTCCCTCACCGTCTGCACCTGGAACATCAATTCCGTCCGCATCCGCCTCGACATCGTGAAAGAGACGGTGGAGCGCCTGAAGCCGGATGTGCTCTGCCTCCAGGAGACCAAGTGCCAGGACGACAAGTTCCCGCTCGCCGCCATCCGGGAGCTGGGCTTTCCGCACATCGCGCTGAACGGGCAGAAGGGCTGGCACGGGGTCGCGACCTTCTCCAAGCGGCCGTTCGATGCCATCGAGAAGCAGGAATTCTGCGGCAAGGGCGATGCCCGCCATATCGCGGTGACGCTGGGCGGTGCAGGCGGGCTCTCGGCGCCCGTCACCATCCATAATTTCTACATCCCCGCCGGCGGCGACGAGCCGAACCCGGAGGTGAACCCCAAGTTTGCCCACAAGCTTGCCTTTCTCGACGAGGCCATCGCCTGGGAGAAGCTCACCGAGGCGGGACGCCCGGCCGGCGCCCACGCCATTCTCGTCGGCGACCTCAACATCGCGCCGCTCGAAACCGACGTCTGGAACCACAAGCAGCTGCTCTCCGTGGTCAGCCACACACCGGTTGAGGTGGACCTGCTGACCCGCTTCCAGGCGGCGGGGCCGTGGATCGACGTGATGCGCGAATTCGTGCCGCCGACCGAGAAGCTCTTCACTTGGTGGAGCTACCGCTCGCCGGACCACACGGTGAACGACCGGGGCCGCCGGCTCGACCATGTCTGGACAAGCCGCAGCCTCGCCGGAAAGGCGAAGGCCATGACGGTGCTGAAGGAAGCCCGCTCGTGGGAAAAGCCCTCCGACCACGTGCCCGTGGCGGTGACGTTCGAGGTCTGAGCCTTCAGAGGCCAGAAGTGCTCAGGTCCGCTCGGGATCGGCCACGTGCCAGAAGGCGACCGCCCCTTCGGGCAAGCTGGCCAGAACCGCCTCGAATCTGGTGACATCCACATGCCGCCGGAGCGCCGTGGCGACATCGGTGATGGAAGCGGCGGTCGCGAAATTGTGGTGGGGACGCAGGGCTTGCACTTCGCGGGTGAGCGTCTCGCGGTCTTCGAACGACACGGCCGGGACCGTCGTGTCCCAGTCGGCGATGAAGATGGCCCGCAGCACCGGCGGCAGCACGTTGGCGAAACGGATCGCCTGATGCACATCGAGCCGGCGCCGGAAGGTCAGCAGCACGCTCTGGACCACCGTGTAGGTCTGGTTGCGCGTGCCGAGTCCCGCAGTGTCACGCGCATCCGCGAGGAACCGCTCGAACGCCTCCGAGGCGTGCTGATATTCCATGGGCATGGGCATGGCGGCGCCCCCCCGTCAGCCCTTGCGGACGGGCGGACGCACCGGCGTCTCCAGCTTGTCGCGCAGGCCGTCGAGGGAGCGCAGCACGGTCTCGACCCGCTGGGCGATCAGCTTGCGCAGTTCCACGGCCGCCTCCGGGAAGCTTTCCAGCACCCGCAGAAAGGTGGTGCGCGGAATGCGCAGCACGGTGGCGGCATCGATCGCCACCGCATCGGCCGGACGCGGGCGTTCGAGGATCAGTGCCATCTCGCCCACAAGGCCGCCGGGCGTCACCTCCAGCCGCTGGGCGCGCCTGTCGCCCTTGGCGGTGAACACCTCGATGCGGCCGGTGCGCACCACATAGCCGCAGTCCGCCGGCTCTCCCGCCCGGAACAGCACTTCTCCCGGAGCCAGACGGCGCTCCTCCACGCTGATGGCAAGGGCGCGCAGAGCCTCCGCCGAGAGCGCCCGGAAGGTGGGTACGCTCTGGAGCAGCACCACATCCTGGTCGAGGCTCACGCGGGGCTCCTGAACTTGGACCGCCGCAACGGCGGGCCGGGATGGCGGATGGATGCCCGCGGCCGAAGCCGCAGGCGATCAGGGAACGAGCTTGTAGCCGCCCGCCTGCGTCGCCAGCAGAGTCGGGTTGGACGGATCGGGCTCGATCTTCTGGCGCAGGCGGTAGATATGGGTTTCCAGCGTGTGGGTGGTGACGCCGGAATTGTAGCCCCACACTTCCTGCAGCAGCGTCTCGCGCGCCACCGGTGTTTTGCCGGCGCGATAGAGATAGCGCAGGATCGCCGTCTCCTTCTCGGTGAGGCGGATCTTCGAGCCGCGATCGGTGAGCAGCATCTTGGCGCCGGGCCGGAAGGAATACGGGCCGATGGCGAAGACCGCGTCCTCGCTCGCCTCGTGGCTGCGCATCTGGGCGCGCAGGCGCGCCAGCAGCACGGCGAAGCGGAAGGGCTTCGTCACATAGTCGTTGGCGCCGGCATCGAGGCCGAGGATGGTGTCGCTGTCGGTGTCATGGCCCGTCAGCATGATGACCGGGGCCTTGAATCCGTTCTTGCGCATCTGGCGCACGGCATCGCGCCCGTCCATGTCCGGCAGGCCCACGTCCATGAGCACGAGATCGATGGCGCCGTTCTTGGCGGCCTCCAGCGCGTCCTGCGCCGTGCCGGCGGAGACGGTCTCGAACTCCTCCTGCAGCGCCAGCTGCTCGATCAGCGCCTCGCGCAGTTCCGGGTCATCCTCGACCACCAGAATCTTCCACGCATTCGCCATGCAAACCTCCGTAACCCTGTGCGCCCTATTTCGGGCTTGCGGGCACGCGAATCGCGCAAGTACATCACGCTCGGGGATTCGCGCAAACTTGCCCAGCGAAACTGGGCGCTCGCGGTATTTAGGTAAATATGACCCGGCAACTTCCTGTGGGGATCGCGACGATCACGGTGCGGCGCCGTCCGGGCTGCCGCCACCAGGGCGTGCTCACGGTGGCGGGCCGCGCCATTCCCGTGGCGCTGGGTCGCAGTGGGATCGGGTATGACAAGCGCGAGGGCGACGGGCGAACCCCTGCGGGGGTCTGGCATCCGGTCCGGGTGCTCTATCGTGCCGACCGCGTGACGCGGCCAGCGACCTCTCTCCCGATCGCGGCGATCCGTCCCGACGACGGCTGGTGCGACGCGCCCGAGGACCGGCGCTACAATCGCCCGGTCGAGCTGCCCTTTCCGGCGTCCCACGAACGCCTGTGGCGCGATGATCGGCTCTATGACCTCCTGCTCGTGATCGACCACAACACCCGCCCCCGGGTGAAGGGACGGGGCTCGGCAGTGTTCATCCACCTCGCGCGGCCCGGCTACCGGCCCACGGAAGGATGCGTCGCGCTCAAGCCCGCCGACCTCTCACGCCTCCTTACAAGGCTTGATGCCCGGACGCGCATCATCATTTCGTGACGGCATCGTTTCGGCCCCGCCGTTCTTTTCACGCACGAAATTCGGATGATATAAGCCGGTAACCGCATCAAGCGGCGCCCGGGATCATTCACCTGTCCGCTCGGACATGGTTGGCGTGGTCCATCACAGAGCTACGGCATCGGATGTCTCCGGGGAGCGTTCCGCCTTCCGGTCCGGTACCTTAGCGGCGCAACAGGACGCGGCAGCGCCGCGACGGGGCCTCCCCGCCGTGCGTGCCAGCCGCGCGACACAGGGATGAGCCCGCCCATGGCGCAGATCGCGACCGCCGTCCGTCACGGACGGTCTCCTTGCCGTTGCCTCCCCTCCCCCCTGATACGCCCATGAGCACCGCGGTCGGCCCGCTGCGCAATCGCGTCGATCCGTTCGGCGACATTGCCGCCCATCCCGCCCGCGGCCTGCTGATGGGCAACCGGGGCGGACGCATCCACGACCCCGGCACCCGCACCCTCACCGGGCGTGCCTGGGTGTCGCGGCAGTGGATCTGCTGCGCCCTCACCTTCCGCGACCGCCGCCGGGCGGTGATGGGCGAGGGCTATACGGAACTCTTCTTCCTCGACGAGGTGGTGGCCTTCGCCGCCGGCCATCGCCCCTGCTTCCAGTGCCGGCGGGTGGCCGCGGATGCCTTCTCCGCGGCCTGGGCCAAGGGCGAGGGACGCCTGCCGCCGGGCGCCGGCGAGATGGACCGCCGGCTGCATGCGGAGCGCCTCGACGGCACCCGCCGCCGCAAGCATCCCCGCCGGCTCGGCGACCTGCCGGACGGCGCGGTGTTCGCCGGCGAGGACGGCCCGGTTGCGGTGAAGGACGGCCGTCTGCTGCGATTCAGCTTCGCGGGCTGGGCACCGCTCCACGGCGGACCGGGCCTGGATGCGACCGTACCGACGCTGACGCCGCCCTCGGTGCTGACCGCGCTGGCGGCGGGATACCAGCCGCTCTGGCACCCCACCGCCCAGCACCGGCCGTGAGGGCGGTTCCCTGACGGGTGATGCAGCGGCGCCACGCTGAGCTTGAAAAGTTGCCGGACGGCCTGCGGTCCCTGGATCGCAGGCCAAGCTTTGGCGTTGCTCCCGGCAACAAATCCCGTCAGAAACGACGGAGACATGACGGTGAGCCTATGACGTTCCGCTTCGGTTTTGCGTCCCTGCGCGTGTTCGCCTGCGCCTTCGCGGCGCTCGTCCTCTCGATGGCCATGGCCGGAAGCGCCAGTGCGCAGACCGGGCCGCGCGTCTATCTCATGCGTGGGCTCGCGAACGTCTTCTCCACCGGGCTCGACGACCTCGCTTCCAAGATGCAGGCCAAGGGCATCTGGGCGCAGGTCTATGAATATGGCCAGTGGCAGCAGCTCGCGGACGATGCGGTGTCCTGGTCGCGCGCCCACAACAAGGCGCCGGTGGTCATCATCGGCCATTCGCTCGGCGCCGATTCCGCCATCGAGATGGCCCAGCGCATGACCGCCATGGGCATTCCGCCCCGCCTCGTCGTCACCTTCGATCCGGTGGGCGTGACGCAGATCGGCCGCTCGGGCGGGCGCTTCGTGAACTACTACCAGTCGCACAACGGCTTCGGCAAAATGCTGACCACCGGCCCCGGCTTCTCCGGCACGCTGTCGAACCGCAGCCAGGATGCCGCCGCCGCGCAGGGCATCGACCATTTCAACATCGAGAAGGCGGACTACCTGCACCAGCAGGTGATCACCATGGTCCGGGCTCTGGGCAGCCGGCCGAAGCCGCGTCCGGCGCCGGCGCCCGCCATGGCCGCGCCTGCGGTTCCCGCGCCCGCCGCGACGCCGGCCTCCGCCCCCGCGAGCGCGCCCGCCGCCTCCACCGCCAGCGCCACCGCGCACTGAGGCGGCGTCGGGGCTCAGCCCACCCAGGCCCGGATCCCGACGCCCACCGCCATCGCCGCCAGAACGGCGATGAAGTCGCTGCGCGTGATCTTCGTCACCACATAGGCCGCTGCGAGACCCGCCGCCATGGCGAGATCGCCATGGGCAACCGTCGGCGCGATGAGCGCCACGAGAACGGCGCCCGGCAGGCAATCGATGATCTTGCGCACGCGCGGGGTCAGCGGGATCAGCCGCATGAGGAAGAAGCCGCTCGCCCGGTTGAAGGCGGTGGCGAGCGCCATCACCACGATGGCGAGGACCGTCTGCGGATCAACGCTTGTCATCGGCGAAGCCTCCCGCGACCGCGCCCGCCACGGCGCCGATGACGATGAACCACCAGCCCGGCAGCAGGAAGGATGCGCCGACCGAGACGGCGGCGGCGACGCCCCAGGTCACGGCCTCGCGGCGGCCCTTCCAGTTCGGCACCAGCATGGCGACGAAGAAGGCCGGTACCACCACGTCGATGGCGAACTTCTTCGGGTCCGGCAGGCCGCCGCCGATCACCTGTCCCGCCGCGGTGGCCGCGACCCAGACGAACCAGGTGATGATGCCGGAGCCGATGAAGAAGCCGGCATCGCTGCCCCCGTTCGCCCGGTAGCGCATGGCGGCCGCCCAATTGTTGTCGGCCATCAGCAGCAGCGAGGGATAGGCCTTCCAGCCCGGAAGCTGGCCGAGCCACGGGCGCATGGAAGCGGACATGAGGAAGTGCCGCATGTTCACCGCCATGGTGAGGAAGGCGAGCGCCAGCAGGCCGCCCGGCGTCCAGGTCTTCGTCCAGCCTTCCAGCGCCACCATCTGGGCGAGACCGGCGAAGACGAGTCCGCTGGAGAGCGAGGCTTCCAGCAGAGAGAAGCCCTTCTGCGCGGCGGCGGCGCCGAAGGCCATGCCGAACAGCACGAGCCCCGGCATCAGCGGGATCATGACGCGGGCGCCTTCCATCATGCCATGGGCCGTGACGGAGACGTGATCTTTCGGGGAATGGGGCATGGATGTCCGGCGGGATGTTCCTTGGGGTTATGCCGAAGGCACAACGCCGCGCCAACCCGATTTCGTCAGGCGCCCGTCTGCGGCTCGAACAGATGTTCAAGCCCCGCATCCCACGGCGGCACGGAGCCGTAGAGCTGGGCGAGGTGATCGATGAAGACGCGGACCTTCTGCGGCAGGAAGCGGCGGGAGGGATAGACCGCATAGACGCCGACCCTGTGCGAGGCACGATAGGCCGGCAGCACCACCTGAAGCGCGCCGCTGTTCAGCTCCGGCCCCACGTCCCAGGTGGAGCGCAGGGCGATGCCCACGCCGGCCAGCACCGCCTCGCGCACCACCTCGTTGGAATTGGTGCGCAGCGGACTGTGGACGCGCTGCGTCACTGGCCCGTCCGGCCCCTGCAGCCGCCAGGGGTCCTGCCCGTGGGTGGCGAGCAGCACATGGTCGGCGAGATCCGCGAAGTTCTTGGGCATCCCTGCGCGGGCGAGATAGGCCGGCGTCGCACACAGCACCCGGTGGACCGGCGCAAGGCGCCGGGCGACGAGGCTCGAATCGGTGAGGTCCGCAATGCGGATCGCGATGTCGAAGCCGTCGCCCACGATATCCACGAAGGCATCGGAGAGTTCGAGGTCCACCGTCAGCTCGGGATTGGTGTCGAGCAGCGGCCCGAGATGCGGCGCGATGTGCAGCCGGCCGAAAGAGGTGGGCGCCGACACGCGCAAGAGGCCCCGCGCCTCGGACGAACGGCGGGCGAGCTGGCTCTCGGCCTCCTCCACGGACGCGAGGATGGCCACCACCCGGTCATAGAAGCCCTGCCCCGCCTCGGTGAGCGTGACCTTGCGCGTGGTGCGCTGGAACAGGCGCGTGCCGAGCCGCTCCTCCAGCCGCTGCACGCGCTTCGACACCACGGGCGGCGAGAGGCCCAGTTCCCGCCCTGCCGCCGAGAGACCGCCAGCGGTGACGATGCGCGCGAAGATTTCGAGATCGCCGAGATTGCCGATCATCGGTCGCACCTCGGGCGAGGAACGGCGGGTTGCGGTGGTGTCTCGGCGGATTGTTTCCATGGCGCTATTTATTTTAGCCGCTGCGGCAATAATCAATGCCGGATTTTCGCATCGAAACGATTATAGTCGCGGCAACGAGAACCATTCTAGGGACGACCGCCATGACGGGCCTCAGGCTTCCGGAAGCGGACGCGAGCGTGCTGGCACGCCGGGACGAGATCATCACCGCGCTGCGCGCCATCGTGCCGGGAGAAGGCGTCATCGATCGCGAGCGGGAGATGCGTCCTTATGAATCGGACGCGCTGACCGCCTATCGCCAGCTTCCCCTCGTGGTGGTGCTGCCTTCCAATACGCAGCAGGTCTCGCAGGTGCTGCGCTATTGCCACGAGAACAACATCCGCGTGGTGCCACGCGGCGCGGGCACCTCCCTCTCCGGCGGCGCGCTGCCGCTTCAGGATGCGGTGCTGCTCGGCATGGGCAAGTTCAACCGCGTGCTGGACATCGACTTTCCCAACCGCTGCGCGGTGGTGCAGCCGGGTGTCACCAACCTCGGCATCACCAAGGCCGTGGAGCACGAGGGCTTCTATTACGCGCCCGACCCCTCCTCGCAGATCGCCTGCACCATCGGCGGCAATGTGGGCGAGAATTCCGGCGGCGTGCACTGCCTGAAATACGGCCTCACCACCAACAATGTGCTGGGCGTCGAGCTGGTGCTCATCACCGGCGAGATCGTGCGCCTTGGCGGCAAGCATCTGGATGCGGGCGGGCTCGATCTGCTCAGCGTCGTCATCGGCTCGGAAGGGCTGCTGGGCGTCGTGACCGAAGTCACCGTCCGCCTGCTCAAGAAGCCGGACACCGCCCGCGCCGTGCTGGTGGGCTTCCCCACCTCCGAGGACGCGGGCGAGTGCGTGGCCCGCACCATCGCCGCCGGCATCATTCCCGCCGGTATCGAGATGATGGACAGGGACGCCATCGCCGCCGCCGAAGCCTTCGTGAAGGTGGGTTATCCGCTGGATGTGGAAGCCCTACTCATCATCGAGCTGGACGGGCCGGAAGCGGAATGCGCGCACCTGCTGGAAGAGGTCGCGGCCATCGCGCGCGGCTGCAACGCCTCCACCCTGCGCGTATCGCAGACGGAAGAGGAGCGCATGGGCTTCTGGGCCGGGCGCAAGGCCGCCTTTCCGGCAGTGGGGCGCATCTCGCCCGATTATCTCTGCATGGACGGCACCATCCCGCGCAAGGCGCTGCCGCTGGTGCTCTCGCGGATGCGCGAACTCTCCGAGAAACACGGCCTCAAGTGCGCCAACGTCTTCCATGCCGGCGACGGTAATCTGCACCCGCTCATCCTCTATGACGCGAACAAAGGCGAGATGGACGCGGCCGAGGCCTTCGGCGCCGACATCCTGCGCCTGTGCGTGGAGGTGGGCGGCGTGCTCACCGGCGAGCATGGCGTCGGCATCGAGAAGCGCGACCTGATGCCGGAGATGTTCGACGAGGTGGACCTTGCCCACCAGCAGCGCCTCAAATGCGCCTTCGATCCGGAAAGCCTGCTCAATCCGGGCAAGGTGTTCCCCACGCTCCACCGCTGCGCCGAGCTCGGCCGCATGCATGTGGCGGGCGGCGCTCTGCCCTTCCCCGACCTTCCCCGTTTCTGACGCCGTGGGCGCATCATGACCGACATTCTCACCGTGGCGGACGAAGCCGGCCTCGTGGAGGCCGTGCGCTCGGCGCTGGAAGCCCGCAAGACGCTGGAGGTCGCCGGGCGCGGCTCCAAACGCGGCCTCGGCCGGCCGACGCAGACGGACGCGACGCTCGATCTCTCCCGCATGTCCGGCGTCACGCTCTATGAGCCGGAGGAACTCATCCTTTCCGCCAAAGGCGGCACGCCCATCGCCGAGATCGAGGCGCTGATCGCCGCGCGCGGCCAGATGCTGGCCTTCGAGCCCATGGATTACGGCCCGCTGCTCGGCACCGCACCGGGGCAAGGCTCGCTCGGCGGCGTGTTCGCCTGCAATCTCGCCGGCCCGCGCCGCATCAGCCACGGCGCGGCGCGCGACCATGCGCTGGGCGCGCGCGCCGTCTCCGGCCGGGCAGAAGCCTTCAAGTCCGGCGGCCGGGTGGTGAAGAACGTGACGGGCTACGATCTGCCCCGCCTGCTCACCGGCTCCTTCGGCACGCTGGCGGTGCTGAGTGAACTCACCCTCAAGGTGCTGCCCCGCCCGCCCATGGCGGAAACGGTGATCCTGCCCGGCGTGCCGCCGGAGACTGCCGCCCGCGCCATGAGCGCGGCCATGGGCTCCTCCTGCGAGGTGTCGGGCGCGGCCTATCTGCCCGCGCCGGTCTCCGGCCGCATTCCGGAACTCGGCACCGATGGCCCGGCGGTGGCGCTGCGACTCGAGGGTTTCGAGCCCTCGGTGAAGGCGCGGCGGGCCATGCTCATCGCCGTGCTCCAGCCCTTCGGCGGTGTCGAGGTGGCGGAAGGGGACGCCTCCGCCCGCCTCTGGGCGGCGGTGCGCGATGCGCTGCCTTTCGCTGGCACCGGCGAGTGGGCCGTCTGGCGCCTCTCCACCGCCCCCGCGTCCGGCCCGCTGCTGGCGGCGGAAATGGCCCGAGACCTTGGGGCCGAGACCTTCTGCGACTGGGCCGGCGGCCTCGTCTGGTTGCTGATGCCGGGCGAAGCCTCGCACGCCGACGAGGTCCGAACCGCCCTCGCCCGCCACGGTGGCCATGCCACCCTCGTGCGCGGGACGGCGGCGGAGCGCGCGAGCGTCCCCGTCTTCCAGCCTCTGGAAGCCGCCCACGATGCCCTCACCCGCCGCGTGAAGGCGAGCTTCGACCCCGTCGGCCTCCTCAACCCCGGCCGCATGCACGCGGGCATGTGATGGAGACCGCGCGCGATATGGCGGGTGCGAGGACGGCGATGGGCCACCTGCGCCCGGCCGTTCTACCCCCCTCCCTGCCCTCCCCCGCAAGGGGGGAGGGTTCTGCCGTACTTTTTGGGGAGGCCCGCCCCCCGCGCAACCCACTCCCTCCCCCCTTGCGGGGGAGGGCTGGGGAGGGGGGTAATGCCGGTCCGAACCAAAACACCCTCTCCGCCATCGCGCCGGAGGCCGATATGCCCAACGAGGAGCGCCCGACCGCCCATCGTCCCATTAGCCCGCGCCTGAATGGAAACGCCAAAACGCTCCGCCGGGAGATGACCGACGCAGAGCGCACCCTCTGGCAGCACCTGCGCGCCCATCGCCTCGAAGGCGCGCCCTTCCGCCGTCAGGCGCCGATGGGAAGGTATGTCGCCGATTTCGTATGCCACCCGGCTCGGCTGATCGTGGAACTGGACGGCGGCCAGCATGGCGGGCCGGAGGATCAGGCGCGCGATAATTGGTTCGCGGCGCCGGGCTACGCGGTGGTGCGCTACTGGAACAACGATGTGCTCGGCAATCTTGGGGGCGTGCTGGAAGATCTTTCGGCGCGGGTGATTGAGCGGGTGAAGGTGGAGAGCGTTCTACCCCCCTCCCCGACCCTCCCCCGCAAGGGGGGAGGGGGTGATGACCTCCCGCTCCCAACCCCCAAGAGGCTAAGGGCACCTCTCCCGCCGGCGCACCGCGACCCCTCCCCCCTTGAGGGGGAGGGCAGGGAGGGGGGTAAGACGGCCGGGCCCGAGAACGCCCGCTCCGAAACGAGCCCCACCCCCATCAGAACAAGAACGCCCGCTCCCACGGGAGGCCACGCCAGATGAAGACTGAATTCTCCCTCGCGCAGCTTGCCGATCCGCACACCAGCGAGGCGGAGAAGATCCTGCGCACCTGCGTGCATTGCGGTTTCTGCACTGCCACGTGTCCCACCTATGTGCTGCTGGGGGACGAGCTCGACAGCCCGCGCGGGCGCATCTACCTCATCAAGGACATGCTGGAGAACGGCCGCGCGGCCACCGAGGAAGAGGTCAAGCATGTGGACCGCTGCCTCTCCTGCCTCTCCTGCATGACCACCTGTCCCTCCGGCGTGCATTACATGCACCTCGTGGACCATGCCCGCGCCCATATCGAGCACACCTATAAGCGGCCCTTCTTCGACCGGCTGAACCGCGCCCTGCTCGCCGCCGTGATGCCCTATCGCGGCCGGTTCCGCCTCGCGCTTGCTGGGGCCGCGCTGGCGAAGCCCTTCGCGCCGCTGTTCGATGCGGTGAAGCCGCTGAAACCGCTGGCGGCCATGCTGCGCCTCGCGCCGGGCTTTCCGCGGGGCCGCTCGCCCAGCGAAGACCCCGGCGTCCATCCGGCCAAGGGGCCGCGCCGCGCCCGTGTGGCGCTGCTGGGGGGCTGCGCCCAGCCGGTGCTGCGGCCGGAGGCGGATGAGGCCGCCATCCGCCTGCTCAACCGGCTCGGCGTCGAGGTGGTGCGCGTGGAGAAGGAAGGCTGCTGCGGCTCCCTCGTCCATCACATGGGCAAGGAGGAGCAGGGCCTTGCGCTGGCCCGCGCCAATGTGGACGCCTGGTGCGCGGAGATGGACAAAGGCGGGCTCGACGCCATCCTCGTCACCGTCTCGGGCTGCGGCACCACCATCAAGGACTATGGCCACATGCTGCGCCTTGACCCCGCTTATGCGGAGAAGGCGCGCCGCGTCTCGGCCATCGCCAGGGACATTTCGGAATATCTCGGCACCCTCGGCCTGCCGAAAGCCGAGAAGCCCATGGGCCGCAAGATCGCCTATCACGCCGCCTGCTCGCTCCAGCATGGGCAGAAAGTGAAGGGCACGCCGGTGCAGTTGCTGCGCACGGTCGGCTTCGAGGTGGCCGAGCCCTTCGAGAGTCACATCTGCTGCGGCTCGGCGGGCACCTACAACATGCTGCAGAGCGAGATCGCTGTGCAGTTGCGGGACCGGAAGGTGGCCAATCTCGGCAAGCTCGCGCCGGACATCATCGCCGCCGGGAACATCGGCTGCATGACGCAGATCGGCTCGGGCACCGACACGCCGGTGGTGCACACGGTGGAGCTGTTGGACTGGGCGACCGGCGGCCCGGTGCCGGCAGCGGTGGCTGCGGCCGGCCTCTCCGTCGCTGCCTGAGAACAATCCCGGCCGGATTATTGCCGGCAGGGCAAAAGTCTCTTGGCCCGCCATCGCGTTTCGTGGCGGACGGCCAAGGTTTATCTCGCCTTCACTTCGCCTCAGGCCGAGGACGTGTCATGCCCCATCCGTTCGACCTCTCCCTCTATCTCGTGACCGACCGCCGGCTGACGGCCGAGCGGGGCCTTCTCGAGACGGTCGAGGAAGCGGTGGCCGGTGGTGTGACGATCGTGCAGTTGCGCGATCCGGAGGCGAAGGGCCGGGCGCTGGCGGAAGAAGCCCGCGCCCTCATCGGCCTGCTGCGGCCGAAGGGCATTCCCCTCATCATCAATGACCGGGTGGATGTGGCCGCCGCCGTGGGTGCCGAGGGCGTGCATCTGGGGCAGGACGACCTTGATCCCGCCGCCGCACGCGCCATCCTCGGGCCGGACGCCATCATCGGGCTCTCGGTGGGCTCGCTGGAGGAGCTGTCCGCCTCCGACCTAGGGCCGGTGGATTATGTGGGCTGCGGCCCCATCAACGCCACCGGCACCAAGGGCGATGCGGGCGGGGCCATCGGCATCGGCGGCTTCGCCTTCCTGCGCTCCCACATCGCCCTGCCGATGGTCGGCATCGGCGGGCTGAAGGCGGAGGATGCCGAAGCGGTGATGCAGGCGGGCGCTGACGGCATCGCCGTCGTCTCGGCCCTGTGCGCCGCCCCCGACGTGACCGAGGCCGCCCGCACCCTCAAATCCATCGTCGAAGCGTCCCGCCGCTGAGCGGCCGATCTGTTTTCCCAGCGTCCCAGTTTCAAGCGTTCCAACGACAGTCCCTCAAGGAGACCGACATCATGTCGACCCCCGCCCTTCCCTCAGGCGTCGCCATCACCGGGGCCATGGCGCCCCGCTTCGAGGAAATCCTCACCCCCGAAGCGCTGGCTTTCGTCGCCGAACTCCACCGCACCTTCAACGCCACCCGCCTCGCGCTGCTCGCCAAGCGCGCCGAGCGGCAGGCCCGCTTCGATGCCGGCGAACTGCCGGACTTCCTGCCCGAGACCAAGTCCGTCCGTGACGCGGAGTGGACCATCGCCCCGCTGCCTGAGGATCTGCTGGACCGCCGCGTGGAGATCACCGGCCCTGTCGACCGCAAGATGATCGTGAACGCGCTGAATTCCGGCGCCAAGGTCTTCATGGCGGACTTCGAGGATGCCTCCGGCCCGCAGTGGACGAACATGATCGAGGGCCAGATCAACCTGAAGGACCGCTGGGCCGGCAAGATCGACTTCCATGATCCGTCCAACGGCAAGGACTACAAGCTCGGCGCCACGCCCGCCGTGCTCATCATCCGCCCGCGCGGCTGGCACCTGCCGGAAGCCCATGTGACGGTGGACGGCGAGGAAGTCTCCGGCGCCCTGTTCGACCTCGGCCTCTATGCCTTCCACAACGCCAAGGCGGCGCTGGCGCAGGGCTCCGGCCCCTATTTCTACCTGCCCAAGACCGAGAGCCATCTCGAAGCCCGGCTGTGGAACGACGTCTTCACCCTCGCCGAGACCCGCCTCGGCCTGCCGGCCAACTGCATCAAGGGCACGGTGCTCATCGAGACCCTGCCGGCCGTGTTCGAGATGGACGAGATCCTCTACGAGCTGCGCAACCATGTGGCGGGCCTCAACATCGGCCGCTGGGACTACATCTTCTCCTTCATCAAGCGCCTCGGAAAGAACGCCCGCTTCCTCACCCCGGACCGCGCCCGCATGGTGATGAGCGAGGCCTTCCTGAAGGCCTATGGCGCGCTGCTGGTGAAGACCTGCCACCGCCGCAAGGCCTTCGCCATGGGCGGCATGGCCGCGCAGATCCCGGTGAAGAACAATCCGGAAGCCAACGAGGCCGCCTTCGCCAAGGTGCGCGCGGACAAGGAGCGCGAAGCCGGCGACGGCTGCGACGGCACCTGGGTCGCCCATCCGGACCTCGTGCCGGTGGCCATGGAAGTGTTCAACCGCCTGATGCCGAACCCGAACCAGCTCGACAAGCTGCGGTCCGACGTGAGCGTGTCCCGCGACGACCTGCTCGTCGTCCATCAGGGCCCGCGCACGGAAGGCGGCCTCAGGGAGAACATCCGCGTCGGCGTGCAGTATATCGAAGCGTGGCTGCGCGGCCGCGGCGCGGTGCCGCTCTACAACCTCATGGAGGATGCGGCCACCGCCGAGATCAGCCGCGCGCAGATCTGGCAGTGGATCCACCTCTCCGCCAAGCTCGACGACGGCCGCACGGTGACGGGCGAGCTGTTCACCAGCCTGCTCGATGACGAGATGGCCAAGCTGCGCGAGACGCTGACCCCCGCCGTCTATGACAAGGGCCGCTTCCCCGAGGCCATCAAGCTGTTCTCGGACATGACGCTGGCCGACACCTTCGAGGAATTCCTCACCCTGCCGGCCTACCGGCTGGTGGCCTGAGACCAACGTTTTCCGGGGCGGCGTCGCAGCCGCTCCGGACCCCGCTTTGTTACGAAAAATTCATGCGCAGCGCCCTACCGGCGGCGTTTTCCCGTGCGCATATCCGGGTCGTAGCCCGCACGCCGATCAGGCAGAAGCGGACAACCGACCGGAGATCACCATGACCCCCGAGGAACGTGCCCTCATTGACGGTCTCTTCGACCGTATGCGTGCGGTTGAAGGCCAGCCGCGCGATGCGGAAGCCGAGGCCCTGATCGCACGCCGGAGCAGCGAGGCGCCGCACGCGACCTATACGCTCGCCCAGACCGTCCTCGTTCAGGAGCACGCGCTCCAGCAGGCCGCCGCGCGCATCCAGGAGCTGGAAGCGCAGGCGCAGAAGGCCCAGCAGGCCGCGGCCCAGCCCACCAGTTTCCTCGGCGGCCTCCTCGGCAGCCGCGGCACGTCCGTGCCCACTGCCGGCGCACGCAGCGACGGGCCCATGGGTCTGCCGCAGGGCTACAATGCCCAGCAGGCGCAGCCTCCCGGCTATGCGCCCCAGCCCGCCCCGCAGGGCTATGGCCAGGCGCCCGGTCCGTGGGGCCAGCAGCCCCAGCGTCCCGGCCTCTTCGGCGGTGGCGGTGGTGGTGGCGGCGGCTTCCTGCAGGGCGCGCTTGCAACCGCGGCGGGCGTCGCCGGTGGCGCGCTCCTCTTCCAGGGCATTCAGGGCCTGATGTCCCACGGCACCGGCCCCATCGCCAACCAGGCCGCTTCGCTTCTGGAGCAGCCGGCGGCTGCGGCGGGTGATCTCGCCAGCCAGGCGCAGGAAGCCCTCGGCGGCGCGCCCGACACCAATGTGGCCGACAGCGGATCGCCCGATCCGTGGAACACCGCGAGTGCCGACCCCGGCTATACGGACGCCGGTTACGATGACGGTGGCGATTTCGGCGGCGACGATTCCAACTGGGCCTGAAGCTCAGGCCGCGCCCATCGGGAGCCCGTCTGGCGGGCTCCCATTCCTGTCCCGGAAGGGGCGATCAGACGCATGGACTGCCCTCCCCTCGCGGGGAGGGCTTTTTTTGGTGCCCGTGTTCAGGAAGCCCGAGCCCGCACCGCTCAGATGGCGTGACGGTTGGCTGAAGGGCCGAAGTGCTCCACATAGCGGGGCGAGATCACCGACACCGGCAGCACCACCAGAACGTCCGTTGTGCCGAACTGGTGATCCACCACCGCGCCCTCGCCGATGAAGCCGCCAAGGCGCAGATAGCCCTTCACCAGTGGGGGCAGCGAGAGCAGCGCCGCCTTGGGATTGATGTCCGCCTTCGCCATGCGGTTCATCTCCACATAGCGGCTCGGCAGCGCGCGGGCGCGCCATTCCTCGGGCGCCAGCGCATTGTGGTGGAGGAAGGAGAGCGGCAGGGCCAGCTTGTCGGGATCGGTGCCCTCAAGGCTGGCGCAGCCCAGCATGGCGTCGATCTTGTTGCGCAGGACATAGGTCCAGATGCCGTGCCAGAGCAGCTCGACCGTGCGCTTGTTGCGGTAGGGCTTGAGCACGCAGGAGCGGCCCAGCTCCAGGAACTTCAGCGTCGGATGGGCGGAGACGATGCGGCCGACATCGAACTCGCCCTGCGAATAGAAGCCGCCGTGACGGTTGGCGACCTCCTGCCGCAGCAGGCGATAGGTGCCGACCACCTTCGGCTTCTTGCGGCCGAGCACCATCTTGCCGGCGTCATGATCAAGCACGAGGATATGCTCGCAGACCGCGTCGAAGGCATCGAAATCGCGGCGGGCGAGGCGCGACGGCGTGTCGGGCACCGCCGACATTTCCTCATAGAACACCTTGTAGCGCAGGCGCTGGGCACGGCGCACATCCGCCGCCGTGCGCGCGAGCCGCACTTCCAGCGCACCGAGCCGGCCGAGCACGATGGGCTCGCCGAAGGGCACCGCCTCGCGATGGCGGATACCGCTGATGGCGCGGAAATCGGTCACCAGTTTCTGCGAGGCCGCAGGCAGGGTTCCGGGCATGAAGATGGGCTTGGCATCGGACACGGCGTCCCGCGCAAAGGGCAGGTCGCGGGCGAAGGGCAGCTTGGCGAAGCCCTCCTTGGCGACGCCCATGCTCTTGCCGAGCAGGGCCGGGAGGCTGAACGGCGCCTCGTCCGGAATGTCGCGCTTCATGGCACAGCCCCCACTTGCGGCGGCTCGGACAAAGCGCCCTCCCGCCTGTCGCCAGTCCCCGGGACCGATCGGCGCACTGCCTCAAGGGCAGCCGGCGCCGACGCTGGCGCGCCGGAATGCTTCGTGAACGACACCTTCACCATAGTTTTCGGAAGGCAATGTGACAATGGACCCGCACGCTGACGTTGCGGCGAAGCACGATTGCGACGCGCGGCGGCACCATGTTAGAGCCGATGCGGCGGGGGCGCTGCCTCCCGCCGTGTTCGAGCGGCGCTTCGGCTTCTGGATCAAGGACTTACCGTCCCCGATTCCGGCCGAAGCGGCACGGAAGTCTGGGGCGACGCCGTCCCGCTTGCCGCTCGGCACCCATCGCCGGGCCTCGGCGCCCGGCCCGCTACGGGGGTTTCAATGTCCGATCGTCTGTCCCGCCGCACCGCGCTTCTTCTCGGCGCGGGCGCCCTTGCGAGCGTCGCCGCGCCGGCCACGGCGCAGGTGATTGCGCCGACCGCCAACACCGTCTTCGTCCTGCCGGGCGTCGGCCAGGTAACCACCCTCACCTACCGGGCCAAGGTGGTGAGCGCCAATCCGGCCACCCGCCGTGTCGTGCTGGAAACGCCGAACGGCAAGCGCTGGGCCGTGAAGGCGCCGCTGATCGTCGGCGACCTGTCGCTGCTGCGCAATGGCGAGACCATCATCGTCCGCCTCGTGCCCGGCCTCGTGACCGCCCTCGGCAAGGCCCGCCAGGGCGTGCCCGGCGAGGTGATCAACGATGTCGGCCTCAATGACGGCCTGCCGGGCTGGCCGGAAGGCTTCGGCGTGCGCCGCGTCACCATCACCACCATCCTCGTCAACATCGACAAGGTGGGCGGCACCATCAGCTTCGAGGGGCCGGACGGCTATGTCCGCACCATCAAGGCGGCCGACCAGAAGGTGCTGGCCGACCTCGCGCAGGTGAACATCGGTGACCTGTGCCAGATCACTTACGTGGAGGCGATGGCCTTCAACGCTCTGCCGTGAGCCGTCAGGCGCGGGGCCCCGCCCCGCGCCACCTCAAAGAACCGTCGAGGCCGCAGCCGGCGAATGCGCCAGGGCGTGGGCCATATATTCCAGCGCGTGCCGAACCTTGTCGCGCCCCACGGGGCCGCCGAGGCACACCCGCGCCGCTTCCGGCGGATTGCCGTCCGTGCAGAAGGCATCGCTCGCCACGATGCCGATGCCGGTCGCCTGCATGTGCCCGACGAAGGCCGAGCGCGTCCAAGGCTCGGGCAGTTCCACCCAGAGATTGAAGCTCAAGGGATCGGCCCGGAATGTGCCCTTGGGCAGGATGTCCGCCGCCAGCGCCTGACGGGCCGCCGTCTCGGCGCGGATGAAGCGCAGGATGGTGTCGGCCGTGCCGTCCTCGATCCAGCGAGTGGCGAGCGCAACGGTGAGCGGGGAGGCCATCACGTTCGCCGCCCGCAGCGCCGCCGCAAACGGCCAGCCCGCCTTGGCCTCGGGCGCGATTACATAGGCGGCCCTGAGGCCGGCGCCGATGCATTTCGCAAGTCCCGCCACGTGCCAGGTGAGATCGGGCGCCATGGCGGCCAGCGGCGGCAAGCCGTGGGCGGGAATGAAGCCATAGGCGTCATCCTCCACGATCTTCAGCCCCATGCGCCGGGCCACCGCCACGATGGCGGCGCGGCGCGTTTCCGGAATGGTCAGCGTGGTCGGGTTCTGGAGCGTGGGATTGAGATAGAGCGCCTTGGGCTTGTGGCGCTTCACGGCATCCGCCAGCGCATCGGGATCGATGCCGTCCGCGTCCATGGGCAGGCCGACGAGCGTGAGGCCGAGCTGGGCGGCAATGGAGCGGGCGCCGGGATAGGTGAGCGCCTCGCACAGGATCACATCGCCGGGCTTGGCCAGCAGCGAGAAGATGCCGACCAGCGCCGCATGGGCACCGGGGGTCACGAACACCCGCTCCTGCGCCGGCACGAGCGCGCGGCGCCCGAGCCAGGCGGAGGCGGCATCCTTGTCCGCCGGCGCACCGCCGAAGCTCTGGTAGCGCAGCAGCGCCACGAGATCGCGGCTCACCTCCGCCAAGCCGTCCTGCATCCGCGCCACGAGCTCGGGATCATCCGGCTCGGGGGGCAGGTTCATGGTGAGATCGACGAGATCGGGGCGCGCCGTCCGGGGGCGCGGCTCCGCACGCGGGAGGCCCCGCACAAAGGTGCCTTGCCCCACCCGGCTTTCCACGAGCCCGCGCTTCTGCGCCTCCACATAGCCGCGCGCGACGGTGGTGAAATCAATCTCCAGCCGATGGGCGAGCTTGCGCTGCGGCGGCAGGCGATCGCCCACGGAAAGCCGCCCCGCCCGGATGTCCTCGGCAATGAGGTCGGCGATGGCGAGATAGCGGGGCTTGTCGCTGCGGGCGAGGTCGGGTGTCCAGTCGAGCATGATCACAAATGGGCCGAAACGCGTTCGAAGCATTCCTCCGAACCTGGATTGACTGTATAGTGTTGCACAGCGGCTCTGTCACGGGTCCGGCTGCTGCGTCACGGCGTATCGGGGCCAACTCGCCCCCTTCATTTGACCATCAATTACGCAACATTCTGGCGCGGAATCGCGCAAGCGCTTTTCGAATAGGCACCGACAACTGCTCGGTTTCTGTCTCGGATTTGAATGCATTTTTGAATGCATTCATTCAGCAGCAATGTCTGCATTGAATGCCGGCACATCTGGCACATTGATTGCAAATCTCTCCTGGACCGCCCCCAGCACGCGGTCCCAGCAAGGAGAGCCCGATGCCCGCCGTCACCGCCCCCGCCCACCAGAAGGGTGATTTCTTCGTCGATTACGAGGACAAGAAGTTCGAGGACGTGAAAGCCCTTCCCGGAGAGAAGGCGCTCGTCACCTTCCACACGGTGGCCTTCGAGGGCTCCATCGGCTTCGTGAACCTGCTCCAGGCCACCCGCCTCAAGCGCAAGGGCTTCGAGACCTCCATCCTGCTCTACGGTCCCGGCGTCACGCTCGGCGTGCAGCGCGGCTTCCCCAAGCTCGGCGACGAGGCCTTTCCCGGCCACATGAACTTCAACAACCAGCTCACCAAATTCATGGAAGAGGGCGGCAAGGTCTATGCCTGCCGCTTCGCCCTGCAGGCGCTCTACGGCCACGGTGAGCCCTCGCTCATTCCCGGCATCACCCCCATCAGCCCGCTCGACGTGCTCGACCTCGTGCTGCTGCACCGGCGCGACAACGCCTTCATCCTCGACACCTGGACGCTCTGAGGCACCTTCAACGTCCTCCCCCCTTGCGGGGGAGGGTTGGGAGGGGGGTAACGCGGGCGCCGCCCGAGCACCGCCGGAGGGCCCCTCTCCACCCATCCGCTCGGCAGAGTGGATGGGGCTTCACCCCCCTCCCCAGCCCTCCCCCACAAGGAGGAGGGAGCTTTGCGACCCGTTGAGTGGAGAAGAGTATGTCCACACCCGAAAAACGCATCGTGCGCGCGGCCGCCGTGCAGATCGCGCCCGATCTCGACGACGGCATGGGCACGCTGGAGCGGGTGCTGAACGCCATCGCCGAGGCGGCCGGCAAGGACGCGGATTTCATCGTCTTTCCCGAGACCTTCCTGCCCTGGTATCCCTATTTCTCCTTCATCGCCCCGCCGGTACTTACGGGCGGCGAGCACATGCGCCTTTATGAGCACGCGGTCAGTGTGCCCGGACCGGTGACGGACGCCATCTCCGCCGCCGCACGCCGTCACGCCATGGTGGTCGTGCTCGGCATCAACGAGCACGACCACGGCTCGCTCTATAACGCCCAGCTCATCTTCGATGCCGACGGCACACTGAAGCTCAAGCGCCGCAAGATCACGCCCACCTTCCACGAGCGCATGATCTGGGGCCAGGGCGACGGCGCCGGGCTGCAAGTGGTGGAGACGAAGGTCGGCCGCGTCGGCGCGCTGGCCTGCTGGGAGCATTACAATCCCCTCGCCCGCTATGCGCTCATGGCGCAGCACGAGGAAATCCACGCCGCCCAATTCCCCGGCTCCATGGTCGGCCCCATCTTCGCCGACCAGATGGAAGTGACCATCCGCCACCACGCGCTGGAGAGCGGCTGCTTCGTGGTGAATGCCACCGGCTGGCTCACCGAGGAGCAGATCGCCCGCATCTCGCCGGACGAGAAGCTGCGCCGGGCGCTCACGGGCGGCTGCATGACCGCGATCGTGAATCCGGAGGGCAGCCATCTGGTGCCGCCGCTCACCTCTGGCGAGGGGATGCTGGTGGCCGATCTCGACATGAGCCTCATCACCAAGCGCAAGCGCATGATGGACAGCGTCGGCCACTACGCACGGCCGGAACTGCTCAGCCTCCACATCGACAATCGTCCGGCCGTGCCCATGCAGTCGGTCGCCGCCGTTTCCGCCCCGCCCGCCTTCGGGAGTCCCCGCGATGAAGCAGACGCATCCGACCGCCGCGCCCATCACCCCGCTGCCGACAGCGGAGCTGATGACCGAGTTGCAGTCCTTCGGGGTCCGGCTCGCTGATCCGGACGGCGCGGGCGCGCAGAGCCGCCGTGGCGGCGCCGGCCCCTCCGACCACAAGGCCATGACGCTGGACGGGATGACCATCATGGTCCCCGTCCACACCGCACCGGCCGCCCAGAGCCCCTATGAGATCGAGCGCGGCGCGAACGGCGCCACGCGCATCCTGCGCGACGGCCTGCCGCTGACGGAAGTCTCCTTTCCACTGCGCCCGCGCTTCTATGACCGCGTGACCGCAGACGGCGTGCCCTACTGGAAGATCGCCACGCTCCATGGCCGCGACGTGCTCGCGACCACCGTGCTGCAGGAGTGCGTGCGCTACCAGAGCCGCGCAAAGACCTGCCAGTTCTGCGCCATCGGCCAGTCGCTGGAGGCCGGCCGCACCATCGCCCGCAAGACGCCGGAGCAGCTCGCCGAGGTGGCGAAGGCCGCCGTGGATCTGGATGGCGTGACCCACATGGTGATGACCACCGGCACACCACCCGGCAAGGATCGCGGCTGCTCCGTCCTCATGGAGAGCACCTCCGCCGTGAAGGCGGCCGTGGACCTCGCCATTCAGGTGCAATGCGAGCCGCCGGACGACGACATCTGGTTCAAACGCATGCACGAGGCCGGCGCGGTTTCCCTCGGCATGCACCTCGAGGCCGTGACGCCGGAGGTGCGCGCCCGCATCATGCCGGGCAAGGCGCAGGTGCCCATCGCACGCTATCTCTCCGCCTTCGAGGCCGCCGTGCCGGTGTTCGGCAAGGGGCAGGTCTCCACCTATATCCTCGCCGGGCTCGGCGACACGCGCGAAGCCATCCTTGCCATGTGCGAGGAACTGCTGAAGCGCGGCGTCTATCCCTTCGTGGTGCCCTTCGTGCCCATCTCCGGCACGCCGCTGGAAGGCCATCCCGGCCCGCAGCCCGCCTTCATGAAATCCGTGCTCCAACCGCTGGCGGAAATGGTGCGCGCGGCGGGCCTTCGGGCCACCGACATCAAGGCCGGCTGCGGCAAGTGCGGCGCCTGCTCGGCCCTCTCCACCTATGAGCGGGGGGTCGCCTGATGTTCGATCCCTTCAAGCCCTTCACGGCGTCCGAATTCCAGGTGAAGTTCGCCACGGAACACTGGGAGCGGGACGGCGCCGCCGCCTTGCGCCGCCGCGTCTTCTGCGCCGAACAGGGCCTGTTCGCGGGCGATGACCGCGACGCCATCGACACCCATGCCATCCCCATCGTCGCCCTGTCGCTGTGGGGCGTGGCGGCGGATGCGGTGGTGGGCACGGTGCGTATCCATGAGGCCGAGCCCGGCACATGGTGGGGCTCGCGCCTCGCGGTGGCGGAAGACTATCGCCACGTCGGCACGCTCGGCTCCTCGCTCATCCGCCTTGCGGTGTCCTCGGCCCATGCGCGCGGCTGCCGGCGCTTCCTCGCCCATGTGCAGAGCCAGAATGCCCTCCTCTTCCGCCGCCTGCGCTGGCGCACGCTGGACGAGGTGGAACTGGTCGGCCGGCCCCATCATCTGATGGAGGCGGACCTCTCTTATTATCCGCCCTTCGCGGCAGCCGAGACGGGCTTCCTCGCCTTTCCGCGGCGGGCAGCCTGATGGAACGCGCCCTCGAAAGCCTCGCGCAAACGCTGCGCGCCAGCTCCGGCCTTGCCGCCAAAGCGGACATTGCGAATGTCGCCGCCCGCCTCGGCCTTAATGGGGCGAGCGCCGTGCCGGTGGGCGATGACTGCGCCGCCATTCCCGATGGCGAGGGCTATCTGCTGCTGGCCATCGAGGGCTTCATGAATGCCTTCGTGGCGGGCGATCCGTGGTTCGCCGGCTGGTGCGGGGTAATGGTCAACGCCTCCGACATCGCCGCCATGGGCGGGCGCCCGCTCGCGGTGGTGGATGCGGTGTGGGCGGATGGGGAAGAGGGCGCGCAGCCGGTGCTGGAAGGCATGGCCGCCGCCTCCGCCGCCTTCGGCATTCCGGTGGTGGGCGGGCACACCAACATCCGCAATGATCGCGGCCAGCTCTCCGTCGCCATTCTCGGGCGGGCGAAGCGCCTGCTCACCAGCTTCGATGCCCGGCCCGGACAGACGCTCGTTGCCGCCATCGACCTGCGCGGCCGCTATCGCGAGCCCTTCTCCAACTGGGAAGCGGCCACGGACGCCCCGCCCGCGCGGCTCAAAGGCGATATGGCGCTGCTGCCCGAGATCGCGGAAGCGGGCCTCTCCCGCGCCGCCAAGGATATCAGCCAGGGCGGGGCCATCGGCACCGCCGCCATGCTGGCGGAAAGCTCCGGCACCGGCGTGCGCATCGACCCGTTCGCGATCCCGCGGCCCGAGGGCGTGGACCTCGCCCGCTGGCTCACCACCTTCCCGAGCTTCGGCTATCTGCTGGCCGCCGATCCGGCGGACGTGCCGGCACTCATCGCCCGCTTCACCACGCGCGG
The DNA here is from genome assembly GCF_004364705.1 of Azorhizobium sp. AG788. Taxonomy (NCBI): domain Bacteria; kingdom Pseudomonadati; phylum Pseudomonadota; class Alphaproteobacteria; order Hyphomicrobiales; family Xanthobacteraceae; genus Azorhizobium; species Azorhizobium sp. AG788. Next base: position 593,790 of record NZ_SOBM01000003.1, read on the forward strand.
CATCGCCGCCGCTGCCATCGGCGAGATGACCGCCGAACGGCAGGTGGTGATCGCCCACGGGACTGAGCGCGAAATCATCTGGGACTTCGCCCGCAGGCCGCTCATCGGCTGCGCCCTGCCGGAGGCCGCCGCATGAGCCTCTCCATCGCCCTTCTCGCCCATTCCACCAATCCGCGCGGCGGCGTCGTCCATGCGCTGGAGCTGGGCGAGGCGCTCGATCGGCTCGGCCATCGCGCCACCGTCCATGCCCCCGACGCGAAGGGGGACGGCTTCTTCCGCCCCGCTGCCTGCGCCACGCACTGCGTGCCCGCCGCCTTCGTCAGCGGCGGTACGACGGCGCTGGTGGAAACCCGCATCTCCGACTATGTGCGCCACTTCGAGGATGCGGCGCACCGGGACTTCGACGTCTTCCATGCGCAGGACGGCATCTCCGGCAATGCGCTGGCGACCCTGAAGGCGCGTGGCCTCATCCCCGGCTTTGCCCGCACCGTCCATCACATGGACGCCTTCGCTGATCCGCGTCTTGCCGCGCTCCAGCACCGCTCCATCGTGGAAGCGGACACGCTGTTCGTGGTGAGCCGGGCCTGGAAGGACCGCATCGCCGAGACTTTCGACCGCGAGGCGACCCTGGTGGGCAATGGCGTCGACACCGCCCGCTTCTCGCCCGCGCCGGACGGCCGAGAAGGCCCGCTGCGCACCCGCCTCGGGCTCGGGGCGGGGCCGGTCATCCTCGCGGTCGGCGGCATCGAGCAGCGCAAGAACACACTGGCGCTGCTGGAGGCCTTCATCCAGCTCCGGGCGCTGCACCCGCAGGCGCAACTGGTCATTGCCGGCGGCGCCTCCCTGCTCGATCACGACAGCTATCGGCAGGCGTTCCGCCATGCCCTGCGGGCGAGTTCTTTGCCGCCCGGCGCGGTCATCATCACCGGGCCACTGCCGCAGGCGGACATGCCGGCGCTCTATCGCATCGCGGATGTGCTGGCATTCCCCTCGCTGAAGGAGGGCTTCGGCCTCGTGGTGCTGGAGGCCATGGCGAGCGGCGTTCCCGTGGTCGCGCCCGCCATCGCGCCCTTCACCGAATATCTCGGGGCCGATGATGTGGCGTGGTGCGATCCGCTCGTTGCCCATTCCATCGCGGACGCCCTGCTCTCGGCCCTCTCGCCGGCCCTCCGCGCCCGGCTCGTAGCTGCGGGCGCAAAGGTCGCCCGCGCCCATGGCTGGGACACGACCGCCGCCGCCCATCTGCCCGCTTATGCCGCGCTGGCGTTCGGCGGGCCGCACCGGATCAAGGACATAGCCTATGCCTGAGATGCGCTTCCACATCCGCTGGCCCGATGGGCGGGCGGAGGCCTGCTATTCGCCCTCGCTCGTCATCAAGGAGCACCTTGATGTGGGAGCCTCCTATCCGCTGGTGGATTTCCTCGCCCGCAGCCGCACGGCGCTCACCATCGCCAGCGACCGGGTGGAGGCCAAATACGGCTTCCCCTGCTCCCGTGCGCTCGGCCAGCTCGCCCGCATCGAGGCGGCGGCCCGCGCCTTTTCCGACACGCCGAACCCCTGCGTCCATGTGGACGCCTTCGAGGAATGACCGCACCCGCGCGGACTTGAGATCAGGAGACGAGACCATGCCCGAGGCAGCCAATGAGAGCGTTCCCCATCACGCGGTGGTGGTGGTGGGTGGCGGACAGGCGGGCCTGTCCATCAGTTATTATCTGAAGGCCCGTGGCCTCGACCACGTGGTGTTCGAGAAGGACGTGGCCATGGGCGCCTGGTCCAAGCAGCGCTGGGACAATTTCTGCCTCGTCACGCCCAACTGGCAGTGCCAGCTCCCCGGCCACCCCTATGAGGGTCCCGAGCCGGACGGCTTCATGAAGAAGGACGAGATCATCGCCTATCTCGAGGCGTTCAAGCGCAAGGTGGACGCCCCCCTGCGCGAAGGTGTGGCGGTGAAGCGGGTGAAGGCCCGCGCCGGCGGCGGCTTCGAGGTGACGACCAGCGCCGGCACGGTGACGGCCGATCAGGTGGTCGCGACTTCGGGCGGCTATCACACGCCCATCATCCCGCGCCTTGCCGAGCGCCTGCCCGCCTCCATCCGCCAGCTCCATTCCGAGCAGTATCGCAATGCGCAGAGCCTGCCGGACGGCGCCGTGCTGGTGGTCGGGTCCGGCCAGTCCGGCGCGCAGATCGCGGAAGACCTGCATCTCGCCGGCCGCACCGTGCATCTTGCGGTGGGCGATGCGCCCCGCTGCGCCCGCTTCTATCGCGGCAAGGATGTCGTCACCTGGCTGGCGGAGATGGGCTATTACGACATGCCCGTGGAGCGCCACCCGCTGCGGGAAGGGGTGCGCGACAACACCAATCATTATGTCACCGGCCGTGACGGCGGGCGCGACATCGACCTGCGGAAATTCGCCACCGAAGGCATGAAGCTCTACGGCCTGTTGGACGGGCTCGACAGTACCACCCTCACCTTCGCCCCCACGCTGAAGAGCGCGCTTGCGGAAGCCGACCGGGTCTATAACGGCATCAACGCCGCTATCGACAAGCACATTGCCGAGAAGGGCATCGCTGCCCCGCCGCCCTCCGTTTACGAGCCGGTGTGGGAGCCGGAGGCGGACCCGGTGGCGCTGGATATGGCGGCCGAGGGCATCACCTCCATCATCTGGTGCATCGGCTTCCAGCCGGATTTCCGCTGGCTCGATGCGCCCGTCTTCAATGGCGCCGGCCATCCGCAGCATTATCGCGGGGTGACGCAGGTGCCCGGCGTCTATTTCCTCGGCCTGCCGTGGCTGCACACCTGGGGCTCCGGGCGCTTCTCCGGCATCGACCGGGACGCCCGCTATGTGGCGGACCGCATCGAGGAACTGGCGAAAGGCGAAACCGCGCCGCTCAAGGCGGTCGGCTGAGCCATGTCGGTCATCCCCTTCCCCCGCCGCAGCACCGCGCCGGATGTCCGCTCCGGCGCCGTCCCCGGCCTTGATCCCGAGGTGATGGTGGGGATGCCGCATCTCGGCTTTGGCGGCCTGTCGGAGACGTGGCTGCTGAAGGAATGCGGGCACCGCCACTGGCTGGCGCTGGCGCAGGCGGCGGGGCAGCGGGTGCCGGACTTTCGTGACGCGAAGGGAGCGCCCGTCTATGCCGCCTTCTGCGGGGTGAGCCTCGCCAACGCCCGGCTCGACCGGGTGGCGGAGAATGACACACTCATCTTCGCCTCCACCCTCGCCCGCATCTCGGCGACGCAGTTCGTGAGCCGGCACAGTGTTCGTGCCCCTGATGGTGTCGTGGCCGAACTGGAACTCGTGTCCGTCTTCGTGAAGCGGCAGGTGGAGGGTCGCAACCGCTCCGTCGCCCGCGTGCGGCCGGAAGGCCTGCCTCCGCTTGACCCCGGAGAGGTCAGTCGCACCTCGGCGCTTGCCGCCGCCCTGCGCGGGGGCGAGTGGGACACGCACATGGGCTTTGCCCGCACACAGGCGCATGAGCGCGCCCGCCTGATGTTGAACCCCACTCCGTCGCAGGACTTCAACGGCGCGCACTTCCTCTATTTTGCCGCCTTCCAGGCCTTTGCCGACCGGGCGGAATGGGAGCTGCTCGCGCCGCCCGCCGGCACGCTGACGCTGGCCCGCGATCTCGTCTATCATGGCAATATCGAGCCGGGAGAACGGCTCGCCGCCGGCCTCCTTGGCGTGCGGGAGACGCCGAGCGAACTGGCCCACTGGTTGCGGCTGGCGCGCGAGGACGGCACACCGCTCGCGGACATCTTCACCCGCCGCGCCCTGCCTCCCATCCGCTAGGCCCGCGCTCGGATCCTTGACCGGCAAGGCTTTGCCGCGCCTCCCGGCAGAGCACTGGCAGGATGCGCGGTTTTCTGTATAGTGCGCGCCGCAGGCGAAAGCCGGCATCATTTCCGCTCGTGCATGACCGCGCTGGACGACATCCCGGCCCGGCCATCCCTGCGGCTTCAGGCGAACGGACGGCCCTAGGGCACCCCTCGCCATCTACTGACCCAGAAAAGGACGTTCCGATGTCGATTACGCCCGAGCGCAAGCAGGCGCTTATCTCCGAGTATGGTGCGAAGGCCGGCGACACGGGTTCGCCGGAAGTGCAGGTTGCGATCCTCTCCGAGCGCATCTCCAACCTGACCGAGCACTTCAAGTCCCATAACAAGGACAACCACTCTCGCCGCGGGCTCCTGAAGCTCGTGTCGCAGCGTCGTAGCCTCCTCGACTATCTGAAGAAGAAGGACGAGGGCCGCTACAAGACGCTGATCGGCCGCCTCGGCCTGCGTCGCTGAGGTCCGACGTCCGGACGCGCCGTGGGCTTCCCGCCCCGGCGCAGGGTCCGGATGGAGTGGATGGGCTTGCCGCGGTGGTCCGGCTCCCGGTCGCCGCGGTTCCGCCCGCCGGATAGGCCCCACAGGACCGTCCGGTTTCGGCAGGACCCACGGAGCAGGCGGGAATCGGATGCAGGACATCCGGTTTGCCAAGGCTCCGGCGCGTTGAACCTGCCAGAGACGAAACCGCCGGACGGCGCTTTCGTCGGGAGCCACAGACGCAGCGGGCATGGGGCTCGCCGCGCATCGCGAAGACTTAAGGAAAGTCATGGCAGGATCGCCGGACGCATGCCGTGCTCCCCTCCGCCCCCTGCGGCGGTCGGGCGGCGCGTGCGTCCCGCCGTCTTGCTCATGGCTCTCCTTCTTCGTCTGAGAAGAAAGAGACTTTCATGTTCGACATCCATCGCGAAGAGCTGGATTGGGGTGGCCGCACGCTGGTGCTGGAGACGGGCAAGATGGCCCGTCAGGCCGACGGCGCCGTCTTCGCCTCCTATGGCGACACCACCGTCCTCGCCACCGTCGTCTCGGCCCGTGAGCCCAAGCCCGGCCAGGACTTCTTCCCCCTGACGGTGAACTATCAGGAAAAGACCTACGCGGCCGGCCGCATTCCCGGCGGCTATTTCAAGCGCGAGGGCCGTCCCTCCGAGAAGGAGACGCTGGTCTCCCGCCTCATCGACCGCCCCATCCGCCCGCTGTTCGCGGACGGCTACAAGAACGACACCCAGGTGGTGGTCACCGTTCTCGCCCACGACCTTGAGAACGATCCGGACGTGCTGTCCATGGTCGCCGCCTCCGCGGCCCTGACGCTCTCCGGCGTGCCCTTCATGGGCCCCATCGGCGGCGCCCGCGTTGGCTTCGTCGGCGACGAATACGTGCTGAACCCCACCATTGAAGAGCTGAAGGACAGCGCCCTCGACCTCGTGGTCGCCGGCACCTCCGACGCCGTGCTCATGGTGGAATCCGAAGCCAAGGAGCTCTCCGAAGAGGTGATGCTCGGCGCCGTGATGTTCGGCCACCGCCACTTCCAGCCGGTGATCGAGGCCATCATCCGCCTCGCCGAGAAGGCCGCCAAGGAGCCGCGCCCCTTCGAGCCGGTGGATCACTCCGCCCTCGAGGCCAAGATCCGCGAGATCGCCGAGGCCGACCTGCGCGCCGCCTACAAGATCAAGCAGAAGCAGGCCCGCTACGAGGCGGTCGGCGCTGCCAAGTCCAAAGTGAAGAAGTATTTCGAGCAGCTGGCCATCGACGGTCAGGAAGCCCCGAAGGCCCAGGACGTGGCCGAGGTGCTGAAGGGTCTCGAAGCCAAGATTGTGCGCTGGGCCATCCTCGATGACGGCATCCGCATCGACGGCCGCGACGTGAAGACCGTCCGCCCGATCGTGTCGGAAGTGGGCATCCTGCCCCGCGCCCACGGCTCGGCCCTGTTCACCCGCGGCGAGACGCAGGCCCTCGTGGTCGCCACGCTCGGCACCGGCGAGGACGAGCAGTTCATCGACAGCCTGGAAGGCACCTACAAGGAGCACTTCCTGCTGCACTACAACTTCCCGCCCTTCTCCGTGGGCGAGACCGGCCGCATGGGTTCGCCCGGCCGTCGTGAGATCGGCCACGGCAAGCTCGCCTGGCGCGCCATCCACCCGATGCTGCCGGCCAAGCACGAGTTCCCCTACACCCTGCGCGTGGTGTCGGAGATCCTCGAGTCCAACGGCTCGTCCTCCATGGCCACCGTCTGCGGCACCTCGCTGTCGCTGATGGACGCCGGCGTGCCGCTGAAGAGCCCCGTCGCGGGCATCGCCATGGGCCTGATCCTGGAAGGCGACAAGTTCGCCGTCCTGTCCGACATCCTGGGCGACGAGGATCACCTCGGCGACATGGACTTCAAGGTGGCCGGCACGGAATCGGGCGTCACCGCCCTCCAGATGGACATCAAGATCGCCGGCATCACCGAGGAGATCATGAAGGTCGCCCTCGCCCAGGCGAAGGATGGCCGCGCGCACATCCTCGGCGAGATGTCCAAGGCCCTCACCTCGGCCCGTGCGGAACTCGGCGAGCACGCCCCGCGCATCGAGGTGATGAAGATCGCCGTGGACAAGATCCGCGAAGTGATCGGCTCCGGCGGCAAGGTGATCCGCGAGATCGTCGAAAAGACCGGCGCCAAGATCAACATCGAGGACGACGGCACCATCAAGATCGCTTCCGCCTCCGGCGACAGCATCAAGGCCGCCATCAACTGGATCAAGTCCATCGCCTCGGAGCCCGAGGTCGGCGCGATCTATGACGGCACCGTCGTGAAGGTGGTGGACTTCGGCGCCTTCGTGAACTTCTTCGGTTCCAAGGACGGCCTGGTCCACATCTCGCAGCTCTCCAAGGAGCGCGTGGCCAAGAGCTCTGACGTGGTCAAGGAAGGCGACAAGGTCAAGGTCAAGCTGGTCGGCTTCGACGAGCGCGGCAAGACCCGCCTGTCCATGAAGGCGGTCGACCAGACCACCGGCGAGGATCTCGAAGCCAAGGCCAAGTCCGAGAAGGACGCCGCCAAGGAAGGCGACGAGGCCGGCGCTGCCGAGTGACGTTGACGGCTCCGGGCCTACCCGGAGCCTCTTCGGCCGCTGGATGACGCGGATGAATCAGAAAGGGCGGTCCCTTCCGGGGCCGCCCTTTTTTGTCTCCTGAGATCCTCAGGTCGCTCGGGGGCCAGCGCCCCCTCAGGCGGCGCGCACCGTGCTCAGGAAATGCTGCACCTCGGCGCGGAGCGCATCCGCCTGCCGGGTGAGGCCGGTGGCGGAGGACAGCACCTGCTGGGCCGCCTGGGAGGAGGCCTGCGCCGCCCGCTCCACGCCGGCGATGTTCGACGTCACCTGCGTGGTGCCGCTCGCCGCCTGCTGGATGTTGCGGGAGACCTCGGCGGTTGTGGCGTTCTGCTCCTCCATGGCGGCGGCGATGGCGGTGGTGCCCTCGCTGATCTCCGCAATGGTCTGGGCGATGCCGGTGATGGCGCTCAGCACGTCGCCGGTCGAGTCCTGAATGCCGTGGATGCGGCTGGAGATGTCGGCGGTGGCCTTGGCCGTCTGCCCGGCCAGTTCCTTCACCTCCTGCGCCACCACGGCAAAGCCCCGGCCCGCCTCGCCGGCGCGGGCGGATTCGATGGTGGCGTTCAACGCCAAGAGGTTGGTCTGCCCGGCGATGGTGTCGATCATGCCGACGATGTTGCCGATCTGGTCGGCGGAGCCGCGCAGTTCGGTCATGCGGCCGTTGGTCTGGTCGACCTCGCTCACCGCGCGGCCCGCGACCTCGGTGGAGCGGGAGAGGCGATGGCCGATCTCGTTCGCCGCGGCCGAGAGTTCCTCAATGGCCGCCGCCACCATCTGCACGTTCGCGGTGGCCTCATTGGCCGCCGCAGCCACGGCGCTCGCCTGATTGGTGGTCTGTTCGGCGGTGGTCGTGAGCGTCTGGGCGGCGCCCTGAAGCTCGGAGGCGGCCGAAGCCACGGTCTCCACCACAGCGCCCACCGCCGCCTCGAACCGGTCGGCGAGGGCGTGCATCTCTTCCTTGCGCCGCTCGGCGGCGGCGCGCTCTTCCTGCGCCCGCTGCTCGCGCAGTTGTTCGGCCTCAGCGAGGCCGTCGCGGAACACCGCGAGCGCCCGCGCCTGGTCGCCCACCTCATCGCCGCGCGTCTCATAGGGGATCTGCGCCTGGAGATTACCGCCGGAGACCTCCTCCATGGCGGCGCTCACATGCTGGATGGGGCGGGCGATGCCGAAGACGGAATAGAGCGCCGCGCCGATGGCCGCGAGGATGGCGATGATGGAGAAGATGAGGATCTGCCCCATGCCGCTGTCCAGCGCGGCGGTTGCCGCCGCGTCCGCCTCCTGCGACTGCTTCATGCCGTCGTCCGTGGCCTCCTGAAGCATCTTGAGCGTCGCGGCCATGGCGGGCACGGCCTTTTCCGCCACGATCTTCTGGCGGGCCTGGGCCTGAGCGATCCCGTCGCGGATCGACTTGATGTAGTCGTCGAAGGCCTTCCGGGCGGCGGCAAGATCGCTCGCCACCATAGAGATGCCGCCCAGCCGCTCCTGAATGGCGTCCAGCGCCTTGTGGCCGGTGTCCTCGTTCACGGAGATGATGTTGAGCTGCTTGGTGTCCTCCTCCACGAGGAAGCTCCAGGACGCCATGTTGACCTGCTCCAGCATGGCCTCCAGCGGCTCCACCTCGCGGGCCGCATCCGCATCGCCCACATTGGTCAGCTGGGTCGTGAGATTGGCGAAGGCAACGCGGGCGGCCATGCGGATGCCGGGACGGGCATCCACCGCGTCGAGCTGGTCGGCCTCGGTCTGGTAGACGGCGGCGGCGGCCGCGCCCATGTCGTCGAAGAGCGCCTTCAGCTTGCGGAACGAGGTGCGGTCATCTTCATGCGGCTCAACCGCAATCGCCTTGTCCAGGCGCTCCTTGGCCGAGGCCACGTCCTTCTTGATCTGCTTGAGGTAGTTCTCATTGTCGAGATTGGCAAAGGACAGGCGCATCTCAGCGGTGTTCACACGGATGCGGCTCAGCAGCAGATGGATTTCCTGCAACAGGTCGAATACCGCCTGCTGCTGCCGTACTTCGGCATTGGCTTCGCGGATCTCTTTAATGGCCACCTGGCGGCTGACGATGACGCCGCCCGAAAGAAGAACAAGAACGACAGAGGCAATCCCGAGCTTCAGCCCGATACCAACCTTGAATTTGGCCATGGCAACGCTTCCACCCAGCTGAGAATTCGAAACACTGGGGATCGCGTAGCTTGCTCGGGCCTTGCAGGTGTTTTTCCGGCAAAAGTGATGTTGAGATTCAACGCTTATTCGATTTGTCTCGGCGGTAACGCAGAAAGGGGTCCAATATATGGACCCCTTTATTTTGTATTGCTTACATATTAATCGGGAGATGGAAGGTCAGGCGGCCCGCACGCTCCGCAGGAAATTCTGCACCTCCGCGCGCAGCGCATCGGCCTGATGGGACAGGTCGGTGGCCGAGGAGAGCACCTGCAAGGCGGCGTCGGAGGACGCCTGCGCCGCCCGCTCCACGCCCGCGATGTTGGAGGTGACCTCATTGGCGCCTGCCGCCGCCTGCTGGATGTTGCGCGACACCTCGGCCGTGGTGGCGTTCTGCTCTTCCATGGCGGCGGCAATGGCAGTGGTGCCCTCGCTGATCTCCGCGATGGTGTGCGCGATGCCCGTGATGGCCCCCAGCACGTCGCCGGTGGAGTCCTGGATGCCGGATATGCGCTCGGAAATGTCGGCCGTGGCCTTGGCGGTCTGGCCCGCCAGACCCTTCACCTCCTGCGCGACCACCGCAAAGCCCCGGCCCGCCTCGCCGGCGCGGGCGGACTCGATGGTGGCGTTCAGCGCCAGAAGGTTGGTCTGGCCCGCGATATTGTCGATGAGGCTGATGATGTTGCCGATCTGGTCCGCGGACGTCCGCAGTTCGGTCATCTGGCCGTTGGTGTGATCGACCTCGCTCACGGCGCGGTCGGCCACCTCCGACGAGCGGGACAGACGGCTGCCGATCTCGCGCGCCGAAGCGGAGAGTTCCTCGATGGCGGCGGCGACGGTCTGCACATTCACCGTGGCCTGGTTGGCGGCGGCGGCGACGGCGGTCGCCTGCGCCGTCGTCTGCTCGGCGGTAGAAGTCAGGGTCTGGGCGGCCGTCTGGAGGTTGGTGGCGGCAGTCGCCACCATGTCCACCACCGCACCCACCGCACTCTCGAAGCGGTCGGCGAGATCGTGCATCTCCGTCTTGCGCTGGAGCGCGGCGAGGCGCTCCTCTTCGGCCCGTTCCTCCCGCAGGCGCTCGGCCTCGATGAGGCCGTCGCGGAACACGGCGAGCGCCCGCGCCTGGTCGCCCACCTCGTCGTTGCGCGTGCCATAGGGGATTTCCGCCGCAAGGTTGCCGCCGGAAATCTCGTTCATGACCGCGCTGACGCGGCGGATCGGCAAGGCAATGCCGAAGCCGGAATAGGCCCAGGCCACGATGGCGGCGACGATGGAAATGCAGGAGAAGACGAGGATCTGGAACATGCCGTCCGTCCGCGCGCTTTCGGCGGCGGCATCGGCCTGCTTGGAGCCGCTGGCGGCATTGCTGCTGGCCTGCTGGATCATCTGCGCCACTTCACGCGAGGCCGGCGTCAGGCGTTCCTCAAGGATCTTGCGCTTCAGCATCACCTGATCGACGCCGTCCTGCACGTATTTGAGGTACTCCTCAAAGAAGGTGCGCACGGTCTTCACCGGCCCTTCCGTGTTGGGATCGGTACCGGCGGTCTGGAGGACCGAATCGAGCGTCGCGCGGCCCGCCTTCGCATTCATCTCGATGACCGGGAGCTGCTTTGTGTCCTCGGTCGCGATGAAGCGCCAGGAAGCGAGGTTGATCTGCTGCAGCTTGCGGTCCAGCAGCGACAGGTCGGAAATGGCGTTCTCACCGAGGCGGGAGTTGAGGTCGAGAAGTGAGGCCTTGGCGTCGTCCAGCGCGCCATCCCAGCGCACGGTGATGCCGGTGCGGCGGTCGAAGGATTCCAGCTCCAGCTTCTGCGCCTTGGCGATTTCGGTCACGGCCTTGCCGATGTCGCCGAAGCGGGTGCGGATGGCCTTGTAGGCATCGCGGGTGGCGGCGGCCTGGGTCAGGTCGGACGCCTCGTCCATCAGGTCCATGCCCTTCGTCACGTCGGAGCTGACGCGGCCGAGAAGACCATCCACCTCATTGGCGGAGAAGGACAGGCGGATATCCTTCGCATTGGCCTGGATGCGGGTGATCGTGGCACCGGCGGCCTCGATCTTCTGAAGGATGGAATCCTGGACGTCGGAGGCTTCGGTCGCCGCCTGGATGCGGCTGGAAGCAATCTGTCGGCTAATAATGACGCTGCCGGAGAGAAGTACCAATATACCGGATACAATACCGAGCTTGTAACCGATGCCCAGTCGAAAGCGCGACATTGGCACACCCACCTTTAACCCAAGAAATTCGCTTTGCGAGCAAAGTAATCATAGCTTGCGCGAAGCTTGCAAGATTCGGCAGTCGGCCAGAAAGTAGGCATATTGAGACGAATTTCAGCAGACGCAGCCGCATCTGTGCAAATTGTTGTCACGTATTTTTTGACGCATTTCCCCACTTCACAACGCAAGATAGAAGCGCTGGCGCGGCGGCGGGCATGAAAAAGCCCGCCCGCGGGAGCGCGGGCGGGCCGGAAGCCGATGGCGGATCGGCGCGTGTCAGGCGCGGGCGCCGACGCGCTCGGTCTTGGCAGCCGCATGGCGCGGCGGGCGCACCATCAGCCCGACCACGACGCCCAGCGCCGCGATGAGCAGCAGATAGTGCGCGTGGGCCAGCGGATCGAGCTGCATGGCCAGCGAGATGAACAGCGGCGTGAGGCCGCCGAAGATGGCGTAGGCCACGTTGTAGGAGAAGGACACGCCAGTGAAGGCGACCGCCGGCGGGAAGGCCCGCACCATGATGAAGGGCACGGCACCGATCACGCCCACGGTGAAGCCCGCCGCCGCATAGAGCGGCACCACGAGATCCGGACGCGCCGGAACAAGCGTGTAGAGGGCATAGGTGGCGATGCCGAGCAGCACCGAACCCACCGCCAGCACACGCCCGCCGCCCAGCCGGTCGCTCAGCGCGCCGGAAAGCACGCAGCCGATGGACAGGAAGAAGGTCGCGGCGACGTTCGCCTCCAGCGCCAGCGGCGCGGAAATGCCATAGGGCGGCTTCTGGAGCAGGGTCGGCGTCATGAGGATCACCACCACGATGGCGGCGGTGAGGAACCAGGTCACCAGCATGGAGATGATGACCGCCGGCGTGTGGCGATGCAGGACCACCTTGAGCGGCAGTTCGGCGGCCAGCTCCTTGCGGGCCTTCATCTCCTTGAACACCGGGGTCTCCTGCAGCCAGCGGCGCAGATAGACCGAGGCGAAGCCGAAGACGCCGCCCAGCAGGAAGGGAATGCGCCACGCATAGGAGAGGATGTCGGCCGGGGTGAAGATCGTGTTGATGGCGGTCGCCACCAGCGAGCCGAGCAGGATGCCGCTCGTCAGGCCGCAGGTGAGGATGCCGCAGGCAAGGCCCACATGGCGGCCCGGCACGTGCTCGGAGACGAACACCCAGGCGCCCGGCACCTCGCCGCCGATGGCCGCGCCCTGGAGCACGCGCATGGACAGCAGCAGGATGGGCGCGGCGTAGCCGATGACCTGATAGCTCGGCAGGAAGGAGATGCCGAGGGTCGACAGGGCCATCAGGAAGATGGAGAGCGTGAACATGCGCTTGCGGCCGGCCTTGTCGCCGAAGTGCGCCATGACGATGCCGCCGAGCGGGCGGGCGAGGTAGCCGGCCGCGAAGATGCCGAAGGCCTGCAACTGCACGAGCCACTGGGGCATCTCGGGCGGGAAGAAGAGCTTGCCCAGCACCACGACGAAATAGACGAAGATGATGAAGTCGTAGAACTCGAGCGCGCCGCCGAGCGCGGACAGGACGAGGGTTCGGATGTCCTGGCCGGACAGGGGAAGCTTGGCCTGATGATCAGGACCGGTGGACGGGAAGGAGGTCATTGGGGCGGCTTTGACACTGGCGCGCGGGGCGCGGGTTGAATTGGGTGTTGTCCGTGCCCGGTTGCACCGCAACATTCAAGCGGGAAATGACATTTCGGCGACATTTAGCGCATATCCGATCTGCGGCACGCGCAATGTTCGTAAAGGCACGCTGACCGATTGCCGGGATGCATCGTCGCGGGAGGCCGCCTATGCTCCCGGGCAACGGAGGGATCGCCGCAGCGTCCCCGGGAGGATCGCCATGATGAACTGGACCATCTATCTGCTGATCCCGCTCGCCCTGGCGGCCGTAGCGGGTGTGCTGATCCTCGGGCTCGTCAATCTCGCCGCCGGAGGATCGCCGCAGCGCTCGCAGAAATTGATGCAGCTGCGCGTGCTCTTTCAGTTCGGCGCGGTGGTGCTGGTGATGATCACCATCTATGCCATGCGCCACTGACGTCGGTTCGGGGACAAGATGGTCAAGCTGAACAATATCTACACGCGGACCGGAGACGATGGGTCGACCGGGCTCGGCACGGGCGAGCGCGTGCGGAAGGATGATCTGCGTGTCGCAGCCTACGGCACGGTGGATGAGACCAACGCCACGATCGGTCTTGTGCGACTGCACCTCGCAGCCTATCCGCAGGTCGACGCCATTCTGGCCCGCGTCCAGAACGACCTGTTCGATCTCGGCGCGGACCTCTGCGTCCCCGAGCGGCCCGGCGCGCCGCCTCCGCCCTACGAGCCGCTGCGAATCACCGCGCCGCAGGTCCGGCGGCTGGAGGAGGACATCGACCGGCTGAATGCCGAACTCGATCCCCTGAAATCTTTCATCCTCCCTGGCGGCACCCCGGCCGCCGCCCACCTTCACCTCGCGCGCACCGTCGCGCGGCGGGCGGAGCGGGACATGGTGACGCTCGCGGAAAGCGACGGCGAGCGGGTGGGCATGGAGGCACTCAGATACATCAATCGTTTATCCGACCTGCTTTTTGTCGCCGGGCGCTACGTCAACGGGCACGGAGCCAACGACGTGCTCTGGGTTCCCGGCGCTCATAGGTGAAGATCAAGGCGGCTCAGGGCTCCGGACACGGTGCCGGAACGGGTGCATCCGTTAGCCTGCGATGTATCTAAAGCCGCCGCCGAGGCTTTACAGCGCCCGAAGAACCCGCTTTGGTGCGACGCACGCATGTGCGCGAAATAGCGTGCGATTTAAAAATACAGACTGCAGGGGCCTTTGATGGTGTCGCGACACAAAATCGTGCCTGTGATCCTTGCGGGAGGAACCGGCACCAGACTGTGGCCACTGTCGCGCCAGAGCTTACCCAAGCAGTTCATCGCCCTCGTCTCGGAAAATACGCTCTATCAGGACACCCTGTTGCGTGTCGCCGAGAGCGACGTGTTCCTGCCCCCCGTCGTCATCACCGGAACCGACTTCCGCTTCTTCGCCAAGCGGCAGGCTGCCGAGATCGAAATCCATCCGACCGTCCTGCTGGAGCCCGTGCGCCGGGACAGCGGCCCCGCGCTCCTCGCGGCCGCCGCTTATGTGCGCGACCAGCACGGCCCCGAGACACTGGTGCTGGCCCTCGCCGCCGACCATGTGGTGTCCAATCCCGACGCCTTCCGCGCCTGCGTGAACAGCGCGGCCGAAGCCGCATCCAAGGGCCATATCGTCACGTTCGGGATCCGTCCGCAGGGCCCCAGCACCGCCTATGGCTACATCAAGCCGGGCACCGTGGTGGAGGGCACCGATGCGGCGCTCGTGGACCGCTTCGTGGAAAAGCCCGACGCCGAGACCGCGGCCCGCTATGTGGCCGATGGCTATCTCTGGAACTCCGGCAACTTCCTCTTCCCCGCCGGCCTGATGCTGGAGGAAGGGGCGCGGCTCGAGCCCGAAATGACCGCGCACGCGGAGGCCGCCATCGCCAAGGCGAAGCCGGACCTCACCTTCCTCAACCTCGACAGCGCGGAATTCTCCGCTTCCAAGGCCATCTCCATCGATTTCGCGGTGCTGGAACACACGCAGGCCGCGGCGGTGGTGGCCGGCGACTTCGGCTGGTCCGATATCGGCGCCTGGGACGCGGTCCATGACGTGAATGCGCAGGACGCGCATGGCAACGTGACCCACGGCTCCGTCTCGCTGATGGATAGCCGCAATTCCTACGTCTATACGGACGGCAAGCTGGTGGCCGGCATCGGCCTCGACGGCATTTCGGTGGTGGCCACCGACGACGCCATCCTGGTGATGCCTTCCGAGCGCAGCCAGGACGTGAAGAAGCTGGTGAGCGAGCTCAGCTCCGCCAAGCGGAACGAGGTGAACGAGCACCTCAAGATGCACCGGCCCTGGGGCACCTACCAGACCATCTGCCGCGGCGACCGCTTCCACGTGAAGAAGATCGTGGTCGAACCGGGCGGCAAGCTCTCGCTCCAGAAGCACTATCACCGCGCCGAGCATTGGGTGGTGGTGCGCGGCACCGCCGAGGTGACCGTGGACGACAAGGTGTTCACGGTGAACGAGAACGAATCCACCTATCTGCCCTGCGGCAGCGTGCACCGTCTCGCCAACCCCGGCCGCATCCCGCTGGAACTCATCGAGGTCCAGACCGGCTCGTACCTCGGCGAGGACGACATCGTGCGGCTGGAAGACGTCTACAGCCGCCAGTGACCTTTTCCATCCGCACGGCCTTATTGGTGCCGTGCGGATGGGCGAAATCACCCACCATCGCCGGCCCGGGGCCGGGGATTTGAAGCGGACCCATGCTGCAGCTCTTGCAAAAGCCGGCGCCGATCCTGGAAGAGCGGGGACCAGACTGGTTCGCCCCCGCCCGTCCGCGTCCGCACGACAAGCGCCTGCCGCCGCTCGACCTGATCCTCGCCGCCAAGCGCAACCTGATCTCGCTCTGGCACGTGAACGACTACCGTCCGACCCATGGCGACATGCGCCTGTTCGGCCGGCAGGTGTTCCTCGCCAATTCCCCGGAGACCGTGAAGTACGTCATGGCCACCCGCCATGACAATTACGAGCGCAAGAGCCCGCAGATGCGTCGGGCGTTGGAAAATCTGCTCGGCGACGGCCTCTTCATCTCCGACGGCGAAACCTGGCGGCGGCGGCGGCCGCTGGTCAGCGACATCGTGCACAAGAACCGGGTGCCGGCCTTCGGCCTCACCATGGAAGCGGTGACGCTCTCCTTCGTGGAGCGCTGGCGCGCGCGCCCGGCCGGGGAACCCTTCAACGCACTCACCGAGATGGCGGAGCTCACCGCCGAGATCATCTCGCGGGCCGTCTTCGGCAACGAGCTCGGTGCCCGGGCGGCCCATGACGTGGTGGACGCCTTCACCCGCTATCAGGGCCTCATCGACAATTTCAACATCGGCTATTTCCTCGGTGCCAACGAGGGCCTGCCGGTGTTCCGGGGCCCGCGCCTGCGCCGCTCGGTGGCTCAGCTCGACCGGGTGATCGACAAGGTGGTGACGGACCATCTGGAAGGGCGCGGCGAGCATGATTCCATGCTCGACCTGCTGGTGAAGCGCCAGCAGAAGAGCCCCGACCTCGGCCTTGACGTCTCCGCCCTGCGCAACGAGGCGGCGACCATCTTCATGGCCGGTCACGAGACCACGGCCGGCGTGCTCACCTGGGCGTGGTATCTCATCTCGAACGCGCCGTGGGTGGAAGAGGCTGTGCTGGCGGAACTCGACCGCGTCTGCGGCAGCCGCACGCCCACCGTGGACGACGTGGCGCAGCTCGACTGGTGCCGCGCGGTCATCGAGGAGACGCTGCGCCTGTATCCGCCGGTGCCCATCCTGGCCCGGCAGGCGAAGGACGCCGACACCATCGCCGGCATCGACATCGACCCGGCCGCGCTGGTGGTGGTGGTTCCGTGGCTGCTGCACCGCTCCGAGGGCCTGTGGGACCAGCCGGAGCGCTTCCGCCCCGAGCGCTTCCTCACCGACCGCCCGACGCCCTACACCTACGTTCCCTTCGCCATCGGCCCCCGCATCTGCGCGGGCCTCGCCTTCGGGCTCACGGAAGCCATCCTGTGCTTCGCCATCCTCACCCAGCAGTTTCGCATCCGCGTGGTGCCCGGCACCAAGGTCGAACCGGTCAGCCGCCTGACGCTAAGGCCAGCGGGCGGGTTGCCGGTGACGGCGGAGGTGCGTGGATGAGAACGCACTCACACTTCGGGCCACCGCTTCGGCGATGCGACCACATACGTTAGCGACCACCTTTAGATCGCTTCTGGCGGGATAAGCGGACCGCGCACCACGACAACTTCTTTCGATCAGATCAGAGACCACACATGTCGAGCGCCTACGGCAGGTATTTCTTATGCGACCAGAGTCTGATCGGATTTTCCGGTCACTGCTATGCCTACTTTGAGCCCATCAAGAAGGTTCTGGAGCAGGAAGGTCGCGACGTTTTCGTCATCGGTCACAGATTTCGCGATCTTGCTTTGGCGGAGCTGGGTGTTCTTTCAGCTTTTACGTTCTGGTGCGACGAGAGGAATGTGGGACAGCCCACGGGATTGCCGGAAGAGGAAAATCTTGCGGCGATCAAAGCCGGGCATGATCGCGCCATCATGGATGACCTGCGGCGGCTGGACGAACAATTCAGCTTTTCGTCCTCCGACAAGATCATCATCAATTCGATACGCCATTGGGCCATGTGCGGTGTCGTGGACTGGCTGGAGCAACTGCCGGAGACACGTCGGCCGCATGTCGCCCTCCTGCTCCATTTCACCGCCGAGCCCGAGCGATTCCAGTACGATCCATCGCTTCCTTTTTATATCGAATCTTTCCGCAGGATCGAGAACAGCCCATGCGGCGAGAACATACATCTTTATGCGGATGCAGAGACATTGATTGACGAGTACAAGAACTATACTCGTCTTCAGGTGGAATTATCACCGTTTCCACACTCGCATTTTGCTGAACCCCAGACCGCTGCGAACACTGGTGACCAGCGGATCCGTGTGGGATACGTGGGCGAGGCTAGGTATCACAAGGGGTATCAACTTCTGCCGTTCGTCGTGGAGCAGATCGCCCAGACCGATATCGCCGACAAGGTCGAGTTCCATTTTCATTCGTTCATTCACGACAAGAATGCCGAATTCTTTCACAGATCAATAGCGGCACTTCAACGATTTGATAACGTGCACCTCTATCATGAGGCGTTTGACAGCGATGAGTATGACAAATTCGTGCTCAACTGTGATGTCATCATGGTTCCGTATCTTTTGACATACTATCACAGCCAGACATCTGGTATTTACGCGGATGCGACCGGCGCAGGCATACCTGTGATCGTCCCTCGCGGTTCCTGGATGGCTGAGAAGGTCAAGCAATTAGGCGGCGGCGCCCTCGCGTATCCCGATGACTATCTGAGTTTTGCAGAGGCGCTTTATCAGGTTTGCTCAAATATCGAGACGTACCGTGCGGCCGCAATGCAGGCACGCGAAAAATGGCGCTCCTTCAACACACCCAAGCGCTTGGTCGAGATGTTTGAAAGCTGGTGAGCATCCTAAAGGCGTGCATACGAAACACACAGGCTGTAGGGGGATTTCTCGTCATGACCGATCTGAATGGGTGGCTCGCCGATGCCGAGCACGTCTTGTCCCAGACGCGTGCGCTCGCCCTCGGTCAACGTATGGCAGAGGCGATTGCCGCAACAGCCGCGGCGCTTGGCAAAGAGCGCCCGCTCCTCGTTTGCGGCAATGGCGGATCTGCAGCGGACGCCCAGCATATCGTCGGCGAGATGGTGGGGCGCTTCCTGAAGGAGCGTCGCGCGCTGAAGGCCATCTGCCTGTCCTCGAACCCCGCTGTGCTCACGGCGTGGAGCAATGACTACAGTTTCGAAACAGTCTTCAGCCGCCAGGTCGAAGCGTACGGTGAGGCGGGCGCCGTGATCCTTGGCCTGTCCACGAGCGGCAATTCGGCGAACGTGGTTCGCGCGTTCGAAGTTGCCCGGCAGGCGGGAATGACCACGATCGCCCTGACCGGCGAAGGCGGCGGCAAGCTGGCTCCGCTTTCTGATTACCTCTTTGCCGTCCCCAGCCGGTCAACGCCTGCCATTCAGCAGGTTCATCTGTGCCTCTATCACTATTTCTGCGCGGGTGTCGAAGCGGCACTGTCGGAGGGCTGAAGACGTGCGATCCCGGGTTCAGCAGGCAGTGATCCTGGTGGGTGGCCGCGGCACGCGGCTTGGCCCGATCACGGATGACACCCCTAAGCCGATGGTGCAGGTGGACGGACGCCCCTTCCTCGATTGGCAGATCGAGGAGGTGGCACGCTTCGGCTTTGAACGGATCACATTGCTGGCCGGTTACAAGTCCGAGCAGATTCGCGAGCGTTATGAGGGCAAGACCATTGGCTCTGCCAGCGTGGAAGTGCTGTGCGAGCCGGAGCCCCTGGGCACCGCCGGTGGTCTGCGCCTCTTCCAGTGCCATCTGGATTCCCGATTTCTGCTGCTGAATGGCGATACCCTTTTTCCCATCAATCTCATGGATCTGCCGCTCCATACTGGCGATGCCCTGGCGACCCTGGCTTTGCGCCGCACCGCCCCGGGCGACCGCTATGGTAAAGTGGAGATAGATGGTGCGGGGCAGGTGACCGGCTTTGCCGCGCGCGCACCGGGAAACCCTGGGCCGATCAACGGCGGAATCTATTGCCTGGATAAGGGCATCCTCGATCATATCGGGGACGGCCCGGTCTCTCTGGAGGGTGAGGTCTTCGTCCAACTGGCGGCGGAGCGGCGGATTCGGGGTGCCCTCTATGACGCGCCTTTCATAGATATCGGCGTGCCTGAGGACCTGAGCCGGGCCCAGCATGAAATTCCCGCCATGGCCCGACGTCCGGCCGTGTTTCTGGATCGCGACGGCGTCCTGATCGAAGACACGGGCTATCCTCATGACCCCGCGCACGTCAGGTGGATTCCGGGCTCTTCACAGGCGGTAAAGGCGCTGAATGACGCAGGCTTTTACGTGTTCGTCGTGACCAATCAGGCCGGTGTTGCTCGCGGGTACTACCCCGAAGCCCAGGTCGGTGTGCTTCACCGATGGATGCAGGACCAACTGGCTTCGTCTGGTGCCCACGTAGACGCCTTCGAATATTGCCCGCACCACCCCGACGGGGTAATTCCCGAGTACAGCGTCCATTGCCATCGCCGCAAGCCGTCACCGGGAATGATCAATGATCTGATCGGGAAGTGGCGTGTCGACGTTGAGAACTCATTGATGATCGGCGATCGGGACAGCGATATGGAAGCGGCACATGCGGCCGGTATTTCTGGGAAATTATTTACGGGTGGAGACTTGAGCGTCTTTGTGTCGGGAATAATTCACGGCACGCTTCCCCGACGTGACGCGCACGCGGGATAGAGGCGTGGCAACTACTAGGATTGCCCCGCCTGCGGGCATCCTCTATGCAACCATCGAGACACGTTTAATCCGGTAAGGGCGGGAGAATCGATGCGGATTTTGATCACTGGCGGCGCTGGTTATATCGGCTCCATCCTGGTACCGACTCTGCTTGAGCGCGGCCACCACGTCACAGTTCTCGACACGTTCGCCGCAGGGGACACCTATCTGGCCCAGGTTTGCGCGAACGCGAATTTCGAGCCGGTACGGGGTGATGCCCGCGACATGTCTGTTGTCGAGCCCCTCCTTGCCAAAGCGGACATCGCGATCCCGCTGGCGGCCCTCGTTGGCGCTCCGCTCTGCGCGCGCGACAAGATCGGTGCCACCACGCTCAATCGGGATGCGGTTGTCGATCTCGTGAAGCGCACCTCTGCCGACCAGCGCGTGATCTATCCGACCACGAACAGCGGCTATGGCATCGGGGCCGCCGACGCATTCTGCACGGAAGAATCGCCGCTCCGCCCCGTGTCGCTCTACGGCGTCACCAAGGTTGAGGCCGAACAGGCCGTTCTGGAGCATGGCAACGGCTCGTCCCTTCGCCTCGCGACCGTGTTCGGCATGGCGCCGCGGATGCGGCTTGATCTGCTCGTGAACGATTTCACGTGGCGGGCCGTGAACGACAAGGCCGTGGTGCTCTTCGAGGCGCATTTCCGGCGGAACTTCATTCACGTCCGAGACGTGACGAAGGCCTTCGTCCATGTCATCGACAATTTCGAATCCATGAAGGGCGAGGCCTATAACGTGGGTCTCTCTGAAGCAAATCTGTCCAAGGCCCAGCTCTGCGCTCGCATTGCCGAACACGTGCCCGGCTTCACCTACATTGAGGCGCCCGTCGGCGAAGACCCCGACAAGCGCGATTACATCGTCAGCAACGCCAAGCTCGAGGCCACTGGTTGGCTGCCCGATCATGGGCTTGATGCGGGCATCAAGGAACTCATCAAGGGTTACCGGATGCTGCGGAACGGGCGGTTTAGCAATGTCTGAGGCCGCGACTTCCCACCTGCACGTGCCCACGGAAAAGGTCATGCTCGACATGGCCTGCCGGTGCTGTGGCAGCAGAACCGTGGAACTGGTTGTCGACCTTGGCGACCAGCCCCACTGCAACCGACTGGTGGCGCAGGATCTGACACCGGGCGTCGAGCCCCATTATCCGTTGCGCGTGGGCTTCTGCCACACGTGCACGATGGTTCAGATCGACCATACGATTCCCAAGGAATCGATGTTCTCCGACTACCCCTACGTGTCGGGAACCACCAAGACGCTGCCGGCGCATTTCGCGGAAACCAGCCGTCGCATTGCGGACGCCTATGGTCTCGGCCCGCAAGACCTCGTGGTCGATATCGGCAGCAATGACGGTACCTGGCTCAAGCAATACGCCCCGTATGGCTGCCGCGTTCTCGGCGTCGAGGCCGCCGGAAACGTTGCCAAGATTGCACAGGATGCCGGCGTTCCCACGTGGAACCGCTTTTTCAACGAAGACTGCGTCGCGGACATCCTCAAGGAATTCGGGCCCGCCAAGGTTGTGACCGCCGCAGGCGTCTTCTTCCATCTGGAAGAACTTCACAGCGTGGTGCGCGGGATCGAGGCTCTTCTGACATCGGACGGCGTCTTCGTCGTGCAGGCCATATATCTTGGCGGCATGGTGGAAAACACCGCGTTCGATCAGGTTTATCATGAGCACCTTTGCTACTATACGCTGAAGTCTCTCTCCGCCCTGCTAGAACAGCACGGCCTCGAGGTCTTCGAGGCGAAGCTCGTTCCTATTCACGGCGGCTCCATTGAGGCTCACGTGGCCCGGAAGGGCTCTCGTCCTGTGGGCGATAGCGTCCGGGACATGCAGGCGGAGGAAATCCGCAAGGGGTTTGGGGACATTGCCACCTATCAGCGGTTCGCTGGCAACGTCGTCGAACTGCGGGACCGGCTCCTGGCCCTGTTGCAGACCTACAAGTCCGCAGGGCGTTCAGTCTGGGCCTATGGCGCCCCGGCGAAGGGGGCAACGCTCCTGAACAGCTTCGGGATCGGCCCGGATCTCGTGCAGCAGGCCGTTGAACGCAATCCGATGAAGGTTGGCCTCGCCATTCCTGGCGTTCGTACACCGATCGCCGCGGAAGAGGCCGATGTTTCGCCGAACGCGTATATCATCCTCGCGTGGAACTTTGCCGACGAGTTCCTCAAGAATGCCGCGAACCAGAAGTTCATCGAGCAGGGCGGGGAATTCATCATTCCTGTACCCAAGGTGCAGGTGGTGAGTGCCAGCGGTACACGCGATGTCAAGTGAGACTTCGGCAACACTGCCCGAAGCGGTTGTCGTCTTTGGCGCCAGCGGCTTTATAGGTCGGAATGTCATTTCCGAGCTGGCTGGCAAGGTCGATAAACTTGTTGCGGTGAACTCCTCGGGACGTCCAGTCCCGGGGAGCACGAGAACTGTTGCCGCGTCGCAGTTGGAGAACCTTGGACCGCTGCCGCGTGATGCGGCCATCATTCATGTGGCGGCCTTTCGCTACTTCGCGAGCAGCTTTGGGCGCCAGCAGGCGGAAATCCTCTCGGCCAACGTCGCATTGACAGATCTCGTGTACCGCTTCGCCCTGACGCGGGACATCAAGGAAGTCCGGGTCGCGAGCAGCATGGCGGTTTATCCGGCCGACATGCCCGTGCTGGACGACGAGATTCCCCTGGACCTCAACCGCCATCCGCATCTGGGTGAGTCGGCCTATGCCTGGTCAAAGCGCTGGGGCGAGATAAACGCCACGCTCTGGGCGCGTCTGGCAGGCATCAATACGATCAGTTTCCGCCTGTCGAATCCGTTCGGTCCCTTCGACACGCTCGATGAAAGCGAAGCCCACGTGGCGACCGCATTCGTGATCCGAGCTCTGTGTGGAACGGAGGCCTTCGAGGTCCGAGGAGATCCGGAAGCGGAGCGGGATTTCGTCTTTTCCGGCGATGTGGCCCGCGCCTTCTCTGAATCCCTGAAGCTCAGAGGCGTCAATGACGCCGTGAATTGCGCCGCGGGAAGCACCACACGGGTTCTGGATCTGGCGTACGCAGCGATGCGCGCGGCCGGCCGGGAGCGCGCCGTGAAGACCAACCCGCCGCCGGCGGGGAGCAATCAAGGGGTGAAAATCCGCCGCGCCACGGCCGGCCGGATACGCCAGCTTCTGCCGGGCCTCGCCCCCTTCCGGACTCTCGACGAGGGCATGAAACTCACCCTACAGTGGTATCAAGATGCCTTACGCAGATAGCCCTACGATCATCCTCGGTGCGGACGGGTTCATTGGCCGGAACCTGGTGGAATATTGGCGTCAACGGGGGTGGCCTTGCCATGCCATCGGCCGGTCCGCTGGCGATTTTACCGACTTCGCTGTCGTGGAGCGCGCGTTTAAAAATGCGCCCGCCGTGGCGTCTCGCATTCTTCACGCGATCACGAAGCAACGCACGGGCGCGATCCAGTATCAGATCCAGGGAGAACTTCTCGCTGATAACAGCCGGATTCACCTGAACGTTCTGGAGGCCTGGCGGCGCTACCAGCCGCAGGCGAAGCTGATCACGCTTGGAAGTTCCTGCGTCTACGCGGAATCGGACAAACCGATTCCCGAGAGTGCGTTCCGCCAGGGCGTACCGCATCCGTCCGTGCGTGGCTACGCTTTGGCGAAGGAAACGCTCGCGGTTGGGCAGGAGGTCTATGGATCCCAGTATGGGCTTTCATGGCTTCACTGCATTCTTGCCACCGTCTATGGGCCACACGCCCACGTGGAAGAACATCGTAGTCATTTCATGGCTGCGCTGATCTCTCGCGCGGTGGCTGCGAAGGCCGCGGGAGAGGATCATCTGGACGTCTGGGGCAGTCTCGAGACCGTCCGTGACCTGCTCTATGTGGGCGACCAGATCGAAGCCATGATAGCTGCCGATCAGGCGTTCAACAACACGATCATAAACATCACGGCGAACCAGCCGGTGACGATCGGAACGTGTGTGCGCAGCATCTTCGAGGCCCTGGACTGGCCTGCCGCCATCTCCACGCCGAGCGGGAGCTTTCAGGGCGCCGCTTACAAGACGCTGGATTCGTCCAGATTCCTCACGGAAACGGGCTGGCATCCGAAGGTGGATATCGTACAGGGCGTGCGACTGTCCGTCGAGAGTGCTCCGTTCAAGGAAGTTGTCACGTCATGATCGTCTCGCGCACACCACTTCGCGTCAGCTTTTTTGGCGGCGGCACTGATTATCCTGAATACTTTTCCCGCTCGCGCGGTGCCGTCCTCGGCATGGCTATAAATAAGTACGTCTATATTTCCTGCCTGTGCCTGGCATCTATTCTCGACTACCGTTACCGGTTGAGCTATTCTAAAGTCGAAATGGTCAGCGATGTAGATGAAATTCAGCATCCCGTTGTTCGCAACGTTATAAATCATTTCAAGGTGGGAGAGGCTCTCGACCTCTCCATCATGGCGGATCTGCCGGCCAGAAGCGGACTTGGGAGTTCGTCGTCTTTCACGGTCGGGTTGCTCAACCTGATCGCTACCATCCAGCGCCGGCAGATCACAAAACTAGACCTGGCGCGTCAGGCCGTTTTTGTTGAGCGGGAGTTGCTCAAGGAAAACGTCGGGGTGCAGGATCAGTATCACGCGGCGTTCGGCGGCCTGAACCGTTTTGATTTTGAAGGTCAGCGGACCCGCATCACGCCGATACAGATGACTGAACCCTGCCACACCGCGCTCACTTCTTCTCTGTTTCTGCTCTACACGGGCGTTACGCGGTTCGCTTCCAAGACTCTAGACGAGCAGATGGAGCGTACGAAATCCGGCGCCGTCGACAACGATCTCTCGCACCTTCTGGCTTTGACCGATCAGGCGGTTGACGTTCTGGAAGGCGCCGATGAAGACCGGATGATGGCGCACTTCGGCGAGATGTTGCACGACGGGTGGGAGACTAAGAAGCGCCTATCATCGAAGGTCAGCAACCCTGAAATTGATGCGCTTTATGCTGCGGCCCGGGAGGCTGGCGCTCTGGGCGGAAAGCTGTGCGGTGCCGGATCAGGAGGCTTTCTCCTGATGCTCGTTCCGCCTGATCGCCAGAAGCGCTTTAACGAGACACTAAAGAACGCGGCGATCATACCCATTGGTCTGGACACCGCAGGATCCACAATCCTCACGGGATGACCTGAGGTATTGTCGTACCTTCAGACGATTACCCGCCCGATGTTTCGTTGTTGCTCGGGCATTTTTGGAAACCTGGTTTGCGCAGGCTGGTGAACGCCTGCCGCATGGCGGAGAGGTCCCTTGGTCCCTTCACCCGCTGGAATGGAGAGCCTCGCGATGAGGAAAGCAGTCGGGCCCCGCATCCGTGTAGGCGTTTGGGCAGGCCATCTCACGGCATCCAGCCCGCGCGGCGTGGGACGCGTCGCTTTCGGCATCTGCAGCAACCTGAAGTCGAGTGCTGAGGTCGAATACCTCGCAATCACCGGAATATCCTACAATTTCGGGCTCGTGACGTTCGAGTCCTATCCTCTAGACAGCTTTTTCAAAGTCGCATCGATCGGTTTCAGCTTTGCGCGCCTTGAAGAGATCGGGATAAAGAAAACCTTCATCCCGGCGGATGCGATTGACAGTCTACTCTCCTTTGAATGCTTCGAGCCCATCTGGGCGTGGCCGCTCAAGAAGTTTGGAATCAAGGGCGCCTGCATCATCAACGACCTTATTCCGTTCCGGATTGAGGAGATGAGCAGTTCGGACGGCAAGCAGGCCTATTTCAAATCCCTGTCGAACGTTGTCGAGAAGGCAGACAAGCTCCTCTGCATCTCCAAGGCCACCGCCGACGACCTCCGGGCATTCTTCCCTGAGGCCGCGCGCAAGATTGACGTCATATGGCTCGGCGGCGGCCGAAACATCGACGATCAGGCGGACAGCTTCCGGTGGCGCAAGGACGAGGATGACGCTGAGACTGCCAATATATTGATGGTCGGCACGGTCGAGCGACGGAAGAACTTCCATACCGTCCTCGCGGCAGCCCCCCGGATCGCCGAACAGATGCGGCATCGGCGCCTGCGGTTCGCCATTCTTGGCGACGTGATCGGGCCGGGCGACATTCTCGGCAACCAGTATCGTAAGGTGCTTCAGCAGGCCCAGACCGTGGCCGACATCGTTATTCCCGGCTATACTGATGAACAAACGCTGACGGACTGGTACAATAGAGCTGATGTCTTCGTTTTCCCCTCGCTTTGGGAGGGGTTCGGCTTTCCGATCCTCGAAGCGATGATGGCCGGCGTTCCGGTCGTCGCAAGCGACATTCCCTGCCACCACGAGGTGGGCGGGGACTACGTCCGCTATTGCGACCCCTATGACGTAGGAGATATCACCAACCAGATCGTGGCGGCGTTGACGATCAATGAGAACCGCCGCGCATGGGAAACTGTGCGTGCCCAGGCGTGGGCCCAGCGCTTCTCCTGGGAGCGGACATCGGCGCAATGTCACCATGTTCTGACTGAACTGGCGAAAGGTAAAGAGAACATATCGGCTCTTGAGTTCGGCCTGCAGTATAATGTCAGTAAGCCTACGTCGACTGCACCGAAGAGCGGTGACCTCAACACCTTCCTTCTGAAGCTGTCGGATCTGCTCTCCCCCCTCGACCTACGGCATCTGTCGCTGGTGGCGCGCCTCAAGTCGACTCCCGGCGCCAGCGTCCTGCTGGCCGTGACAACCAGCGACATACAGGACCATGGAAGCCACAGGGTTGTCAAAGCCGCTGTATCCCTGCTTTCCGCATTGGGCGATGTCAGCCTTCGCACAGTGATCCTCGGCGATCCTCTTGCCTTCTCCCTGAAGCATCTGGAAGTGATCAGGTTGCTCAACGGCCTGACGCAGGACGAACCCGACTGTCATGAGCTGACGGCGGCAGAGGTCGGGAAGCTGGTCGCTCCCTCCGACGCTGTCACCAGCGATACGCTGTTCACCACCGATCAACTGGACCTCTCAGCGCTCGCGCTGGAGGGACTGACATGCGATGAGATGGTCGTTTATGGAGAACAGGCGCCCACTGTCAGCGACAGACTGCAGGCGCGATCCATCGTGCTTCACACGGCTCAAGAGTTCAAACTTGCCGTAAACACGACAAACGAAAGAGCGGCTGGATTTAGGGCCTTCTACGAAAGCATCGTGGTTAATGGCAGCCTTTCTGCTGCAATCATCAACGCCGAACTAGCTGCCAATCCGAGAAATGCGAAGCGTGATGCGCTTAGGCTTTCACAGTCATCAGGACTTTCAGCAGTTGAGCTTGGTCTAAACCGTCTTATACTTGCCTACAATGACGAGGCATATCGGGCAGCCGTTCAGACCATCTCCCGGCTGCCCCAAAGCGATCCGGACATAGCCGTTTTGGTTACCGATCCGCGCGATGCGATCGCCGTTGGCCAGCGGGATCAATTCGCGCTCTCGTCCCCGAAGGCGCTGCAGCTCCTGATAACGGGAGCGCGGGAGATCGTCGCAATACTCCCCGGGCACAGCGTCAACGTTCCGGCGGAGATCTACTTCGCACATGGCGCGAACAAGCCTGTCACGCTCGTCGGATCTGATCTGGACGTCTATGCCGTTAAGGCGCTCAGCTTAAAGACCGCATCGAGCGTGCGGGACGTCCTTGATCGTCCAAGCGAAGCTTCCCGCCGTGAACTCTATCCAATGGGCGCGAGCATCGTGCTCACTGCGGCCCGCCGGTTTAACGGCACTTCGATACCTCACGGCGTGGACGAATTCACCATCAAGCACCTGTTGCAAGATCCCGCAATCGTTGAATTCGGGACCAATCTGGAAACACTGGGGCTCGATGTTGCTGGATGGCGCAAGCTCGCCACGTTCATGCATGACCGGACACAGCAGAGCTGCCTGGCCGCCCCTGGCCGCCTGGCAGAGCCCTCGGCTCACAACTCAGCCCAGCCACGCCTGCGCATTGCGCAGGTCCTAAAAGGAAATCGGCGCATGTCCGCCAATTACTACGTCTCCAAGGCAGATGCCCATCGGGACGCCCGGAATTGGCCGCAGGCAACCGAACAATATCGACTGGCCCTAGAAGTCAATCCCAAGATGGCACCAATATGGGTGCAATTTGGTCACAGCCTCAAGGAAAGCGGAGATATCCGGAAAGCGGAGGAAGCCTATATCAGAGCGCTTCAGATCGATCCGGAGGAGCCCGACACCTATCTGCAGCTTGGACATGTACTTAAAATGTCAGGCCGGATCGAAGAGGCCACGAACGCATATTTCGCATCCTTGAGCAGGGATCCCAAGCTGCCTCACCCGCGCGTTGAACTTGCTGCGCTCGGCTACTCACCGATTGAGGTTGAAATCGGTGTCAGAGTGCGCCAATTGAGCGGCGTGAAAGCGGGTCAACTTCAGGACTAAGTCCGCGAGGCGCGAGAGGGGAACGCTGCCATCACACGGCCCCTTCGCGGATAGAAATATCTAAACTGAGATAACAAACTTCCATATGAAGTGTCTCAACAGGATGGTTTTACGCTTCACCCGTATTAGGATGGCAGTGTAATTTAGGAGGCTCAGATATGCCGGTCGTCACCAGGTCAATGCCCCCGTGGTGGGAAGGAAACGCTACTGAGCCAACGGTCGCGCTCATTTTCCGCGACTTTGTCAGGCCCGGAAATACCGTATTCGATGTAGGCGCATTCGTGGGGGATATGTCATTCATCCTTTCACGCTTAACAGGCCCAAAGGGCAATGTTGTAAGCTTCGAAGCTAACGCATCGACTTTGCCGCAACTTACTGAAAACATGAAGTCCAATATTTGTAATAATGTTTTCATTGTAAATCGCGCCATCGGGCGCAAGAGCGGTCACTACGTTAATCTGGACAGCCCCGATTTGAACCCCGCTGCCAGCCGCGTGGTAAATTATAATTTGGGCTACGTGCCCGGCGGCATCGAAACACTTGCGCTGGACGATTTCGTACGCGAGACATCCATCGTCCCCGATTTTTGCAAGCTGGATATTGAGGGCGCCGAGTACGACGCGTTCTGCGGATTTGAGCGCACACTCTCATTATACCGCACGCCCTTGGTCTTCGAACACGAGGTTGGGCACGATGATGCCCTGACGTTTGTGCGGGAGCTGGGTTACGAGACATTCTGCTCAACTCACTACACTCCTGTACACTCGTCTGCCGATCTCCTTGAAGGATCGACAATCCGGAATATCGTAGCGGTCCATAAGTCGCGTATCAGAGAAACTATTTTTGGTGAAATTGACGGATCGAGACACTCACGAACATTTAAGGCATCCGACGCAAATTCCTTCGAGCAGAAGGGAGAAACTATATTTGAGTATAATATTCCAACAGAAGGGGGGCGTTTTGTTGTAGAAGCAATCTGGGGTGATATTGATTTTAATAGTAGTTACATGTTTTTGGAGACGTTAATAAATAACACTATAATTGGAAAATACTACGTTGATCAGCCTACATTCCTGACCAACTGCCGCGACATATCCCTATCTGCGAGATCCGGTGATCAGGTGGCCGTTCGAATTGGGGCAGTATCTTCGATCGGGTTCAGGGCCCCGGACAGCTTAGTTTTAACCCAGGTAGGTGGCATAAAGCCCCGCGCACATACCTTTGTATAACACGAAGGAGACACTGGGCCCTCGGGCAGCACGCCAGAGGGCCCAGCGCGAATTGTGGATGGGCAGCGAGATCACTCTGAGCTTGAAGACCAAGCCTCCGTCGGAACCCTGTTACTTTATCGCGGACATCGGCCAAGCGTTGCCGGTGATATGCACGAATATCCGCCCCGAAGGATGTCCGAGTTCGATGCGGGAACGTTTGACGGGCTATTTCCACCACTGTAACAGATGCACGCTAGGGTCATTCGGGGGACACTTTTGCAATGAAGCGGGCTTTGGTCACCGGGATCACCGGGCAGGATGGCGCCTACCTGTCCCAGCTCCTCCTGGAGAAGGGCTACGACGTTTACGGCGTCGTGCGGCGCTCCTCCCACCTGGGTGTTGCGGACCATCGCCTGCGCTGGCTCGGCGTGGACAAGGACGTAAAGCTGCTTGACGGCAATCTGTCCGATCTCTCGAGCCTCATTCGACTGGTGGAGCAGGTCAAGCCTGACGAGGTATACAATCTCGCGGCCCAGTCGTTTGTTGCCTCCTCGTGGCAGCAACCGATTCTCACGGCAAATATAACGGCCGTTGGCGTGACGAATGTGCTGGAGGCGGTCCGGATCGTTGCTCCCACAGCACGGTTTTATCAGGCGTCATCGTCTGAGATGTACGGCAAGATCCAGGAGGCGGCACAGAGCGAGACAACTCCGTTCTACCCCCGGTCTCCTTACGCGGTCGCGAAGCTTTACGGCCACTGGATCACCGTAAACTACCGCGAAAGCTTCGGCATTCATGCCTCTTCCGGCATCCTTTTCAATCATGAGAGCCCGCTGCGGGGTATTGAATTTGTCACCCGCAAGGTCACGGACGGCGTGGCGCGGATCAAGCTTGGCCGCGAGAATGAACTGAGGCTGGGCAACATCGACGCCAAGCGGGACTGGGGCCACGCCAAGGATTACGTGCGCGCCATGTGGCTGATGCTTCAGCAGGCCGTGGCCGATGATTATGTGGTTGCAACGGGCACGACCACCACGGTGCGTGACATGTGCCGAATTGCCTTCGCACATGTTGGCTTGAACATGGACGATCATCTTGTGATCGATCCCGCCTTCTTCCGTCCGGCAGAAGTGGATGTTCTTCTCGGCAATCCAGCGAAGGCTAAGGCGACGCTGGGCTGGGAGCCCCGCATCTCCCTCGAGGAGATGATCCTGGAGATGGTCGACGCAGACCTCGCGCGCCTTGACCGGGCATGAGCGATGCCTGCACTCCCGGTTCTGCTGCTCGTGGGTGGTACGGGCTTCGTCGGGGGCTATCTGGCTCCTGAACTTGCGATGGCCTTTCCGAGCCATCGACGCGTCTTGATGACCCGCTCAGCAGCCACCGTTGCCCCTGCGGGTTGGGGCTTGGTTCAGGCGGACATCCGGGATGAGAGGGCGGTCGATGAAGTCCTGGAGAACCTCAGGCCGGCGCTGATCGTTCATCTGGCTGCCCAATCCGCCGTGGCGGGGGACAGAAAGGAAACGTGGCGTGCCAATTTTGGCGGCACCTTTAACCTGGCGGTCGCGGCTAAACATCATGCCCCGGAAGGTGTTTTCTTCTTTGCATCGTCCGGTGAAGTGTACGGTCGCAGCTTTAATTTGGGGCCTGCAACAGAAGACACATGCCCGCAACCGCTTAATGCTTATGCCGCCTCCAAGCGGGCGGCAGAAACAATGCTGCAAGACATTCTGCCGGCGGGTACTCGGCTGATCATTGCACGCGCGTTCAACCATACCGGCCCCGGCCAGGACGAGCGCTTCGTCTTGCCGGCCTTCGCCGCGCAGATCGCTCGTATAGAAGCCGGCCAAGCTCCGCCCGTGATCAAGGTGGGCAATCTCGACGCAGAACGCGATTTTCTGGACGTCCGGGACGTCACTGATGCCTATGTGAAACTTCTCCAGATGGGCGACGGCGAGCGGCATCTCATCAACGTGGCGTCCGGCGCGGCCCGGCGCATCGGGAACCTGTTGGACGACCTGCTTTCGCTCTCAGCGACCTCAATCCGGATAGAGACAGACAGCGAACGCCTCCGCCCTTCCGATATTCCGCGAGCGGTGGGGGACACTGGGAAGCTGCGCGCATTGACCGGTTGGAGTCCGCAAAGGGATTTCGCAACAACCATTCAGGATGTCCTCGAATGGTGGCGTCAGCGGGTCTTGACCAAGTGATAACCGCCGGGAGTGTTTGAGAACGAACATAAGTGTCTACAGTTCCGGTGACGTTGCCCCACCAGCCTATGCGGTGTGGACGGATTTGGCGGTGACCTGAGACCCTGATCTGGCCTGCCCCCTGAAAAGTGGTCCTCCGTGAAGTAGGCTTTTTGAGCCTTTGGAGGATGGCGCGATGGCGCAGAAGAAGCACAAGCCGGAAGAGATCGTCGCGAAGCTTC